>CAWEMY010000001.1:0-254406 GCA_963810305.1 uncultured Acidobacteriota bacterium
ACCGTACCGATTGTGGCCTGAGTCCTCTAAGCCGTCTTGTTGATGGATCAGGTCGCATCGAACGCCGATGGAATCACGGTGATCCGCGGCTCCACTCCTTCGAGGAGGTCGATGGCGACGACGTCGAAGCGGCAGGGACGGTCCGTCATTCTGTTGCGCGCCAGATAGTCCACGGCCATGGCAGCCACTCGTCTCTGCTTCCATGGCGTGACCGATTCCACCGCCGCGCCGAACTCCCCCGTCGTCTTCAGCTTGACCTCGACGAAGACGACGGTGTCCCCGTCGCGCGCAACGATGTCAATTTCGCCATGCCTCGTGCGGTACCGCCTGGCAAGAATTGCGTACCCGCGCGCGCCGAGTTCTCGACACGCGATTTCTTCGCCGGATTCTCCGAGCTGCTGACGCATCTCAGTCATGGCCCGCGTCAGATGACAAGAATCAGGCCAGCAATTTGAACTTCCTGGGACGGCAGTCGTCTTTAGGACCAGCCGCGGCGCCGCAGGCAGGGCCGCCCAGCGAGGAACAATGATCGACCATCTGCGTGCGGACGTCCGGTACACGATCAAGTGGCTGCTCAGGAGTCCAGTCTTCACCGCAGTCGCGATCGCGTCGCTCGGGCTCGGCATCGGCTTCAACACGGCCCTCTTCTCCATTGTCGACGCGCTGCTGCTCCGGCCGCTGCCGGTGGAACGAGCCGACCGTCTCGTGGACGTCTACACACGCGGAGTGGACGGCGACACCTACGCCACCAGCTCCTACCCTGACTTCCTCGACTTTCAGGCGCAGAACCAGGTGTTCGAGGGAATGCTGGGTTACAGCCCGGCCCTCGGCGCGATTCGCACGTCAGATCAGTCGCGAATGGCGATCGGTGAGGTCGTGACCGGCAATTACTTCCAGCTGCTCGGCGTCCGCGCGGCTATTGGCCGGACGATTCTGCCCGAGGACGACCGCGCCGGCGCGCCGCGCGTGATGATGATTGCCCATCGCGTCTGGATGAAAACCTTCGGGGGAGACCCGGGCGTGATCGGGAGACCCATGCACATGCGTGGCCAGGTCTACACGATCGTCGGCGTCACGCCGGAGCGGTTCACCGGGATGGTGCCGATGCTGCAGCCCGAGATGTGGGTCCCGCTCGCGTGGGTTGAGGAGATCGAACCCGCGGGCATTCAGGATTCGGTCCCGTCGCCGACCGGCAACACTCGCCTCGAGCGCCGGGGCCAGCGCTGGATGTTCATTCGCGGACGATTGAAGGATGGGGAAACAGCAACGACCGCGGGAGCCAACCTCCAGGTGATCATGCGGCAGCTCGCCGCAGCGCACAAGGCGACCAACGACGGACGAACCGTGTCGGTTGTCGCCAACGTGCGCCTGCATCCGCAGGCCGACAAGGCGCTCCGCCCGGTCGCCGCCGCACTGATGCTCGGCGTCGGCCTGGTCCTGCTGGTTGCGTGCGCCAACGTCACGAACATGCTCCTGGCCCGCGCGTCCTCACGTCAGCGAGAGATCGGCGTTCGACTTGCGATCGGCGCCACCCGCGGACGGCTGATCCGCCAGCTGCTTACCGAGAGCGTCGTGCTCGCGCTCGCCGGCGCGGCGGCGGGGACGGCGCTGGCGGCATTGCTGGTCCGACTGATTCAGTCGATGCCGATGCCGATCCCCATTCCGCTGGAACTTGCCTTGCGGATCGACGGACGGGTCCTGCTCTTCACGATTACGGTCGCGACGATTGCGGGATTGATCGCAGGGCTTGCCCCTGCGCTTCGTGCGACTCGAACGAACCTGATGTCGGAGTTGAAGGGGGAAGCGCTTTCGCTGGGGACCGGCCGCCGACGCTGGACGTTGAGAGACGCGCTCGTAGCGGGCCAGACCGCGGTCACGCTCGTGCTGCTCGTCGCCGCGGGACTCCTGACACGGAGCATTCTCGAAGCACGTGAGATCGACCTCGGCTTCAGAACGACCGGCGTCGCGGCGTTGTCGGCGGAGGTGGGTCTCGTCGGTTATGACGAGAAACGGGCGCAGCAGTTCTTCGACCAGGCCGTCGCACGCGTCCGAACGATACCCGGTGTCCAGTCGGCGGCGCGCGCGTCACGCCAGCCGCTTGCCATCAACTACAACCGCAACCGGATCTTTCTAGCGGAGCAGCACCGTCCGGGTGACGAGGGAGCACTGGTTGCCGTGAGTTGGGTGGATGGCGAGTACTTCGACACGCTCGCCGTGCCATTGTTGCGCGGACGCACCTTTGGCGCCGCGGACTCGCTCGCTGCTCCGCGTGTTGCCGTTGTGAACGACGTGTTCGTGCGCACCTATTGGCCGGGAAGCGATCCGATCGGACGGCGGTTCAGAACTCGGGGGCTCGACGGGCCGGAGTTCGAGGTTGTCGGCGTCGTCGGCGACTACAAAGTGGAAACGGTTGGCGAGAAGCCGACGCCTTATGTTCACTTCGCGCTGACGCAACGATCCTTCTCCAACGAGGTACTGATCGCGCGGTCCGCGACGGACGCGTCTGCCCTGCTGGCTGCCATGAAGCGTGAGGTACTGGCGATCGAGCCATACACGGTGTTCATCGAAGGTCAGCCCATGGAAGCACAGGTGGACGCCGCGCTTCTCCCGGCGCGTCTCGCTGCTCAGACGGCCTCAATCGTCGGGCTCGTGGCAACGGTGCTCGCGGCAATCGGCTTGTACGGAGTCATCGCGTACGCGGTTGCCCGGCGAACCCGCGAGATCGGCATCCGGATGGCGCTCGGTGCGGCGCCCGGCGGAGTCATCCGCATGGTGATGCGCCAGGGATTGAGCGTCGCGTCGGCCGGTCTCGCAGTCGGCCTGCTGCTGGCCTGGCTTGCGGCTCGCGCAATCGTCTCAGGCCTCTACGGCGTCACCGCGATGGACCCCGCGGCATGGTCGGCAGCCGTCGGCCTGTCGTTGATTTCCGCTGCGGCTGCGAATTTCATCCCGGCCCGGCGTGCATCGCAGGTCGACCCGTCGATCGCGCTGAGAACAGAATAAGGCGCGCCGCAGCCCTAAAGGGCTGGGCTACAGGGCGATCTCTGCAAGCGACTCGTCGAGCAGTCGCAGGATGCTGTCGGCCTGGTCCTTCGACAGCACCAGCGGCGGGGCGAGGCGGACGGCGTTCTTGCCGGCGCCGAGGATCAGGACGCCGCGCTTGAACATGGCCTGGACCAGCGCGCCGCGGGCATCGACCGCGCGCTCCTTGGTCTTGCGGTCCTTCACCAGCTCGATGCCGATCATCAGGCCCATGCCGCGAATGTTGCCGATGATCTGGTGCTTCTCTTCCAGCCGGCGCAAGCCTTCGGCCAGGTGGGCACCGACGGCGGCGGCGTTGGCAACAAGCTGCTCCTTGAGCAGCTTGATCGTGGCACTGGCCGCGGCGCATGCCACGGGATTGCCGCCAAAGGTACTCGCGTGCGCGCCAGGCGGCCACGCCATCACGTCGGCGCGCGCGCAGGTCACGCCAAGCGGCAGGCCCGAAGCGATCCCTTTCGCGATATTGACGATGTCGGCCGTCAGGCCGAAATGTTCGAGGGCGAACATCTTGCCCGTGCGTCCCATGCCGGATTGCACCTCGTCGGCGACGAGCAGAATGCCATGCTCCTTCGTGAGATCGCGCAGCCCCTGCAGAAACGCCTTCGGTGGGACGATGTAGCCCCCTTCGCCCTGGATCGGCTCGACGACGATCGCCGCGACTTCGTCGGGAGAGATGAGATGGACGAGGATCTGGTCGCGGATGAAGCTGAGTGAGGCCTCGGCGCATGCGTCGGCGCTGCCGTTGAACCGGTAGGTATCCGGGTACGGCGCGTGGTAGACGCCGGGCATGAACGGCGAAAACCCGCGGCGTTGGATGGCCTTGCTCGCCGTCAGCGACAGCGACCCGAGCGACCGGCCGTGGAACGCACCATAGAACGCGATGATCCCCTGCCGTTTGGTGTGATACCGCGCCAGCTTCAGCGCCGCCTCGGTGGCTTCGGTGCCGGAGTTGCCGAAAAACGTGCGCACTCCACCGTCGATCGGCACGATCGACGCAAGCTCCTCCGCCAGCCGTACCTGCGGCTCGTAGTAGAAGTCCGTCCCGGACATGTGAATGAACTTCTGCGCCTGATCGCAGATCGCCTTGACGACCTCAGGATGTGAGACCCCGGTCGAATTCACCGCGATCCCGGCCGCGCAGTCGATGAACCGATTGCCATCCACGTCTTCGACCACGGCCCCTTCGCCGCGCGCAATTACGAACGGATAGTCGCGGGTGTAGGACGGCGACACGAACTTCGAGTCCTTCTCGATGATCGCTTTCGCTTTCGGCCCGGGCAGTGCGGTCTTGATGTCAGGTGCGGTCATAGCTCTCAGCTTTCAGCTTTCAGCTATCAGCTCTCAGCTGGAGCTGACGGCTGGAGCTCTTTTACTTTCGTTTCCATCGGGTCGTCGACCCTGTATCTTCCAGCAGGATGCCTCGCGCGTCGAGGTCCTTTCGAATGCGGTCTGCTTCGGCGAAATTCCTCGCGAGCCGCGCCGCCTTGCGAGCCTCGATCAGTTGTTCGATTTCCTCGACCGGCACGGGCGGGCGCTCGTTCTCTGAGCGGCGCAGCGACAGGACGCCGAGCACGCGGTCGAACCGCTCGAAGGTGTGCCGCACCGCAGCGACGTCCGCCGCGCCGAGGTCTCCGTTGTCGATCGACGTATTCAAGGCGCGGACAAGGTCGAAGATCACGCCGAGCGCTGCCGCGGTATTCAGGTCGTCGGCGATATGCGCCGAGAACGCGCGCGCAGCCTCGTCGAGTTGCGCGGCGATGACGGTTTCAGGCCGCCTAAAGGCGGCCTCTACCGAGCCGGCTTTGTCAGGCCGGCTAAAGCCGGCCTCTACCAATTCCAGGCGCGCCAGGAAATCCGTGATCCGCTTCAGCGACTCTTCGGCCTGCGCCATCGCGGTCCAGGAGAATCGCAACTGCTTTCGGTAATGCACCCCGAGATAGAGATAGCGCAGCGCTGAGGGACGGAAGCCGTGCCCGACGATGTCCTCGAGGTTGAAGACGTTGCCGAGGCTCTTCGACATCTTCTCCTCCCCCTTCTCGTCATCGTCGATCATCAGATGCTCGACGTGGAACCAGAAGCGGGAGAACGGCGTGCCGGTGGCCCCTTCGCTCTGCGCGATCTCGTTCTCGTGATGCGGGAAGATCAGGTCGACGCCGCCGGCGTGGATGTCGATCGGGGCAGGCCCCAGCAGCCGCAGCGCCATCGCGGAACACTCGATGTGCCATCCCGGCCGTCCGGGACCGATGCCCGGGTCCCAGGTCGGCTCGCCCGGCTTGGTCCCCTTCCACAGGACGAAGTCGCGCGCGTCTTCCTTGTCGTACTTGTCCGAGTCGACGCGGGCGCCGCTCTTCATCCCGTCGGGATCGAGACGCGCGAGCTTGCCGTAGTCGGGCAGCGTCGCAATCCTGAAGTAGATCGAGCCGTCGCTGCGGTAGGTGTGGCCGTTGCGCTCGAGCGCCTTGATCGTCTCCCCCATCGCCTCGATGTTCTCGGGATCCGTGGCGCGCGGATTCTCTTCGACCGGCTCGAGCCCGAGGGCGGCTGCGTCCTTCTCGAACGCGGTGACGAAATGGGTCGTGTACTCGCGGAGCGGTTGACCGGCCTTCTGCGATTCGAGGATGGTGCGGTCGTCGACGTCGGTGTAGTTCATGACGCCGCGCACACCATAACCCCCTTCGTACTTCAGCGCGCGGCGCAGCAGGTCCACGACCACGAACATGCGGAAGTTCCCGATATGCCCGCGTGAGTACACGGTGAGGCCGCATGCGTACATGCGCACGGTGTTGTCCCGGGCGGGCGCGAACTCCTCTTCTCTACGTGTCAGCGTGTTGTACAGGCGCATCGGGCGGGAGGCGCCGGGTCAGGCGGGTAAGGGAATACGTGCTTCGGAGGCGCGGCCGTTGGACCGTGCTTCGATCTTGAGCTCGCGATCGAGCTTATGGAACTCGAAGGCCACTTCATCGTCTCCGGTCACGCCGACACGGCGGGCGAGGTCGTCGAGCGTACCCTGGATGGCCGCACGCCCTTCCCCATTTGCACCGAGCTGCTCGGCAACCTTGGCGGCCAGGTCGCTCGCAACCGCACGCAGCTCGCCCGACGCCGGCACGAAAAAGCGCAGCACGAGGCCGTTCCTGACGGCTCCCGCTGATTGAGACATATTGAAAGATTCTACAGCGAAATACGACCGAACAGCCGCCGCGCCGCGCGGCGGTCGGCGTCGATCTGCGCCCGCAGCGCGTCGACATCCGCGAACGCGCGTTCGTCACGCATCCGCTGGACGAACGAGACGCGCACGGCCGATCCGTAGAGGTCCCGTTCGAAATCGAGAATGTGCGTTTCGATGACCGGCTCGGTGACGTCTCCGAAGGTCGGCCGCAGGCCGATGTTGGTCACCGATGGAAACACGATCCCGTCCGTCGTCAGCAGGGTCGCGTAAACACCCGCCGGCGGCACCAGCTCGTTCGGTGTCGCGACGTTGGCGGTCGGCACGCCGAGCTCCCGGCCGCGGCCGGCGCCCTTCACCACCGTGCCGTCGACGAAATAGTGATGCCCCAGCAGCGCCCCTGCTTCGTCGACGCGGCCCTCGCTGACGAGGCGACGCACCCGGGTACTGCTGACCACGAAATCCTTGTAGCGGACCGGATCGATCTTCTCGGCGCGAAACCCGTAGCGCGCGCCAAGACTGCGCAGAACCGAAAACGTGCCGGCGCGCTCGTGGCCGAAAAGAAAGTTCGCGCCGACCCAGACTTCAGCGACATGCAGCCATTCGACGAGCACTGTTCGAACGAACATCTCGGGATCCCAGTGCGAGAGCTCACGCGTGAAGCGGACGATCGCGACGCCCTGCATACCGGACCGCGCCAGCGCTTCGATCTTCTGCTCTCTGGTCATCAGCAGCGCCGGCGCCTTGTCAGGCCGGACCACTCGCGGAGGGTGGGGATCGAACGTCATCGCGGCAGGTGTGCCGGCGCGCTCGCCCGCGCGCTGCCGCACACGGTCGATGATCTTCATGTGGCCGCGGTGCAGCCCGTCAAAGTTCCCCAGCGCGAGCACCGGGTGGTGCCAGCGAGGAGCGGGATCGTCCGGAAAGGTTGCTACCCGCATTCCACAACCAGTCCATCGTACGCGAGCGCGATGCCTTCGGGCAGGCGAGCATTCGTCGCTTCATGAGCCAGGTCGTGACACATGTGCGTGAAGAAGGTGCGCTGCGCGGCAATGCGACGAGCTGCCTCGATGGCTTCAGACAGAGAGAAGTGGGTCGGGTGCGGACGCTCCCGCAGCGCGTCGAGGACGACGACCTCCAGGTTGTGCAGCAGGGCCCAGCAATCGTCGGGGACGCGGCTGCAGTCGGTGAGGTAGGCAAAGGACCCGAAGCGGAAACCCAGAATTCGCCGCTTGCCGTGAAACACAGGCACCGGAATGATCTCGTTTCCGTTGATCGTCAGCGTCTGCTCGATCGGGATCAGATTGAGCTGCGGAAGACCTCCACCACGCGGCGTCGACGGGTCGAAGACGTAGGAGAACGTCTGCCTGATGTCGCCAAGGGTCGCCGGGTCGGCGTAACAGTCGAGCGCTCGCCCCTGTGACTCGGTAAAGCGGCGTGTTTCGTCGAGCCCGAGGATGTGATCGGCGTGCCCATGAGTGAAGAGGACCGCGTCGACGCGACGGATGTTGTGGGTCAGCGCCTGCTGTCTGAGATCGGGACCGGCATCGACCAGGACCGCGGTGCCGTCCTGAAGCTCGACGTAAATCGAGGTGCGCAGCCGTTTGTCGCGCGGGTCGGTCGAGCGGCAGGTCAGGCAGTCGCATGCGATCATCGGCACACCGTGTGACGTGCCGGTGCCGAGGAACGTGATTCTGTCCACTAGGGATGAACGATGCGCGGCTGCTGTTGCGCCTGAACGAACCGCAGGCGCAGGTCGTAGAGCAGGTCGTCGACGAGCTTGGATTCCGCCGGGTCGAGGTTGCCGCGGGTCTTGTCCTGCAGCAGCGCAATCAAGTCGATCATTTGTGCGGCGGCGACGAGGTTCGTCTCACCGGTTTCTCCGCTCACGGGATCCGGCAGATCGCCGAAGTGCACCGCCGCCGTCGTGCCCAGCGAGAGAATGAACTGTGTGAAGCTGATGCCGGAGTCGGGAGTCTCCACGACCGAATGCTAGCATAGCGACCAAATGGAGAGTGCGAGGGGTGCGAGGGGTGCGAAGGGTGCGAGGGGTGCGAAGGGTGCGAGGGGTGCGAGGGGGTGCGATGAGTGCCAAGGGTGCGCAAACAGCTGCTGGAGAGGAGTTCCAGGCACTCGTCGACATCATGGCTCGGCTGCGCGGTCCTGGCGGATGCCCATGGGATCGCGAGCAGACGATCCAGTCGCTGCGTAACTTCGTCCTCGAGGAAACCTACGAGGTACTCGACGCGATCGACCGCGATGATCACGAGGCACTGCGGGGAGAGATCGGCGACTTCATCTTCGAAGGAGTGTTCCTGGCGCAGATGGAGACTGACGCGGGGCGCTTCACGGTGACCGAATCGCTGCGGCACATCAACGAGAAGCTGATCCGCCGCCATCCTCACATTTTCGGGGACACCGCCGGCGTGGATACGCCCGGCAAGGTGCTCGAGCAATGGGAGCAGATCAAGGCCCGCGAGCAGCAGAGCGCTGGAGAACGAAAGTCACTGTTGAAAGGCGTGCCAAAGACAATGCCCGCGCTCCTGCGCGCGCATGAAATCAGCACGCGCGCCGCCGCCGTGGGCTTCGACTGGGAGCGCACGGACGATGTGATAACGAAGATCGAGGAGGAGGTCGAGGAGCTCCGTGCCGCCGCACACGAAGGCCGGGAGCGCACCGAAGAGGAGATGGGAGACCTGCTCTTTGCGATGGCCAATCTGGCAAGAAAGCTGGGTATTGACGCTGAGTCAGCGCTGAGGAAGGCGAACGAGAAATTTACTCAGCGGTTTGGCAGGGTGGAGGAGGTGTTCGAGCAGCGAGGCAAATCGTTGCAGGAAGCCACGCTGGAAGAGATGGAGGAGGTGTGGCAGCAGATCAAGTAGACACGCCGTCCGTCGTGCCGCTGCACGGCGACCCGCTGGCCGGCGAAACGGGTCAGGCCTTCGGCCGGCGCGACGACACGACGGCACGACGGCACGACGCGCAACGGCTCGCTTCGCGAGTGCACGAAGGGACGAAGGCCCGAAGCCTCGAAGAAACGTCTGCTAGCGAACCACCCTCTTCACGCCGTTCTTGAAAAGCTCGCAGTTGAAGTTCATTACCAGACGCGACTCTAAGGTTCGTGGTTTTGAGATACGAGAGGGCCTGCTTCCGGTGCAGAGGCCGCAACCGGGGGACCGCCTTCAATTCGACGAGAACAATGTTCTCGACGATCAGGTCGATCCTCTGACCTGGAATCGTCCACTTTTTGTAGACCACCTCGACCAGTTTCTCAGATTCGAATTTCAGTCCTCGCGAATCGAGTTCGAGGCAGAACGCCCGGTGGTAGATCCGCTCTTTGAAACCGGGACCGAGATAACGAGTGCACTGTGAATCCAACGTCGACGACGCGGGAAATCAGAACTTCCTGTTCCGGCGTCATCGGTGACGTGGACACGCAAACAATAGATTTTCGTGCCTTCGTGCCTTCGGGTTCCTCGTGCCGCGCGCCAGCGGGTCGTTCTTCGTGCGCTACGGTAGCGTCGGTTGTCAGCGTTTCACCGTCATCTTTCGTCCCGTCCATCCCCTCACCTCCACTTCCCTTCCATCCGTTTCAATGAACACCGCACCGTCGTGGGCGGTATTGAACATCTCCACTTCCGCTCGCTCGAAGCGCTCGACCACCGCTCTTGCCGGATGCCCGAACCGGTTGTTCTTCCCGGCACTGAAGATGACCGCGGCGGGTCTGGTCGCTTCTATGAACGCCTCGCTGCTGGAGGTCGCGCTGCCGTGGTGGGCCGCTTTCAGGACAACCAGCGAGCCGAGCGCGAGGCCGGGAACCAGCGCCTCCTCCACCTCTCTCCCGATGTCGCCAGGCAGCAGGATTGACACGTCGTGGTACCGCACTTCGAGGACGACCGAGTCGTCGTTCCTTACGCGCTGCCGCTCCCAGTCCGGGGCAGGCGGATGTAGCACGCGGATCTCCACCGGCCCGGCGCGCTCGACGTCGCCGGGACGCACGGTCCGCCAGACGATTTGTCGTTGCTCCGCACGCTGGCGCAGCTGCTGCAGGACAGGGTGCGGCGGCACAGGAACGCCTTCCCACACATTGGCAGGACGAAGCCGCTCGAGCATGACCTCGGCGCCACCGACGTGGTCAGGGTCGCCATGGGTCAGGACCAGCGCGTGCATCCGCGGGATGCAAAGGGCGCGCAATGCAGGCAACAGGACACGCGTGCCGACATCGAAGGTCGTGCCCGCGAGACCGCCGGTGTCCACCAGCACGGCGTCGCCGCGAGGAGGGACGATGAGCGTCGCGTCTCCCTGCCCGACGTCGAGCACGACGACGCGAAGACGTCCCGGCTCTGGCAGCGGGACCAGTCCGCGTGCCGCGAAACGTGGCCCGGTTACCAGGCACGTTGTGGCGGCAACGAGCAGCGCCATCCGCCCTCGAGTGGGTCTCACCAGCAGCAAGGCCGCAGCGGCATAGTAAACGGCGCACAGCCACCATGCCGGTGCCGGCACGTCACGAGCCAGCCACGGGGCGAGCTCGACGAACCGCGACGACTCGAGAAGGCCGCTTGCCCCGGCGTGCACGACGATCGCCGCAGTGCCGGCAGCAGTGTCCGATGCCGGCGATAGTGCGAGTAGCACCATCGAGGCGCACTGGACCACCGTCATCAATGGGATGGCCGCGAAGTTCACCACCAGGCCGGCGGCGGTGAGACGCGAGAAGAAGGACGCGGCAATGGGCGCGATCGCGATCTCGGCGCACAGCGTCGCCGCGAGCATGGTGGCCATCACGCGCAACACGGGCCGGCTGAAGCCGGCCCCTACCGGATTCGCGACTGTAGGGGCCGGCTTTAGCCGGCCCGTGACAGGCCGCCTGAAGGCGGCCCCTACCGCCTTGACGCCCGAGGATGATTCCCGCGGTCGCGCCGAACGACAGCAGGAAGCCGGCGTCGAGGACGCTCACCGGGACAGCGGCAACACCAAGGATCCCGGCGACGGCGACGACGTTCAGCGGCGCGCCACGGTGATCGACAATCACCGCGCACAGAAAAACCACCGCGCCGGCGACGGCGCGCGAAACGGACGGCGAACCGCCGGCGACCTGCGCGTAGAACAGCAGGATGAGAATGGACACCAGCGCAGCGACGCGATAGTGGACGCGGGACGCGCGAGCGACGAACACGAGTACGGCGGTGAGAATCGCGATGTTCCCGCCGGATATCGCAATGACGTGGTACGTGCCGGCGTCCTGAAGCCGCCGTTCGTCTTCGTCCGAAAGGCCGGTCCGATCGCCGATGAGAATCGAAATGGCGATCGCGGCGGAGGTCGGATGCTCGCGTCCGACGTGCTGCTGGATCTCGGCGCGCACCCACGCGCGCGTCGCGGACGCCAGTTCCTCGAGCGCCGAGCCGTGTCGCACCACCTCGACCAGCGCCGCACTTTTTACCGACCCGAGGAGCGCAATGCCGCGGCGCGCCAACGCTTTCGTTTCATCCGGGACGCCTGGGTTCTGGAACGTCGTCGGCTGGCGCAGAAGGGCGGGCATGCGCACCGCACGTCCGGCGCGCCACCGCTCCACCGCGGACGCCGGCACCGCTCCGACCACGGTCAGCCGGACGCCACCGTGCACGTCCACGACCCTCCCTGCAGCCCCAACCCGGCTGACGTCGATTACCAGTGACGCCCCATACCCCGAAATCGCGGCATCGTCGCGCAGACGCCCTTCGATGAGCACCGGGTCGGAATCCGATAAGGCCCGGCGGCCATCCGAGGCCCAGTCCGCGAGTGGCGCCGTGTTTAGTTCACGCGCGCGCGAGGTGCCCATCGAGAAGCCGGCCAGAGCACACCCGATCACGACACTGGCAACGACACAGCAGTCCTCTCGATCTGCCAGAAATCCGCAGCCCGCCAGCAGCGCGAGAGCGGCGGCGAACGCCGCCGCGACACCAAAACGTTCAGGGGTGAGTTCGACCAGGAGGACGCCGGCTGCTGCGCCGGCCAGGAGGGGTATTGCCGCAAGCACCGCGGGAACGCGCACGGTCCCTGCGTTGCAAATCGTGGGTCGCGCGCGAGAGATCAGGAGATGGATAACAGGAGATCAGAAGATCAGGAAATTCTTAACTAAAGAGTCTCCTGATCTCCTGACCTCCTGTTCTCAGACAGGGGCTGTCGCTGGAATTGAAACGTGCTCAGGCCTTCCCGGTGGCAGTTTCTGCGTGGTACTCCTGCAGCGCGCGAACGCTGAGCCCCTCGGTGCTGAGGGCCCTGATCGCATTGACTCCGGCGGCGGCGCCGGTCAGCGTCGTGATGCAGGGGACGCTGTGCATCATCGCAACCCGCCGCACGGTGCGGTCGTCGAAAAAGGACTCGCGGCCGAGCGGCGTGTTGATTACGAGATGGATCCGGTTGTTCAGGATCTCGTCGCCGACGTGCGGACGCCCTTCGTTCACCTTGAACACGATGTCGGCGTCGAGCCCGTGCGCGCGAAGATAGTTCGCGGTCCCGCGCGTGGCGACGATCTTGAACCCGATCTCGTTGAGATCGCGCGCGATCTGGACGACCGCCGGCTTGTCGTGGTTGTTGACGCTGATGAACGCGGTGCCGCCCCGCGGCAGCACGATCCCGGCGGCGATGTACGCCTTGGCGAACGCATGCCCGAACGTCTGTGCGCCGCCCATGACCTCGCCGGTGGACTTCATCTCCGGTCCGAGTATCGTGTCCACGCCCGGGAAGCGGACGAAAGGAAACACCGGCGACTTCACGAAAAACCCGCCGACCTCGAGGTCGGACGTGAATCCAAGCTGGGCAAGCGTCCGCCCGATCATCACGCGCGCCGCCACCTTGGCGAGCGGAATACCGGTCGCCTTCGACAGGTAGGGCACGGTGCGCGAGGCGCGCGGGTTCACTTCGAGGACGTAGACGGTGTCGTCCTTGATCGCAAACTGCGCGTTCATCAGTCCGACGACCTTGAGCGCACGGGCGATGCGGCGGGTGTAATCGCGGATCTGTTCCACGTGCCGATCGACCACCTTGAATGGCGGCACGACACAGGAACTGTCGCCCGAGTGGATCCCGGCTTCCTCGATGTGCTCCATGATCCCGCCGATGATCACGCCGCCGGTGACATCGGCGATGGCGTCCACGTCGAGCTCGACGGCGTCCTCGAGGAACTTGTCGATCAGGATCGGATGCTCCGGCGAGGCACTCACCGCGTGCGTCATGTAGCGGTCGAGCGCCGGCATGTCGTACACGATTGCCATCGCGCGCCCGCCGAGCACGTACGACGGCCGGACGACGAGCGGGAATCCGATCGAGCCGGCGACCTCGCGCCCTTCCTCGATGGACGTCGCCGTTCCACTGGGCGCTTGCGGGATCCCCAGTTCCCAGAGCAGCTTGGCAAACCGCTCGCGGTCTTCGGCAAGATCGATCGAGTCGGGTGAGGTGCCGATGATCCGGACGCCGGCGCGCTGCAGCGGCAGCGCCAGCTTGAGAGGCGTCTGCCCGCCGTACTGGACGACGCAGCTGACCTGGCCGCCCGCCTCCTGCTCGCGGGCGATGATCGCGGAGACGTCTTCGAAGGTGAGCGGCTCGAAATACAGGCGGTCAACGGTGTCGTAGTCAGTCGAGACCGTTTCGGGATTGCAGTTGACCATGACGGTCTCGAATCCCTCGTCCCGAAGCGCGAACGCGGCGTGACAGCAGCAGTAGTCGAACTCGATCCCCTGCCCGATCCGGTTCGGGCCGCTGCCCAGAATCACAACCTTCTGCCGTGGCGTCGGGTCGGCTTCGCATTCCCGCTCGTAGGTTCCGTACAGATAGGGCGTGAACGATTCGAATTCGGCGGCGCAGGTGTCGATCCGCTTGTACGACGGCTTGAGCCCGAGGTCGAGGCGGGTCTGGCGTACTGCCTCCTCGTCGGTTCCGAGCACCGTCGCGAGCTCGCGATCGGCGATGCCCGCGCGTTTGAGCGCCCGCAGCATGTCGGTCGACATGCCACGCAGGCCGACGAGCGCGGCCGAGCGCTGGAGTTCTACGATCTCCGAGAACTGCACCAGGAACCAGGGATCGATCTTCGTGAGGTCGTGCAGGTCGCTCACGCTCCAGCCGCGATCGAGGGCGCGGAAGAGCGCCCACATTCTCCGATCGTTGGGGACGCTCAGCGCGCGCTGGAGCGCTCCCTGTTCTTCCTCGTTGGTCAGTCCGTCTGAGCCGCCAGCGCCGGGCTGACCGAACAGCAGGCCGGCCGACCCGAGCTCCAGCGACCGGAATGCCTTCATGAAGGCTTCCTTGAAGGTGCGGCCGATCGCCATCACCTCCCCCACCGACTTCATCTGCGTCGTCAGGGTGCGATCCGCGCGGGGGAATTTCTCGAACGCCCAGCGCGGCACCTTCACAACCACGTAGTCGATGGTTGGTTCGAAAGAGGCCGGGGTCAGCCGCGTGATGTCGTTCGGGATTTCGTCGAGGTGATAACCGAGCGCGAGCTTGGCGGCGATTTTTGCAATCGGAAACCCCGTCGCCTTCGACGCCAGTGCCGAGGATCGCGATACGCGCGGGTTCATTTCGATGACGATGATCCGGCCGTTCGCCGGATTGATGGCGAACTGGATGTTGGAGCCACCGGTCTCGACGCCGATCCGCCGGATGATGCGGCGCCCCAGATCGCGCATCCGCTGATACTCACGATCGGTGAGCGTGAGCGCCGGGGCGACGGTGATGCTGTCACCGGTATGGACGCCCATCGGATCGACGTTCTCGATGGAGCAGATCACGACGAAGTTGTCGGCCTTGTCGCGCATCACCTCCAGCTCGAATTCCTTCCAGCCGATCACCGACTCTTCGAGCAGGATTTCGTGGACCGGGCTCATCTCGATCCCGCGGCTGACCAGCTCGCGGAACTCTTCGACGTTGTAGGCGATCCCGCCTCCGACGCCGCCCAGCGTGAACGACGGGCGGATGATGGCCGGGAAGCCAATGTCATCGACCGCGGCGAGGGCTTCGTTCAGCGAGCGACAGTAGTGACTGCGCGGGACGTCGCAGCCGATCTCGCGCATCGCGTCGCGAAAGAGAAGCCGATCCTCGGCGAGCTTGATCGCCCCGATCGAGGCACCGATCAACTGGACGCCGTATTTGTCGAGGGTGCCGTTCTCCCCCAGCGCGACCGCCAGGTTCAACGCCGTTTGACCGCCAACGGTGGGGAGGAGCGCGTCCGGCTTCTCGCGCTCGATGATCTGGGCGAGCACGTCGGGAGTGAGCGGCTCTACATACGTCCGGTCGGCGATCTCCGGGTCGGTCATGATCGTCGCCGGATTGCTGTTGACGAGCACGACCTCGAGGCCCTCAGCCTTGAGTGCTTTACAGGCCTGGGTGCCGGAGTAGTCGAATTCGGACGCCTGCCCGATGACGATGGGGCCGGAGCCGATGACGAGGATGCGGTGGATGTCCGTGCGCTTGGGCATCTACTGAGACTGAACGAGGCTGACGGCATTGGACACGAAGGCACGAAGCCTCGAAGACACGAAAACAGTAATGTTTTTCGTGCCTTCGTGACTTCGGGGGCTTCGTGCCTGCCGCAGGCGTGCCGGCGCACGTTCACGCTCGCTTCTCCATCTCGTCGATGAACTGCTGAAACAGGTAGTCGGCGTCGTGTGGTCCGGGGGCGGCTTCCGGATGGTACTGGACACAGAAGACCGGCTTGGTCTCGTGCCGCAGTCCTTCGACGGTTCCGTCGTACAGATTCAGGTGCGTGACCTTGACGTCCGGTGGAAGCGTCTCGGGGTCGACCGCAAAACCGTGGTTCTGTGACGTGATCTCGACCTTCCCGGTCTCCAGCTCCTTCACGGGATGGTTGGCTCCGCGGTGGCCGAACTTGAGTTTGTAGGTGCTGCCGCCCATCGCCAGCGACAGGATCTGATGACCGAGGCAGATACCGAAGACGGGCACTTCGGCGTCCACCAGCTCGCGCGCGTTGCGGATGGCATATGAGAGGACCGCAGGGTCCCCCGGTCCATTACTGAGGAAGACGCCGTCCGGCGCAGTGTTGAGCAGTTCCGACGCGGGGGTCGTCGCCGGGAAGACGCGGACGTCACACCCGTATGCGCTGAACCGCCGCAGGATGTTCCACTTCATCCCGAAGTCGTAGGCGGCGATCTTCAGGCGCCGATCGGCGCGCCGTCCGGGTACCGGCGCGAATTCATCTGATGGCTCCGGCGTCCAGTCGAACGGCGCCTCGCACGTGACACCGAGCACGAGATCGGAGCCTTCCATCGCCGGAACGGCTCTCGCTTTCTCGACGAGCTCCCGCGGGTCGGAGTCCCCGGTCGCGATCACGCCGCGCATGACACCAGACGAACGCAGCACCCGCGTCAGCGCGCGAGTATCGATGTCGGAGATGGCGACGACGCCGTTGCGGGTGAGATAGTCGCGGAGCGTGCCTTCTGATCGCCAGTTGCTGGCGATTGGTGATTCGTCGCGGACGATGAAGCCGGCGATCTGCACGCCGCGGGATTCACCGTCCTCGGGCGTGATGCCGTAGTTGCCGATCTGCGCCGAAGTCATCGTGACGATCTGGCCCGAGTACGACGGATCCGTGAGGATCTCCTGGTAGCCGGTCATGCTCGTGTTGAAGACGACCTCGCCTGACGTCTCCCCTGCCGCGCCTGCTGATTCGCCGTCGTACCAGATGCCGTTTTCGAGTGCGAGCGTTGCTTTCATCGAATCCGTTCGAGGGAACCGGTTACGCGAGTCTGCTGGCCTGACAGCACCTGGCTTTTTGCGGTCCACGGGTTGTGATCCAGCAGTTCGATCCGAACCACATGCGGGCCGGGAGGCACGTCGGGGATCGTCGACGGCGTGACGCCGACCTGACGGCCGTCGAGAAACACCGCAGCGCCACGCGGTCGCGAGTCGACGTACAACGATCCCGGCCCACGCGGTTCGGCATCACGCGGTTCCGGCGCCACCGGCGGAAGGTTGGAACGGGGCGCCGTCGAGGTGCGAGGGTGCCGGGGGTGCGACGGGTGCAGAAGGGGCAGCGCCGGCGCGCTCCAGCCGGAATGACAGCGTTCGGGCAGGCGCTTTCGCAGTCAAGTCTACTGATTGCCGCGCGACGGCGTAGTCGGTCTGCACGATACGGACTTCATGGCTGCCAAGGCGCAGTTTGTCGACAGTGAGAGGTGTGCGGCCGCGCCACGTCCCATCGATCATCACCCCTGCGTTCGCCGGCACGGACCGAACGATCAGGCGGCCGGTGTCAATGGGTGATGTAGAGGGTGCGGAGGGTGCGACGGGTGCCGGTGCGGAAGGTGCCGGGGCATCAGCCGGGATCGGGGGCGGCTCCGTCGGCGGCTTTTGTTGCGACGGCGTCACTGTCTGTTCGCTGTACGGCTTGGCGCCCGCTGTTTCGGCAGCAGCCGGCGGCGCTTTGTCATCAGGCCCCGCATCCGCGGTTTGGGACGCCGATCGAATGCCGTAACCGATACCGATCCCGGCCCCTAATCCGATGATGATCCCCAGCAGCAGCATCAGCACCAACGGCAACGTTCGGCGGCGAGGAGGATCGCCGGCGCTGTACTGATCCTCAGGCACGTAGTCGATCGAGCGTCGCGGCGGTGGCACGTACCCGTGAACGTCATCGTCGTCATCGAGCTCGGCCTGGAAGCCCCGGTGAGGTTGACGCTCCGAGGTGTCCTCGAGCTCGCGTTCGACGGGGAGTTCCGGCTCGAAGGTATCCGCGAACCGATCGACAGTCATCGGCTCGTCGAGAACATCGGGATCGAAATCACTTTTGAAACGCTGCGGCTCGGGATCGATCGCAGGATCTTCGGCCGACTCGATGTCGAAGAGATCGCGTGCCGGTTGCGCCGCGTTGGCGCCCGATGCCTCGCCAATCGCAAACGCGGCAAACGCGTCGTCCTCTACCAGCTCCGGAGTGATGTCGTCGATCTCGGGTTCGGGAGCCGGCTCCGGTTTCGGTGGCTGCGGCGGAGGCGTCCGCCGGCGCGGTACCGCGGCGGCAGCCGCGGCGATGGCGGCCTCGGGCGGGGTTTCAGCCCTGAAGGGCTGGACTGCACGGGGGCCTCAGCCCTAAAGGGCTGGACTACGGGGTCTCAGCCACAGACGTCGTCTCGCCGCGTGAGGCGGCCTCGAGCGCGGACGCAAATCCCATCGCCGTCGGATACCGCGACGCGGGGTTCTCAGCCATGGCCTTGACGAGAATGGCGTGAAGCTCGCCGGCGTGGGTGGCTGAGGCGCCGCTCAGATCCCCGATTGCGGCTCCCACACCCGCGGGTCTGCGCCCGGTCAGCAACTCGTAGGCGATGGCACCCAGTGAAAAGACATCGGCCGGGGTCCCCCACTCCTCACCGGCAACTCTCTCGGGCGCCGAATAAGGGCGGCGAACGGGCGCTCGCAAACCGACGCGCTCGAGCGCTTCAACCACACCGAAGCCGGTGGCGCGTGCTTCTTCAGGGGTGACGAAGATATCGCGAGGGTGTAGCGCGCCATGACCAACACCGTTCAGCCGGGCAAAATCGACCGCGGCCGCGAGTTGAGAAATGAACGGCAGGACCTTCTCCACCGCCGCGGGGGCGTAGTGGCGCATCGCGACGTCCAATGATTCGGCGGCGACGTACTCCTCGGCGCGGTATGCGACAGTGCCTTCGACTCCCGACGCGATGGGCTCGACGATTGAAGGATGAAACAGCCCGGCCTGCGTCGCACCCGCGAGTTCGTCGGCGAGCGCACGCGCCTGCTCCGGCGTAATGTCGAGCCGAAAGACTTTGACAGCGACGAGCCGGTCACGTGTTGGCTCGTAGGTCCGGAAGACCGGGCCGAGCGCGCCAACGCCGACTTGATGCAGCACCCTGAAGGGGCCGAACGCGGGCGGTGGGGCGAATGCCGACGGGTCGTCTCTGGTCAGGAACGAAAGCTCCTCGGTGGGTTGATGAAATTTAGCACGAAACTGACATGTTAGAGTACGAGGCCGTGTCACTCGCCGCGGGCATCGACCTACGCCGGTTCTCGTGGATCCGGCCGCTCGCGGGAGATTACGCCGACAACTATTCCAGCGTCGCCACGTTTTATGCCGGCGACCCGAACTCCCCCGAGGCGTGGCGCGCAGCGATCGCGCGCGCCCAACAGCACGGACGCAACTGTAGCAAAGTCGCCGCGATCGTCGGCGCCCAACAGGACCGGCGTGCTGCCCCGGCTGAGGCGCGCGCCGCCGCTTCGCTTCTTCAACATCGAGACACGGTCGCTGTCGTCACCGGTCAACAGGCCGGCGCATTCGGCGGTCCTCTGTTCACTCTTCTGAAGGCGATCACCGCCATTCAGCTCGCGCGCCGCGTCTCGACTGAGCATGGCGTCCGGGCAGTGCCCGTATTCTGGGTGGACGCCGAGGACCACGATTGGGACGAAGTACATGCGGTCACGGTGCTCGACGCCGCCTTTCAGCCGAAGACCATCGAACTGGATCCGCCGCAAGGCGCTGGCCAGCTTCCCGTTGCGTCGCTGAAGCTCGACTCCCGCGTCGATCGCGCCATCACCGAGCTCCAGGCGGCGCTCGCGCCCACCGACTTTACCGATTGGACGATCGCAGGCGTGAAAACGGCCTGGCACCCCGGCGAAGGCATGGCAACTGCGTTCGCGCATCTGGCTGGAACGCCTGCTCGGTCCGCACGGTCTTGTGGTCTTCGAGTCAGCCGATCCCGCCGCGAAACCGCTCGTGTCGGATCTCTTCGCGCGCGAACTGCAGTTCCCGGGGAAGACCGCGTCGCTTGCGGCGGAGGCTGGAGCCGCCCTCCAGGAACGCGGACATCAGCCACAGGTCGTACCTCACAGCGACAGCCTTTCAGTGTTCAGGCTGGACGAGTCGCGGCGGCCGATCAAGCGCCAGGCCGACCAGTTCCTGGTCGGCAACAGCGTGCACTCACCCGCGGCACTAGCCGCCGAAGCCGTCGATCATCCTGAGCGGTTCAGTCCCAACGTGCTGTTGCGCCCGATTGTCCAGGATGCGCTGTTCCCCACGGTCTGCTACGTGGCGGGCCCAAGCGAGCTGGCGTATCTCGGCCAGCTTCGCGGCGTCTACGAGCACTTCGGCGTGCCGATGCCGATCATGTATCCGCGCGCGACGGCGACGCTGATCGACTCGGCGACGGCGCGGTTCCTCGCGAAGCACGATCTGCCGATCGAAGAGTTTCAGCCGCAGGACGAGTCGGCGCTCAACCGGCTGCTCGAGGCGCAGTTGCCGCGAGCGGTTGAAGAGGCGCTGAGCGATGCCGAGACTTCCGCGCGGAAGACGATGGAGCGGGTGATTGATGTGATGCCGGAGGTCGATCCGACCCTTGCCGGTGCCGCAAAGACGACGCTCGGCCGAATGGAACACGACCTGAAGGCCCTGCGAGGCAAGATGATCCAGGCTGCCAAGAAGCGTGACGAAACGCTCCGGCGACAATTCAGCCGCGCGCAAGCTCAGATCTTTCCACACGGACATCCGCAGGAGAGAACGCTGGGAGTTGTGTTCTTCCTCAACCGCTACGGTCCGGCGCTAGTCGACCGGCTGTTGGCGGAGCTACCGCTGGAGCTCGGGAAACATTGGATCATCGCAATTTGACGAGGCTGGCCTACGCGTCCAGCCCTGAAGGGCTGGACGCCGTTCCATGGGCAGCCCTAAAGGGCTGGACTACGCCAGGCCCGCGACGGCGTCGCGCAAATGCTGCTCGGCTTTCCGGAGCCTTCCAATCGCCTCGTCGTGCAGGGCTCGATCCACGGCGAGGCGTCTGCGTGATTCCTCAATCGCCGGGCCGGTAACCGCCGGCGAAGGACCACCGTGCGTGCGTCGGACGTCCACGAAATTCCTCGCACTCAACGTGCGCTCCAGATCGGCGTCATTCATCCCCACGGCCTGGCCCAGCACCGCGGACGTCGCCTCGCGCAACACGTCGCCACGTTTTGCTGCCGGATTCCTCATGCAGCCTTCGACGAATTTCGTGGCGATGGCATGGCTGGTCTTGAATGGGACACCGTGGTCGCGGGTCAGCGTGTCGGCAAGCTCAGTCACGGTTATCCAGCCCAGCTCGGCGCGAGCGGCCAACTTCTCGCGTTCGAACGACGCATCCGCCATCGCCGCAGCGATAAGCCGTACCGCCCTGGTCGCATCCTTGAACATTGACGCGACCAGCGGCTGCAGGTCGTCCTCGGTGTCGACGATGTCCCCGAAAGGAGTGTTGTGGACGGCGAGCAGGATGGCGCTGGCCTGCCCGACTGCCTTGCTGCCAATTGCGCGCGCATGCTCGAGCGCAACCGGATTGCGCTTCTGCGGCATGATGCTGCTGCACTGCACGAAGCCGTCGGCAAGCCGCAGGTAGCCGAACTCCGCCGTGCACCACAGAAGCAGGTCCTGCACGACGCGGCCGACACCGGCCAGCATGACTGCCGCCGCCGCGACACTCTCGAGGAGGTAGTCGACCGTCGCGATGCTGCCATAGGTGTTGCCGGTCGGTCCGTCGAATCCCAGCAGCGCGGCGGTCCGGTCGCGGTCAATCGCGAACCCGGTCCCGGTGATGGCGCATGATCCCAGCGGACTTTTGTTCGTGCTGGCGTACGCAGCGCGTAACCTCACAGCGTCCCGCTCCAGCTGCTCGATCACGGCAAGAAGGTAGTGGCCGATGGTGGTCGGTTGTGCCGGCTGCGTGTGCGTGTGGGCGGCAAAAACCGCGTCCCGATAGCTTGCGGCGATCCCCAGGAGGCTTTCCCGAAGTTCGAGACCGGCGGCGCCCAGCGACAGGATCATCTGCCGCTGCTGCATCCGGTACATCGTCATATCGATGTCGTTCCGGGACCGGGCAGTATGCAGGCGCCCGGCGACGTCCTCCCCGCAATGTTTCGCCAGCAATCGCTCGATAAAGAAGAAGAGGTCCTCGCAGGTGCCGTCGTATTTCGCCCGTTTCACATCGTCCGGGGAGATCGCTTCCAGACCGTCGCGGATGATCCGCGCATCCTCCGGGCTCAGAATTCCACAATCGGACAGCATGACCAGGTGGGCGTAATGGATCGCCATGAGTGGACCCAGGAACTGCCCTTTCGCGTCCTCGAAGTTCTCGTTGAGAACGCACGCCACGTATTCGGGGGAGAAAGCCATCGTCGCTAGACCAGAAGTTCGTACAATGCGGCTACACGACAGACGTGCGATGAGCAACCGCGGTCCAGGGCTTCCGAGGGCGGCTGGCGGTGTCGCGACGAGGCGGAGCCGCGGCAGCGCGGTGAAGCGTCGGCGGGGCTGGAAGTGGTACGCCCTGCTCGCGATCGCCCTGCCGCTCGTCGTCCTTTGCCTGGTCACCGGCTACTACTACGTCACCTTCTCCCGCATGATCGACGGCCGGCTGCACGGCGCGATGCAGCGGGCTGATCCTCGCGTATTCGCGCGCCCGTTCGAAGTGCGCCGGGGGCAGGCCGTCTCCGCGCAACAACTCGTCGATCGCCTGAACGATCTCGGATACGCCAACCGCGCTCGCGCGGAGACCCCGGGCGAGTTCACGGTCGGTCGCGAAGCCATCGCCATCATGCCCCGCGACGGCGACCGGCGTGGTCAGCTGCTCCGCATCGTTTTTGCCTCGCGCGGGAAGACACTCGATCCGACCGGGATCGACCATATCGAAGCTGTGGCGACGAATGAAAAGTTCCAGACGCTGACGCTCGATGCGCCGCTGATCACGGCACTCATCACGTCGGCCCGTGAGAAGCGCCGCGACGTACCGCTTGCCGCGATCCCGCCGCACATGATCAAGGCCGTGCTCGCCATCGAGGACCGCCGCTTCTACGATCACGCGGGGATCGATCCGATCGGCATCGTCAGCGCCGTCTGGGAGTACGTCTCCGGGGGCCGGACGCAGATGCGCGGCGCCAGCACGCTGACACAGCAGCTGATCAAGAACACCTTCCTCACTTCTACCCGTTCGCCGACGCGCAAGTTCAAAGAGTGGCTGATGTCGATCGCGCTCGAGCGCCGGCTGACGAAGGACCAGGTACTCGAGCTCTACCTCAACGACGTCTGGCTCGGCCAGCGCGGATCGTTTGCGATCCGCGGCGTGCCTGAGGCGGCGCGGCTGTTCTTCGGTAAGGACATTGCCAATGTCTCGCTCAGCGAAGCCGCCACCATCGCCGGCGTCATCCAGTCGCCGCCGCGCCATTCTCCCTTCAACAATCCGGACAAGTCGAAGGACCGTCGCAACGTCGTCCTCAAGGAAATGGCGCAGTCAGGATTCATCAGCGAGGATGCGGCCGCGCGTGCCAGCCGCGAGCCGTTGCAGGTAGCGGCACGGTCGCTCGAGAACGAGGCGCCGTACTTCGTCGATTACATCAGTCAGGAACTGCAGGACCGCTACAAGGTCACCGGTGCGGTCGACGTGTATACGACGCTCGACGTCCACCTGCAGAAGATCGCGCAGGACGCCGTGCGTGACGGGCTCGTCCGCATCGACGCGATCCTGGCGCGCCGCAAGCGGCAACCCGCGCAAGCGGCGCTCGTCGCCATCGATCCGCGCAGCGGCGACATTCTCGCGCTGATCGGCGGCCGCAGCTACAACCAGTCACAGTTCAACCGGGCCGTCAGTGCGAACCGCCAGCCCGGTTCGGTCTTCAAGCCGTTCGTGTACCTCGCGGCCTTCGAGCAGGCATACGCCCACGGGCGGACCGACATCACTCCGGCAACGGTCGTGATGGACGAGCCGACGACGTGGGAAGTCAATTCGCAGGCGTGGACGCCGTCCAACTACGACGGTGAGTACGAAGGGCCGATCACATTGCGCCGGGCGCTCGCGCTGTCGCGCAACATCGCGGCGATCAAAGTCGCCGAGACGACGGGATACAACGAGGTCGCCGGCCTGTGGCGTCGCGTTGGCGCCGGGACGCCGCCGAGACCGTATCCTTCGATTGCGCTTGGTGTATTCGAGGCGACACCGCTGCAGGTGGCGAGTGCCTATACACTCTTCCCGAACTACGGCGCGATCCGGCCGCTGCGCGCGATCCTGCGCATGGTGACGGGCGGCAACGAGATTCAGATTCCGCCAACCGAGCCGCGTACAGTCGCGCGACCCGACACGACGTTTCTGGTCACGAACATGATGCGAAGCGTCCTCAACGAGGGGACCGGCGCGGGCGCGCGAGCGGCGGGATTCAACCGCGATGCCGCCGGCAAGTCAGGAACGACCAACGACCTGCGCGACGCGTGGTTCATCGGGTTCACGCCGGAGCTGCTGACCGTCGTCTGGGTCGGGCTCGACGATAACCAGCCGGTCGGGCTCAGCGGCACGCAGGCCGCGTTGCCGATCTGGACGACGTTCATGAAACGCGCGCTGTCAGGTCAGGCCAACGGCGGCTTCCATACACCAGAGGGGATCTCATTCGTCGATATCGATCGCGACACCGGACAACTCGCCACAGCCCTCTGCCCGCGCATCTTCAAGGAAGCCTTCATCCAGGGTACCGAGCCCGCGGTCGTCTGCCCGCTGCACATTTTCCGTCCATAATAAGAGGATGTTCAACGCGTCCCGGAGCGCGATAGTGGCGCTCGCCTGCGTCGTGGTTTCGTCGAGCGCGTGCCGCAAATTCCCGACCGCAGAGAACAAATCCGCGCCGGCCGCCGAAGCCGCGGCCGCTGATCCAAAGAAGCCCGTTCCCGAAACGCTTCCCGACGTTCTCGCGCGGGTGAACGGCGAAGCCATCACCAAGGCTGACTTCGAGCAACGCATCGCGCAGATGGAAATGGCGGCCGGGAAACGTGTGCCGAAGGAGCAGCGCGACGCGATCTACCGGAAGACCCTCGACGATCTTGATCAACGTGAAACTGCTCAAAAACGAAGTCACGGCGCGAAACTTTCCGGCCGACGAGAAGACCGTCGACGAGCAGATGCAGAAGATCAGGAGCCAGTTCCCCTCTGACGAGGAGTACCGCAAGGCGCTGTCGTCGCGCGGGATGACGCCGGAGACACTCCGCGCAAACATGCTCGACGAAACGCGCATCAACAAGATGATGGAGGCGGAAGCGGCGGGCGTTACACCGGTGACCGACGCGGAGATCCGCGAGTTCTTCGAGAAGAATCCCGACAAGTTCAAGCAGCCGGAGGCTGTTCGCGCCAGCCACATCCTCATTCGGTTCCAGCCCGGCGATGAAGCGGCGAAGAAAAAGGCTCTGGCGCTGATCCAGAGCGTCCACAAGCAGGCGAAAGCCGGCAAGGACTTCGGCGATCTTGCGCGCAAGTACTCGGCCGACGGCAGCGCCGAGCGCGGCGGGGATCTCAATTTCTTCACGAAGGACCGCATGGTGCCGGAGTTTGCGAATGCCGCCTTCGCGCTCAAACCGGGGCAGATCAGCGATATCGTCCAGACCTCGTTCGGCTATCACGTGATCAAGCTGACGGAGCGGCGCCCAGGCGGGAGCATTCCACTCGAGCAGGTCACCGAGCAAGTGCGCCAGCACCTGACCCAGACGCGGCAGCGGGAGAAGGCAGAGGCGTTCGTAAAGGTGCTGCGCAGCAAATCCAAAATCGAGGTCCTGATCTGAGCCGCCTTCGCCAAGGCTTCCACCTTCGCCAGGGCTACGGCGGACAGGTCGGCGGGCCAGGGCTCGGAAACAGGCGATAAATGAACGAAGAAGTTCTCGCGGCGGCGGCCGAAGCGTTGAAGCGCGGCGAGGCGGCTGCGCTCGTCACGGTGATCCGCGCACAGGGCTCGACGCCGCAGCGCGCGGGCGCCAGGATGCTGGTGTTCGCCGATGGCCGTACCGTCGGCACGATCGGCGGCGGCTGCTACGAGAACGAAGCGATCGGGAAAGCCCGGACGGCTCTCGGCGACGGCCGGTCCACTATTCTTCATTTCGAGCTGAACGACGACTTCGCACAGGAGAACGGCCTCATCTGCGGCGGCCGGATGGACGTCCACGTCGATCCGCTGCTGCCCGATCCGCCACTGTTCATCGTGGGCGCTGGCCACGTCGGCTTCCAGCTCGCACGGATCGCTGCCGACGCCGGCTTCCGCTGCACAGTCGTCGACGATCGCGAGAAGTTTGCGAACGCCGAACGCTTCCCCGGCGCGGACCTCATCGTCGAACCCATCCCCGAATGGCTGCATCGAGCAGACCTCCCGGCGTCGAGCTTCGTCGTCGTGCTGACGCGAGGGCATCAGCACGACCTCGATGCGATGCGCGCGCTCGCCGCTCGTGACCTGCGCTATCTCGGGTTGATTGGCAGCCGCGCAAAGGTGGCGCGGATTTACACCGCGCTCCTCAGCGAAGGACTTCCATCAGAGTGCCTCACGCGCATTCATGCGCCGATCGGGTTCGACATCGGTGCAGTGACGCCCGCCGAGATCGCCATCAGCATCCTCGCGGAACTCATCGCCGTCCGCCGCGGCGCCGACACGGCCGGCCTCTCCATGAAGAGCGTCAGCCTCCAAACCCTCCGTGACCGCCAGTAGCACCGCACGTACGCACGTGGCACGTTCGCACGTGGCACGTCGCACGTCCGCACGTGGCACGTCGCACGTCGCACGTGAGCACGTGTATGTCCTCCATCCTCATTCGTAACGCGACCATCCTCACGATGAACGACCGCCTCGAGGTCGTCGAAGGCGCGGTTGGCGTTCGTGAGGGACGCATCGCATCGGTGGGGGCCGAACCTGGCGCCAACTGGGATACGACGATCGACGCGGGCGGCGCATACCTGCTGCCGGGATTCATCCAGACGCACATCCATCTGTGCCAGACGCTCTTCCGCGGGTACGCGGACGACATGCCGCTGCTGGAGTGGCTGAAACGCTGTGTCTGGCCGATGGAAGCCGCTCACACCGAGTCGACTCTGCGGGCATCGACGCGACTCGCGGCGAGTGAGCTGCTGTTGTCGGGGACGACGACGGTACTGACGATGGAGACAGTGCACGATACCGACGTCGTCTTCGAGACGCTTGGCGCCCTCGGCATGCGCGCCGTCGTCGGCAAATGCATGATGGACTCTGACGACGACGTCCCGGCGAGGTTGCGCGAGAAAACGTCGGCGTCGATCGATGAGAGCGTCGCCCTTCGAAAGAGATGGGACAACGCCGCGAACGGACGTCTGCGGGCAGCGTTCGCGCCACGTTTCGCGGTTTCGTGCTCGCGGGAGCTGCTGGAGGCCGTCGCGCACCTTGCCAAACGCGACAACACCCTGGTGCACACACACTCGTCCGAGAACCGCGACGAGGTGGAAGTGGTCCGCCGCCTGTCCGGAGGATTCAGCAACCTCGAATACCTTGCCGATACCGGCCTGGCGACGGACCGCCTGTGCGCGGCGCACTGCGTCTGGGTGACCGATCGCGAACAGGGGCTCCTTGCCGAGCGTGACGTAAAGGTGCTCCACTGCCCCGGCTCGAACTTGAAGCTCGGGTCCGGCATCGCGCCGGTGGTCGAGATGCGGAAGCGCGGCATCTCGGTTTCGCTCGGAGCGGACGGCGCGGCGTGCAACAACGGGCTGGACATGTTCCAGGAGATGCGGCTTGCCGCTACCCTGCAGGCGGTACGTCTCGAACCCGGTGCACTGACCGCCCGCGATGCGCTCTGGATGGCGACCCGCGAAGGCGCCCGGGCGCTCGACATGGACGCCGAGATCGGCTCTGTAGAAGTCGGCAAGCGTGCGGATCTGATCCTGGTCGATCGCAAGCGGCCTCATCTCGCGCCGGATGCCGATCCGTGGTCGACCCTCGTCTACGCCGCTCGAGGCACCGACGTCCGCTTGACGATGGTGGACGGCGAGATCCTGACGCGCGACTTCGCGCTCCTCCACGCCGATTCTGAAGAGATCGCAGCGACCGCCCGGACCGCTGCCGCCGAGCTCGCCACGCGCGCGGGCATTTGACCGTCGGACGTAGTCCAGCCCTTCAGGGCTGCCCATCGAGACGTTGTCCAGCCCTTCAGGGCTGACCGCCGACTGTCAACAGCCCTAAAGGGCTGGCCTACGGCTATAATGAGGGTTAGCACTCCCGACCACGGAGTGCTAATGACAATGATTCGACATCCTGAACTTCCGGAACGAGATAGACGGATTCTGGCGGCCCTGGTCCAGGCTTATATCGACCAGGGTGAGCCGGTGTCTTCGCTGTGGCTCGCCAGCCGGGGCTTCGGCGTGTCGTCGGCGACGCTCCGGAACGTGCTCGCCCGGCTCGAGGACCTCGGGTTCGTGCAGCAGCCGCACACCTCGGCCGGTCGCGTGCCGACCGACCGCGGCTATCGCGCGTACGTCGACCAGATCCTCGCAGCCCGGCGTTCAGCGCGTCCGACGGCACAGGTCGAAGAGCGTCTTCGCCGTGCCGGGACGGTGGACGATTTTCTGTCACACATCTCACAGGAAGTGTCCCGGGCATCGCATCAGGTCGGGTTCGCAATTGGCCCCGCCGCCGCGACAACGACGCTCGAACATCTTGACTTCGTCCCGCTCGACGGTGGCAAGGTCCTGGTCGTTCTCGTCGCGACGGGCGGACAGGTCTCGCACAAGGTCATCGAACCATCGGATCCCTATAGGCCCGGCGAGCTTCAGCAGGCCGCCAACTATCTGAATAGTGAATTCCGGGGCCGCTCGATGGTCGAGGTGCGACAGGCTGTCCTCGAGCGTCTCAGTGAAGAGCGCACTCTGTACGACGAGCTGATGGCGCGCGCGTTGCGTCTCGCGATCTCGACGTTCGACGATGTGGGTTCGGTGCCGATCGTATTCATCCAGGGCACTTCTCTATTGCTCGAGGGGATCGGCAGCGAGGATCCTGAGGTGACGATCGAAACCCTGCGCACGCTGTTGCGCATGATCGAAGAGAAGAAGCGGCTCGTCCAATTGCTCGACGAGTATTTGGGCGGTGCAGGGATAACGGTCGTTATCGGCAGCGAGCATCACACGCCCGACCTGCGTCGATTCAGCGTCATCGCCGCAACCTACTCGGGCGGCGGAAGCACCGGCGCTGTCGGCGTCATCGGTCCCACGCGGATGAAGTATTCGCGCGCGATCAATGCCGTGGACACGCTGTCGCAGGCGATCAACCGAATGACCGGCAGGAGCGACGGGTAATTGACCAAACATCCCAAGGATTTCGTGGAAGACAACCCCGAGCAGTCTCAGGCAGAGGCCGCATCGGATCCGGTAGAGGCCGGCTTCAGCCGGCCTGACGACCCGGTAGAGGCCGGCTTCAGCCGGCCTGACGATCCGGTAGAGGCCGGCTTCCTGGCCGAGCGCCGGCAGCCGGCCTGCCACCACGGAAGCCGAGCGGCAGCGCGACGAATACAGGGACCTTCTTCTCCGTCAGACCGCGGAGTTCGACAACTTCCGCAAGCGCACCGAGCGCGAGCGGCAGGCGCTCGAGGAGACGGCGGCGTTCAACATCATTCATGAACTGCTTCCGCTGGTCGATAACCTGGAGCGCGCTCTGAGCGCTGACCCGGGCACGGAGGGGGCGGAGTCCTATCGCAAGGGTGTGGAGCTCATCTACCGCGAGCTGCAGGACATCCTGAGGCGGCGCGGCGTGAAACCAATTGAAGCACTCGGCGCCGAATTCGATCCGCACTATCACCAGGCGGTATCGTACGAGCCTGCCGAAGACAGGAACGACGGAGAGATCGTCGAAGAATTCCGCCGCGGCTACACGCTGGGCGACCGTCTTCTGCGGCCGTCGATGGTGAAAGTAGCAAAGGGCTGAGCGGCGTGAGCAAGCGTGATTACTATGAAGTCCTTGGTGTGGCCAGGGACGCGAGCGAAGTACAGATCAAGAGCGCGTATCGCAAGCTCGCGCTGAAATTCCATCCCGATCGCAACCCCGGAGATCACAAGGCGGAGGAAGCCTTCAAGGAAGCGGCGCAGGCGTACGCCGTCCTGGCCGACTCGCAGAAGCGCGGCATGTACGACCGCTTCGGCCACGCGGGCGTCGCCGGCGCGGGGGCGGGCCCAGGATTCGACCCCACGATCTTCGCGGACTTTTCGGACATCTTCTCCGGCCTCGGTGACATGTTCGGCTTCGGCGAGATCTTCGGCGGCGGCCGGCGGCGCCGCAGCGGGCCGCAGCGGGGTTCCGACCTCCGCTACGATCTCGAGATCTCGTTCGACGAGTCCGCGACAGGCACCGAAACAGCGATCGTCGTTCCGCGAGAAGAGACATGCGAGACGTGCAAGGGTTCGGGCGCCGCCGCCGGCACGTCGGCTGAAACGTGTTCGCAGTGCCGAGGCACCGGGCAGCTCCGGCAGCAGCACGGATTCCTCACGGTCGCACGCCCCTGCCCGAATTGCCGCGGTACCGGCAAGACGATCGCGAAGCCGTGCGAATCATGCCGTGGCGCGGGACGCATTCAGCGCGAGCGCAAGCTGAGCGTGAAGATTCCGGCGGGTATTGCCACCGGCCAGCAGATGCGCCTCACGGGTGAAGGCGAGCATGGCAGCGCCGGCGGCCCCCCCGGCGATCTCTACGTCGTCGTCCACGTCCAGGATCATGATTTCTTTCACCGCGAGGGGGATGACCTCTACTGCGAGCTGCCGATTCAGTTCCCGACACTGGCCCTTGGCGGCAGCGTCAAGGTGCCGACGCTCAACGGCCGCGAGGACCTGACCATCCCCGCAGGCACTCAGCCTGGTGCGCGCTTCCGGGTAAGGGGCAAGGGCATGCCGAACGTGGGCGGGCGCGGTCACGGTGACCTCCATGTCATCGCGCGCGCCGCCGTGCCGAAGAAGCTGTCGAAGGAGCAGAAGCTGATCCTCGAACAGTTCCGGAAGACGCTCCCTGATGATGTGGAGATCACGGGCGAGGAGGACAAGCCGTTCTTCGAGCGCGTGAAGGACATCTTCGGGTAGGCGCGGGGCGCGGCGCGCGGATGCGCGGTGCGCGGGTGCGGGTCACCACAGAGACACGGAGACACAGAATGTTTTCTTGTTTTACAAAAAAGTTCTCTGTGTTCTCTGCTTCTCTGTGGTGATCAACGTCTCTCCGGCTCTGATCCTGCGGTTGAACGATCTCCCGGCCGCCGAGCCGCGATCGTCTTGTCGCACTGCTCGCCGACCATCAGCTCGTTGCGATCCACGAAGACGACCTCACCGCTCCACAGGTGTGGACGGCGCATTTCGCCACGCACGGAGGCACGCGACAGAGCGGCTCTCGCTCTTCAGACCTCGCCCGATTTTCAGCAACTGGAAATCAGCACGGTCGAAGTCGAAGACGACGATTGGGCGCGACGGACGCAAGCGGACCTGCCAGCTATTCGAATCGGCCGAGTAATCGTCGCTCCGCCGTGGGATCTGCCGGACGGGATGCGGAACGCGGAACGCGGAATGCGCCAACCCGATGCGCTCCGTGACCTCCGATGCGCATCCCGCAACCCGCATTCCGCATCCCGTCCTCGTCATCATCGAACCCTCGAGAGGATTCGGCACCGGCCATCATCAATCCACGCGTCTCTGCATCGCGCTTCTGCAGAACCGAAACCTGGCGGGTCAGACAATGATCGACGTAGGTACCGGGTCGGGCGTGCTGGCGATTACGGCGGCGAAGCTCGGAGCGGCCTACGTTGCCGCGATCGACGTCGATCCGGATGCGGTGGAAAATGCGCGAGAAAACATCGCGACCAACGCCGTTGCCGAGGTGGTGGACGCGCACGTGGAGGACTTCACGACCGCCAGCCGCTTGCCTGCCGATGTCGTGACCGCGAATCTGACCGGCACGCTGCTGGCGCGTCATGCCGTGGAGCTGGGTCGCCTCGTCCGCCCGACCGGGACGCTCATCGTCTCTGGATTGAATGTTGACGAGCGCCAGATGGTCGAAGAGGCGTTCGCCTCGGCCTTCGAAATCGGGGAGTCCGCAGAGGAGGACGATTGGTGGGCTTTTGTGCTGTCGCGCGCTAACTCCTAACCTCTAACTCCTAACTCCTAAACTGATCCTAACTGATCACTGACTCACTGATTACTGATTACTCCCGCGCCCAGAGCGTGTTCAACGCGGAGAGGGCGGCCACCGGCATGGATTCGGCGCGGATAGTCAGCGGCCCAAGCGACACCGCCATCGCCCCAGCGGCGAGCGCCTGAGCAAGTTCCCTGGGGGACCAGCCTCCTTCCGGCCCGATCAGCACCGCGGCGCGGGCGGGGACGTCGTGGTCCAGCAACTGCTTCAGCGGCGCGGATGCGCACTCTGATGACGGTTCGACGAAGATCAGGATGATGCCCGCGGAGGGGGCGGTGATCCACTCATCGAAGCTGCGCGGCGGGTGGATTGCGGGCAGCGTGCAGCGGCGGGACTGCTTCACCGACGCCAGCGCCACGCGGTTCCAGCGCTCCAGAATCCCCGGACGCTTCACCGCTGATGCCTTCACGTCCCCGTGCGCGGTGAGCACCGGCTCGATTGACTCGGCACCCATCATCGTCGCGTCGCGTATCGCATCGTCCATGCTTCCGCCTTTGAGGATCGCCTGGACGAGCGGCGATCTGGACCGGCGGCGCCGGCGCGACGGGAAGTGCGTCCGACAGGCGGAGTACGGCCGTCTCGCGGACTGCCGTTTCAACGACGGCCCTGAACTCGGCGCCACGGCCGTTGAAGACGGCGACCTCATCACCTGCTCCGAGTCGAAGCACGCGTGACAGGTGACGCGCTTCGTCGGCGCGGAAGCGTGACGACACTGCGATCACCGTCGAGGTCGGGCGCGTAGAACCGCGGCAGCATCGGATCATTATCGATCGTCGGCGCTATACTGCTGCAATCTTGCTCATTCACGACGGCGTTCATCGCTCAACGTCCAGCATTGCTGTTTAAAGGTCAGAATCTCGGAAAGTACAAGATCATTTCGCCGCTCGGCAGCGGCGGCTTCGGCACCGTGTATCTCGCCCAGGACACGTGGATCGACAAGAAAGTCGCGATCAAGGTTCCGCACCGCCAGGGCATGGACTTCGGCGATCTGCTGCGCGAACCGCGCCTGCTGGCCAGCGTCAGCCATCCGAACATCGTCTCGATCACGACCGCCGAGAAGCAGGACAACGTCTTTTTCATCGTGATGGAGTACGTGCAGGGTGAGACGCTCGAAAACCTGATCGCCGCCAGCGGCGCGCTCGAAGTCAACCGCGCGCTGGACTTCACCTGCCAGATCTGCAACGCCGTGGACCACGCACACCGGCAGGGAGTGATTCATCGCGATCTCCGTCCGGCCAACGTGCTGGTGACCGAGAACGACATGCTCAAGGTCGCCGACTTTGGCACGTCGCGCTTTCTCGAGATCGCGGCGCACGGCACTACGGTCATCGGCAGCCCTCCCTACATGGCGCCCGAACAGTTCCAGGGGAAGGCGGTGTTCGCGTCGGACATCTACTCGCTCGGCGTCACGATGTACCAGATGCTGACCGGGATGCTGCCCTACGACACGCCGGCGCCCGCGGACCTCGACAAGCTGATGTCGGGCGAGCTGGTGTCCCCGCCCCGTTTGAAAAATCCCGCGATTCCAAAGGCGATCAGCGACATCGTCATGCACGCGATGGCGCCGGAGATCAGCGCCAGGTATCAAAAGGCGGCCGAGCTGCTGGACGATGTGCTGACGGCCAAGACCGGAACGCTGCGCCGGACGCCGTCGCCACGGTCGGAGGCGACGGGCGAGCTCGAAGTCGTCGCGCGAGGAACCGCACGGCATCCAGAGCCGCGTCCGCGCCGCGGGAAGTGCCCGCGCCACGGTTCTGCTGGCAGTGCCACAAGCCGCTCCACGCGCGCTCCGACAACTGCCCCTTCTGCGGCGAGAAACAGTAACCGCCGCCCGGCGACCGGAGATCACCACAGAGAACACAGCGCTTCCGCGTTCTGCGTTCCGCATTCCGCACCCCGCATCCCGCATCCCGCATCCCCGCATCCCGGCCCGGAATTGGACTGGCTCGGCCCGGAAGCGCGTGCTAGAATCCCCCCCAATATGGCTTTTTCCGGCACCGGCAAGATCTGGATGAACGGGTCGTTCGTGGACTGGAACGACGCGAAGATTCACATCGCGTCGCACGTGGTCCACTACGGGAGCGGCGTGTTCGAAGGAGCGCGGTGCTACGAGACGCCGCGCGGTTCAGCGTGCTTCAGGCTGGATGCGCACATGCGCCGGCTCTACGATTCCGCGCGGATCTATCGAATGGACCCGAGCGTCGATCAGGCGACGTTGACCGAAGCCGTGCTGGCGACGATCCGCGCCAACGAGCACCGGGCCTGCTATATCCGTCCGCTGATCTACCGCGGATACAACGCGCTCGGCGTCAATCCGTTCCCGTGTCCGGTCGAGATCGCCATTCTCACCTGGGAATGGGGCGCCTATCTCGGACAGGACGCCCTCGAGCGGGGCGTCGACGTGCGCATCGCGTCGTGGGCGCGCGCCGCACCGAACACCTTCCCGACGCTCGCCAAGACGTCCGCGAATTATGCCAACTCGCAGCTGATCAAGATGGAAGCGATCACCGAGGGCTACAGCGAAGGCATCGCCCTCGACACGTTCGGCTACCTCAGCGAAGGCAGCGGCCAGAACCTCTTCATCGTCCGCGACGACATGATCTACACGCCGCCGCTGACCGCATCGATCCTGCCGGGGATCACGCGCAACAGCGTGATCAGCATCGCGAAGGACCTCGGATTCAAAGTGCGCGAAGAGATGCTCCCGCGCGAACTGCTCTACATCTGCGACGAAGCGTTCTTTGCGGGTACTGCCGTCGAAATCACGCCGATCCGCTCGGTCGACAAGATTCAGGTCGGGCGAGGCGCGCGCGGCCCGATCACTACGGCTATCCAGCAGCAGTTCTTCGACATCATCAACGGCAAGGCGCCGGACCGCCACGACTGGCTGTCGTTTGTGTATCCGGGTCAACCGCTCGCCGCCGTGGGTGGCGCTCCGCGAGTCGCGAGTCGGTAATCGCGGGTCGTAAGGCGCGGGTCGCGGGTCGTGGCAGGCTTCCGCCTTCGCGCGAGCGCTTCGCGAGACTCGCCTAGCCTGACGACTGTCAGGCCTGCTCCGTTGTGAACGGCCGGTCTACCGCTCAAATGTCCGCCTATACCGTTGCGCTCGGCTGGCTCGCGCGGCGGGAGCTTTCCGCGTCTCAGGTTCGTTCACGCCTGCTCGACCGCGATCACACTCCCGAAGAAACCGACGCGGCGGTCGCGAAGCTTCTGGCAACCGGAGCGCTCGACGACCGGCGGGTCGCGCGTGCCTACGCGCGGACGGCACTGTCGATAAAAGGACGCGGACGCCTGCGCGTCGCCCGCGAGCTTCAGACAATGGGCATCGCGCGCGAGGTCGCCGCCGAGGCAATCGCCGAAGTCTTCGCCGATGTCGACGAAAGCGCACTCGTCAACAAGGCCATCGCGAAGAAGCTCCGCGGCAGGAAAGTAGCAAGCGTCCAGGACCGCGCGCGACTCTATCGCTTCCTGCTCCGCCAGGGATTCCCGTCCGCAGCGATCTCCGCTGCACTGCGCAAATCCGCCGACCGCGGCGGATGACTTCGACTGATTCGAGTCAGCGCCGGCGGGGGCACATCAGGTCCTCGGCGCCTCGGCCTACGCGCGGAAAAACACGCTTCCGGTGCGTGCCTTACGATGGCGGCTCCGGCTCGGGTTCTCCGGAAGCCGGTAAGGGATCAGTTGGGCGTACGGCTATTCCTCGCGTCAGTGGCGAAACCGCGCCTCCGCCGATCGGACCACCTGCAGCGCGTTTTTCGGAACTGACGTAGCGCGCTGGCCGTATTGCGCCGTGGACCTGATGTGCCCCCGCCGGCGCTCGGTTACGCGAGTCGAACTGGCGGGATTGGCAGGCGGGCTCGCGGGTGGCGCACGGCGGGCGCCCGCTTTTTGTGAAGCGCGCGTACCCGAAGCCACGCCGCGAGCGCGCTTCAAAAAAGTGGGCTGCCGGGCGACGGGCCCCGCGTGGGTGCCCGCATCCAATCCCGCGAGCCCTTGCCGAAAGGTAAAGATAGAATCTGATCATGCGCTCACGCGAGATTCGCGCGACTTTTCTCGAGTACTTCCGAAACAACGGCCACACCGTCGTCCCGAGCTCCTCGCTCGTGCCGCACGACGATCCGACGCTGCTGTTCACCAACGCCGGCATGAACCAGTTCAAGGACGTGTTTCTCGGGAAGGAAAAGCGCCCCTACACGCGGGCGGCTACGTCGCAGAAGTGCATGCGCGTCAGTGGCAAGCACAACGATCTCGATAACGTCGGCCCCTCGAACAGTCACCACACGTTCTTCGAGATGCTCGGCAACTTTTCCTTCGGGGACTACTTCAAGCGCGAGGCGATCCCCTTCGCCTGGACGCTGCTCGTCGACGTCTGGAAGCTGCCGGCGGAACGCCTCGTGCCCACCATCTTCAAGGGCGAAGGAGGGATTTCCCGGGACGACGAAGCCTACGATGCATGGAAGGCGCTGGTGCCCGCGGAGCGGATCGGCGAGCTGGGCGCGGCCGACAACTTCTGGGCGATGGGGGAAACGGGGCCGTGCGGACGATGCTCGGAGATCTATTACTTTCGTGGGAACGAGTTGCCCTGCAGCGAGCCCGTCTGCCGCGGCATCGAGTGCAGCTGCGACCGATACGTCGAGATCTGGAACAACGTGTTCATGGAGTTCGACCGGCAGCCGGACGGGACCTTGAACCCGCTTCCGGCACCGTCGATCGACACCGGGATGGGGCTCGATCGCGTGACCTCGGTCATCCAGGGAAAACTCTCGAACTACGACACCGATCTGTTCGTCCCGATTCTGGAGGCCATCGCGCGCCGGGCGGGTCGCCAGTATTCGGGTTCGGCGACCGACGCGAACGACATCTCCATGCGCGTCGTCGCCGATCACCTCCGCGCGATGACGTTTCTGATCTCCGACGGAGCCGTGCCGTCGAACGAATGGCGTGGCTACGTTCTGCGCAAGATCATGCGCCGGGCGATGCGCCACGGCAAGAAGCTCGGGTTCTCGCAGCCCGTCCTCCACGAACTCGTCGACGTCGTCGTTGACGAGATGGGGGACGCCTATCCGGATCTGCGCAGCAATCGCGATTCGATCGTGCGCGTCGTCCGCAGCGAAGAAGAGAGATTCGACGCCGTGCTCACCGCCGGTCTGCCCCGGCTCGAAGAGGTCCTGGATCGGGCGGCGGCCGGCAACAGGGTCGTGCCGGGTGACGACGCGTTCCGTTTGTACGATTCACTCGGTGTGCCGTATGACTTCATGGACGATCTTGCGGGCCAGCGCGGCCTGGCGATCGATCGGGAAGGCTACGAGCGCGCGATGCAGGGCCAGCGCGACAAGGCCCGTGCGGGCAGCTCGTTCAAGGGGGCGGACAAAGACCTGCAGTTCGTCCTCACGCCGGAGCTGGAACAGACCCTGAGCTCCGCCGGCGACCAGTTCGAGGGATATGAGTCCACGTGCGTCAGCGGAGTGCCGATCCTCGCGCTTTTTGACGAACACGGCGAGCCGGTCGCCGATCTGGCTGCCGGTACGCGAGGCTACGCCGCCATCGCGAAGACTCCCTTCTATGTCGAAGCCGGCGGGCAGGTCTCGGATACCGGACGGCTCATCGGTGCCACCTCCGAAGCCACGGTCGAACGCATGGTGAAACAGAGCAACAGGCCTCGTTTGCACCAGGTTCGAGTCGACAAGGGCGCGCTCCGCACCGGAGAGATCGTCACGGCGGAAGTGGCCGATGCCACCCGCGATTCGACACGACGCAACCACACAGCGACCCACCTGCTCCACTCGGCGCTGCGGACCGTTCTTGGCCCGCACGTCAAACAGGCGGGATCGCTCGTCGCACCCGACCGGCTGCGGTTCGACTTCGTGCACTTCTCCGCGGTGACGCGCGAGCAACTGGACGAGGTCGAGCGTATCGTCAACGCACAGATCGTACGGAATACGGCGGTGGCGACCGAGGTCCGCTCAACCGAAGAGGCGATGGCCGCCGGCGCGATGGCGCTCTTCGGCGAGAAGTACGGCGACCGCGTCCGCGTCGTCAGCATTCCCGGCTTCAGCCTGGAGCTGTGCGGCGGCACGCACGTTCGGGCCACCGGCGACATCGGCGCGTTCGTGATCACCGAGGAGAGCGGTGTTGCCGCCGGCGTCCGCCGGATCGAAGCACTGACAGGGACCGGAGCCGTCGAGTGGCTGCAGCGGCAACGGGACGCCCTCGGCCGAGTTGTCGGCGCGCTGGGCACGACAGCGGCCCAGGCTCCCGAAATCGCGCAAAGGCTCCAGACTGACGTCAAGCGCCTGTCTCGTGAAGTCGAGCAGCTGAAGATGAAGGTGGCGCTCGGCGGCGGGTCGCAGGACGCGGCAGGCGGCGACGCTCCGCAATCGATCGAAGGCGTGAAGCTGGTGACGAGAAGAGTCGCCGGCCTCGAAAAGAACGCACTGCGCGGGATGTCCGACACCCTGCGCGACCGTCTCGTCAGCGGCGTCGTCGTGATCGCATCTGAGAACGACGGCCGCGTCAATCTGATCGTGGCGGTCTCGAAGGATCTCACGGCGCGGGTGAAGGCCGGTGCTCTCGTCAAAGAGCTGGCGCCAATCGTCGGCGGCAGCGGCGGCGGACGACCCGACTTCGCCGAGGCAGGCGGAAAAGACCCGTCGAAGATCGACGCGCTCCTCGCCGCCGCGCCGGATGTGCTCCGAAAGCTAATGCCACCGCAGGGGGATAACCACAGAGGAACAGAGCACACAGAGAACTCTTTTGTAAAACAAGAGAACCAACATCAATGTCTCTGCCTTTACGTTAATGACTCTGTGTCTCTGTGTTACGCCTCGCGCACGCGCCTCGCGCACCGCCCGCGCCCCGCATCCCGCGCAACTACGTCCGTCTGTGATATATCTGTTACGGATGCAGAGCGCCCAACCCGCCGTCGCCGATTTCCTGCCGCTCACCCCGGCGATTCACCACATCCTGCTCGCCCTCGCGGACGAAGAACGCCACGGCTACGGAATCATGCTGGAAGTCGCGCGGCTCACCGGAGGCACCCGAATGGGACCGGGAACGCTGTACGGAACGCTCAAGCGCCTTCTCGCCGCCGGCCTCATCGAAGAAGCGGACGAGCGGCCGGACCCTGAACTGGACGATGAGCGGCGCCGTTACTACCGTGTGACGAAACTTGGTTCGAAAGTGCTGGCCGCCGAGAGCTCGCGCATTTCGGTGCTTCTCCGTGCCGCAAAGGCCAAGAAGGTGCGCGTGTGACCGGCAAGGTGCGCGTGCTATCGGCGCTCCTGGCGCTCTATCCGGCTGCTTTTCGACAGGCGCATTCAGAAGAGATGCGCCAGTTCATCCGAGCATCGCTCGCGCGTTCGAACAGCCGGTGGACAGCCACGCTGCTGGCGCTTGACATCGTTGCTGGAGCCGCGCGCGAGTGGATGTCAGCGCTCTCTATTCGAGGCTACGGTGTCCGTCACATTACCGACGATCGCAACGGAGGACTCAATGCGCAACATCGCTGGAGATCTGAAGCATGCGGTCCGGCTTCTCGTGCAGAGCCCGGCCTTCACCATCGCCGCGATTCTGACGCTGGCACTCGGGATCGGCGCCAACACCGCGATGTTCACGCTTGCCGATGCCACGCTGCTCCGTCCGCTGCCGATCCGCGAGCCGGATCGATTGGCGGTCTGGAATTGGAGCAGCGCGTATCCGGACTTCCTGGAATACCAGAAGCACACAGACGTCTTCGAGGGCGTCGCTGCAGTCTCCGGAGGCGGCCGGCTCAGCTTCATCGGCGACGGCGTCTCCGATCTTGTTCCGGCGGTGTTCGTGTCGGGCAACGCGTTCGACCTCTTCGCGGTCAAGGCTGTCGCCGGGCGGGTATTGCTGCCGGCCGATGATGTGCCGAACGGACCGCTGGTGGCCGTGCTGGGCTACGACTATTGGAGGACCCGGTTCGGCGAAGATCCGGCGGTCATCGGACGCACGTTCCGTGCGAATGGACGTCCCGTCACCGTAGTTGGGGTTCTGCAGAAGGGTTTTCGCGGCATCAGCCTCGGCTCCAATCCGTCGCTCTACATTCCGGTCACCGTGTCCGGCCAGGTACGCACCGGGTTTTTTGCCCGCGTCGATGCTTTGAGCACAAGGAGCCTCGTCTGGCTGACAGTCATCGGCCGCCTTCGGCCTGACGTGAGCTTTGCCACGGCGTCCGAGAAGATGACTGCCGTGTACGCGCAGTTCCATCCGCAGGAACCGGGTGCCAAACGGGAAGCGCTTCAGCTCGAGTCGCTGCCGGCGCGTGCACTCGGCCGCTCGGCCAGCGAGGTCAAGACGTTTGTCGCAGTGCTGATCGGAGTCGTTGGGCTCACGTTGCTGATCGGCTGCGCCAACCTGGCCAACCTTCTACTCGCACGATCGGCGGCACGCCGGGTAGAAATCGGCGTCCGCCTGGCGCTCGGCGCGACCCGCGGCCGGATCGTCCGGCTCTTGCTGGCAGAGAGCGTCCTGCTCGCGGTGGCTGGCGGGATGGCGGGAATCGGGGTCGCCGCACTGACGCTGCGGCTGCTGACGACGTACGAGTTGCCGGGCGGCATGGCGATCGAGAATCTGCGGCTCGATCTCGATGGCGTGGCGCTCGCCGTGACGCTCGGCCTGTCCATGGTGACCGGCCTTGTATTCGGAGCGCTGCCTGCGTGGCGAGCCGCGACGACCGACGTCCTCGTGTCACTTCGGCACCAGTCGCGGTCCACAACGTCGCGCTCGGCCGCGCGCGGCGTCCTCCTCGGCGCTCAGGTGGCGCTCAGCCTCGTCCTGCTTTCCGGCACCGGCCTTTTCGCCCGCAGCCTCATGTCGGCGCTCGCCTCCCCTCTCGGTCTCACCGTCGACAACCTTATCAGCGCGTCGGTCAACGTCGGATTGGCACGGTATGACGAAGGGCGCGCGAAGCAGTACTACGCCGCTGCACTCGAGCGCGTTCGCTCGTTACCGCAGGTCGAATCTGCGGCATGGGCCGGCATGGTTCCTACCCGCGGCTCCTGGGTCAACACGATGAAGATCGAGGGCTATTCCGAGCCTTCCGGTGACGAAGTAACCGAGAGGATGTCGCACGCGGGTCCGGCATATTTCCGCACGGTAGGTACGCGCGTGCTCGCCGGCCGTGAATTCTCTGACAGCGATACCGCCGCCTCGCCGCGCGTGGCCGTCATCAACGACGCCATGGCACGGAAGTACTGGGCAGGACGGAATCCGATCGGCGGCCGCCTCGAGATGGGCAACGCCTGGCGGACCGTCGTCGGTGTCGTCGAGAATACCGTCGCGGAGCAGATTCAGGAGGAGCCGGCCCCGTTTGCGTACCTCGCATTCAACCAGGACCTCTCCGGCAATGAGAGCATCGCCACCGATCCCGCCCATTTGCTGGTGCGCGCTCGCGATGATGATGAAGCGCTGATCCCGCTGGTGCGGGAACAGCTCCAGGCGATCGATCCGGTGCTTCCGGTCTACGATGTCGAGCCGTTCGAGGAAAGGGTCCGCGACTTGCTCATGCCGCAGCGGATGGGCGTGGCTCTCTTTACGCTGTTCAGCGCTCTGGCGGTGGCGCTGGCGACGATCGGGATCTACGGTGTCGCCAGCTACGTCGCGGCGTCGCGGACGCGCGAGATCGGCGTCCGCGTCGCGCTCGGGGCGACCTCAGGCGCCGTTCGCCGCATGATTCTGCTTCAGAGCATACGTCCCGTAATCATCGGCATCGCGGCAGGCCTCGCGCTGGCCACCTACTCGAGCCGAGCCGCCAAGGCGTTTCTGATGGATATCAGTCCCTTCGATCCGCTCACATTCTCGGCGGTCACCATACTGCTGGCAGTCATTGCGCTGGTGGCAAGCTATCTCCCGGCACGACGGGCCTCGAGAATAGAACCGGTGGTGGCGCTGAGAACCGAGTGAGCGAGCCGACGGCTTTCTGCACGGAGAGCACCAAGACCACCAAGAGCACAAAGCAGAAACGCTATTGTTTTTTGTCCTGCGCCCAGAGAGCCGCATCGCGCCCCGCGCCCCGCGCCCTGCGTCAAAGATATTCGGCCGTGCGGGGGCTCAGGCGGCGGAACACGAGACTTCCGGTCAGCAGAATCACGGTCGCGACGCTCAGCAGCAAGACGTGCCCCGTCAGTGTCGGGGTGACTCCTGCGACGAGCACGGCGCGGGAGAATTCGATGACCGCCGTCGGGGGCCACAGATACAGGTAGAAGTGATAATGCTCGGGGAGGATCTCGAGCGGATAGATGATGGGCGCAATGAAGAACCCCACCTGTGTCATCACGTCCCAAACCTGGTTGAGATCCCGGTAGCGGACGAACAGCACGCTTGCCCCGAGTGAAAACCCGACGGTGATGATGGTGAGCAGCCCACAATAGCCGAGAAACAGCACCATGCCGGTCATCGTTGGCGGACGACCCGCGAAAACCAGAAAGAGCACGATGACGACACAGAAAACGGCGAGGGTGATGAGGGCATTGGCGATCGAGGCGACGACGAGAATCCACGAGGGACAGCGCGCCTTGGTCAACAGGAAGCCCTTTGCATGCAGTGACACGAGTCCCGACTTGGTGCCTTCGGCAAAGAAATCCCACAGGAACAACCCGACGATGAGATCGAGCTTGTAGGTCGGATCCGAAGCAAAGATCAATGAGAACACCGACATCAGAACGACAAACAGGCTGAGGGGTTTGAGCAAGGCCCAGACGAAGCCGCTCCAGCTGCCGTGGTAGCGCGCCTTGAAGTCGGTCCGGACCAGCGTCCAGAACAGGACCAGCCACCTGGCGCGACGCGTGCTAACGGCTGATGCCGGCCGGGGCGCTGAGCCGGGCTCGATTTCTATTGATGCAATCGTCATTGCCGGGGGTGCGCGGCGCGATCCGCTGAATCTCTTGACAGAGTCGGAGAGCTTCGGCCGCGTCAACAGGCTCTGCCTCCGCCATCAGGGCGAGAGATCGCAGCGCAACAACATTCTGTGGGTCTGTGGCAAGACTCGCCATGAAAAAAGCGCGCGCACGCTCGGGCTCACCCCTCATCAGGGCGATGGCACCCAACCCATTCGAGGCGACAACCGATTGCGGGTCGACCCGACGCAGCTCTTCGAATGTGCTCACGGCATCGTCGAACCGACCCTCCTTCACCAGGGTCAGCGCCAGCTGCTGGTACGCAGGAGGATAAGTGTCGCCCAGCTCGATCCCGGCCCGGTACTCCGCGATCGCCTCCTTTGCACGACCATCCCTCTGCAACGCCTCGGCGAGCAGGAGGTGCGGCATCGGATGAGACGGGGCCAGAGACACCGCCTCACGCCAGAGGCCTACCGGGTCTGCGCGTACCGCATTTCGAAGGAATGCCCGGCCGGCAAACGAGAGGATGACGACGCCGAAGACCACCAGCAAAGCGAAACGGAGCACGCGGTGGTCGGCCACACGCCCGACCAGCCAACCCGCAGCCGTTCCGCCCGCCACGAACAGACCACAACTCGCCAGGTAAACGCGGTGCTCTGCCATGGGCTCCGCGTCGCTGACCAGCGCCAGCGCCGTCGACGGGAACAGCATCAACAAGAACCAGGCAAGGCCGAAGGCTGTGAGTGCCGCAGTCCTTCGCAGACGCCACATCACAAGAAGCAGGGCGACGAGGCCGGCCACCGCCACTACCCCGCGCGCATCCGCCAAGGTCAGCTCGGGCACGGCGTGAAAGATCGTCTGCCCCTCGGGTGCGGCCATGAGGACCAGGTAGCGCATCAGCACATCGATCTGCCGCAGCAGATGTTGCCAGTGGATAGTCAGCCGGCTGGGCCCCTCAACGAGCACGAAGGTGGCGACCCGCACAGTGGCGGCAGAGAGGGCGAGCGCGACCAGCAGCAGGAGAAGGGAGCGCCGTCGCTGCGCGTGGTCGACACGGACGACGAGCCCCTGGTAGCAGACCAGGACCAGCGGCAGCATGACCGCGATTTCCTTGGCTCCGAGCGCCGCCGCCGAGAAAAGCGCACAGAACACCCACCATCGCCGCCCGTGCCCGACCAGCCAGTGGCGCCCGCACAGCAATGGAGAGCCAGGAAAAAAGTCGCACACAATACTTCGGACCGCCCAGCCACGTACGTGACTGCGCTGGTCATCATCGGATGAATACCAAACAGCAGAGCGACGCTGAACGCGACGCCTCGTGCCGGGATGCGTGAGGGCGTCGTGAGCTGCTGCTCGCGATCCTCGAGGAAGCGCTGCGTCAGATAGAACAGGAGGATTACGTTGAGCAGGTGCAGCCCGATGTTGGTCAGGTGATAACCGAACGGGTCGAGGCCCCAGACCGCGTGATCGATCGCGTATGAAAGGTTGACCAGTGGGCGCGTCGGCTGCAGCAGCACGATTGCGCGCAGATCGGCCAGGTTCACAATCGACTGGTTTTCGACAATCAGGTAGTGGTCGTCGTAGACGAACGGAGTGGAGAACGCGTTGAGGTATACAAGCGCGGTGATCGCAGCTGCTGTCAGGGGCCCGAGTAGTACGAGCGTGCGCAGCGGAGCCGGACTAGGCCTCCCAAACATGCATTTCAGGAGATTCTATAGTAACTTCTTGCCAGCTCAGCCCCTTCCACGGCTGCTGACTCCCGGAGGGTTGTGGCTCCACTCCGCATACTCCATGTAACGCCGTATTCCGCCGAGGCCTGGGCATATGGCGGCATCGCGAGGTTGGCGGCGACATTGACGCGGGGGCTGGCACGCCGAGGTCATCACGTCACCGTTTGTACGACCGATGTCTGCGATCAGTCCGCCCGACTGCACCGGGGCAGCGAGCGTCAAAGACGGTTCAGGGAGTGGGCTTCGCTGTGGACTGCGGACGGCGTCGAGCTCCGCGTGTTTCCGAATGTGTCGAACCGCCTCGCCTACCACGCACAGGCGTTTCTCCCTGTCGGTTTGAGGTCCTACATGAGGCGGCATGCAGCACGGTTCGATGTCGCACACCTGCATGCGTGCCGCAATCTTCCTGGCGTGATCGCCGCACGGCATCTCCGGCGTAACCGAGTTCCCTATGTGCTGGCACCGAATGGTACGGCGCCCCTCATCGAGCGCCGCCGGCTGGCGAAGCGGTGCTTCGATACGTTGCTCGGACATCGAGTGCTGGAAGGGGCCGCGCGGCTCCTGGCGGTCTCGCAGGCAGAGCACGACCAGCTTCGGGCAACTGGTGTACCGGCGGCAGCGATTTGCGTGGTCCCGAATCCAGTTGATCTGGACGAGTTTGTCAGCCTCCCCGAGCCCGGCCGTTTCCGCGAGCGTTGGGCGCTCGGACGTGCGCCAGTGATTCTGTTCCTGGGAAAGCTCACGCCGCGCAAACGTGTCGACGTGCTGATCCGCGCGTTTGCCCGCCTGCTCGATCCCGACGCCCATCTCGTCATCGCCGGCAATGACATGGGGAGCGGCGCGGGAACGAGAGCGCTCGCACACTCGCTCGGCCTCGAGGCCCGCACGCATTTCACCGGGTTGCTGACAGGACGCCAGCGCATCGAGGCGTTGGCGGATGCCGACGTGGTCGTCTACCCCTCGCAGGATGAGATCTTCGGCCTCGTCCCTCTCGAGGCACTGCTTACGGGAACGCCTGTGATCGTCGCGAGCGATTCTGGCTGCGGCGAAGTGATCCGCGCGACCGGCGGCGGCCAGCTGGTTGCGGTCGGAGACGACGCGGCACTGGCGCGCGCGATCGCGCGCGTGCTCGCTGCACGCGGTGAGTGGCGCTCGGCCGCGGCGGGCGCGGCTGTGAGAGTTCGCGCTGCCTACAGTGAAGAGGTCGTCTGCGCGCGGCTCGAAGAGCTGTATCGCGGCATGCTGCCCGCTGTCGAAGCCCGATGACGGGCGTCAGCTTCGTCGTCCCCGTGCACAATGGTGCGGCGTCGATCCGTGAAACGGTCGATTCGATTTTCGCGCAGGATGACGCGCGGCCGCGAGAGGTCATCGTCGTCGACGATGGCGGCCGCGATGATTCATCCATCGTGCTTCAGGAGATTGCCGCGCGGTTGCCCGTACAGATCGTTCCGGGCGCGCGCCGTGGCGCCGCGGCTGCGGTCAACACCGGCATTCGGGCGGCACGGCACCCGATCATCTGTCAGGTCGATCAGGACGTCATTCTCTGTCCGGACTGGACCCGTCGGCTCGTCGCGGAGCTCGACGATCCACGGGTGGGTGCCGCGCAAGGGTACTACCAGTCGGATCCCCGTGCTCCCGTCACGGCGCGGGTGATGGCGCTCGACCTCGAACTGCGCTACGCGGCGATCGCTGGACCGTATACGGACCACGTCTGCACCGGCAATTCGGTGTACCGCGCCTCGGCCCTGTATCAAGCGGGCCTGTTCGATGAATCGCTGGGATATGGGTACGACAATGACATGAGCTACCGGCTTGCGCGCGCCGGGTATCGGCTCGCGTTCTGCCGCGAGGCGCGAAGCCTTCATCGGTGGCGAGAGGGGATCCGCGGCTATCTCGTTCAGCAGTACGGGTTCGGATACGGCCGCCTCGACGTGATCGCGAAGCACCCGCGGAGGGTCTGCGGCGACGCGGTGTCCCCGGCGCCCCTGATTGCCCACGCCGCAGGAATGGCGCTCGCGACCGCCAGTGGCGTGTGCGCCGCCGGCGCGGCGCTGGCTGGAGTGTCCTGGCAACCTCTCGCGCTCGCGTCGATCGTCCTTCTGGCCGTACTTGCGCTGGATCGGGGCAGCGCCGGTGTTCGTGCCGCCCGCTGCTTCGGCGACCCGGCCGCGTTGCTGTTCGTGCCTTTGCACCTGGCTCGGGATCTTTCCTGGGTCACAGCGATCGTGGTGTGGACGGCCAGGCGCCTGCTGCTCCAGAAATCGAGTCCGACGCACAGCATGCGCTCGAGAAACTGCCGGCCGTCGCTGTCACTCGAGAGCGACAGCCCTGGAGCTCCTGGACCGGAGGCACGAGGCATTGCCGTCATCCCCGCCTTCAACGAAGCGGCCAATCTCCCGGCGGTGATTGCTGAATTGCGGTCACAGGCTTCCAATCTGGACGTTCTCGTCGTCGATGACGGATCCACAGACCGAACCAGGCTGCTGCTCCCGGAGCTTGGGGTGTCGTGGCTCGAGCTTCCGGAGCGCCTCGGCGTTGGGACCGCCATGCGCACCGGACTGCGGTACGCGGTTCGAGCTGGATACGAGTTCGCCGTTCGCGTCGACGGTGACGGGCAGCATCGCGCCGGCGAGATCGACCGGCTGCTCGGGCCGATCCTGACCGGCACCGCCGATGTGGCGATCGGCTCCAGGCACATGGCAGGGGATGCGCGTTCACGAGGGCCGTGGCTGCTAAATCGGACGCTGGAGCTCTGCCTGTCGATCCTGACGAGCGCGCGCGTGACGGATCCGACGTCCGGGTTCTACGCCATCGGTCCACGCGCGCTGCGCGTGCTGGCTGAGCATCATCCGACGGGTTATCCCGAGCCGGAGCTGCGGCTCTTTCTCAGCCGCAATCGGCTGCGCGTCGAGGAAGTCCCGGTGATCGGACGCCCGCGACTGGGCGGGACCACTTCACTGACGGCCGCGCGCCTCACGACGGCGGCCGCGCGCGTCCTGCTGGCGATCCTGATCGTGCCGGTGCGCGGCCGGATCTGGATGCCTCGGTGATCGACCGAATCCAGATCGTCGCCATTACCGTGAGTGTCATCCTCCTGGTTGTGGTTCTCGAGCTGGTAAGACGGCGCAAGTTGACGGAGGAGTATTCGTTTCTCTGGATTCTGGGCGCCCTGGTGCTGCTCACCCTCTCCATTCGCCGTGACGCGCTCGATATGGCCGCGGCCTGGCTGGGCGTGCACTATCCTCCGATGGTTCTGGTCATGCTGTTGATCGTGATCGTCTTTGTGGCCTCGCTGTGCTTCTCGGTGATCGTGTCGCGCCAGCGGCAGCAGATCGAACGCCTCATCGGCGAGACCTCCATCCTCGCGGCGGAGCTGCGCGAGCAGCGGGTGGTGCAGAAGCGTCGGACGGAACCGGCCGATGACGCTGATTGACGTCCAGGGCGTTTCGAAAGCGTTCGTCATCCCCAGCGTCCGGCGGGACACCGTTCGGGAGCACGTCACCAGCCTGCTGCAGCCGCGCCGTTTCGAGCGATTGCAGGTGCTGAAGGACGTGACTTTTCAATTGGCGAAGGGAGAGACGCTCGGGATCATGGGGCGGAATGGCTCCGGCAAGAGCACTCTGCTGAAGATCATTTGCGGAATCTATCCGCCCGACCAGGGACGCGTCGCTGTGCGGGCGGATGTGACCCCGATCCTCGAGCTCGGCGTCGGCTGGAATCCGGAGCTCGACGCGGTCGACAACGTCTTTCTCATCGGTGCGGTGATGGGTCTGTCACTCGCCGAGATCCGCAGCGGGATGGCAGAGATCCTTGCCTTTGCCGAGCTCGAGCGGTTCGCAAACCTGAAACTGAAACACTATTCGAGCGGGATGTCGTCGCGTCTGGCGTATGCCGTGGCTTTCCGGGCAGTCAGAGAGGTGCTGGTCCTCGACGAGATTTTCGCCGTCGGTGACGCACGCTTCCGCGAACGCTGCGAGTTGCGCTACCAGCAGCTCCACGCGGCCGGCCACTCCATCGTCCTTGTCAGTCACAGTCCTCAGGTGGTCGAGCAGTTCTGTGACAGCGCGATCCTTTTGGAGGACGGCCGAATCGCCACTCGAGGGACGGGCCGGGAGGTTGCAGCCGCGTACTTGTCGACCGTCGTGACCAGGGGCGCGCCAGTGGCCACGGCGCTGGACTGATCAACGGGCGCAAAATGGCCAGTCCGCTCGTCTCGGTCATCATTACCTGCTACAACCTCGGCCAGTACCTGGACGAGGCGGTCGATAGTGTGCTCGCGCAGACCTTCGAGGATCTCGAGATCCTGATCGTCGACGACGGGTCGACCGATCCTCACACGACCGGACTGCTCAGCGCCTACGACAGGCCGCGCACCCGGGTGCTGCGCACGCCTAACCGGGGTCTGCCCGCTGCGCGCAACCTGGGCCTGTCGCACACATCCGGCCCGTTCGTGACCATGCTCGACGCGGATGACGTCTTCGAGCCCACGCTGCTCGAAAAGTCTGTCGCTGCGCTCTCTTCGGACCCGTCGCTGGCGTTCGTATCGCACTGGTTTCGCACATTCGGCGATGAAAGCTGGGAGTGGTCCCCGACCGCATGTGATTTTCCAGTTCTGCTCGACCACAACACCGTCAATGGCTCCGCGCTGGTGCGCCGGAGCGTTCTCATGGCGATTGGCGGATTCGACGAGGCGATGCGCGACGGATGCGAAGACTGGGATCTCTGGATTCGCCTGGTCGCAGCCGGGCACCGCGGCATCATCCTGCCCGAAGTGCTGTTCAAGTACCGGAGGCGGGCCGACTCGATGAGCCGCACGATGATGCAGGCGGACGGCTATTCGCGACGGCTCGAATACCTGGCGACGAAGCACCGCGATCTCTATCGTGAGCACTGTGCCCCCCTTCTCATCCAGCGGGAGTCCGATATCGCGAGGTTTCGGCGTCACATCCATGACCTGCGTATCGGTGAGCACCAGCACCTGAAACCCGAACTCGCCAGATGGCGGGATGAAGTCGCGACCCTGGAGCGGAAGCACGAAACACGCCGGTTGCAGGCAGCGACGTTACAGGCAGCGACGAGCCGGCTGGGCGCGGAGCTCGCGGAGGCGCGCGTCGCCCTGCAGAGCGCCGTTCAAAACACCTATGCACTCGACGCCGAGCTCAATCGCTACCGGGCGCAGGTCGAGGAGCTGCGAGCGTCGGGGAGCTGGCGGCTGACGGCCCCGCTCCGGCGGATCTACAAGATGCTGCGCGCAATCGCCGGGAGAACCGCGTGACCCTGCCCGTCGCAACGATCGTGCGTTGCGCCGATCGCGTGCGCCACGTCTATACGACGCTCGAGAGCATCGAGCGACAGTCTGGTGGCACGGCTGAAGATCGTACTCGTCACCGACGGCACCACTCCACCAGGAGCCCGCGACTGGCTCGCCGCGCTCGGCGTCGCGCGGCGAGTGATGACGACAGACGTCACCACGGCGTCTCCCGGCGCGGTTCGGAACGCCGGGATCCGCGCGTCCCGATCCGCATTCATCGTCTGTATCGACGCCGGCGACGTGTTCGACGACGGGTTCCACCGTACCGCAGCGTCCGTCCTCGAAACGCAATCGGAGGTGGCGATTGCAACCTCGCTGGTGCATTTCCGCGGGCCGGGACACCCGCCCGCCACTTCTGCCCAGACACAATGCACGCTCGAAGATCTCGTTCGCGATTCCGAGGCGATCCACCCGGCGTCGATGTTTCGGCGCGAGGCGTGGACGGCGCTCGGTGGCTACGACGAGCGCCTGCCGGCGCTGGAGGCCTACGATTTCTACCTTCGTCTTCTTCAGCGGGGCGGCTCCGTCAAAGTGATCCCGCGGCCGCTGCTGATCCGGACCGCTCGTGAGGATGCACTGTTCCGCCGTGCCTGGGACGACGATCAGCATGCGCCCGCGTTTGCCCGGATCGCCTCGAAACACTCCGCTCTGTTTGCCATCGATCCGGCAGCATCTCTCACCGCGCGCGAAACCAAGCTCGGCGCGCTGACCGTTGAACATCGCGAGCTGCTGACGCGCCGCGACAACTACCTTGCGGAGATCGATGAGCTGAAAACGCGCGCGGCAGAGCTGCGGAACGACCTGCCTCCCGACACTGAGCTGTTGGACCTGGGGGATCTGCGAAGAACATCTCCGCTCTCGCGAGAGTGGGGATACGAACGAGGCAAGCCGATCGACCGCCACTACATCGAACAGTTTCTCGACTGCAACGCCGCGGCGATTCACGGCGATGTTCTCGAGGTGCAGGAGCCCGACTACACGAGACATTTCGGCGGAGGCCGCGTTACCAGGAGCGACGTGCTCGATCTCGATGCCGGTAACCCGAAGGCGACGGTGACCAGTGATCTGCGCTGCGCCGCGAACCTGGCGTCAGCCTCGTACGACTGCATCATCCTGACCCAGACGCTCCATGTCGTCGACGACATGCCCGCCGTCGTCTCCGAGTGCGCCAGGCTTCTCCGGCCCGGGGGCGTGCTGCTGGCCACGCTGCCCGCTGCGAGCCGAGTATGCCTCGAGTACGGGCACGACAACGACTTCTGGCGTGTCACCGAGGCCGGCGTGAGGCGCGTGTTCTCCCCGTTTTTCCCGGCGGATGCGCTTGAAATCCGAACGGTCGGCAACGTGCTGGTCAACGCCGCCTTTCTTTACGGGCTGGCGGCCCATGAGTTGACCGATGACGAATTCACCGCCACCGATCCGTACTTTCCGCTGCTTGTAACGGTGAGAGCGGAGAAGGCAACAGAGGGCGCAAGGGCCGCGCGCATGCGACAGACTCGCGAGAGCACGCTCGAGCCCCGGGCGGCGATCCTTCTCTACCACCGTGTGAGCACAACGAACCAGAACGTTCACGGGCTCGCGATCGAGCCGGCGCAGTTCCGCAGACAGATGGCGCATCTGGCGCAGTGTTATCACCCGATGGGACTCGTCGATCTGATCGACGCGGTCGACGACGGGCGCGTCCCTTCGGGCGCCGTCGCCGTCACCTTTGATGACGGGTACCTCGACAACTACCTCGAAGCCTCCCCCGTGCTCCTGGAGTATTCGGTACCGGCGACCTTTCTGGTGACGACTGAGCGCCTCGACGAGGATTACGAGTTCTGGTGGGACGCGCTCGAACGCGTCCTGCTCACCCCCGCCGCACCATTACCCCCGCAGCTCCTGGTGGAACTTCCAGAGGGCGTGACCAGTTTGCCGTCGGTGACGTACGCGCAGCGGCTGACCGCGTACTGGCACGTCTACCACGCCATTGCCGGCACCCCTGCGCTCACGCGTGACGCTGTGGTTCGCACGGTGCTCGAGTGGAGCGGTGCCGAGCAGCCTGACCATCTTCCGCACCGGCGCATGCGAAGTGAGGAGGTCATCGCGCTGGCATCGCGCCACGGCCATACGATCGGCGCGCATTCAGAGACTCACGTCCGCCTATCCTGTCAGACGCCAGAGGTTCAGCGGGCTGAGATCGAGGGCAGCCGGCGGACTCTCGCGCGCCTGCTTTCGCAGCCCGTCTCCGCATTCGCCTATCCCTTCGGCGACTTCGACAACGGCGTCCTCGCCAGCGCCGGGCTTTCTTTCGACCTCGCGCTGACATGTGAGGAAGCCGTTCTGACCGCTGGCCTCAATCGGAGCCGGCTGCCGCGATTCGAGGTGACGCCCAAGCGCAGCGGCAACTTTGAAGTGTGGCTGGCCACGATCCTGGGCGGCGGCAGTGCGCACGATCGTACCGGTTCTCAGTCGGTTCCATATCGGCCAGCCACATAGTCCCGAGTGCCCCGCGCGACAGCGCCCAGCCGGGACGAGAGCGTGCCGCCGTTGGAGATTACCGCGTGCGCGATATTCAGCGTGACGATCGACACTGAGCGCCCTAGCTGTGCAATGCGGTTACCGGACCCGGACCGTCGACTCGCGATGAGCAAATGATTGCGGGCCGCGAAGTACAGACGCCGAGGGGAGTCCGCGCCAATTGAGCGGCTTCCCTCATGATAAGCGGTCGTGTCGCCCGCCAGCGTCGAGTCATAACCGGCGGCCCGCGCCCTCAAACAGAAGTCGAGATCCTCGAAGGAAAAGAAGTAGTCCTCGTCCAGCAGGCCGATCTCGTTGAAGACCTCACTCTTGACGAGCATCACGCAGCCGCTGAGGGCATCGACCGAGCGATCGAGGGGTTCGCTCGAGAGGCCACGGTATTCACCCGTTCCGATATGCCGCATGCGGCCCGTACGCGGCTCGTAACTCATGCCAAGCGATGCTATGCGGCGCGGGTCCGACCGCGATCGCAACACCGGTCCCACGATCCCCACCCCCGGCACGCGAAGACATCGCTCGAGACCCGCGACGCAGTCGGGGGGCACGATGACATCGCTGTTCACCAGCAGGACGGCGCCTGCGCCTCGCGAGAGCGCCGCGCGGATGCCGAGATTCATGCCGCCTGAGAACCCCAGGTTGTGGTCGCTGACGATGCAGGTCACCGGCTCGAGCCCCTCGAGCGCCTCCCGGCAATCCCCGCCGGCGCTGTTGTCGACGACGATAATCTCATCGACGGGACGCCGCGACCGGAGCAGCGATTTCACCGCGAACAGGGTCTCAATCGGGGTGGCATAATTCAGCACCACCGCGGCAAGTCGCATCGGCGCCTGCGGCTGTCGTCGCGCCAGTTCTGCCGCGTACAGTTCCCGCGCATATCTGACGTCCTCCTCAATCGTGCGAACCGCTGAGAGGCGTGACGATAAGGGGGCGAGCAGCGAGGGGTTCTCCACCAGGCGATTCATCGCACGGTAAAGGCCGTCGACGTCTCCCGGTTCGACGAGAAACCCGTTCACGCCGTCCTGGACAATCTCCGGAATGCCACCGATGCGGGACGCGATGACTGGGACGCGCGCGAGGAATGCCTCGCGAATGACCAGCGGGCTGTTCTCCGGCCAGATCGACGGCACGACGAGGACGTCGATCTCCGACAAGGCTTCCGCCACACGATCGTGAGCGATCGGACCGGCGAAGCGGACGCCGGGATGAGCGAGGAAGCCCTCGAGCACGGATCGATACCGCTCATCGCCGTGATACGCCGCGTGCGGTCCAAAGAGGGTGACAGATGCCGCGTCACGAGGGAGACGGGCGAATGCCTGAAGCAGGACGTCGGGCGCCTTCGACACCATCAGGGTTCCGAGAAATCCGAACCGCATCCGTGCCGAACTGGTTCGCGCAAGCTGCCGAAATGGTGCGTGGTCGAACCCGTACGCCGACGTGATGACCCGCTCGGGCGGCACCCCGAACTCGATGAAGCGCCGGCGGATGTATTCCGATGGGGCGAGAAAACGGGTCACGTACGAGCAGACGGTCCGCATGTGATCCAGGCGTTCGCGCGACTGCGAGGCGCCTTCCGCAGGGTCCACGGTGAACCACGCTACTTTGCGGGCGACGCGCCGGACCTGAGTTGCCACCCGGACGGGCAGCCGGTCTTCGATCTCGCGCAGTGCAACTGACGCGGAAAACATCCTCGGCGAAGCGCCCTCGATCCGCCCCACGCATCTGTTGCACCCGGTAGCTCCGGGTCCCGCGCAAACCCGGAAGTCCTGGTCGAGAAGCTGGCCTCGATGGCACATCAGCCAGTAGTCGTGGAGCGTGTAAAAGCACGGCACGTTGCGAAGAGACAGGCTCTGAACGATCGACGTCGAGAGACAGGTCAGGTGATGGACGTGTGCCACTTGCGGATTCACCAGCTCGATCACGCGCCGTGCGACCGCGCCGAGCGCGTCATTGCGGTAGGTGTCGGAAAACGATCGCGTCGCCCGGAAAGTATTGTTGATGTAAAGGATGCGCATCCCACTGCGTGTCTCGGTACGAATCGCGTACTCAGGGCGGGAGGCATCTGCCTCCCGCGTGAGTACGGTGACCTGGTCACCGCAATGATCCTTCAGCGCGCGTGCGTGTCTCTCTGCGTAGATCTCGGCGCCCGCCTCGGCCTGTGGCGGAAACCCGTGGACGATCTCCAGAATCCTCATCAGTCAGGAACGCCCGGTCGACGCCGTTCGCCGGGCGGCGGCAGAGGCGCCAAGATACTGGCCGAGGGGCCACGCAAACGCCAGCGCGATGGCTCTCACGAATCTCGCCCTTTGCCTCCCGTTCGAGGGCGCCGAACGTTCACACCGCAGGTGCAACGCGAGCGACCCGCTGATCGACCGGGCGAGCGATGAGACATTCGGAATCGTTCGGAGACGCAGCAACTCGAATAACCGCTGATGCAGCAGGTAGGTGCGGGTGAACTCGTAGCGCGCGGACCGTTCGTGCGAATGCTCGACCGCGGCGGTGGGAACGAAGGCGAGGCGATGGCCGGCCATCAGGGTTTCGACCGCCCATGCGATGTCTTCGGCCATCGGCGTCTGGCGGAAGGGATGATCGCGCCAGACGGAACGGCGAATGCACGAGCACACATTGTCGAACGTGCAGCGAACCAGCCGCTCCGACGGCGTCAGCGCGGCAAACTCCGCCGGATCGATGGCGACTGTTCGTGGGACGTCGCTCGCCGCCACGGCACGTTCGGCGTAGTGCCGCGTGACGGCGCTGGCGTCTCGTCTGGGCCGCTGCCGGGCAAAGGCGCCGGCAATTGTCGGATCCGCGCGCAGCGGTCCGAGAAGTTCAGCAAGCCACGTGTCGGTCGCCGGCAACGCGTCCTGCACCGTCAGCACGACCAGCTCGGCGGTGGCATTTTCGATTCCCAGATTGCGCGTCAGGCCGTGATCGAATGTGTCGGCCGGGATAGAGATCAGCCGGTCGACTCGGCCGCGGAGGAAATCCTCAGTGCCGTCGGTCGAGGACGAATCGACGGCGACAATTTCGAAAGGACCGTCAAAGCGCTGCCGGTGCAGCGCATCGATCAGCGCCGGCAGCGTCGCCATGCCGTTGCAGGTCGGCACTACGATGGACACCAGCGGAGTCTTCATGGCCGGCGCAGGGCCAGATACTCGGCTTCCCGCTCACGCGCATCCTGCTCCAGCGTCATGACCGGCGGGAGGGACCGGCTGAATTCGGCGATCCGGTGCGGGTGGTCGATCAAATCCCGAAGAGCGGCGGCGAGCTCCGCAGCCGAGGTTGGCTCGTACAACCAGCCATGCTGACCGTGGGCAACGAGCTCCGCAATGCCCCCGATCCGTGCCCCGACGATGGGGATCCCGGCCTGAAACGCCTCGTGGATGACGAGCGGAGAGTTCTCGAGCCACAAGGATGGCACCACCAGCACGTCGATCTCGTCATAGACGTCCGCCGTCCGCTCGCGATCGAACTTCCCCATGAACCGCACCGGCAGGTCCGCCGATTGCGCGCGGAGCCCGGCCACATAATCGGGAAACACGTGCGGATCACCGAAGATCTTCAACTGGTAGGGCGCCGGCATGAGGAGGCGTGCCGCCGCGATCAGAATGTGCACTCCTTTGTGCCACGTCAGAGTCCCGACGTAACCAATCCGCAGAGGACCGTGATAGGCAGGCCTGGCGCCCCGTCGCATCGGGACGAAACCATAGTCGGACACCTTGATCTTCGTCGGCGCGATGCCGAGGTTGATGAACTCCCCGGCAATCGACCGCGACGGGGCAAGAAACAGATCGACAGACTCGAAGACCTCGCGCGCCGCTGCGAGGCGCGCGTCGAGATCCTCTGGGGTAACCGTCAGCGGCGATACCGCCCTGGCCGCAGCCGCTCCCCGCTTGGCCACACGTGGAAATCGCCGGAGCGCGCGCGCCGTCATGCGTTGTAGCGCGCCGGGCCACGCGGTGGTCAAAACGCCGAGCGAGGATTGTGCCTGGAACGGGGACTCGCGGAAGCATCGCGCGCAACGGGCCGTGTCGATCACGTCGCATTGATGCGCCTCGGCGATGTGGATGCGCTGGCCGCCGGACGCGCACACCAGCGTGTAATCATGAAGCGTGGCAACGACCGGGATGCCCATGGCGCGCGCCATCGCCGGCAGATCGAACGAGAGATTCAGAAGGTTGTGGATATGCACGACGTCGGGCTGTAGAGCGTGGATGACGTGTGCGATCTGCTCATTGATGACCGGCGGCCGGTAGGTGCCGGCGAAACTCGTGGTCACCCAGTTATTGACGATTTCTACGACGGCAAGTCCCTCGTGCAGCCTCCAGGTGACCTCCCCATGGGGCCGCGAGGGGTCGTACTCGGCGCATAACACAGTGACGTCATGCCGCTTCGAAAGCTCGCGGCCAAGCTCGAACGCGTAGATCTCCGACCCGGCGCGGTGCCGGGGCAGGAAGTCGTGGATCACGTGCAGAAGGGTGAGGCGGTCCACTCGGTCACTTAGAGTAGCCTTCGCCACAGAGAACACAAAGTCCCTCACGACGGGTCGGTCCCTCAGCGTTCCGGAGGACGCTAGAATCAGCAGGTGCGCCTGGACGTCTGGCTCGACATCGCGTGTCTCTTTCGCACGCGTTCGGAGGCCTCGAACGCATGCAAGGGCGGCAAGGTGGACCTCAACGGCCACTCCGCCAAACCCAATCGTGAACTGAAGGCCGGCGACGAAATCCTGATCACCCGCCCCCTCGGGAGACGTCAGAAGGTGGTCGTCCGAGGGTTCGCCGAGCAGCACATCCCGAAAGCCGAAGCCCGCAAGCTCTACGAGGACATCACCCCCGCCCCTTCGCCAGAAGAAGCCGAGATGCTGCGGCTCGCCAGGCTCGCCCGTCCCCACGTCAGAGCGGCGCAGGCCGGTGCACCCGACAAACGAGAGCGCCGTGAGCTACGCCGGATGAAGGAAGGCCGATGATGGGGTGCGGAGGGTGCGAGGGGTGCGAAGGGTGCCGTGTTATAATTAGCGGTTTGTAAACGTTCAAAGTTCAGAGTTTCAAAGGACCGATCATTGGCAAGTCACGCCTCGGCGCTCAAAGCGCACCGTCAGAATATTGTCCAGCGCGACCGGAATCGGCAGATGAGAACGCGCCTCCGCGGCGCCTTGCGCGACATCCGTGCAGCGATCGATGCCGGGGACCCCGCGCAGGTGAAAGACGCGCTCCGCAACACGATCTCGCTGGTCGACAAGATGGCCGTCCAAGAAGGTCATCCACCGGAACGCCGCGGCCCGCTACAAGTCCCGGCTCTCGGCTCGCGTCACCCGCAAGTCAACGGCCGCATAGGAGTCCCGTAGTCCAGCCCTTTAGGGCTGCATTATCGTCAGGACGTCCAGCCCTTTAGGGCTGTTCAAGCGCAGCATCACCGGGCGCATAGCTCCACCACCAGCCGTTCCAGCAGCACGCGCGGATCTCCTCCGGAGCTTTTGAGGTCGAGATCCGTGCGGAACAGCGCCTCGACTGCCGGACGGACCCGTTTCGGGTCGCCCGAAGGAAATTTCTCTCTGACGAACCAGGCGAGCTGACCGAGGATCTGGTACGACACGCCGCCGGCGTCGAGCGCCAGGCCCAGTTGCCGCAGCGCCTCGGCCGTGTCGCCGCGCGAGATCGCATTGGTCACGGCCCAGTCGTCTTGTGAGGTCTCACCGCTGACGACCTCCTGCACATCCTGCAGCGAGATCTTCGGCTTCCCCGCGGCATAAAGTAAAAGGCGATCGACGTCGCCGCGGAGGCGGGCGATGTCGGTTCCGGCGCGCTGCGCGATCAGTTTCGCGGCGGCGGGATCGATCTGCTGCCCCGCGTCGCCGACCGTCTTGCGTACCAGCTGCTCGGCCGTCCGTGCGGCATCGCGAAGATCCACGCGCGCATCCCTGCTTGCGCGCAGTCCCCAGAATTCAACGATCGTCGCGCTCTTCTGCAGCGCCTTGTAGATCTTTCGCTGGCGGTCGACGTCGGCGGCAACCAGCACCAGCGTCGTATAGGGTTCAGGCCGCTTGACGTATTCTTCGAGGACGTCGAGGTCGCCTGGCGCCTCTTCTTCCTCTCCCCCAACCGTCTCTTCCAGCCCCTTGCCCTTGCGCTTCGGTTTCAGGAGCCGTTCCGCCCTCAGCACGATGACGACACGGCGGTCGCCGAGCATCGGCATCGTCCGGGCAGCTTCCACGATCGTCGACGGGGTGACCGCTTTCTCGTTCGCGTACAGCCGTTCGAGATTGAAGGCCCTGAGCTCGTCTTCAACGAGAGCTGAGATGTCGGACGTCAGGCGCGACATCTCCGCCTCGTCGTCACCGACGATCAGATAGAGAGGATCCGGAGTGCGCGCGGCGATCTGCTGGCGCACCGTAGCCGGAGATGCCGCGGGCATCAGAACGCCTCGAGAATCGACGAGACGATGGCGCGGGCGAACTCGATAGCGAGGCGTTCGAGCGCGTTGGCGTCCTGGCCGAGGAAGACTGCGGCGTCGGTCGCCTGCACGGTCGTCGTCACGTCGAACTCGTCGCGGAACTGCATCGACGGGTTGGACCAGAGAATCTTGTTGTCCTTCACCGATCGGAATTCGATGTTCGCACTGAGAGTGAGGACGTACCGCGTCGCCTGACGCTGTTCGTTGAACGCCGCCGGAGCGAGATATACCGAGTTGATCTCTCCGACGAGGACCGCATCGACGTTGTCGGCTGTCGGTTCGACACGATACTTGCCACGGCCGATCAGTTCCGAGCGCACCTTGTCGGTGACCCGCCGCTCGAACTCGAACAGGTTCGTGTTGTTCTTGAACAGCGGCACGCCGATGACCTTGATGTCCGCCGGCAGAAACGACCCGCGGCCCGCCAGCGAATAGCCGCATCCGGCAAGCGGGAGCAGCAACAGCGAAATGACGAAACAGACCTGTAGCGCTCTAGCGGGTGGACGCGAACGGGGCCGCCCCGCGTGGCGCGGAGTGCACTCCCGTGACAAGCGCTCTTGCACGAGCACCACGTGGGGCTGTTCGCGGACAGGACCCGCCTGCAGCGCTTTACCTGTCTCCATTGTTTTCATCCGACGACCACGCTTACCAACCGGTTCACTCCGCTACCGGCAATCACCACTTTTCGCACCGTCTTCCCCTCTATGTGCTTTGCCACCTGCGGATCGGCAAGCGCCTGCTCGCGCAGCTGCTCGTCGGTCGCATCCGCCGCTGCGGTCAATCGCGCCCGAACCTTGCCGTTCACCTGCACCGGCACCGTGATCTCGGACGCCTTGGCGACCTCCGGATCGAACGCAGGCCAGCCGGCAGCGACGACACCGCCGGAGTGCCCGAGCATCTCCCACAGCTCTTCCGCCATGTGTGGCGCGAACGGAGACAGCATCAGCACGAGCGACTCGATTGCCTCCTTGAGAACCGAGATCGTCCCCGGACGTTCGATGACGCCGACCGTCGCGACCTCCTCCGCATGCCTCCCGACCGTGAGACACGATGTGCGCGCGCAGAATCCGTACAGCTCGTTGACCAGCTCCATCATCGAGGACACGGCGGTGTTCAAGTGCACGCGCGGATCGAGGTCGAGCGTCACGCGCCTGATCGTCTCGTGTGTCTTCCGCCGCAGCGCCCTCTCATCGTCATTCAGCTCGGCTTCCGAAGGTCCGGGGATCCCCTGCCCTCCGATCGTCTCACTCAACTGGTCGACGATCCGCCAGACGCGTGCGAGAAAGCGCCAGCTGCCTTCCAGCCCCGCGTCAGTCCACTCGATCTCCTTCTCGGGCGGGGCCACGAACATCACGTACAGCCGCAGTGCGTCCGCGCCGAACTTCTCGATCATGTCGTCGGGATCGACGACGTTGCCCTTGGACTTCGACATCACCTGGCCGTCCTTGAGGACCATGCCCTGCGTGAGGAGCCGGGCGAACGGTTCGTCGAGGTTCGTCATGCCGAGATCGCGGAACACCCGCGTGAAGAATCGCGAGTAGATCAGGTGGAGGATCGCATGCTCGACGCCGCCGCTGTAAAAGTCTACCGGACCCCAGTATGCGACTTTCTGGGGATCGAACGGCAGCTCCGTCGTTCGTCGGATCGCAGAATCGAAAAAAGTACCACGACGAATCGACGAACGTATCCATCGTGTCCGTCTCGCGCGTCGCCGGCCCACCGCACTGCGGGCATTTCGCGTTGACGAACTCCGGGATGTGCCCGAGCGGTGAATCGCCTCGCCCCGTGAACTCAGCCGTCTTCGGCAGGATGACCGGCAGCCTGTCGAAGGCCTCCGGAACCATTCCGCACTTCTCGCAATACAGCACCGGAATCGGCGTTCCCCAGTACCGCTGCCGCGAGATACCCCAGTCCTTCAGACGGAACTGAACCGTCCCTTCGCCGATGCCGCGCCGGTGCGCCTCGTCGGTCAACTTGCCGCGTGCGGCTACTGAGTCAAGGCCGTCGTATTCGCCCGAATTGACGAGAATTCCGTCGTCCGATGTCGCCTCGTTCTGCGCCTCAGCGCCGGGCGCCGCTCCATCGGCCGGCCGGATGACGACGTCGATCGGGAGGCTGTATTTGCGAGCGAATTCGAAGTCGCGCTGATCGTGCGCGGGGACCCCCATCACCGCACCCGTGCCGTACTCGCCGAGCACGAAATTGGCCACCCAGATCGGCACGGGCTTGCCGGTAAAAGGGTTCGTCGCGCTCCGGCCGGTATCAAAGCCTTCCTTTTCGACCTCGCCCGTCATGCGCGCCGTCCGATCCTGCCCCTGGAAACGCTTCAATCCCGATTCGAACCGCTGCGGATCCTCCTTCGCCCACGCCTGCGTGAGCGGATGCTCCGGCGCGAGAAGAACAAACGTTGCTCCGAAAATGGTGTCGATCCGGGTGGTGAAGACCTCGATGGTCTCTGTAGAGGCCGGCTTCAGCCCGGCCTTCCCCAGCCCCGAGCCCCGAGCCCCGAGCCCCGGACACGGGCGCGAGGGAAAATTTCAGCCGAGCGCCCTCACTGATTTTCCGATCCAGTTCCTTTGCATCGTCAGGACCTTTTCAGGCCACGCCTGAAGATCCTTCTCAGCGGCGGCGAGCAGTTCGTCGGCGTACTTCGTGATCCTGAAGAACCACTGCTCCAGCTCGCGCATCGTCACGGCGGTGCCGCAGCGCCAGCAGGCGCCGTCGATCACCTGCTCGTTGGCGAGCACCGTCTGGCAGCTCGGGCACCAGTTGACGCTCGACTTCCGCTTGTAGGCGAGGTCGCGCTCGAGCATCTTCAGGAAGATCCACTGGTTCCAGCGGTAGTACTCGGGCAGGCAGGTGGCGATCTCCCGTTCCCAGGCGTAGCTGATCCCGATTCGCTGGAGCTGCCCTTTCATGTGGGCGATGTTCTCGAGCGTCCACTGCTCGGGATGGGTGCCGTTCTTGATCGCGGCGTTCTCCGCCGGGAGACCAAATGCGTCCCAGCCGAACGGGTGCAGCACGTTGAAGCCACGCATCCGTTTCATGCGCGCGACAACGTCGCCGATCATGTAATTGCGGATGTGGCCGACGTGCGCGTGCCCCGACGGGTACGCGAACATCTCGAGGCAGTAGAACTTCGGTCTGGTGGGATCTTCGGTGACTTCAAACGCGCGTGAGTCGCGCCACTGTTCCTGCCACTTCTTCTCTATCGCCTGAGGTTTGTACTCCGCCACTATGTATGAATTATATTCGCGCGACGCGATTGACGTAGTCGCTGACCGGGGTGAGGGCAATGCGCGCCTTCGCGAGCGCGGGTCCGTTGTCGATGGCGTCCCCGCGCGCGGCGCCGAGGCCGAGCGCGGCGAGTGTCTTCTGCAAGGGGTCGGTCGCCGTCGCGACCTGTTGTTCGAGCGCGGCCACCGGAACGTAGTTGCGTTGCAGCTTGCGGCCGAGCGCCTGCTCGAACATCGATGCAACCTGGTTGAACGAAACGGGCTGCGGCCCGCCGAGCTCGATCGTCTGATTGTCAACGGCCGGATTGTCGACGCACGCAGCAACGTACTCGGCGACGTCAGCGGCAGACACGACGCTCACCGGGGCGTCCCCGGTGCCGAAGATCCTGACCGTTCCTCCGACGGGATCGAATCCCGCGTGTGGGCTCAGCCAGACCTCCATGAAGAGCGACGGCCGCACGATCGTATAAGTCATGCCGCTCTCCTTGAGCCGCCGCTCCACGCCGCGCTTGGCGTCGTGCAGCGGGGACGGGATATCGATGTTCCCGCTGAAGGAGAGGTAGATGAAGTGCCGGACTCCGGCGTCTCGAGCCGTCTCCACGAGAGCCAGCTGACCGTCGAGATCCACGGTGCCGATCGTGTCCCCCGCGCCGCGTGAGATCGTCGCCGAGGCAGTCGAGATCACGGTCACAACGCCTTCGCACGCCCGGCGGATCGATTCTCGGTCCTTGAGATCCCCCTCGGCAAGCGTCACGCCGTCGGCGCGAACCGCGTCGGCCTTGGCGGCGTCCGCGCCCGGGCGCACGAGCGCTCGCACCTTTCGCCCTTGCCCGGCCAGGCGGCTTACAACTCTCTGCCCCACGAACCCGGTTGCGCCAACCACCAGAATCATGCTTCCCCCATTAGCCGGTAGAGGCCGGCTTTAGCCGGCCTTCACTGGCCGACCGCCAGGGTCGGCCAGGATGCTAGATCTCTCTCGGTTGTCGATTCGTCGCACGTCCAGAGGAGTGAGAAATTGAATCGCTCTCGCCGCTGGTAGAGGCTCACGGCCTCCTCGAGAGACTTCACGCCATCTCCCGCGCGCGCCAGCCCTGCGAGCGCCTGGACCAGCAGGAAACCGCCGCCGAGCGTCCGCTCGCGCCCCCGTATGTGCGCGACCGCCTGGGTGAACGCTGCATGCGCGCCGGCGGCGTCCCCCTGGTCCAATGCCGTACGACCGAGGGCACAAAGCGAGATCGCCCGGAACGTGTCGCGATACATATGATCCGACCGTTCGGCCGCTTCAATACCGGCGACGCATGCGGTGCGCGCCTCGTCCAGGCGTCCCGCGAGTCGGAGGCACTCGCCGAGGAGGCCGCTCGCCCCTGCCGTCGGAGCCGCACCGGGCACACCCTCGAGGGCGATTGCGCGCTCGACGCACCACAGGCACTCAGTCATGTTGCCGAGCGCCTGGTGCGCCGAGCCGAGCGCGAGCCACGCGAAACCGTGTGGCGGCTCGCGCTTGATGGCCCGCTGGAAGAACGGCAGCGCCTCGGCAGACTTTCCCTGGAACTGAAATGTGCACCCTGCGAAGTACGGTGGATATCCGTTGTCGGGATCCAGCTCCGCGGCGCGAAGTTCCGCCGCCAGCGCTTCCTCCATTCTGTTCCACCGCATCAATGCGTACCCCAGCCATACGTGGGGATCCGCCAGGTGCGGGTCCGCCGCGATCGCGCGGTTGGCGTACTCCGCTGCCTTATCGAGCTCGCCCGTGTCGGTCGTGAACGTGAATCGCATCGCGTGGAGCGCGGCAAGCCCCGACAGCGCGAGCGCGTAATTGGGTTCCTGCCCGACGGCTTTCTCGTACAAACCCCGCGCCTGGTCGAACGTACCCTTCTCCAGCCGCTGCCACAGCCGTCGACCTCGGGCGTAGTATTCGAACGCCTGCAGGTCGCGCGCGACGATGACCCCGGCTGCCGGCGCCGGCAACGTCAGGTTCAGGCTGGCGAGAATCGCCTGTGACAGTCGGTCCTGCATCTCGAACAGCGTCTCGACCGGTCCGTCGAGTTTTTCGGCCGCAACGACATCGCCCGTGCCGACTTCGGTCAACTGCGTGGTTACGCGGAGCATTGGCCCGAGCCGCTGATAGCTCCCCAGCAGGATCCAACGGCATCCCAGCACGCTTCCTAGCGCGAGCGCGTCGCTCGACTGATCACCACTCGCGGCGCCGGCATGTACGCGGGTTGCCGCGAGGAGCTTTTCACGTCCCACGACCGTGAGTCCGGGCACACGGGCGAGGTCGGCGGCAAGGCTCTCCGCCACCCCGCTGCCGATCCAGTCATCGTCCGACTGGCGCGAGAGGTTGCGAAAGTCGAGGACGGCGAGCGTCTGCGGCGATCCGGCACTCGGCTGCGGAGTGCCGCCTTCCCCCATCGCGCGAAGGTCGGACAGCATAGCCGAGGCCGACTGGTATCGCGCGCGTGGATCTTTCGACAGCGCCCGCTGGATGATCGGCCACAAGGCCGTTTCGTAGGGGCCGGCTTGCCTGGCCCGAGCGCCGTCGAGGGCAGCCGGCCCGGTCAACGGCGCCGGCTCCTTGCTCAGGATCGCCGCGATCCGCTCGGACGCGTGCGCGCCTGGAAACGCCGGCCGGCCCGAAACCATCTCGTAGAGCACCGCACCGACGGCAAACAAGTCGGACGCCGCATCGAGGTGTTCGCCGCGGAGTTGCTCTGGAGACATGTAGCCGACTGTCCCGAGGATGCGTCCACCGGTCAGGTTCTGGACCGTGGCGTCGCTCTCCCCTGCCGCGTCTGCCAACCCCTTGGCGAGACCGAAGTCGAGCAGCTTCGGCGCGCCGTCGGGAGTGACGATGATGTTCTCGGGCTTGATGTCTCGGTGAAGGATGCCGGCGGCGTGCGCGTGATTCAAGGCCTCGAGCAGCGCGGATGTCAGCGCAATCGCGGTATCGACCGGCAGGGGGCCGCCGTGCAAGGAGCTCGCGAAGGGTGCTCCCGCGGACATACTCCATCGCGATGAAGGCCTGCCCGTCCGCTTCGCTGGACTCATAGAAGGTGGCAATCGCCGGGTGCTGCAGCCGTGCGCTGGCCTCTGCCTCGCGGAGGAAGCGGTCCCTGAGGTCCGCGTCGACGGCGTTGGTGACTACCTTCAACGCTGCTGACCGCCCCAGTGCGAGATCCCTGGCCAGGTAGACTGCCCCCATGCCGCCTTCGCCCAGGCGCGACTCGATCAGGTAATGGGAGAGGGTGCGGCCGAGCACGGAGCGCCATCCTGTCGCGGCGCCTCAGCGGTGTCAAGCCATGCCTGGTCCGCCACGCCTGCCTCCCGGGCGGGCGCGATGGGCCACGACCTTCCGACAGCCCAAGGCCCGATCAACCGGCAGCGGCACGGCAGCCGAGGACGTGGGCTATTCGTCGAACAAGAGTCCGAGATTCCGAACCACACTTCGTCGAGGTCGGCTTCAGCCTCCGGCGCGAGGCGATGCGCCATCAGCGAGACTTGGCGGTATCAGCAGCCAGGCGACGGCGCCCACCCTGCTTGACGTCCTCGGCAAGGGCCTTCATCGATTCCTCGGTGATGTCTCGTCCTTCGCCTCTTGCCAGCGACGCTTCGGCGTCCCCCACCATCGTGACGATTTCGAGGCGCCTGCGCTCGCGCCGTTCCCACAGCGCGAGCGCTTCTTCAATCGCCTCTTCTTCGCGTGCGAACCGTCCGCTTTTAATGGCCTCCTGCACGAAGGCACGCTGGTCTGGCGTCAGCTCGACGTTCATAGAAGCATTGTACCGCGGTATTAACAACCTCATTCAGAAGGAGCCGTCGTGTTGGATTTCGACCAGGTTATGACAGCAGCGAAAGGATGAAGTCGAGCGGATCGCTTCTGTGCTCCGGGTCTTCCTCGGTCGGGAGGGGCACGAGCGGATAGTCATCGCTGACTATCGGGCATCTCGCGGGTGCCGCGATCGCGGCCGGGCGCGTCGACGATCTGATTCAGCTCACGGTAGTCCAGCCAGACGACATTGCAGACGCTCGCACGCATCGATCGCGACCGCCCCGGGGCCACCGTACGGATAGGTCTGAAGGGCTGCGCGCACAGCGGACAGGATAGTTTTCGTTCGAGCGATTCGACGTCGAATGGCGGCGGGGTCACCGGATGCCCGGTAGCCCACGCGCGCCGGCGGTTGACGACTCCTGCAAAGGTATCGCGCGGCAGCAGGATGCCACGGCACTTGCCGCAGAAGTGCGCCGAATGCGCATCGTCGATGAGCTGCCTGATCCATCGGGGTGGCGCAGATCGAGCACGCCAGGGCGTCCGGCGTCCGGCCGACGATGCGGATGCCGTCGACTTCGATGGGTTCCGGGAACGAGAAGGAGCCGCAGTGGCGGCAGACGAAGTAGCCTCGTGACGCGACGAGCTCCATCGCGGCGCCGCAGTTAGGACAGTTCATCGGCGACCAGAGAACTCACGGTCGTTGAATGCGACCGTCAGGATCTTGCGGTAGGCGACCGGTCGTCCATTCTTCATTGCCGGCTGAAATTTCATCGCCTTCAAGGCGCTCACAAACATGAACTCGTGCACATTGCTCGGGCGGGTTCAGGAGTTTCGCAGATTCGACCGTCCCGTCGGCAAGGACAATGAGCTCAATGTGCATCGGCTGATGCCCGGCCAGATTCGCTTGTAACTCACGCGGCAGTTGCGAGCCGAGAGGAATAGGCGGTGCGACTCCAGCCGATGCCTGAGAGTACACGGCGAGATCAGCCGGTAGCGGGTTGTCAGCGACAGGTGCTTCGAACGCCACCGTTGTGACCGGCAATTGGCCGAGGCTCGACAGATTGACCAAGCCGCCAGCTGGGGCGATACCCAGGGAAGGGATCGAATCCGAATCAGATTTTGAGCCCTCCGGACGGCGAGCGATAGATTGCCGGACGGTGGCAGCGGACGTCGGAGCAGGGGTGGAGCCGGGCGGCAGCTCCGGCTCCGATGGGTTCGCCTCTGTTTGGGCAGGGGCGGACGAAACGTTTGCTGCGAACGAGCTGATTGCAGTGGAAGCGTCGTGCGCGAACATGAAGAGCTCGCGTCCACTGGACCCAGCCAGGATGTAACCCGCGATTCCCGCTAAAGCGACCATGCCGGCGAGCACCCACGCTGCCGATCCTCGTAACCCTTTTCCAAGCGTATCCACAGCGAGCTTCTCCGAGATGAACTGCCTCTTGGACGGGTCGCCAACATACCCGCCCGCACAGGGCAAAGGAGAGCCGCCGCGTAAGAGAATACGTCAACGACCATCTCGTGACTCGGCAGTGTCAGATCATTTCAGTGTCTCGGGTTCGCATGCTGCATTCAACCTATAGACGCCAGAAGGCGGACTGAGCCGCCCGCACAGCCGCCAGCGCACTCTCGCCGCGCCGCGTTGGCGCGGTTGTGGGCCCGAGGTCGGCCACTTCAACGGTGTCCGCATTGAGCACTTCGAACGTCGCCAGCAGACAATCGCGCAATGCGTCCAGGTCGTAGCCGCCTTCGGTGACGAGTGCCAACGCACCGGTTTTCTGTGCCGCCACGCGAAGCCGCGCAATGATGCGCGCATAGCCTGATGCGCTCATGCGCATGGCCGCCAGCGGATCTGCCTCGTGCGCGTCGTAGCCGGCCGAAATGAGCGTGAGCTCGGGAGCGAACTGCTCGAGTACCGGGACTGCGACCGCGCGATAGACCAGATCGAAGTCGGCGTCGGTGGCGCCCGCCTCCAGCGGAATGTTGACCGTGAACCCGGCTCCGTCGGCGCGGCCGGTCTCGCTGGCGCCGCCGGTGCCGGGGTAAAACGGGTACTGGTGGCTCGAGATGTACAGCACGCGGGGATCGTCGTAGAAGATCGCCTGCGTGCCGTTCCCATGATGGACGTCGATATCGACGACGGCGACAGTCTGCACGCCCGAAGCGATCGCCGCCGCGGCGGCAACGGCGACGTTGTTGAAGAGACAGAACCCCATCGCCTTATCACGCTCGGCGTGATGGCCGGGCGGACGGACGAGGGCGAACGCAGTCTCACCGCTCCCGAGCGCGTGTTCGGTGACTTGAACAGCGGCGCCGGCGGCGAGCAGAGCAACCTCGTAGGACTCGGGGGATGTGAAGGTATCTGGATCGAGCATCAGCGACTTCCCAGCCGTGCCTCTAAGCCGGTTCACGTGAGCGGCGCTATGAACGCGTTGAAGCTCGACGAAGGTGGCGGCGCGCGGCTCCTCGAGTCTGCTCCCTTGCCGGACGAAAGCTTCAGCGCAAGCGCTCAGCACCTCGGCGCGTTCGGGTCGTTCCGGATGGCCCGGAGGGGTGACGTGGTCACTGAAGCGCGAAGATGATGTCAGCGACAACCGCGGCTGTGACATGAAGCTCTCACTTCTGTAAGGGGTCTGACTATTTCAGTAGCCGTCAAAACCGGTGGACGACGGAATCTCCATGTCCAGCGTCGACTGACACTGGCAGAGGGCTTGCCCGTGCTCAAACCATGGACGAAGACGCGCGCTACGCCTATCCATGCCGCCTTGGACTGCTTGCCGCCTCCGCCCTCCACTGGGTCGCGGCAGCCTGGCTTGTCTATGACAACACCGACGGCGCCTCAACCTGGGAATTCTCCCGCACCATCAGACGGCTCGCAGTCGCAATTGCCGAAGTGATGATCGGCGCCTGAAGTTCTGGCGATCCACTCCCGCAGGTCGTCTGGACCTTCAGCCCAGAACTCGTACCAGGAATCATGGTATTGTTTCGCGTTCCAAACAGCCGACGAAGTCTTCTAAAAGAAAGCGAGCCGCGACAAAATGGTTCTGAGCCAAACGGCTACCGTCATTCTCATGGTCGGTGTCCTGGTGATTCTCGGAAGCCTGTACATTTTGCGGCGGCGGGTTCGCTTGGGGAAGCGCGTCGGGAAATTCTGAGCGGCCGGGCCTCCAACCGGCTCCACCCCGGCGAATCCCTCGGACAGCATCTACCGACGTGGGGCCGCTTGCACCGAAGAAGCGCCAAGTCGAGGTTCTGCCTTTCTTCGCAGCACTGAGCGCCACCCGAACGATCGTCCGACCCCGAAATTGGTAGTTCTGCCATACGGCGCCAATTGTCTGCCAACGACCAGAAATTCGCGGAAAAATGGAGCATTTCAGGGGATTTTTGCGGCCAGGAATGTGCATGAAGGTTTAGAAATGGGATTCAAGTCTGACCGGGGCGCGGTGGTAGTGCAGGTAGCCGTAAGCCTCATGGCGCTTTTAGCCCTATCGTCCTTCGTCATCGATCATGGCGTCATGATGACGGCACGTGCCCAGGCGCAAAACGGCGCCGATGCGGGCGCCCTGGCCGGAGCACGCTCTCTCCTTTTCCTGCACGGCGACGACCGTGCGAGGGAGGTCGCTGGCGAAGTGACCCAGTTGCACCGGATTGTTGCGGACTACGCTGCGCCAGGGAATATCACCGTGACCGTGCCCCTGGCATGCCCGCCGCCTTGGAACACGCCGTCCGGCTGTATCAAGGTGGACATCACCAAGCAGGATCTTCCGACCTTTTTTGCGAAGCTCGCGAACATCAATACTCAGGGTGTCAAGGCAACCGCGACCGCTATGGCCGGCGCCGGCAACTCCGTTGAATGCATCAAACCGTGGGTTGTGGCAGATAAGTGGATCGACAACTCCGGCACTGGCTTAGACCCCACCGGCTGGGACCAGATGGATGCATTCAATCCAGGGGTAGATACGTACGTCGACCCGGGCTTCAAGGCGACGGGACTCGGCAACGACTTCGGCATGCAGCTGGTGCTCAAGGACGGGAATGTGGGGGACTATTCGTCAGGCTGGACGATGCAGATTGACTTCGGTGAGCACGGCAGCCAGTGCGTATAAGGACGCCCTTAAGGGGTGCCCAGATTTCGTTCCCACCGTCGGGCTTCTACGACGGAACGATTCCTTGCTCCAGTAAGAGGGGATACTCCCGACCCGCCGCGCGGCTGTTTAGATGTAAGGACCGGCATGGCGCAGGGCCCAACGCAGCAGGCTGTTAGCGGGGACAACGATTCGATCGTAAGCAGAGATCCGAGCGCCACATTCGATCACGACCACGAACATCGATTACGGGCGGATGTATGGCGGCGGGGACCTGTGAACTGAGTCCACGCGTCGTGCCCATAGCGATCTTCAATACGGCGACGTACGTGGCGATGGCTGACGCGAACGACTGTAGCGGCAGTGGCTGCGTCGCCCAGGTCGTAAACATCATCGGGTTCTTCGTGGAAGGCATGTGCAACGACGTCTATCCCGACGAAGCCACCCGCCCCCCATATTGTGGGACGCACGCACAGGCCGGGAAAGCCGTCGTTGGGCGCATCATTAACTATCCAGCGCAGTCCTCAACTATTGCCGGAACCCCAGGGCCCGCCAGCTTCATTCAGACCATCAAACTCGTTCGCTGAGGGGACGCGTCTGCGCGGTGCCTTCTGTTCGCGACGCGCAGGTCAAGGTGTGCCCAGTCGAGACTCGAGTTGGACGGCAGTAACCTCGTCTTCCGTAGCGCAGGTTTAGAGTCGCCGAATTCTCGATGATCGCGACGCCGGGTAGACGGACGCGAGCAACCCCGGTAGCCACGCCGAAACGTGTTTCGTCGCCTTTCGACCTCGGGGTCCTACGTCCACTCGACCGAGACCCTTCTCGCATCCGCCTGAACAATCGCAGATCACGCCGGCGCCGGCCTACAGCGATCCGCGATCCATTGGGCGCGCACCCATCAACTCTAAAAACACTCCCAGCGGCCACATCCACCAGGTATTGAGGGTGTGGTTGTTGGAGCAGTGACGTGGTCTTTGATTATCGCGGCGTGGTGTAACAGGATAGTGCTGGTGATGTCTCGCTTGGCTGGCGCACTCATCTTGGATTTGCCATGCCCGCGGGGCGCCTGCGGACCGCTACCCTCATAACCGCGGCGATTCTCACCATTGCGTCAGCACGAGGAGGTGTGGATGAAGACTCTCGATCGATGGCTTCCGACGCTGGCGCTGATGATCCTCACCGGCCTCATCACCGCGCTAGTCGTTGCACGGACCGTGTCCTCGCGAATCACCAGTGGCATTCCCACCTGGGCGTTCGAGGACTATACCGTCGAACTGCAACCGTTGCTCGCACGCTACGGAAGCACGCGAAACAGCCAGCTCTTTGAAGAACAGATCATCCGCGACTTCTTCCACGATCGGCGTGGCGGGACGTTTTAGACGTTGGCGCGTACCACTACAAGAATCTCAGCAACACCTACTACCTCGAGACCGGGCTCGGATGGTCGGGCATCGCGATCGATCCCCAGACAGAGTTCGCCGCCGACTACGCCGCTCATCGGCCGAGAACACGCTTCGTGGCGATGTTCGCGTCAGATGTGCCGGAGCAACACGTGCAGCTCTTTGTGACACCGGACAAGACGGTCGCCTCGTCCACCCGTGCGTTTACGGAACGAGAGGGCGCTGCCCCCGCCACGACCGTCAGCGTTCCGACGACCACGTTGAACACGGTGCTCGAGCAAGCGGGCGTCACGCGGCTCGACTTCATGTCGATGGACATCGAGCTTCATGAGCCGAAGGCGCTCGGGGGATCGATCTCGAACGCTTTCGTCCGCAGCTGGTGTGTATCGAGGGCCACTATGAAGTGCGCCAGCAGATCCTGGACTACTTCCGCGCGCGCAACTACACGCTGCTCGGCAAGTATCTTCGCGCTGACACCAAGAACCTATACTTCACGCCGGCGAGTCAATAGGAAGCGGGCGTCAGGGCTATGGAGGAGCTCCTCAACCGCCAATCTTTCGCCCGTTCCTCCCGCTCATGAGCCGAGCGGCTGGCTCCCCCGCGTCAATCCTCGCTCCTAAGGACTCACTAATGTTTTCTATCGTCCTGTCGCCCGCTATCACGACCGTATGCGCGATCGTTGCTGCGACCGTCGCTCTCACGATTCTGCTGGCGAGCCGCTCAACCCGTGTCGCCCTGGTTTGTTCGCCGTTGCTGGGTATCGCCCTCGGCTTCTTGTTCGTCGCCCCCGCCGTGCTGAGTGCTCACCACCTCACGCCCGAAACGATCCGGCAGTGGTGGACGATCACGACATGGATGGCCGTCGCGTTCGCCGCGATCGGCGTCATCGTGTCGTTCGTGCCTGCCTTGATTCTTGGCGGGGTTAGTCTCGCACTGAAGTCGGATAGTCGGGACGATGCGGCGGTTCCTGTCCTCTGTTGTGCGGGCTGGTTACCGGCCGGCTATCTCACCTTGAGCTCCCTGGTAGAGTGGGTCAATTTCTCGCGACCGCCGGCAACCAACAACCGCGCTGTGATGCTCTGGATCGCCGCGGCCTGCGTCGCTCTGCTATGCGGAGCGGCGATTGTCGCTATTCAGCGGACCGGCCGGAAGTATCGCTTGATTTCAACGGTGGCATGGAGCGCCATCATCGGCGTCATCGCGGTGGCGCTGCTACCGCTGCGGATGCCCGCGAGACGTACTGTGATGACGGTGAAGTTGCCGCCGCTTCAACAAGTAGATGCTGGTGAGACGGCACCGTTGCTGGTGATTGGCCTGGACGGAGGCGACTGGCGCCTTTTGAAGCCCGCGATCGAAGGCGGTCGTGCCCCCCACCTCGCGCAGCTCGTGTCTGGCGGCATCCACGGAAACGTGAAGGCACAATGGCCCCCTTACTGGTCTACGCCCGCCTGGGGGGCGATTCTCACAGGTCACGACATCGATGAAATCGGGGTGCACGAGGATCTGGCTGCGACAGCGGATGGGCTACCTCCGTTCGAACTGCCGCTGACATTGGACCTGCTGCTGAATCCGCTGTTCGTACCGGAATTTCTGCTCATTCATCGCGGAGTCATCGAACCAACGCCGGTCCCTCGCGACCGGCTCAGGCGGGCGCCGGTGTGGGAGCGCTTGACGGCCGCCGGTAAGGAAACCGCGGTCATCCGACTGCCGTTTACTTATCCGGCGCCTGGGCAAGCGACCTACGTTGTCTCGAACAGGGTTGTGACCGACCTGTGGGATCAACTCGGGGTCGAACCGGGTCAACCACGGCTGCTGTTCACGCCCCAGAGCGAATTTGACAGACTGATGCCCTATTTTTCGGGACCGGCGACGGCCGATGGCGGTTCACTTGTTCGCATCAGAGGCGCGGTGCCCTTACCCAAGCCCGCAGACTCCATCGTCGAACTCGAGGAGGTGGTGACCAGAGTGCTCGATATCGAGCAACGGATGGTGAGTGCGACGGAGGACCTGGTCAGGCGTCACCCGCAACTGGACGTGGTGATGGTGCATATGACCAGTCTGGACAACATCTCCCACGCGTTCTGGCAGTATCGATTTCCGGAGGATTTCGATCGAAGCCCGCACGCCGATGACGTTCGCGCGCTGGGTCCAGTTGTCGATCGATATGTGGAATACATCGATGCCGAAATCGGACGACTGATCCGAGCATTTCCAACCGAGCCGAACGTGTTGATCGTGTCGGACCATGGAGCGCAGGCCAGTCACAACTACCCAATGTGGAAGGGTTGGCATGGCCCGCAGGGTGTCTTCATGGCTGCAGGTCCAGACATCATTCCGTCCGGGACCCCGTTGATGGTCAGCTATTTCGACATTGTTCCAACCATTCTCGAACTGCAGAGATTTGCGGTCCCGGCAGACCTAGTCGGGCGTTCGCTGGTACATCGGGTCCGAAGTGCCGGGTCTGGCGCGAAACCCGTCTCGACGTTCAACGAGGGCTCGTACAACTCGTCGGTGACCTGGCGGCGGCATCGGATCGGCAGCCCTCATGACCCCTTCCGCCGCTCGGCATCAGCCAGCTTTACACGGTCGATGCGGTAGACGACGTACCCGGCTGCCTTATCCCCTGTCGCAATCGTGAAGCTACCTGGGACTTCACGAGAGATTTCGTCGAGCAGGCGCCCGAAATGAGGCGTCTCTCCGAAGTCCGGCGCCGGACTCCACACACAGTAGTCGGCTCCCACCGCAAGCATGCGACGCCGGAAGTCGCTGACCGACCCCAGCGGTTTCGATGTGAAACGATTGGCGGAGTAGAACAGAGTATAGGGTTCGGCGTTAAACGCACGCACTGCTTTCCTGCCGGTATAGAGAAAGTACGTCGGGTCGAGGTTGCCGGTCAGTACCGCGTCAAGAGGCGTCTCGCGACGAATCCAGTCGAGTAATGCTGAGAGTCGATGCCAGTCCTCTGCTGAATCGGCTCGCCACCACATAACGCCTCGCGTGCGAGCGTCTGACACTGTGTGGAAGAGCGTGGCGGACGACGTGGCGATAACGGCCGTGACGACAAGCGCCACTGGCACTTTGGGTACCCGGCGAATCGCGACGGACACCTGCCACAAGAATAATGGCAGCAACGGAACAAGAAACCGTATAGGGGGCCATACCCACACCATGATGACGGCCAGGTAGGCTGTAACGCACCAAGTGACGGGGTGCAGTCGCGTTAGCCACATTCCGCGCAACACACATCCAGCCAGCAAGAAGGCGGGAACGGCTAGCCATAGTGTGGTGCCGAGGCTCCACACTGTCAGTGGCGCGAGAATTGCGCGACTGGCGTTCATCGCGACGACTGCAACCTTCTCGGGCCACGCGTAATGGAAGACGACGTTCCACGATCCGTAATTCGACGCTGAGTAATAGGACTGCGCGTCAGCGCGGGCATTCCACAGGACCCAACCCGCCCACGGCATAACGAAAGCCGCGGCGGCCGTCCCGAAAGCCATCGCACCAACTCGGCGTCGGCTGACGAGTAGCCACGCGAAACCGCCCAAGACCACTGCTATCCCAGCTGTGCGTGTGAGAAAGCAGGCACCCGCCAGGAGGCCGGCGAGGGCACAAGCCCGGCCGCTGGCCGCCGATTCCTCGCGCACGTGTGTCAGGACGAGTAATGACCCTGTGAGCAAGGCCGCGAACAGCGTCTCCGATAGTAGCGCGGTGCTCAGAAAGACCACCCAAGGCGACGCTGCGGTCAGCGCAACGACGGCTGTTGCCGCAGCGCGAGACGTCCCGCACCTGAGAAGCAATCGCCACGACACCCACAGCCAGACTGCCGTCGCCGCCAAGGGTATTGTCCGGAGGAAGAGAAGATTGTCCGGAAATGATGGCGCGAGTCGCCATACAAGGGACAGGAGCCACGGAAAGAGGATTGGATACTTTGTTTGCGGAGGTGACTCCGGCAGGCTGATGATGCGGTAGCCTTGCCCTTCGGCCAAAGCTCGAGCTGTCACGACATAGATTCCGTCGTCGTGAAACATGCCTGCTGCTGGCACAGACATGGCGAAGGCGTAGGCCGACACCAACAGCATACCGCCAAGAGCGCACATAGCGAGGAAGACACGTTGACGAGCCATCAACACAACGTTTTTACTTTTCGTTCCCGAACCATCGGCGTCCGAGCTCACTTCTCCTCGCTCGGAGTCTGCCCATCGCTTTGCACCCAGGCTACCCACGCGCAAAGCAGAGCGACCGAATACAGCGAGCCTACCGTTCGTGACTAGTGTCGGCTCCGTCAGTGAGCGAGCCCCGATGAGCCCGAGGGGCACACACATGGCGACTAGCGCGGCAGATGCGTATCGACCGCCGGGCCAGCTGGCAATTGCTGGCCCGAAGGCAAGGGGCAGGTAGTGGACCCACCCGAGTGGGGAAAACAGTGCGTGCCAGAAAATCACGAGCGTGAACGCCCGATCAGGGTCAGTGACTTTGCGGGCGGCGCGAGCAAACAGCAGTGCGAGAAGCAGAACCACCACGATCAGTGGCGGCCATAGATCGTTCACGCCGACGCCGGTTGGCATTCCGAACTGGAGTCTGGCAACCAGTCCCCACACCGACGCGTTCAGATGTTCGGGCAGCCACCGAACTCCGGCGCCCGTGCGCAGCCACGACGCCCACGGACTCCAGCCCATCGCAAAAATACCCAGGGCTGTGGCACTTCCGCTGATGATCCCGGCAGGCACCCACGTGCGCGCCGGGAGCAGGAGAGCTGCCAGAGCGAACACCGGTTTGGCCGCAATCACCGGCGCCAGCCAGGCACCCGCGGCTATGGCATGGCCGCGACGGTGCGCCAGCCACGATCGGGTGATTGGATACAGCAGAATCCACGTGATCTGTCCTTGCACGAACGCAACGTAGGAGCCGTGAAACAGCAGCAGCCAGGCGACGGCCTGGATGATTTGATGGTGCGTGAACGACAGCTCACGCGCGACGACGCGCACGGAGGCGGCGATCGAGGCCAATGCCACCAGCAGCCACGCCACGCGGGCGACGTCAAATGGCAGTCGCGCGAGAGGCGCGAACACCAGCAGCGTCACCAGAGGCGGGTTGAGGTTGGGAATGGTGTAGAGCGGCGTCCCGCGGTTCCACGCAGCCCCATCCAGATAAAACATCATCAGGTCATAGCGCTGAGCGAAGTTAAAGAATCCGTAGAGCGCCAGCGTCGTAGCTGGCTCCCGCGAGACTCATCAACAGGACGATATGCCGTGCGGATTCCCGTCGCGGAGCTCGCGATTGGCAGGTGTCGAGAGACACTTAGAATGCCAGCCGCGGTTTGCTCACCGCCATTGCAGGACAGACCACACGTTCGTGAAGTCGTCGGTCCAGGGCCGCTCAGTACCTGCACCAACGCGCACCCAACCACGGGCGGCGGTCAGAGATTTCAGGGACTCAGCGTTGCGCGACAGCGCCACCCACCGTGACGCATTCCGACCCGCCTCGCTTTGCCGGTCGGAATGGTCGAACCTGGCGACTGCGAGCAACTGCTGATCCGCTGCAAGCCGGCCGAGCACGGGCTGAAGGTCGAAGTGACGGTTTGAGACATGAAAGACGAGAACCCCAGCCTCCCTGAGGCGCCGCAGGTAAGTCTGAATGGCTTCGGTCGTCAACAGGTGGACCGGTATCGCGTCTGAACTGAACGCGTCCAGTATCAGCACATCATGCGTTTCCGCCGTAGCCGCGATGGTGAGGCGACCGTCTCCGAGTACGACTTTGCAGGTATCGCCGCATGCACGGAGGAACGTAAAATACCGGTGATCCCGAGCGATGCGCTCGACCGCCGGGTCGATCTCATAGAACGTCCACCTCTGCCCCGCCTGAGCGTATGCCGCCAGGGAGCCGACGCCCAAGCCAACCACGCCGACTGAGGCGATCGGCCCCGGGTCGGGTCGCGTAAAGACGTCCGCGATCGGACTGCCACGGTGGTAGTAGGTGAGGGGCTGAGGGTTATTCTTCGTGCCGTGCAGTGCCTGGCGCCCGTGCACCGTGGTTCCATGGAACAACGACACGAAACGAGTTCCGGCGTCAGCCGTGATCCTGTAGACACCGAAGAAAGTGCGTTCGGCGTACAAGATGTCTCCCCATGCACGATTGGTCGTGACCAGCCCCGCTGCGAGGAGCAGAGTGATCGCAATCGCGAACCTCGCCGGCTCCTTCGACATGCTGAAGCAGACAAACGCCGGAAGACCGAGGAGCGGCAGCATCGCGCCGGGTTCCATCCTGAACCGCAAACCGACTACCAATATGACTGCGGCGATCAGGCCCGCTGACAGCGGGCGAATCAACGCCCGAGGCCGGCGGACCACATCGCGCAGATCCGAGTATGAAGCCAGCAGAAAGCAACCGGCGGCAATGAGGATTGGATACTCGGCCACGCTCACGAACAAGCGCTGCGCCGCCAGGTTGAACAGACCTCCCAACATGCCCCCGACCGCGAGCCACAGATAGAATTCGGTGAGATGCGACGGCGGGGGCCGCTCACTCGCCAGCCGCCAATGGCATAAGAGCGCCAGCAGCCAGAACGAGCTGAGATGAACGGGAATGATGAACCACAACACCGCACCGACTTGCCCGACGAGAAAGAGCACGAGCACGAGTAGGATGATTGGAAAGATCCGGCGCGCCAGTCCGACGATGCGTTCGGCGCGTTTGCTGAACGCGACAATGAAGGTCGACAGATACAACGCCAGAGGCACGATCCAGAGGAGGGGAACCGCAGCGACATCGGTTGATATGTGCGACGTGACCGCGAGCATGAGGCCGGAGGGTACAAACGCCAGCGCAGTCCATCTAAGCCGATCCGTGACCGACAGCCGCACTTCGGGCAAGTCAACCGCGTTACCACGCGTTGATTGGGCGGATCTCGACACGCGAATGGCGCACGCGAGCAGGAGGATCGTAGTCAGCGCATAACCGACACCCCAGGCGTACCGTTGGGTGCGGAGGGACAGGAACGGCTCAATGGCAACCGGATAAAGCAACAATGCCGCAAGGCTTCCGGCGTTACTGGCGGCGTACAGGAAGTATGGGTCGGCGGCCGATCGGTGCTCCGTACTCGAGAACCAGCGTTGCAGTAGCGGCGCCGTCGTCGCGAGAACGAAGAATGGCGCACCTACCGACGTCGCCATCAGTCCCATCAGCCATGTGACGGGGGTATCAGCCGGCGGACGCGTTCCGGCGGCGATGCCGACCGGGAGCAAGAAAATCGGCAGCGCTGCAAGTACTATGTGGAGCACGGCCTGGCGTCTCACACCCAGGAAGCGTATGGCCCCGTGCGCGTACGCGTATCCCGCGAAAAGCGCAGCCTGGAAGAACAGCATGCAGGTCGTCCAGACCGCAGGTGATCCGCCCAAGAGCGGAAGCACCATCTTCGCAAACATCGGTTGCACGAGAAACAACAGGAAGGCGCTCAGGAAAATCGAGATGGAAAAGAGAAACACCATGGCCGGCGCGTCAGTGTACGTCGGCCCATCTCAACAGACCAAACTTGCCGCGGAAGCACTCCACGATTTTCTCCTTCGCGGCAGGAATGGCGATGGCGGGTGGGGCTATCACGCGAGTAAAGCCAGCCGATTGGAATCGACGTGTTGGGCGACGCTGGCGCTGACGCCACGCGCCGATTCGAAAGCACTTCAGGCATGGCCCGCCGTGGATGGCCTGCTGCTGGAACGGCAAGGCGGATCGGCGAATTATGCCTTCCACGGATTGGCTCTCCTGACGCTGCGAGCAGTGGGCGTCGACCATGCGGCAGGAACGGAGGTCCTGCTGCAAGGCCTGCAACGCGTCAAAGGAAAGATCCTTGCACCTTCAAAGATCAACAGACAGGACAACAGCTTGCAGGGCTGGTCCTGGATTGCCGATACATTCAGCTGGGTCGAACCGACGGCCTGGTGCCTGCTCGCTTTGAAGCAGATTTCCCGAACGGCGGGGCGGCCGATCGATGCCGGTCGGATAGACATCGCCGAGCGGCTGTTACTCGATCGCTGCTGTGTCGGTGGCGGCTGGAATTACGGAAATTCGAACATGCTCGGGCAGGAACTGAAACCGTTCGTGCCGACGACGGCGATCGCACTGCTGGCCCTGCAGGATCGCCGATCCCTCGAGGAGGTCAAGCGCAGTGTCGAGTTCCTGGACCGACATGCGACTTCAGAGCGGTCGGGCACCGCCCTGTCACTGGCGCTCATCGCGCTGAGAGCGTATCAACGTCCGGCCGCCGCGTCGGTGCACGAGGCACTCCTCGCGCAGATTCCAACCACGATCGCCTTCGGCAACCAGATGGCTGCCGCGATGGCTTTGTATTGTCTGAACAGTGACGGGCCGCATGCTGCCTTCACGCTCTGAAGACAGCGGCTCGGGCGGACGGGTCTCCCGCCGCACGTTCGTCGTCGCGCTCGCATTGCCCGCCCTGGCGGCTGCCTGCAGTCGGCGTCCGTACGATTCGAAACTCTTCAGGGTTCCAGCCCGCTCCACCGTCGGCCTTTTCGCCGCGCCATCCTACGACGTCGACTTCGGTGACCTGATTGGTCGGGGCCTCACTGAACTCGGCGTGGACGTACGAAACCGGCGGGTCTTTCTCAAGCCGAACATGGTCGAATACGAGCCGGGCACCGCGATCAACACCAATCCGTTGGTCGTCGCCGGGGCAATTGTGGCGTTCCGCCGCGCGGGCGCTGCACAGGTCGTCGTCGGCGAGGGACCCGGTCACCGTCGAGACACGGAGTACCTGCTCACGCAAACGGGGCTCTACGAACATTTGCGCGAGCATCGGGTTCAGTTCGTCGATCTCAACGAGGATGATGTCGAGTACGTTCAGCTGAAGAGCCGCTTCACCGGTCTCGATCAGCTGGCCCTGCCCAAGTCGCTCCTCCAATCGGATTTCGTCGTGTCGATGCCGAAGCTGAAGACGCATCACTGGGCGGGAATGACAGCCGGCATGAAGAACTTCTTCGGCACCGTCCCGGGCGCGGTGTACGGCTGGCCGAAGAACATTCTTCATATTCGCGGCATCGACGCCTCGATTCTTGACTTGATCGCGACGATCAAGCCGCACTTCTCAATTGTCGATGCAGTCACGGCGATGGAAGGGGACGGTCCGATCATGGGCCGACCGAGACACGCAGGCTTCATTGCCATGAGCCGCGATGTCGTGGCTGCCGACGCAACGTGCTCCCGCCTCATCGGTCTCGACCCAGCGAAACTGCGGTACCTGAGGGAGGCCGGCAATTATCTGGGGAACATTCAGCTCGGTCGTATCGATCAATTGGGAGAGCCGCTCGAACGGTTTACGTCGGACTTTGAAATCATCGATCGCTTCAAGCATCTCCGGCTGACCAGGCCTTAGTGCTCGCGCCACCGCTGCTGGCGGCCTGAGCCCACATCCGTTGCGACACCAGCAGCATGCCGACAGGCCATAGGATCGCGAACTGACGCGCGACGTTGCTCGGAATGTCCCACACCGCCACCTCTGTCGCGACCAACCCGAGGGTGAGCCAGGGGGCGAGAACCCATCGAAGAATACCGGCCCGGCCGGCGACCACCATGGCCGCCGCTGTCACGAAACTCACGCCGACGTATGCGCCAACCAGTTGCTCCGCCCCATTCCGATGCCGCCACTGCGGAATGCTGGTCAGAATACCGACCATCGGCACACCGAAAGAAGCGACTTTGATCGGGAGATCGGGCACCCGCATGGACACATAGATTGCCCAAACGATCAGGGGGAGAAGTGGGAGCGTCGCATACACGACGGCCTGAGCCCGACGCCGTTCCATCCAGTGCCATAGTGCAACCGAGAGTGGGACGAACAGGTAAAGCTCCTTCGTCAAACCCGCCACTGCGAACGCTGCTATGGCCCACGTCCGACGTTCCCGGGCGGCGAACGTAAGACCGAGCAGCGCCAGAGCCAGGGCCAGCATGTCCGCTGTGAGGAGCATCGCGGAGACCAGCGCGCCGACGTTTACGGAAGCGATGAGAGCGGCGCGCGCCGACCCCCTCAGGTGGAATGTCAGATCGGCAGTCGCGACGGTTGCAACACCCATGCTGATTGCCACCCAGAGAATCATCGAGAAAAGGGTGGTCCGCCCGTCGAATTGGCCAAAGCCGCCCACCAGGAGAGGGTAGAGAATCCGGCGGTAACGGTAACGAGGTGGGTTCGTGTCGAATTGCGACAATGCCGCGACAGTTGGGCCGGTTGCCCAGGGGTCTCGAGCGATCAAATAGTAGATCTGACCGTCATGGCCTACTGAATCGGGCGATTCAATGGGCCCGAGCTCCTGCTCGATCTGCGCCAGCAGCGGGTTGGTCGAACCGACTCGCAACAGCGAGGCCAGGTTTGGCGGGTTCTGCGCGCGCATGGCGCCCACAGCCAGGCTGGCACCAATCACGAACCAGAACAGCGCTGGTCCCGGCCGTGAGCAATCCAGAATCTTCACCGCAGCCGAGGATCGCATGCGCCTCCCGTGAATGGCAGCGCGATTGTACGCGAATCCCTTCGGCGCTCAGGCCGCGAAGAATCCTCCGCCTCTTGCCACAAATGCCGGCGAATGCGACTATCCCACTCACCAGGTGACATCCACGAAATCTGCGTCGGCCAGAGACTCGGCCGAAACGAAGGGAGACGACGGAGAGATCGAGGTCTCGGTCGTGATGCCGTGCCTGAACGAACACGAGACCGTCGGCGTCTGCGTCCGCAAGGCGGTCGAGGCGCTGCAAAACGCCGGTATCCGGGGTGAAGTCATCGTTGCCGACAACGGCAGCACGGATGGCTCGATCGATATCGCGATCGGGTCTGGTGCGCGCGTCGTTCCAGTGCCCTCGCCTGGCTATGGGAATGCCCTCATGGGCGGCATTCGGTCGGCGCGGGGCCGTTACGTCATCATGGGCGACGCTGATGACAGTTACGACTTCCTCGACGTCCCCCGGTTCGTCGCAGAACTGCGCCAGGGGTTTGACCTCGTTCAGGGCTGTCGCCTGCCATCCGGCGGCGGAACAGTGCTTCAGGGAGCGATGCCCTGGCTTCACCGCTGGTTTGGCAACCCTGCACTGTCGTTTGTCGCCCGGCGAATGTTCAACACGCCGATTCACGACATCTATTGCGGCATGCGGGGTTTCACCCGTGCATTGTTCGATCGTCTCGAGCTCCAGTGCACCGGGATGGAATTCGCCACCGAGATGATCATCAAGGCGAGCCTGTTCGGCGAGTCAGTGCAGCAGATCCCCATCACACTGTCGCCAGATGGACGGCGATCGCGCCGGCCCCATCTTCGTACCTTCCGCGACGGATGGCGGACACTCCGCTTCTTCCTGATCTTCTCGCCGCGATGGATGTTCTGGTACAGCGGGTGGGCGCTGATGCTTCTCGGTGTAGTCGGGTATGCCATCGCGCTGCCCGGAATGACGATCCGCGGCGTGACCTTCGACGTTCACACGCTGTTGGTTGCAAGCATGGCGCTCCAGTTCGGCTTTCAAACTGCGGCGTTTGCGGTGCTGACCACCACCTACGCCATCAAACAGCGATTTCGACCTTCGAGCGCCCGCATCAACAGGTTCTTTCAACTGTTTACTCTCGAACGGGGTGCCGTTGCTGGTCTGGTGGCAATCCTGGCTGGAGCAGCGGCCATCGCGGCCGCTCTGCTGACCTGGTACCGCGCCGACTTCGGGGCGCTCGACTACCCCTCTACGATGCGCCTGGTTATTCCAGGCGCGACGCTCGTCACCCTTGGCGCGAGCGTCATCTTGAACAGCTTCTTGTGCAGTATGCTCGGACTAGACAAACGCTGAATGCGTCCACTGGAGTGGGGCCGCCGAAGTCTGAAGTCAGCACACGGCAAGGTGGTGCATTCACGCCGGGTTGTGGTGCTGGCCAATCATTTTGCGGAGCTGATCCCGCAGGGTCACTCAGTCCTCGACGTGGGCTGCGGCGACGGACTCATCGACTCGTTGATTCTGGAACGACGTCCCGACCTGACTATTTCGGGAGTCGACCTGCTGGTGCGTCCTGGATGTCGGATCGGTGTCGTCCCATTCGACGGATACGCCTTCCCTACGACGATCAGTCGTGCGATACGGTACTGTTTTGTGACGTTCTACATCACACGGCGGAGCCGCTGCGGCTTCTGCGGGAAGCTGCCCGGGTGGCGCGCACGCGGGTGATCATCAAGGATCATCTCGCGAAAGGGTTTCTCGCGCGGCCGACGCTTCGGCTGATGGATTTCATTGGTAATGCACCGCACGGCATCCCACTGCCCTACAACTACTTGAGTGCTCGCGACTGGGAGAAGGCCTATCGAGGATCCGGACTGGTACCCGGTGAGGTGCGGAGCGAACTCGGGCTGTATCCTGCGTGGGCGAATGCCGTCTTCGGTCGATCGCTGCACTTCGTGACCTCCTGCGCCGTTGTGCGTGATCCCGCGCCGTGAGCGTGGTCACCGTCCGCGAACCATGACGACAGAAAAGCGCGGGCCGCTGACGGTCCGAGAAGCGCGACTAATACTCGCCGGCCTCCTGCTTCTGCTGATTGCGGGGTTGAGAACCCCGATGCCAGAGCCCCGGCCGGTGAGCAAAAGCGGCGGCGACGTCGGACTGTTCGAAGCAGTGCTCGGTCGGTTTCAAAGAGGGCAGCCTTACTACGAAGCCATGGGAACCGAACTGAGGAGCCGCGGCTACCCCACCGCGAGCGTTTTCAACTGGCGTACGCCGTTTCCGTTGACAGCGGTCGCGAACGTTCCTGACCTGGCGAGAATCTGCTTTCTCGCACTCGGCGCGCTCGCGATCGTCGGCACACTGGGGACGATGCTGAAAGAAGATCCCGCGGCAATGCTGGTCGCGTTCATGGCGCAACTCGCAATCACGATACCCTTGCTGGCCGTTCCCCAGTACGTGCTGATGTCCGAAGCATGGTCAGGCTATCTGATAATGGCTTCGGTCCTGACTTATAGGCGGCGGTGGTGGGAGACCGGCGCCGTCCTCGGCGTTCTCGCTCTTCTCGCACGGGAACTTGCCGCTCCCTATTGCCTGGTCTGCGGGCTGCTCTCGATTGCGCAGAGACGCTGGCGGGAGACTGCGGTCTGGGGCGTTGGGGCGGTCGTATTCCTGTCCTATCTCGCGATGCACGCCACGCAGGTCAGCGCGCAACTAGGACCCGAGGAGCTGGCGCAGAAGCGCTCCTGGATTCAATTCGGTGGATTACCCTTCGTTCTTCGAATCGTCGGCTTCAGTGGGTGGTATGTCTTGCTGCCATTCTGGAGCAGGGCCGTGGGCTGCGTCCTGGTGGTTGCCGCGGTGTGGGCGCTGCGAATCCCCCAGCAGCTGAGGGCGGCAATCATCACCTATCTGTTGTTCTTTGCAGTCGTGGGCCAGTCGTTCAATCAGTACCTGGGGCCTGGTTACCGGACCAGTATTTGCGCTGGCGACCGGCTACGGTGTGTCCGGACTCACGCGTCTCATCGTCAACGCCTGGCAACAACCGCGCGATGCGGCGCCAGCACATCCCGGTCAAAAGACTGGATGATGCTGTGGCATACCTGCCGCACGTCACCGGACGCCGCGGTCTCGACCCAATGCGACGTCGGCTTGACGATGCCTGAAAGCAGCGCGCTCAGGCCGGCGCGTTTTTCAAGCGGGACGTGCGCTTCGACATATTCACGGATCTTCATGTCGTAGGGGGCGGTCACCAGTACCGAGAAGGTGACACCCACGTCTTTGCTCGACCGGTTGACGACCTTGAGCGCGATAACGCTGATGGTGTAATCCGGAGTGGTATCCGCGAGCAGAACACCTGGCAGCGCCTCCAACTCTGCGTCCAAGAATTTCCGCAGCGAATCCTTGAGCTGCTCATCCGCGCTGACCTTCAGGTGAACACGAATGGTCTGGGCCGACGCGGCGACGCTCCAGGTGCAAACAAGAGCCGAAGACAACAGCACTCGTAAGACCAGGCGAAGACACATGGTCATCTCCTCGGCTCCTAGCGCGTCACCCAGACCGTCTTGCGATAAGTGACGGGGACACCGTCTTTCGTAGCGGGATGAAACTGCCAGGCCTTGGCGGCACTCAGCAGCATCGAAGCATGAATGTTTCTTGGGGCATCAAGTAGCCTTACCGATTCCACCGTTCCGTCAGGCAGAATGATCAGTTCGATCCTGGTCAGGTCCTCAGCCCGCACCCCAACCGGTAACTCCTTCGGGAGCTGCGGGCGCAACCCGACGGGTGCCGAGACGTCCTGGGAGTTTGAAGAGTAGACGAGCCCGGCGGCGGATCCTGATTGTCCCTTACCGTCATTTTCAGGCTGCGCCACTATGACAACGGATTCGCGAACTACCGGTACTTCCGGCATCGCATTCAGGTCGAAAGCGCTGAGCGTTGCGCGCTGCAGGTCGTCGACAACCCCTCGCGACGGTGGACCCACGGCTCGCTTGGTCTTCGAAGTGGCCACAGGCGGAGCCGGCGGTTTAGCGATTTCGGCAGCCGTCGATGTGCCAGGATTGCCACTGATCCCCACGCGCTCGCCGATCGCCGAAACTGCGGATCCAACGGCCGCGGTGACACCGCTCACGCCCTTGGCGACTCTGCTCGTCAGAGTAGGCGCCTCTGGCGACGAGCTTTCGCTACGTCCGGCATACAACGCCACTCCGGCGGTCAGGGCGACTAGCGCGATAAGGCCGGCGCCGTAAAGCAATGTGCGAGACGGACGCTCCACAGCCTGAAGGTCGCCGGTGTTGTCGGCCGCATCGGCTGCTGGCTTCACCGCCAGAGCGGCTGCGAGCAGCTCGGGGTTCGCCAGCGGAGGCGCCGCGGTCGCACGGTGATAGAGACCCTGGAGGATCGCGGCGCGCTCAGGGCGTTCGAAAAACGCCAACGCTTCGGAGAAGGCAGGAACGGAGGTCTGCGGTTGCGCGATCAGCAGGCGCAACTGCACCGGCGGATCAGCAGAAACCAGCAGCGCCTGGAGCATCTGGCCGAGGCGCTGAACCGGATCGGCGCTGGGCGACCCACCGTGAAGTTGGAGCTGCCCCCAGGGTTGAAGCTCAACCTGGTGCAACTCGGGTACGGTAGCTGAATCGGGCGTTCGCTCCACGACCTCTCGCACCAACGCGACAGCTTCGTGCCATTCCACCCGAAGATCCCGGCCGAGAATATCCGCCAGCGTCATGAGAAACTCTCCACCCACCGAACGCAGTAATTAAGGAGATCACGCAGCCAGTACGTCGTGTTGCTGACGAACTGCCTGGGGCCCCCGGCCGCGGCCATCACAAACACCACAAAGGCCGCCAGCGGGACGATCGCCATCCACCCTTCACGCGGCCTGCCTGAAGTCTTCACGTTGCGCTCACTTTCCCGGCGAAAAGTAGCCGCCCGGACTCCTGATCACGACGTCCGGCGACTTGGCCGTGATCTCGATGCGCCTCCATGCACCATCGCGCTTCGAATTGGTGGAGGTGTAACCGACCACCCACCGCCGGCGCAGATGCTCGACGACGCGCCGATACGGTTCCTCGAGGCCGCTCACATCCTCAGGAAAGTACGCCTCCCCGCCTGACCTGTTGGCCAGCATCTCCAGGACCTCGCGATCCACGTTCGCACCTAACCCGATCGCGTAGACTACGGCCTCGACCTGCTTCAGGTCTGCCATTACGCTCTCGAAGGTACTGGTGCTGCCGGGCCCGGTCCCCGGGTTGTTTTCGTCGCGTCCGTCGGTGACCACCACAATTACCCGCCGGCCTTCGACGTCCCGCAGTCGGCTGAGTGAGGTCGACAGCGCGTCGTACAGCGCAGTCCCACCAGTCGCCACGTACTTGTCGATCGCCGAGAGCGGTGCGTCGCGCCAGATCGACAGAGGATGGGCGAGCTCGGCGGTGTCTGCAAAGAGCACCGTGGCGAGCTTGTCCTCAGGCTTGATCGTTTCGACGAAACGGCGCGCGGCCATTTTCGCCTCGCCGGCCGCCTTCTTCATGCTGCCGCTGGAGTCGAGCGCCAGCACGATCGAAACCGGGGCGATCGCTTCCTGGAACGTCTCAACTCTCTGTGGCACCCCATCTTCCGTGATCACCAGATCGTCGGCCGTGATATCAGGCAGACCTTCGCCCCGCCGGCTGACCGTGAATTCAAGCGTGGGACGGACGGGGGGCGGCTTCGGAGCAAAGTAACCCGTCCGGGTCCGAACCGTGTGGGACGCGTCGGACGTCGAGACCCCGATGGCTCGCCAGGACCCGTCGACGAGCTGATTGGACGGAGTGTAGGTGAGGAGATATCGATTGTGGATATCCGCCGCCAGCAGTCCGTGGACTTCGGCGAGCTGCTCTTCGCGCGACGGCATGAAGGCGCGACCGCCGGACTCAGCCGCGAGCCTTCGCAGCAGCCGCTCCCCCTTCAGGGAGATGCCTGCCGACCCGCCAATGCCTATCACGTACACGGTGGCATGTGCGGCCTTGACCGTGTCCAGCGCCTCCTCGAATGACTTCTCACTATCCTCGTCGTACCCGTCAGTCACCAGCACGATCGCGCGGCGGCCGTCCAGATTTCCGAGGTGCGGCGCCAGCTCGATAAGTGCATCGAGAATGGCGGTGCCTCCCTGGGGCGTAACCGCAGAAAGCGCCTGTTGGACAGTCAACGGATCGTTCGTTGGACCGGTGACTGGCTGAAGCCGTTTGGAGAACGGCACGATGAGCATGCGGTCTTGAGGCGCCAGGTATGCGCCCAGCCGGCTGGCTGCCTCCTTTACGAAATCCATGCGCCTGGACATGCTCTGGCTGGCATCGATCAGCAGGGCGAAGGTCGTCGCGACGGTCTCCTTTCGGACAAGCTCCAGCGTTTGCGGAGTACCGTTCTCACTGACCTTGAAGTCGCCGGCGGCGAGATTCCCGACAGACCGCCCGGCCGCATCGAGGACTGATGCCTCGACCAGGACGCTCATCACCTCCGCCGCTTCGACCACCTCCAGCGGCTTGAGCGCGACTGTGTCGCGTGCGATGTTCCCGTTGTGATCCGCCACCGCCACCGCGATGGTTCTCGGCTCGAAGGGGTTGAGATCCTCCCAGTCAGCGGCAAACGGAGGACCGTCGCGATCTTCGCCGAGCAGCACGTCATCAACGAAAAACTGCACCGGGCTCAGGACGGCGCCCGGCGAGGACTGTACCTGCGCAACGATCCGGACTTTTCCGGGGATGCCCATCCGTCCAAGAGGTGAGGTAATACGGACGCCGAGTGGTGGGGTGCCTCCGGAAGGCGCGAGGTGCTGGAAGCTCGCCACAACCAAAGCCGCGACAACGACGGCGCCGGACGGCAGCATTATCTTTCAGCTCCCCTGGTCAGGCGTAGACGACCGGGGTCTCCCGCTCGTCCACAAAATAGGCGGCGCAGGCCGCATCGAGCAGCTCGGGTGTGACACACCGCGGCTCGCCGCGGTAGTCGGCGAGGGAAACCACGTGTTCCAGCAGATCGCGGGGTTGGCATCCGCGAAGGGCTATCTTCCGCGGCGCGTAATACGTCTGAAGCAGGTGCTCGACGACCGTGCGATCGAACGGCAGCGTCGCGCTCGTGGCAGCAGTTCTCGAAGATCCGGTTGAACTCCGCGACGGTCGGACTTTCGGCGAACACCTTGTAGTGAATTCGGCGCAGAAACGCTTCATCGACGAGGTCGGACGGCTTGATGTTGGTGGCAAAGATCACGAGAACCATGAACGGCAGCTCGAATTTCTGCCCGGACTGCAGCGTCAGGAAGTCGACGCGGCTTTCCAGCGGGACGATCCATCGGTTCAAGAGATCTCTCGGCGAACACTGCTGCCGGCCGAAGTCGTCGATGACCAGCACGCCGCCGTTGGCGATCGCCTGCGTTGGAGCCCTGTAGAAGCCGGTCGTCTGGTTATAACTGAGCTCCAGCGCCTCGAGCGTCAGCTCCCCCCCCACCATGACCATCGGGCGCTTGCACTCGACCCATCGGCGGTCGGGCCCACGGCCCAGATCCAATCCCTGCTCCACCTCGCCCTCGCCATCGACAGGCTCGTGATTGACCGGATCAAAGAAGCGGATGATCGAGCCCTCGATCTCGACTGCGTGCGGGATCGCGATGGACCCATCGAGGAGTTTTCGAATTGCCTGGGAGATAACCGTCTTGCCATTGCCTGGCGGGCCGTAGACGAACATCGAATGGCCCGCATTGATCGCCGGTCCGAGCTGATCGAGAACCTGCTGGCTGATCACGAGATGCGAGAACGCGTCTCTCACGCGGTCGCGCGTAGCCGAGCGTGGCACGACTCTCTGGAAGTCGAGCATATATTGCCGATATTGCTCGAACGGCACGGGGGCGATGCCCACATAATGATTCGCCTCCAGAAAGAGAACGGCGCGGACACGTCCGGCGTCGGTGATGCGGTATCGATATGACGCCTGCCCGACCATGGCACCGCCAGCGACTTCGACCTGGTGTTCGACCTTCAGGAACTCGAGCGCCGGTTCGAGCACCGAGAACTGCAACCCGAGGCGCCGCGCCAGCTCGGTTCCGCGCAGTTCACCCGCAAAGTGAAGAGTCTTCAAAAGGAGTTGCTGAATCAGGTCAACACTGAGGCCGCTCTCCTGAACCGTTTGAGGCGCCATCGGGCGCGGGACGATTTCCGTCTCGACGGTGGTCTGGATCACTTCGGGTCTCCGGTTGCGTCGCGTGCGGGGCGGCGTCCAAGCTGACGTGCCTCCTGTGCCCGGCTTCTCGCGGCGGCCATCATCGGATCCCGCCGGCTGGCGGCGTCGAAGGCCTCAACTGCCAGTGTGTAGTCGCGCGCTGCCATATGGACGATGCCGATATTGAAATAGCCGACCGATTCGTCGCCGGCGTCCATGAACTCGGTGCGTGCGACATCGAGCCGCCCGGCCGCGGCATGCGTCAGCGCCAGGTTGTTGCGCGCCGCCGCGTACCGCGGATCGATTGCCAGCGCAGATTGGCAGGTCGTCAGTGCGCGGTCGAAATCCCCGTGGAGGAAGGACAAGTAGCACAGATTGCTCAACGCGTACACCGCGCGCGGGTCGAGGCCGCTGGCCCGCTCGTACAATTTCCTGGCTTCCGCGTGCTGTCCGAGCGCCTGCAGGATCGTGCCCATGGTGTTGTGCGCGGCGGCGGATGTCGGCGCGAAGAACAACGCCCGATGCGCGTCGCCGAGGGCCAGCCCGGGCAGCCCCCAGTCACGCCAGACCCTGGCCAGACCATCGTGCGCAGCGCCGTCGCGCGCATCGAGCGCCAGAGCGCGGCTGAAGTACTGATATGCCTGGTCGGGAACGCCCAACATGCGGTACCGTTCGGCGACGGCCCGCAGGTGCTCTCCCGTCTCTGCCACCGATAGACGGAGAAGGGCCGCTGCCAGCCAGCGATCCTGCTGCTCGATGCGCGGCAGTGAGCTGCTCTTTGCCACCGGACGTGCCGACAAGTGACGCACTCGCTCGATGTGATCTTCGAGCGAGTCCTGGTGCTGCACATCCGAACTCGATGAAACTGAACGCCGTCCGGCCTCCTGGCTTCGCAGGGCACATCCAGACGTCAAGGCACCGACGACGCCAAGTGCCAGAAGAGTCAGGACTCGCAACACGTTAGTCTTCATTTTTGAGCCGCCCGCGGCGGCGGCTCACGTACACCACGAAGAGCACCACCATGAGAACCAACAGAACGATTTGTGTCGTATTCATTCTCAACTCCTCTGAAGAAGACCTACCGCGCCGTCGTGGGCAAGAACACCCGGAAGAACTGAATCACCGCCGGGCCGAGAATAACGACGTACAGTGCGGGGAACAGGAGCAGGACGAGGGGGAAGACCAACTTTACCCCAACCTTCGCGGCCCGCTCCTCGGCCCGTTGACGCCGCTTGGTTCGGGAGGTCTCGGCGTGCGTGCGCAACGCCTGGGCGATGCTGGTGCCGAATTTGTCGGTCTGAATCAACAACGCCACCAACGACCTGACGTCGTCCACCTTCGTGCGCGCAGCAAAACTCTTGAACGCTTCCATCCGCGGCTTCCCGGCGCGCACTTCGGTGGTCACCTGCCGGAGCTCGTCCGACAATGCCGGGTAGGCGAACTGCAGTTCGTCGGTGACCTTCACAATCGCCTGATCAAGACCACAACCGGCTTCGACACAGACAATCAGGAGGTCCAGCGCGTCGGGGAGACCGTTCTGGATCTGAAGCTTCCGCTGGTCGATCTTGCGCGACAGAAACATACCGGGCAACATATAGCCGATCGCGGCGATCACGCCGACCAGCAACAATCCGGTGCCGATCCCGACAAAAAAAAGCGCGGTGAGTCCAAACACGAGTGGAGTCAGGAGAGTCGCGACGCCGTAAACCACCACCGCGGTAGGACTCGTGAATCCCGCCATGGCCAAACGGCGCCGCAGCCGGGACATCTGCTTCGGAGATCTGGGCAGCACGCCCGGGAGCTTGCGCAGTCGGGGATCCAGACTGTCCATCCCGTCGACCAGCAAATTTGATGTGAAACCGGGACTCGGACCGTCTGCAGGCGCCAGATTTCGCAAACGGCGGCGCTCGGGGCTCTGCGCAGAAAGGAATGCTGATGTCGCCAACCCGACGATCAAAGCCACCGATACGAAGGCGGCGCTCAGAGTCAGTATCAATTCGGTCGACATCGCTTGCCTCCTAGTACGGGACGTTGACCAGCTTGCGAATGACGACCGTTCCCAACACCTGAAGGACGAGCGCCGCGGCGATCATTTTCAGGCCGAGAGGGTCGGTAATCAGAAGCTTCATGTGCTCCGGCGACACGATACAGAGAATGCCGGCGAGCGACGGGGGCATGGCTGACAGGATCCAACCAGTGATTCGGCCATGCGCCGTCACTACTCGAACCTGTCTTTTCACCTTGAATCGATCCCTGATCACAACCGCCAGGTTGTCCAGTACCTCGGAGAGGTTTCCGCCCGTCTCGCGTTGCGTGAGTACGGCGGTCACGAAAAAACGGGCATCAAGGAGCGGGATGCGCTCAGCCAGACTTCTAAGAGCTTCCGGCATCGGCATGCCGAAGTTCTGCCGATCGTAGAGCAGCTTGAACTCGGTGCCGATCGGGTCTGGCATCTCGTCTGACACCATCATCAAACCGGTCGGGAACGCGTGGCCGGCACGCAATGCCCTGCGCGAGGAGTTCGATGGCCTCCGGGAACTGCTCCTCGAACTTGTCGAGACGGCGCGTCCGAGCGCGTCGAACGTAGAGGTATGGCAGCATCGCCCCAAGCGGTGCGACCGCCAGTGCGAACAGGGAACTGAACGTCCACCATTGGACGAGCAGGAAGGTGAGCAACCCGAGCAGGACAATCGCCATCACGAGGGCGCCGACGGAAATGTTCAAGCCGGACTGGGTGATCTGCCGGTCCAGGGGGCCGTGAGAGGCCCGCGGTGCGCTCCAGAATGGCGTTCAGTACCTTGAGATTGCTTAGCCGTTGTTCCTGACGCTCCAGGCTGCCGCGCGCGGCTCACAACAGCGGTACCGTCCGCCCCGCGCAGCCGTTTGCGGAGCCCCGCTTGCGCACGCTCCTCTGGACGGACGAGCAGCAGCCAGTACGTGCCGAGTACGATGCCAGCGATCACGAAAAACGTGAGAAGAACTAATCCCATTTGCAATAACTCACGAGATTATCTTGAGGTGCTCGAACATGTCCATCGGCAGGTGAACGCCCGATGCGCCAGCCGTTCGCTGCACTTCGGCCGGATTCCGGTCGCTCGAAACTGCCCGCGAACCTTGCCTTCGGGCCCGAGACCGGTGCGATCAAACATGAAGATCTCCTGCATGGTGATCACTTCCCCCTCCATGCCGGTGATCTCGCTGATGGCAGTGACCTTCCTGGTGCCGTCCGACATGCGCGAAACCTGGACCACCAGATTCGACGGCTGACGCGATCTGCTGACGAATGCGCTTTCTCAGGGATGTTGAGATTCGCCATAGCGACCATCGTGTCGAGCCGGTACAGGGCGTCGCGAGGGCTATTGGCGTGAATGGTCGTCAAGCTACCGTCATGGCCGGTGTTCATCGCCTGCAGCATGTCGAGTGCTTCTTCGCTGCGGACCTCGCCGACGACGATGCGATCGGGGCGCATTCGCAGTGCGTTCACCACCAACTCGCGCTGGCGCACGGCGCCTTTGCCTTCGATGTTGGCCGGTCGTGTTTCGAGACGGACGACGTGACGCTGGCGAAGTTTCAGTTCGGCGGCGTCTTCGATCGTCACCACGCGTTCGTGCTCGCCGATGAAGCTGGACAGGATGTTCAGTAGCGTCGTCTTTCCGGCGCCCGTGCCTCCCGAGACGACGACGTTCAGCCGGGTGCTGACACAGGCCTGCAGGAAGTCGCGCATCGGCTGCGTCCACGATTCGCGACCGACCAGATCATCCGCTCCGAGCCGGTCGGTGCGAAATCGCCGGATCGACAGCACCGCGCCATCGAGCGCCAGCGGTGGGATGATCGCATTGACTCGCGACCCGTCGGCCAGGCGCGCATCGACCATCGGGCTGGACTCATCGATCCGGCGGCCGATCGAGCTCACGATCCGTTCGATGATCTGCTGAAGGTGCCTGTCGTCTTTGAAAACTACGTCGGTCGACTGCAGCTTGCCTTCGCGCTCGACGTACACCTGGTCGAAGCGATTGACCAGGATGTCGGAGATCGACGGGTCGTGGAGCAACGCTTCGAGGGGCCCCAGTCCGAACAGTTCGTGGAGGACATCATTGATGATCGTCTCGCGCTCGAAGAGACTGAGAGGCGTGCGATCGCGTTCCCGCTCCAGCATGCCGATGATCAGCGACCGGATCTCCGGCTCCGCGTCTTCTCGCTTGACCCGCGTCAGACGATCCAGGTTCAACCGGTTCAGCAGGTCCTGATGAATCCGGCTCTTGAGCTCCTGGTAGCTGGCATTTCTGGTGTCTGCCTGCACGGCAGCTGCAGCGGCGTTCATTTTTGCTCCTGGGTGTATCAAAATCGGAGTCATGACTACTTGCGGCCCGAAAGTCGACCGAGCAGCCCCGTCGGCTTGCGGCCGGCGGCAGGCCCTTCAGTGACGCCTGCGAGCTCCCGCGCCAGCGACTTGAACGACGCGGCGACGTCGTTGTGGTTGTCGAGGGCGAGCGGACGCCCCTTGTTCATGGCTTCGAGCGCGCGTCGGTAGTCGCTCGGCACCTGGTGCGTGATCGGCCCGCCGACAGCCCGCTCGATATCGTCCTGGCCGATCTCAGCGCGGCGGTCGGTGCGGTTCACCACCGTCATGATTTTCGACTTGGTGTAGCGTGCTCGAAGCGCAGCGGCCATCCGGCCGGCGTTCCTGACGGTCGCGAGCTCCTGATTGGCGACGACGACAATGGTTGCCGCCTGATCCAGAGCGTCCAGCGAGACGGCGTCGGACCGCGGGACGTCTACCACGGTGTAGGGGTAGATGCCGGTTGCAAAAGAAATGAGCTCACTGATCTGCCTTGAATCGACCGCTGCCAGAGCAGGCCGGCTCGCGGACGCGAGCAGGTCCACGCCCGAGCCCGTATGGATCACGAGACTCCGGAAGAATGTCTCGTCGAACCGGTGCATGTTCTCGAGCGCGTCCAGGACCGAGTATCGTGGCTCTGCGCCGAGAAAGACCGTCGCATCACCATAGGCAAGGTGCAGATCGATCAGCAGGGCGCGACCGGGCGACAGCTTCGCCAGCGCCGTGGCAACGTTGACTGCAATCGTGGTGGTGCCTACTCCGCCTTTGGCGCCAACGAAAGCGAAGACCGGCCCCGACGGGGTCTCCGACAGCTTCCCCACGACGCGGGTAAACGCGGCGTCGAGTTCGGCCTGAACGACCGGGGCCGTGACACACTCGTTCACGCCGGCGCGCATGGCCTCGAGCATCAGCGCCGGATCGAGAGTCGACGCAAGGATCACCACACCAGTGGAGGGATGACGCCGTTTGAGCAGCGACAGAGCGGCGGGCAGATGGCTCTGACCGCGAAGATCCACCAGGATGACGTTCGGCTGTCGCGCGCCCGTAGCGGCGAGCTCCGCCAGGTCAGTCGCCCAGCTGATGACCGGTTGCAGCCCGGTCGACCGCACAGCGTCTTCGAGGTTGAGATCGCGCGATCCGATTATCGTTACTGAGACTGCCACGAGACCTCGACGGGACGACTTCGGCGTTCACTCACTTGCTTCCTCCGCCGGGCTTCGCCGGGTTCTTTTTCTGCTGTGGCGCGTTGGCCACGGGCGGCGCATCGGACAGCCCGCCGGCCCCCTGGAGCTGCTGGCCCACGCCCCCCCCTTTCGGGATGAACGGTCGCATATCGACGGGAAGCGGCGGAACCTCGTCGGGATTCAACGGCTTCACGAGCCTTGGCGTAATGAGCACCATCAACTCCGTGCGTTCCGCACGCTCCGCCTTGCTCTTGAAAAGGTGTCCGATTATCGGCAGCTTGCTCAGAATCGGTATCGCCGCCCCATCGTTCTGCGAGATGTTGTCGAGCAATCCGGCGATGGCAAAGGACTGTCCATCGCGTAACTCGACGTCGGTTTCCGCCCGCCGCGTGGTGAGTGCGGGGACGCGGAAACCTGATAGCGTGATTCCGTTGTTGAAATCCAGGCTGCTGACTTCCGGCCGGACCTTCAGGCGAATGACATCACCGGCGATCGTTGGCTTAAAGGTCAACCTGATACCGAACTCTTTGAATTGGACCGTGACCGCGCCCGTATTGCCCTGAGCGATAGGGACGGGAAACTCACCGCCGGCTAGAAAATTCGCTTCCTGGCCGTTGTAAGCAATCAGGTTGGGCTCCGCGAGACTCTGGAAGCCACCGCTCTGTTGCAGTGCTTTCAGGACGCCGCCGATGCCATGCTCCCGATCAAGAAAGAACAGATTCAGGTAGTCAGCGAACACGAGGCCGCCGGGTACCGAGTCGTCGAAATCGGGCGCAGCGAACTGCTGCGTGGTGGACCGGGCGCTGAACTCCGCGCGGTTTGCGAACAGCGCTATTCCCGCTTCGGAAATCGCTCGCCGATTGACCTCGGCGAACCTGACCTGCAGCATCACCTGCTGGCTTTCGCTGCCTCCGGGCACCTCGAGCATGTTTATGATCTGTGCCTTGGAGGTGGACGCGCGGGCGATCTCGGCGGCCTTGAGCATCACGGCGGTGCTCGAGACCAGGCCCGACAAAATGATCGCTTCCTCGCTGACCTTGATTTGAATCGCCTCGCCGGGAAACAACGCCTGAAGGTGCTGTTCGAGCGTGGTGATCGCCGGTTCAACCACGAGGTCGTAATTTTTCCGGGAGCTTCCGGACCAGACAATCAGGCTGATCGTTCCCGCTTTCTTGCCATCGATCAGAATCTCGCGCGGTTCGACGACGACAGCATCGGCGATGTCAGGGTTGGTAACGGCGATTCGAGTTACATCATCCTGGGTTGCCAGAACGGTGGACCGCCCCGCCGTGACCACCACGCGTTCGGCGATCGCAGCGGGCGATGCCGGGCTCGCAGGCACGGCAATCTGCGGCTCCTGCGCCGCGACACCGGCCACCGTCAAGACCAACGAACAAACAAGTAGACCTGATTTCAACGAATGACCTCTTCGGTGCGCTTGGCACCCCTGATTGCTTCAACGGTATAGCGCTTCGCCGGTTGCGGAACCGGCGGAGCGACGACGGGGGTGACCGGTCCCGCTCGACGACCGAGCGCTGGTTTCGGAGCCTGCACGGGTGCGGCCCCCTGATTGCCAAAGAGGCCTGACGTCCGAACGCCCGCGGTCTTGGTCTGGGCGACGTCGAGAGGATTCCTCAACGTCAGCATCAGACGCCCCTCGGTCGAGGCGAGCGTAATCCGTTCGGCGTCCTCCGGAGAGACCAGCAGCGTCACAACCGTCGAAGGAATGGCTTCGCCGTCCTTGGCCTTCTCCTGGTCGTAGCGGGTGCCCGCGGTAAGAACCTGAACGTTGCTGACCACCACTCGAGTCGTGCTCTGCTGATCCTGCTGTCGGCTGGAGATGGTTGCCATGACATCTACACGGGTACCGGGGATAACGAAACCCGCCACACCCACGACCTCATTGACCTTGACCGACAGCGCACGCATGCCGTCCGGGATAGATGGTGGGAGCCCCGCCCCTGCTTCGAGAGCCGCGAGCTTGCTCGCCGTCAATGGCTCGTTTTCAGCCAACGGGGCTGATTACCCCGCGATCGAGGACCTCTTCGATCGTCGTGTAGCTGCCGGGCACGGGGCTGCTCGCAGGCCAGCTCACAACTTTCACATGATCCTTGGTAATACGGGTGCCGAGCCTCAACGGGTGAGCGGCCACCACGGCATTGACAACCGTCACCGGCTGGCGGCCGGGCATACTGGCGATGACACGATACATGCCAAAGCTGGCGACGCCTGCCATGACGACGGCGATGGCGAGCACGATAACGGTTCGGCTATTCCGATTCATAAAACTCCTCGAGATATCTCAACCAAGCGCGGTCATTCCAGTGCCGACTATTCGGTACGCATCCTTGCGACGGCTGCAAGCTGCCGGCTGGTGAAGGAACCCCCAAACCAGCCACCGACGGCGCCCACGAACATGTAGGTGTAGCTGTAGGTCACCGTTACCCTTTTCATTGGGATGATGGTGCCATCAGCAAGCGTGAGTGGATCGTCAACGACCGTCGCCGGGTACCTGCCGGCCACCGGAACCCGGCCCGCATCCAGGTAGTTGTCAACCCGCGCCTGAACATCCGGGGTGGAATATCCCGGCAGGATCGCAATGCGCGCTCCCTCGCGCGCCGCATTCGTGATCACCTCATACCTTTGGAACATGAAGCCGAAGTCGGCGATGCCAAGTATCACGAGCAGAAGCAGTGGTAGCACGAGCGCAAACTCCACGAGCTCGGCCCCTTTCTCCCCGCGTAATATCCCGGCGCGTTTCATCATTTCAGCCATAGCGTTAACAGAGTTCCCGCCGCGATCGGCACCGCGTAAGCCAGCCGGGGGCCACGGTTTCCTACCAGCGTCACTTCCTCCATAGGCCGAACACCGAAAATGCGCCAGTGCATGAACAGAGCGTAGATATTGGTCATCGCAGTTTTCAGATAGCCATGCGAACCGGCAACGATGAGCGCGAGAATGCCGCCAGCGACAGAGGTGATCAGCGCCACCCAGATAACCTGGCCAGGTCCGAGCCACGCCCCGACCGCGGCAAGCAACTTCACGTCTCCAGCGCCCATGCCACGAAGCGCAAACATCGGCAGAAAGAGAGCCACTCCAAGTAACCACCCGCCGACGCTCATCCCCAGGCCCGGCAATCCGCCGGTCGCCCCATGAAATGCCAACGCCATCGCTGCTGCGCCAAGCGTCAGCGTATTCGGGATTCGCCTCGTCCTGAGATCCGGAACGCAGGCGATCAGCACGAGCGCGGCTGTCGCAATCTGTGTAGCGGACATGATTCGAATTGGGTGTCCTGTCCGGCTACTCTGGAACGATCGGATCCGGCGTGAAGTCCGACAGGTCCTGCACGTTCGATTCGGTCGAGCTATAAGCGACCCCAACCTTGCCGACCAACAACTGCCAGGTGACGACGGCGGCGACCCCGATCAGCGCGGTCAACAGGGCGTATTCCACCACGTCCTGTCCTGCCTCGTCGGCGAGAAAGCTGCGGACAATCATCGGGGCCGGAAATTCCATAATGGGTTACAACCGCCTGAACTCGCGAGAAACAATACAGGCCAGACTTCGCCTGAGAACAGGACGCGCCGGCGATTCGCCGGCGCGTCCTCCGATGTATCGACTAGCTGCCGCCGCCCGGTGCCGCATCCAGCGAGTCACCGATGAGACCGAAGATGTCGGTGATCTTGCCGCCGAGCGTGGTCATCGCCAGGATCGACGCCACCGCGATCAGGGCTGCGAGCAACGCGTACTCGATCAGGTCCTGACCTTCTTCTTCACGAACGAAACGATTGAACAGGTTCTTCATTCCCAACTCCTTGACTGACGTTGACAGTTGACGGGAGCATCCCGCCGGACTGACGCGCGCCCCGAAGACGGCGAGATTGCCGCCTGCGCACTTGCACAGATCTCTGTCAACGCCCCCGGTCGGCTGTGCCGCCCCACCGGTTGACATCCTCGTCAGCTCGACGACTGCGTCGGCTGGGCGGGGTCGAAGACCACCGCTTTCACCGCACTTGCCTGGAGACTGACGATGATCCTGCGAAGAGAACCCTCACCCGGCTGGCTGGTCCAGAGAAACTCAGCCCCGAGCTCGAACCACTGGTCGGCGGCGTTGGACGGACGGCATCGCATGATCCGCACATCGTCCATGTACTCGCCGCCGTCGAAGATCACCCGGAGCGTCCCGGTCGTGCCCTCGGCGAGACGCGTCTCGCTGTGGATCAGGCACCCCGAGTTGCTCACATCCATGAGGCGGACGCGCACGTCGCGCCCCAAAACCGCCACAACATCATTTGCCTGGAGGATGGCGTCCAGAGACTTCACGTTCAGATCGCCTCCGCAAGCGGACCGGAAAGTGTCAGGGGAGCGGATCGCTCTCCGGACGTCGCTTCACGCTCGGCCGTCGAAGGGTCACTGGCGGCTGTCGATTCTTCATCCGTGACCAGCGCCAGCCGCACCCGGTGGCACACTGCGCCGTCGACGATCACCGGCCGGCTCTCGACCACCCGGACGCGCAAGCCAAGGCTTTCCCCCGCACCCATGACGTCAAGCGTCATCTCTTCACCGGTAATACCCGCTGTGCGGCTGACCGCCAGGAGCTCCTCGGTGTCGGTCCGGTGGATCACGACATCCTTCAGGACCCGCATCGAGCCGTCCCAGGGTGTCGAAACCGCAAACCTCGGATGAGAACGCCGACCTGCCATGCACACCTCGGGGAACTGAAATCAGGCCAGGTTGCCTGCGACACACTGTTGTCGTGATGCTTCCCTAATCGCAATCGAAGTGCCGGATTTTGAGCGGGGGTGGTTAGAGGACGTAACATGAAGATTAATAACGACTTAGTGGCATGATGAGGGGTGGCTGCGCCGAGGACTCACGGTCAGTTGTCTGGTCCTGGGCAGCAAAACGGCTGATCATGGCAGACTTCAACCCGTTGACGCAGAGCTCGGGCTTTTCCTGAACTCGATGCACCAATCGCGCGATGTCGGTCTTTGCCATTTTGAAACTGCAGCGAGGGACCGTCCACGTGAAAAATGGGCGGCATCGATAAGGTAGCTGACTCCCCCCGATCTGACGGTGACCGGGCGGGCCAGATCCGGCTCCCTCTGGCGCGAGGAGTCACTGGGAGTGCCGCGGAAGCGTCGGTTTAGGGGGAGTTGATCACGACCTCGAGGACGTCGCCGGGCTGGGTGTCAGACGACTTCAGCTCTCCCGCCGCAAGCTCGATGACTGCGAACGAACCAAGAGCGCCGGCAATCCTGCGGGCCGGCACGGCAGGACGCACCTTCATTACCCGGCCGTTACGGGCAACGAACAGGATGTCGATGCTGAATCGCATGGCAAAGGTGTGGACGAGCGTGCCTGGCGCAATGATCAGGGCATGACCTGGAGCCAGTGAATCGCGGCCTAGCAACCCGCGGTTCCTGGACGCCGAGTCAAAAGCGGTTTCAACCACCGTAGCCACCGCTTCCCGGAACGGGTGTTTCGCAGGATCGCGGCCTGGATTGCCCCCGAAGAAGCGGCTCGAGGAAGTGCGGTTTGCTCAAGACAAAAATCCGTTCCGGCCGGAAATGGATCCAGCGTTGGGCCGCGAAGTCCGCCGCCGGCAGACGTTTGTCCCGGCACCGGCAGCGTCCGGCGAATGCGACGGACGTCCCGGCGCAAAAATTCGCGGTTTTTGCCCACAATTCGTTTCCAGGACGCTGGCCTCCGTATTGATGTTGATGCCGATGTGACTCGCCCGATCGACCCGGAACGTTTCCCCTGCCCTTTCTGCGACTCTGACCGAGTCGATGTTATCGGCGGAAGCCGGACCTTCCTCTATTACCGGTGCGCCGACTGCGCGGAAGCGTGGACCGCAATGAACTTACGCGCTTCTGCACCGAAGCGCATGCCACTGCTCGTGGACTTGCCCCACCCCACTATCCACTAGCGCGGCCCAACCCGACAGACACTTACGGAACTGCCACCTCAGCTGTCCTGAGATGGGACAGCAGAGGCATGGTTCCGTACGCCTAGGCACCAACTAAATGGTTGATGCACGCATATTTATGGGTCGTACGGCAGATGGTGACCTTATTGCGTTTCTGCCCATACGCAGAAACATTTCGGCCCTGCGGAGCTCCGGCTGAATTAGAATGAGCGGGTCCTGACAGATGCAAGATAGCTATACACAGAGGCAGTCGGAAAAGCCTCGGGGGGTCGTCGCCCCGGTCATTGTTGCCGGCAGCGCACAGATGGCTCGAGGTGCTGGCGATCGCCCGCCGCTCAGCGGCCGGCGAAGCCAAAGTCCTCATCACCGGCGAAAGTGGCGTCGGCAAGGATCTCATCGCGCGGCTGATCCACGTCAGCTCGAAGCGCGCCAACGGTCCGTTGGTCGCGGTCAACTGCGCGGGACTCACCGAGACCTTGCTCGAGTCGGAGCTGTTCGGGCACGTCAAGGGCAGCTTCACGGGCGCCTACCGCGACAAGCGCGGCAAGCTCCAGATGGCCGACGGCGGCACCCTCTTCCTGGACGAGGTGGGTGAAATGAGCCTGCGGATGCAGGCGCTCCTGCTTCGATTCCTCGAAACCGGAGAAATCCAATCGGTCGGCGCGCATGCGGCCACGGCTCACGTGAACGTCCGCGTCATTGCCGCCACCAACCGTAATCTTGCTGAGCGCGTCTCCGCGGGCGAGTTCCGCGAGGACCTGCTCTATCGGCTGCGCGTCATCCATATTCACGTTCCGGCGTTGCGCGAACGCCGCGATGACATTCCGCTGCTGGTCGAGCACCTTTTGAAGCGTGCCGACAAGCCGATGCAGATCTCCGACGATGCGATGCAGGTGCTGCAGCGCTACCGCTGGCCGGGCAACATCCGCGAGCTCCAGAACGTCATCGAGCAGGCGACGTGGTTTGCCGATCGTGAGATCGTCGACGTGGGACATCTCCCTCCGACGATACGGATGGCCGGCGAAACACTGCTGCCGGCCCGCGAACGCCGACGGCAGATCGCCGACGACCTCTACGATGCGCTGGTCTCGGGCGGCTACTCGTTCTGGGAGCACGTGCACCCGATCTTCCTGCAGCGCGATATCACGCGGCACGACGTCCGTGAGCTGGTCGTCCGCGGCTTGCGGACGACGCACGGGAATTACCGTGCGCTGCTGCGGCTCTTCGGGATTTCTCACGAGGACTACAAGCGGTTCCACAACTTCCTGATGGCGCACGGCTGCAAGGTGGACTACCGCTCGTTCCGCCAGGGCACGCCCGAACCGGCTCGCCGTCCGCAGCTCTTACTGCCACCGCTGCGCTCAGCGTCCCCCGGCGCCACCGATTCCGCGCCCGTCAAGCCTCCCCACAGAGCCGCGCAGGCGTATAAATCGGTCCGGGACGCGCCGCGGCGGGCCTGGCCGCGAACAGCCCCACGGGTGCTCGTGCAAGAGCGCTTGTCACGGAGATGCACTCGCGCCACGCGGGGCGACTCCGTTCGCGGCCACCCGCGGAAGCGTTTGACTCTGTGGTTGCTTCAACATCGACAGCGCACGCTGCTCGCAGCTCGCTAGTGCACTCTCCAACGCCAGGCGCGCTGCCTCGACGACGTCTTCCTCAGTGCCTTGCACGTAGAGCGGCTCCCCCACCGATATCGCGACCGTGCTGAAAGGTCTCGGCACCTGCGTGCGATCCCAGCTCTTCGCCGTCCAGTAGCGGTTTGCCTCGATATGAAACGGAAGGATGGGATGGCCCGTGGCGCCGGCGAGCCACACCGCGCCGGACTGCGCGACGCGGGCCGGGCCGCGCGGGCCGTCGACGGTGAACGCCACCGGACGCTTCTCGGCAAGATCGCGGCGCAGCTGCACCAGCGCGCGCACGCCGCCGCGGGAGGTCGAGCCTCGCGCAGTGCGGAACCCGAACCGCTTCAGGATCCGCGCAATCCACTCGCCGTCGAAGTTCTGACTGGTAATGACGACCACATCCCGTCGTCTGAAGTAATGAAGACCGGCGAAGATGCGGCCGTGCCAAAGCGCGAGGATCGGCTGATGACCGGCGCGGATCACCTCATCCCAGTGCTGGGCACCGTCCACCTTCCAGCGGAGCGTCGCACAGAGCGCCGCGATCAGCGGATAACCAACGCCGCAATGAGTGAGGCAAAGCCTGTGAAGCGTTGACCGAGCCCGAGCCCCAGCCTCGAGCCCCGCACGTCACATCCCCTCGTATTGCGGTCCCGCCACCGCCTTCAGGCGGGACCCAGTCGATGACTTGGTACGGATCCATGATGTCGCACGTCTTGCAGTGGACACAGTTGGACGCGTTGATCTGCAGCTTCTTCGTGCCGTCGCCCGCGTCGACCATCTCATAGACGTTCGCCGGGCAGAAACGCGTGCACGGGTTCCCGTACTCCTCGCGACAACGCGTGCGGCAGATATCCGTGTCGTGGACGATCAGGTGGGACGGCTGGTCTTCGGCGTGCCGGGTGCCGGAGTAATGAACGTTGGTCAGCTTGTCGAAGGTGAGCTGCCGGTCGATCTTCGCCGGGCGCGCAGGAACGTCCACGTCCGGACGGTTATCACCGTAGTAGTCCGCAAGCTTCGCCATGTGCTCGTAGCCCGCATTCACGGGCATGGGATCGCGAACCCACCAGCCGCCGGTAACGAGCGAGAGTCCGGAATACATCAACCCTGGCAGCAGCCCGTGGCTGAAACTCTGATGGACGTTGCGTACCGGATACAACTCGCGGCGCACATCGCTGTTGTTGATCCGCTCCTCGTACTTGCGTCAGTTGCACCGACGATGTGTCGTTCGCGCGCGTCGCTGCGAAGGCCGTCTCGGCAGCCAGCATGCCGGTGCGCATCGCGAGATGCAGACCCTTCAGCCGCATGGAGTTCATGAAGCCTCCCGCGTCGCCGGCGATGAGCACGCCGTCCGCATAGACACGCGGGATCGTGTGCCAGCCGCCTTCGGGCAGCGCTTTCGCGCCGTAGCGAATCATCTGCCCGCCGCGCAGGATCGGCTCGATCAGCGGGTGCTGCTTCGCGTGCTGAAAGGTGATGTGCGGGTCGAACATCGGATCCCTGTAGTCGAGGCCACTCACGAGGCCAACCGATACCATTCCCTCAGGCATCGCGTACAGGAAGCAGCCGCCGAACTCCTCCATTCGCAGCGGGTATCCCATCGTATGGATCACGGTGCCGGCCGGGATTCGGTCCTTCGGAACTTCCCACAGCTCTTTGATACCCAACGCGTAGATCTGCGGCAGGCGGCCTTCATCCAGGGCGAGCCGTCGCACCAGCGCCTTGGTCAGGTTGCCGCGGACGCCGTCGCAAAGAATGGTGACCCTTGCCTTGATGTCGACGCCGGGCTCGAAGGTGGACTTCTTCACGCCGTGTTTGTCGATCCCCTGATCGCGCGTGCGCACACCGACGACCCGCGCGCCCTCGTACAGCAGTTCTGCGGCGGGGAACCCTGAGAAAAGATCGATGCCTTCGGCTTCGACGAGACCGGCCATCCATTTCACGAACCGGTTCACCGAGATGATGTAGTTGCCGTGGTTCCTGAGCGGCGGAGGCGTGATCGGGAAGGGTATCCTCGAGTTTCTGGTGAGAAAGTAGATGTGATCGTGGTGGACTTCCGCCGCGAGCGGTGCGCCTTTTTCCTTGAAGTCGGGGATCAGGTCCTTCAGCGCCGAAGGATCGAGCACCGCGCCTGACAGCATGTGCGCCCCGGGCTCGCGCGATTTCTCGAGCACAGCGATCGAGAGCGCGTCACCGCCCTGCTCTTTCTGCAGCTGCGACAACCGCAACGCCGCCGACATGCCGGCCGGACCGCCGCCGACGATGAGGATGTCGACTTCGAGTGTTTCGCGTTCCAATCAACTCCGCGCTGCGCGCAAGGCCGACGGCGGGCTGTCGCCCGACACGAAGCGACGAAGACACGAAGAGCACGAAACCACTTTGTTTACTCGTGTCTTCGAGGCTTCGTGGCTTCGCGTGGCCGGAGGCCGACCGTCTCGCCGTTCACTTGTTCAATTCAGCAATCAGCGCGGGGACCACTTCGAACAGATCTCCTTCGATGCCATAGTCAGCAATCTCGAAAATCGGGGCTTCGGGGTCCTTATTGATCGCGACGATGGTGCGGGCGCCCTTCATGCCGACGAGATGCTGGATGGCGCCGGAGATGCCCAGGGCGAGATACAGTTTCGGGGCGACGGTCTGACCCGAGCTGCCGATCTGGCGATCCATCGGCAGCCAGCCAGCGTCGCAGATCGGTCGCGAGGCCGCGATTTCGGCGCCGAGCGCCTGCGCGAGTTGTTCTACGAGCTTCAGGTGTTCCTGCCCCTTGATCCCGCGTCCCACCGCGACGATTCGCTCGGCTTGCGAGAGATCGACTGCCTGCTTCGCTTCCTTGAAGGGCGCCTCCGGCTTCTGACGGATCTTCGCGGCGTCCAGCTCGATGGTCGCTTTACGCACTGCTGCGGGTGAGCTTCCACGCTTCGCAGCATCCGCACGGAACGCGCCGATCTGGCAGGTAATGAAATGCGGCGCCGGCCCTTCGGCCGACACTTCCGCGCTCATCTTGCCCTGGAAAACGGGACGCGTGTAGACCAGGGATGCGGGATCCGCGGTGCGGATGCCTTCCGAGACTTCACGGCGGTCACGTCCGTAATCAGCGCGCGTTGGAGCCGCGCGGCGAGAGCGGGCGCAAAGTCGCGGGTCTGGTAGGTATGCGGCAGAAGCACGTGCGACGGGGACTCCTGCGCGATGACTCCGGCGAGCGCCATGACGTGGCCGTCCGAGGTGTAATGCTCCAGTGCTGGTGCATCGACGACGACGACTTCCGCGACATCCGCCGCGGCGAGCTCGCTGGCTACACCGTCCACGCCGGATCCGAGCAGTGCGATCTTCAGCTCGCCACCGATCTGTTGTGCTGCCGCAATCGCTTCCCACGACGCGCGATTCAGCTTGCCTTCCCGCTGCTCTGCGACCACCAGGATCACTGGATCACCCTCGCATCGTCCCGCAGCTTGCCGACCAGCGCCCTGGCGGCTTCGGCCGGTGATCCGGGCAGCATCTGTGTCTTCTTCCCCTTCTCTGGAAAGTGAATTGCGAGGATCTTCTGCGCGGGAGAAGTCGCGGCCGCCGGAGTAACTTTGCGGATCTCTTTCTTCTTCGCCGCCATGATCCCCTTCAGCGTCGCATAGCGGAGTTGATTGATACCGCTCTGGATCGTGAGGAGGGCCGGCAGCGGCAGCGTCATCCACTGGAACCAGCCGCCTTCGAGCTCGCGCTTCACCCGAAGGTTCGCCTGCCCTGAGCCTGTCGAAGGGCCGGCCTGCACCTCCATGATGATGGTCGCGTGCGGCATGCCGAGCTTCTCGGCGAGCACGACGCCGACCTGCCCGAAGCCCTGGTCGTCGGACTGAAGGCCGGTCAGCACGAGGTCGAACTTCTCCTCACGAAGCGCCGCGGCCAGCGCCTCGGCGATGACGAAGGCATCGGCCGAAGCCAGGGAATCCGCCTCCACGTGAATGGCACGGTCCGCGCCACGGGCGAGGGCCTCGCGCAACACTGAGGAGGCGCGAGCCGGCCCGGCAGAGCACACGACGACCTCGCCGCTGTGCTTCTCCTTCAGCCTGAGTGCCTCCTCGAGCGCGTAGGCGTCCGGCTCGTTCAGCTCGAAACTGGCGTCCTGATCGCGGATCCAGGTCTTGCTGTCATTGACGCGCAACTGCCATTCGCGCGTCACGACTTGTTTGATGCAGACGGCGATTTTCATGGAATACAAGCGACTGAACGGCTGGGACGGCTCGCCTTCGGCGTCACACGAGGGCACGAAGACACGAAGAACACGAATCCATCTATTGTACTTCGTGACTTCGAGACTTCGTCCCTTCGTGCAGGCCGAAGGCCCACCGTGTCAGCGGTCATCTACTCGGCGAATCGCTTGAACAGCAGCGCCCCGTTGGTGCCGCCAAAGCCAAACGAGTTGGACAGGGCGTACTCCACCTTCGCGGCGCGTTTGGTGTTGGGCACGTAGTCGAGATCGCATTCGGGATCCGGCGTCTCGTAATTGATCGTGGGGGGAATGAGCTGGTGCCTGATGACGAGCGCGGTGATCCCTGCCTCGAGACCCCCGGCGGCGCCGAGGAGGTGGCCGGTCATCGATTTGGTGGACGAGATTGCAAGCTTGTAGGCATGCTCGCCGAAGAGCCGCTTGATCGCGAGCGTTTCGAGCTTGTCGTTGAACGGAGTCGAGGTGCCGTGCGCGTTCACGTAATCCACCTGGTCAGGCTTGACGTCAGCGCTGCGCAACGCCATCTCCATCACCCGCATGCCACCGTCGCCGTCTTCCGACGGCGCGGTGATGTGGTACGCGTCCGCGGTCATGCCGTAGCCGACCAGCTCCGCATAGATCGGCGCGCCACGACGGCGTGCGAATTCGAGCTCTTCGAGAATGATGACGCCGGAGCCCTCGCCCATGATGAAGCCGTCGCGGTCCTTCTCGAACGGACGGCTCGCACGCTCGGGCTCGTCGTTGCGCGTCGAGAGCGCGCGCATGGCGGCGAAACCTCCCACACCCATCGGCGTGATCGCCGCTTCGGAACCACCGGCGATCATCACGTCCGCGTCGTTTCTCTTGATGATCTCGAAGGCATCGCCGATTGCGTGGGCCGAAGCCGAGCACGCGGTGCAGGTCGCCGAATTGGGCCCCTTCGCACCCAGACGGATGGACACCTGGCCGGCCGCAAGATTGATGATGGATGCCGGGATGAAGAAGGGAGAAATGCGGCGCGGGCCGCCTTCGAGAAAGGCCTTGTGCTCTCGTTCGATGGTGCCGAACCCGCCAATGCCGGAGGCAATGAACACGCCGACGCGAGTAGCGATTTCGGCCGGGATCTTCAGCTTCGCATCGTCCATCGCGAACTGCGACGCAGCGATGGCGAGCTGAATGAAGACGTCCATCTTCTTGACGTCTTTCTTGTCGATGAACCTGAGGGGATCGAAGTCCTTGACCTGGCCGGCGATGCGCGCCGAAAACTGCGACGCGTCGAAGTGGGTGATCATGCCGATCCCGCTCCGTCCCGCGCACAGCGCGTCCCAGTTCGCCTCGGTGCCGATGCCGAGCGGCGACACGATGCCGACGCCCGTCACGACGACTCGCCTGGTCAAAAAACCTCCTGGCGCCAGGCCGACTGAAGTCGGCCTCTACCGGTCATTTCTTTTTACTGTGCGACTCGATGTACTCGATGGCTTCCTTCACGCGGGTGATCTTCTCGGCGTCATCGTCGGGGATTTCGATGCCGAATTCCTCTTCGAACGCCATCACCAGTTCGACCGTGTCGAGCGAGTCGGCCCCGAGGTCGTCCACGAATGACGCGTCCGGCGTCACTTCTTCTTCATCCACTCCCAGCTGCTCGACGATGATGCTCTTTACCTTGTCCGCGACGGCCATTCAGCCCTCCTACATGTACATTCCGCCATTGACGGCCAGGACCTGTCCCGTAATATACGACGCCTCGTCTGATGCGAGGAAGCAGACGGCCGCCGCGATATCCTCCGGCGTGCCGAGCCGTTTGAGCGGAATCCTGGCCGCCCAGTCTTCATGCGCGCCGGTGGTGATCGCGCGCGTCATATCCGTATCGATCAAGCCGGGCGACACCACGTTGACCGTGATGCCGCGCGACGCCACTTCCAGTGCGACCGCCTTGGCGAAGCCGATCAGGCCGGCCTTCGAGGCGGCATAGTTCGCCTGCCCCGCGTTGCCGCTCTGCCCCACCACCGAACTGATGCAGATGATGCGGCCCTGTCGCGCCTTCAGCATCGGCTTCAATGCCGCCTGCGTCAGCGCGAACGCCGCCGTCAGGTTGGTGCCAAGCACCGCGTCCCAGTCGTCACGCTTCATGCGGAGCATCAACTGATCCTTGGTGATGCCCGCGTTGTTGACGAGGACGTCGATGCGTCCGTATTTGCCGACCGTCGCGGCGATCGCCGCGTCTGCAGCGCCCGCCTCTGTCACATCGAGGGCCAGCGCATCCGCCTTCCCGCCCGCCGCCGATATCTCCTCAGCCGTCGCGCGAGCATTCTCACTCCGTGCCGCCGCAACCACCTGTGCGCCGCGCGACGCGAGCTTTGCCGCGATGGCTTTCCCGATCCCACGGGATGCGCCAGTCACGAGTGCCACGCGGCCTGTCAGATCCATCATATCCTTCGGTCGTAGTCCAGGCCTTCAGGCCTGCTTCAGTCGTAGTCCAGGCCTTCAGGCCTGCTCGTGATGCCCTGAGGGCCGACGGTCATCTCCAAGTTGCGACAGCGCGGCGGTCAGCCCTTGCTTGTCCTCGACACTCATCACCGTCACGCCGCGATCGATCTTCTTGATCAGGCCCGCAAGGACGGATCCGGGACCGAGTTCGACAAATGTCTTCGCCCCGTCCGCGACCAATCGCCGTACGACATCCTCCCAGCGTACAGGAGACGAGACCTGCCGCACCAGCGCCTCGATCGAGCTGGCAGCGTCGTGCTTTGGTTGGGCGTCCACGTTCGCGACGACCGGAATGCGGGGACTGCCTGCGTCGAGCGCGCGCAGTTCGGGCGCGAGGCGTTCTTCAGCCGGCTTCATGAGTGCGCAATGAAATGGCGCGCTGACGGCGAGCGGAATGACGCGTTTCGCACCCAGGGCTTTCGCGCGCTCGCCGGCGAGCATTACGGCGGACGTCTCGCCGGCAATGACCACCTGGCCGGGGGCGTTGAGATTCGCGGCGGAAACCACCCTGCCGGTTTCAGCCGCCGCTTCGTCGCAGGCGCGACCTACGGCGGTGGCATCAAGACCGAGAATGGCTGCCATCGCACCTTCGCCGACCGGAACAGCTTCCTGCATGTATCGCCCCCTACGGCGCACCGTGCGAAGGGCATCCGCGAAGGATAACGTACCGGCAGCGACGTGCGCGGAGTACTCGCCCAGGCTGTGTCCCGCCGCGAAGTGCGCCTTGATCCCGTGTGAGTCGACCAGCCGTTGCACGGCCACGCTCATTGCCAGAATCGCAGGCTGCGTGTTCTCGGTGAGCAGCAGCCGCGCCTCCGGCCCCTCGAAGCAGAGCGTGCTCAACGCCTCACCGAGCGCATCGTCTGCTTCCGCGAACACCTCGCGACAAATCGGGAAATCATCGGCCAGCGACTTCCCCATCCCGACTTTTTGTGCTCCCTGGCCCGGAAAGACGAACGCGATCATGCGAGCTTCTCCAGCAGTCCCTGGTTGACCGCCCGGGTCGCCATCGTCACGGCATTACGCACCGCCTTCGCGGAGGAGCGGCCGTGCCCGACGATGCAGATTCCGTTGACGCCGAGCAGCGGCGCGCCGCCGTACTCGGAGTAGTCGAGCCGCTTGCGGAACCGGCGAAACGCCTGCGCGGAGAGCAGGTATCCGATCTGCGAGCCGAAGGTGGATTGCAGCTCCGCGTGCAGCAGCGACTCAACCGTCTCGACGAGCCCCTCGCTGATCTTCAGGGTGACGTTGCCGGTGAATCCGTCACACACGATGACGTCGGTGTCCCCGGCATAGACCTCGCGGCCCTCGACGTTCCCGACGAAGTTGATGGGGGCGGCTTTCAGCAGCTGGTGTGCGTCGCGGGTCAGCTCGTTCCCCTTGCCCTCCTCTTCGCCGACTGAGAGGAGGCCGACCCGCGGATCCGGATGGCCAAACGCGAGACGCGAATACGCGGCGCCCATGATCGCGAACTGGACGAGATGCTGCGGACGACACTCCACCGTTGCGCCCGAATCGAGCAGGACGGCCGGCTTCTGACGCGTCGGGATGATCGTTGCAAGCGCGGGACGGTCGATGCTCGCCATCCGGCCAAACACGGCGACCGCAGCCATCACCGAGGCCCCGGTATGGCCCGCCGAGAAGAGGGCGGACGCCTGTCCATCACGCACGGCTTCGGCCGCGATCCGGATGGATGCGCGGGGTTTTCGGCGCAGCGCCGTTGACGCCTGTTCTGCCATCTCGACGCGTTCCGGTGTGTGGAGGATATGGATGTCCAGCCCGCGCGCGGCGGGATGACGCGACAGCTCGCGCTCGATCAGGGCACTGTCGCCGGCGAGCAGAAGACCAATCTGAAGGTGCCTGGCAGCAACGAGTGACCCGTCGATAATCGCTCTCGGGCCGTCGTCGCCGCCCATGGCGTCAATAGCTATGCGCATCAGCGATCAGCTATCAGCTGTCAGCTATCAGGCTGAAAGCTGACAGCTGAGGGCTGAAAGCTCTTCTTACGTCTCTTCTACCGCCTTGACCTGGCGTCCCTTGTAGTAGCCGCAGTTCGGGCAGACCTGGTGCGGCCTTTTGGCTTCCTGACACTGCGGGCAGGCGCCCACCGGAACGGGACTGAGTGCGTCATGCGTGCGGCGCTTCGAGGTGCGGCTCTTGGAATGCCGCCGTTTGGGATTAGGCACCTTTCACTTCTCCTGATTCGTTTTCACTATGGTCTTGAGAACTGCGAGCCTGGGGTCCTCCCATTTCGGGGCGCAGCCACAATCGTTTCGGTTCAAGTTCGTCCCGCATTCGGGGCACAGCCCGCGGCAGGCCTCCGAGCACAGCGGCTTCATCGGCAGGGCGAGCTGAAACTGCTCCCGAAGCAAGTCGATGACGTCCAGTGCTCCTTCGCGGTAAAACGCCGTCGTCAAATCGTCTTCCGCGATCTCGCGTTCCCCTTCGCCGGCGTTCTCGACCGCAGGCACGTAGCGGAGCTCGAAGTTCGCCACGACCGGGACCTGAAAGTCCTCCAGGCACCGGCCACACTGAAGCTCCAGCTTCGTCGTCGCGCGACCGGTTACGCGAAAGGCCTCTTTCCCCGCCTTTTCGACGTCCATCGAGACGTCAACTGGCGTGGCGACCCGGTAATCGTCGTCCTGCGGATCGAACGCGGAGGGCTCGAATCGGCGGTCGAAGTGCTCGCGCTGCCCGCGCAGCCTGTTCAGTTCGAGAAGCATGGCTCAAGGACGGCCCCCCGGGCCGTGCAGGAACCCGTCATTATACCTTGAGAAACGCTGGAGCGCGGGGCGCGGCGGCCGCCGGAGCCTCGGGGCTCGGGGCTCGGGGCTCGGGGCTCGGGGCTCGGGGCTGCGGGGCGTTTGTATTACAAACCATGACGAACGACAAGGACCGTGCTTAGCACGCTGCGGTCGCCCAACTGATCCTCGCAAGGCGTTCGGATTCCCCGAGCCGAAGCCGCCATCGTGAGTCACGCGTCCGCCTCCGCTCGCGGTGAATCCCGCGAGCTACGGCGAGACCACGCCGTAGCCTTGGCGAAGGCGCCGGAGGTTCGTTTTTCCCGGCGTCAGGCCGCGGCGCAGTGGACCCGACATGCCCCGGCCGGCGAGCATCCCGCCGTCGGGCTACTCGTTCCGAATCGACACCCAGGGCTTGGGCACGAACAGCTGCTCGAAGAGATTTACCGCGTAGCGATCGGTCATGCCGGCGAGAAAATCGCGGGCGGCAGCGTCGAAGCCCTCTGAACGGACGGTCTCGGCATCCAGAAACGTGGCCGGCTGTTCGCGGATCTTTTCCCACAAGCCACCCAGGATCCCGCCGGCCTTTTTGAATTCCGCAGTCGCCACTTCGTTTTCATACACTGCATCGAAAAGGAAGCTCCGAAGGCCGACGGTGGCGTCGAGGATCGGTGCACTCATCCGGATCTCGGTCATGCCTCCATCGAGCGTCTGGTGGACGACGTCAGTAACCATCCGGCCGATGCGCTCGGACGATGTTCTGCCCAGAATCGTTACACGCTCCTTCGGCAAGTCCTCGTCATTGAGCAATCCCGCTCGCACGGCATCGTCTATATCGTGGTTGACGTAGGCGATGATGTCGGCGACTCGTGCGATCTGGCCTTCGATCGTGCTCGCGCGGTGAGCGGCGTCGGCGCCGACCGGCATGCCACTCTTCCCCTTCGAGTGACGGGCGATGCCATCACGCACCTCCCAGGTCAGGTTGAGACCGGCGCGATCGTTCTCGAGGACGTCCACGATGCGCAGGCTTTGCTCGTAGTGGTTGAAGCCGCCGGGGATGAGGTCGTTGAGGACACGCTCGCCGGCGTGGCCGAAGGGTGTGTGACCGAGGTCATGGCCGAGTGCGATCGCTTCGGTGAGCTCTTCGTTCAGCCGCAGTACCTTGGCAATGCTGCGCGCGATCTGCGACACCTCCAGCGTGTGCGTCAACCGGGTGCGGTAATGGTCCCCGGTCGGAGCGAAGAACACCTGCGTCTTGTGTTTCAGCCGGCGAAACGCCTTGCAGTGGATGATCCGGTCGCGGTCGCGCTGGTACGCAGGGCGGATCGGGTCCTCGCTCTCGGGACGGAGCCGCCCCTGCGTGTCGCCACTCTTTGCGGCCTGCGGCGCAAGGATCTCGCGCTCGCGCTGTTCGAGCTGCTCGCGGATCGTCATTTTACGTGGGGCTCCGCCCCACACCCCGGCTCGGTCGCTTGCGTGGTTCGGCACGCTCACCACGCCGTGAGCTTGTCGAAGGGCGGGACCCGGCGCCCCGCGCCGCGACCTCGCAGGCGCGCTGTGCGCGCCTCGCCATTCACCGAAGACCCTTGGTTGTTAGCGATCCGTGATGTCACCACGACGCACAATCTCCGAAAGAAAGCTTTGCCCATTCGGCAGCGGACCGACACCCAGGACCTCCGCAACGGTCTGCCCAAGATCGGCAAAGGTGTCGCGCGTCCCGATGTTCACGTTTCGCACAATCGATGCGCCTGTAACCATCACCGGCACGTACTCGCGCGAATGATCGGTGCTCGGCGTGGTTGGATCGTTGCCGTGATCGGCGGTGACGATCAACACGTCCCGCGGATCGAGCCGCGGCAGGAGCGCTGACAGGCGCGCGTCGAACCGTTCGAGGTTTGCCGCATATCCGGCGACATCATTCCGGTGGCCGTAGTGGGTATCGAAATCGACGAGATTGGCGACGATCAAGCCGGACGGTGTCCCGTCCATCGCCCGCTCGATCGCGTCCACCCCCTCGTCGTCGTTCGCGGTATGCACGGCGGTCGTCACGCCGCGCCCGGCGAACAGATCTTCGATCTTGCCCGACAGCCACGACCGGCTGTCCCGCTTCTTTCACGAGATCGAGCAAGCGTCGGGGCGAACGGCGTCAACGAGTAGTCGCGGCGGTTAGCCGTCCTCCGCCATGCACCCGATGTACCGACGAATGGCCGCGCGATGACGCGCCCAATCCCCGCGCCTCTGCCGGCGATGTCGTACGCGATCTCGCACCATTCGTACAGCGTCGCGATCGGCACGACATCTTCATGCGCCGCGATCTGAAACACGCTGTCGGCGGAGGTGTAGACGATCGGCTTCCCCGTCCTGACGTGCTCATCGCCAAGTTCGTCGATGATCGCAGTGCCCGACGCGACCTTGTTCGCGAGTGAGGCACGGCCGATGCGACGCTCGAACTCGGAAATGATCTCGCGCGGGAATCCGTGCGGGAAAGTCGGGAATGGACGATCGAGCACGAGGCCTGCGATTTCCCAGTGGCCGGTCACCGAGTCCTTGCCCGGAGACCGCTCCGCCATCCGACCGAATGCACCCGTCGCGCTGCTGCCCGCGCCACCGAGATCCACGACGCGATCGAGGCCAAGGCTGCGGAGCGTCGGGAGTCGAAGGGGAATCTGACGGTGTATGTTGCCGATCGTATTGCTGCCCTCGTCGCCGTACACGGCGGCGTCGGGCAGTTCGCCGATGCCGGCGCTGTCCATGACGATCAGGATGACTCGATTTGGAGAAGTGTCGGTCAAGGAACTGAGCCTGCCTCGCCGGAGCGCGCAGCGCGGAGGCGGGTGATGCTGCGCGCAACCGCCTGCTGCGTTTCATCGCGCTCGCCGGCGGCGTGAATCCACTGTAGGTTAGGTTCTTTCCTGAACCAAATCAACTGGCGGCGCGAGTACTTTCTGTTCTCGCGAACGATCAACTCGCGCGTCGCGGCCTCGTCCCGGAGACCGTGGAGGTGCTCCAGGGACTGCCGATATACCAGTCCGGTGAACGGATGGGCGGTCGGCGGAACACCGGCCGCCAGCAGCCCGCGGATCTCGTCCAGAAGCCCCTGTCGAAACTGCGCCTCCACCCTGCGCGCGACGCGTTCAGCCGTCGCATCAGCCGGGATCTGCAACGCAAAGGCGGCGACATCGTACTCGGGGAGCGGGGACTGCGTGTCGGCGAAATGATCGGTCAGCGGACGGCCGGTCAGGTAATAGACCTCCAGCGCGCGCACGACACGCTTCAAATCGCGCGGCTGAATGCGCTGTGCCGACCGAGCGTCAACGCGTCCGAGAAGACGATGGAGTCGCTCCGGGCCCTTGCGGTAGGCGATGGCCTCGAGGCGATCACGCAAAGCGTTGTCGCGCGCCGGTCCGGGGAAAAAGCCGCGGGTCAGGGCACGGTAATAGAGGCCCGTGCCTCCCACGAGAATCGGAAGCCGTCCGCGGCTTGTCAGGCCACGAACGACTGCGGCGGCCTCACGCGCGTAGCGCGCAGCGGAATACTCCTCGGTCGGATCGGCGACGTCGACCATGTGATGCGGGATGCCCTGTTGGTCCGCCGGCGGGACTTTGTCGGTGCCGATATCGAACCCGCGATACACGGCCGTCGAATCGCAACTGACCACTTCTCCGTTGAAACGCTTCGCCAGCGCGATGCCCAGCGAGCTCTTGCCCGTTGCGGTTGGCCCGACGATGGCGACCAGCAGCGGACGCCGTGGGGCACTATCGGAACCTACCAAGTTCCCACTCCCACTGTTCTTGTTTAGCGGAGGGCTGTAGCCCAGCGCGCGGATGTAGCGGCGCTGCGGTCCCATTGCTCGATGGCCGTCGCCTCCTCCGCTCGCCGGGAAAACGGTCGCAGCTCATACCCTGCCGCTCCCGCGGGCGACTACGGATGGCTTCAGCGACGCATTTCAGGCGCTCCGATCGGCGTGGCTGGTTAGCAGCCTGGCGGATCACACAGAACGAAGTCGGCCGCGAGGAATCGCTGTGCCCGTTTTCCGGCTGCGCGGCGCAGCGGCGAGCTCCAAGGCGCCGTCCACCGAGCAATGGGACCGCACCGGCGTCACCAGACCAGCGCCGGCAAGGGCACATCAGGTCCGCGGCGCGATGCGGCCAGCCGGGATCGTCAGTTCGAAAAACGAACTGCAGGCGTTCCAATCGGCGGAGGCACCGATTCGCCACTGACGTCCGAACTACCCGTACGCCCAACTGATCCTCGCACCGCGTACGGACTACCCCAGCCGAAGCCGCCATCGTGAGGCACGCGCCGAAAGTTCGTTTTTCCCGGCGTCCGGCCGAGGCGCCGTGGACCTGATGTGCCCTCGCCGGCGGTTCAAACAAGAAAGCTGGGATATGCGTTCTCAGAGTGCGCGGGCGAGCGCCAGGCCTGCGAGCACTGCGAGGAGGATCAGCAAGCCGGCCTGCTGGGACCGGTTGGGCGGCGACGGCGCCTTCATCGAGGCGTTTCGTTGAAGTAGAACGTGACGGTGAAAAACGCCTTGCTGTCGGGGTACTCGGGCGGGAGCGCGATGGTTGGATTCGAGGCCGCGAGTGCGTTGTGCGCGGAGTTGGTGAACGCGTCAACAGACGACGGCCTCACCACTTGTAGATCTGTGATCCGGCCGTCCTTGTGCACGTTGAACGTCACCACCACATGACCCTTCATCGTCATCGCGGCGTACGGGATGAACCAGTTCCGGCGGATCTGCGCGATGAAGCGGCGGAGCCACGGGCCGAACTCCACCCCTTTCGCGTCGAACTGAATCGACGGAAAGTTCTCGTCGGGTGCGCCGCCCTGGGGATTGTGAAAGGTCTCCGAACCCGCGTACTTCTGGACGTTGCGAATCGCTTCGGCGAGCACCCCGGTCGCCGAGCCGCGCGTCTGCGGCCGTTCGGCTATCGGCTGCCGTGCGTTGCGCGTTTGGTGATTCCGGTAGCGGCACGGCACCCGGAGCAGCTTCCGATTCTCCCTTCGCCGGCGCGGCCGGCGCCGGTTCCGGTTTCACGTCGCGCGGGCCGGCCGCCATGTCGGAGTCGATTCGCTCGGGAGAATTGCCGCGCGCGAACGGTAGCGGGTTCTTCGGATCGCGCGCGCGCTCCGGCGCGCTGGCGCGGCGATCCAAATCCGACAACTCCGCTACCGGCGGCGGCTTCGGCGGCTTCATCTCGACGCGCGGCGCCATGAAAACGAATCGCGCGTTGTCTCGCTGGCGTTGCGCCGCTTCGTCGATCCGCTGCTGTAGCGCCTGCTGCTGTTCGGCGAGGCGCGCCTTATACCACTCCGTCTTCGGAACGACCAGCGCGAGAATCACCACCAGCAGATACAGCACTGTCGTCAGCAGCACGCGCTCGAGGATCGTGAGCGAGCTGTCCAGCCGCGGAGTATCCGGGTGGTTCTCCTCGAAATTGAAGTACATGAAGGACTTAGCAGTATAACAGTCAATAGTCGTTAGGCGATAGTCGGTAGTCCGTCGAACCCGACTATTGACTACCGGCTAACGACTATCGACTCGTCGCGTAGCGACGTACAGGTAGACGATGCCGAGAGTCAGAGGGGCGGCTTTCACCGAAACAAAGTGGTGACGTTCGATGGTACGAACGAACTCGGCCGGTGGAGGGAAGTCACCTACTGAAGCGGGCAGGTACGAATAAGCGCTCTGGTGGTGCGACACGAGGCGTCCTACGGCAGGCAGCAGATAGCGGAAGTACCACGAGTACAGGGTCCGGATGCCCGGGATACGGGGCTGGCCGAACTCCAGGATCGCTAAGCGCGCGCCCGGACGAAGAACCCGCGCCAGCTCCGCGAGCGCCCGCTCTGGCTCAGCAACATTCCGAATGCCGAAAGCGATCGTTGCCGCGTCACAGCTCGCATCCATGAGCGGTATTCGCGCGGCGTCGCCGCGGACGAGTCGGATCCGGCCCGCCAGCTCGGCCCCGTGGATTTTCTTTTGTCCGAAGCCAAGCATCGCGCCGGAAAAGTCCACACCGGCAACCGATGCATCCCGGTGACGCGTCGCAATTGCGATCGCCAGATCGGCCGTGCCCGTGCACAGATCCAGCACTCCCGACCCGGCCGGCAATGCCAGCGCCTCGACCGCGCGCCGGCGCCACCGCTGATCGAGCCCCGCGCTGAGGACGCGATTGAGCAGGTCGTAGCGCGGCGCGATCGCGTCGAACATCCCGGAGATGCGGGACGGCGTCTTGTCAATCATCAATGGGCAGTTATCAGTTATCAGTGAACCAGAGAAATCGTCGTCGGCGATTGGCCACTGATAACCGAATCAGCCCTTCCACTGAGGATAGAGGGAGTTTGCGAAACCCAGCGCCGCGAGGATCTTTCCCGCCATGAAGTCGGCGAGGTCGTCGAGCGTCTTCGGCATCTGGTAGAAGGCGGGCATTGCCGGCAGGATCATCGCGCCCGCTTCGGCGCACAGCATCATGTTGCGCAACTGCGGCAGGCTCATTGGGGTCTCGCGCGGGACGATGATCAGGCGGCGCCGTTCTTTCAGCATGACGTCAGCGGCGCGCTCAACGAGGTTGCGCGATAGCCCGTTCGCGATGCCGGCGAGCGTTTTCATCGAACAGGGCACGACGACCATCGCCTCGCAATCCTGGCTGCCGCTGGCAATCTTTGCTCCGAGGTCGCGGTTGCTGTGAAGCGTGAAGGTGCCGTTGCGAATCACGTCCCCGTACTGCGACGCGAGATAGTCGGCGAGCTTGTCGACCGCTGCCGCTTCCCCCAGCTCGTCGCGCAGCAGCCGCCGGCCGTAGTCGGAGATGACGAGCTCGATGTGACATCCGCGCTCCAGGAGCGCGGCCAGCGTCCGCGTGGCGTAGATCGCTCCACTCGCGCCGGTGATCGCCACCGCGACGGTGCGACGCGCCGCTTCAGCGGACATAGATCGCCAGTGCCGTCGACGCTAGATAGAGGATTCCGACGTAGCCATTGAGATCGAAAGCCCGTTTGACCTGCGACAGATCGTGCTCCTTGACCAGCGATTGTTCGTAGATGAGAAGCACGGCAACCCCGGCAACGCCGGCGAGATAGACAGGCCCCAGGTCAGCGACGGCGGCAAGCCCGGCGAGACAGAGAATCGTCACGACGTGCATCATCCGTGAAATCAACAGCGACCGACCCACGCCGAATCGCACGGGTATGGACCGAAGCCCATGCGCGCGATCGAACTCGAGGTCCTGGCAGGCATAGAGGACATCGAACCCGCCCACCCACGTTCCGATCGCGAGGCCGAGGAGCCACGGCTCCCAGCCGTCGCGCCCGCCAGCTGCGAGCCATCCGCCAACGGGCGCTACGGCCATGGCCAGCCCGAGAAAGAGCTGCGTGTAGCTGGTAAACCGTTTCGCCAGCGAATACCAGAAGACGATGGCGAGTGCGAGCGGCGAGAGGATGAAGCAGAGCGTGCTCAGCTTCCATGCGGCAAACACGAAAACGATAGACGAGACGACGACGAACACCGCCGCCTCGGTGCGGGTCAATGCGCCGCGCGGCAGCTCGCGCGAGGCGGTGCGCGGGTTGAGCGCATCGTGATGGGCGTCGGCGAGACGGTTGAACCCCATCGCCGCACTCCGCGCTGCCACCATCGCCACCACGATCCACAACAACCGCCAGCCGACATTCTGGAGCGACCAGTCGCCGGTACGGTGCAGTGCCAGCATCGCCCCGGTGAGCGCAAAGGGCAGCGCGAACACCGAGTGGCTGAAACGGACAAAGCTGCCGTAGATGAGAAGCTTGCTCACGATAACTTCTAACGCCTAACTTCTAACTCCTAACTTCTAACGCCTAACGCCTAAGATCCCCCAAGCTAATCAGCGCGGCTTAGAAGTTAGAGGTTAGCAGTTAGGAGTTGATCTCCTGCATCGTTCAGCCACTGGATGTCTTGTGGCTGAACGCCACTGACCAAGTATTCTTCCACATCGCCCACGGCCCCCGGCAGGCGGACGCCAATCAGCTCCGAGCGTTTGCCCGGCTCTATCGTCCCAAGCTCGGTCCCGAATCCGAGCGCGTCGGCGCCATGTTTCGTTGCGCTTTCGAGCAGCGCGCGGGCCGGGACATCCGGCGCCAACTGGCGCATCAGCGCGAGCTCCGCGAAGACATTGAGGTCCTCAACACTGCCGAGACTGTCGGTGCCCACAGCGACTGTGACACCGGACTCGTAGAAACGGCCGATTGGAGGAAGACCGGCTCCAGTCCACCGGTTGCTGCGAGGGCAGGCGACGACGGTAGCCCCCGCCGCGGCGAGCTTTCCCAGATCCTCGTCGGTGAGCTGCACGCAATGGACGGCAAGCAGGCGGTCGTTCAGCAGCCCGTGACGGTCGATGTAGACGACGGGAGAGCACGCCGGAGGCGTCCACGCCTCGCTCCATGCCTTCAGATCATCCAGGAGCGTTCGCCACGAGCCGTGGCCGCTCTGAAGAAACTCGACCTCCTCTGCGGATTCGCCGAGGTGGATACTCACCCGCGCGCGCCCGCTGGCCGCCTGCACGATTTCCCGCAAGAGCGCCGGTGACACCGAGTATGGAGCGTGCGGAACTATCGACAGGCGCAGCCTGGAGATCGGGGTCAGCGCATCGAGTTGTGCCTGCGCCTGTGCGACTACTGCGGCAGGATCGGCGACGTTGAACCCGAGCAGCTCGCGAAAGATCGCCGCTGACAAGTCGCTGTCAGCAAGGGGCTGGTATGCCGCGAGTGTGTTCGTGATGTCTCCGACCAGCGTCGTGCCTGCCGCCCTCGCTTCCCTGATCGCCTCATGGATCGGTTCCACCGGCTCGTGACCGACGGTCCGTCGCAGTGCCATCAGCCGCTCTACCCACTTCGGCATCGTCTCCGCCGGTGGCACCTGGCCGCGCATCCAGGAGAGTTCGAGGTGGGTATGGGCGTTTACCAGTCCTGGGAGGATTGCGATCGGCTCATCGGCCAATCGGCTTATCGGCCTATCGGGCGGTCGATCGGCCGGACCGCCGACGCCGACGATCTTGCCGCTTTCGACCGCGACCCAGCCATCTCGGATTGGCGGCTGCGAAATGGGCAGGACCCAACGCGCGTGGAAAAGCGCGCTCATCGTTCATAGTTCATCGTTCATAGTGCGTAGTTTCTTCTCGGCCGCACTGCGCGCAGCGTATCGGCTGATTTCCGGCGGCCGGGTGGCGTCCCCCTCGGCCCTGGCGACGGCCAGCTCCAGCATCCGGGGCACCTCGCGCTCGCGGAACACGGGATCCCCCAGGATCTCGTAATGCATGTTGCGACGCTTGGGCGTGAAACCGGCGTTCTCGATGTTGCGCACGATCTCGATTTCGTCCATGCAGTAGGAGGCACCCGCGGCGCGTACGACGTTCTCTTCGATCATCACGCTGCCCATATCGTTGGCCCCGAACGCGAGACTGAGCTGCCCCACCTTCCCGCCTTGCGTCACCCAGGACGCCTGCAGATTGTCGAAGTTGTCGAGCACGATGCGGGCAACGGCGAGGGTCCGCAAGTATTCCAGGCCAGTCGCCTCGAAGCCTCCGAGCTCGGTGTGCTCGGGCTGATAGCTCCAGGTGATGAACGCGGTGAAGCCCGCGGTGCGCGGTGCGTGGCGGGGCGGGTGCAGGCTTTCATCCTGCAGCTCACGAAGGCGGAACAAGTGCTCCAGCCGCTCCTCCAAGCGTTTCGACATGCCCGTACATCATCGTCGCCGTCGTCCGCAGGCCGGCGCGATGCGCGTGGCGCATGACGTCGAGCCATTCGTCGGCCGTCGCCTTGTTGTAGCAGTTGAGAAGCTTGCGGACGCGATCGACGAGAATCTCCGCTCCGCCGCCCGGAATGCTGTCGAGGCCCGCGCTGACGAGACGATCGATGACCTGGGCAACCGTCAGCCGCGACATTCGTGTCAGGTGGATTACCTCCGGCGGTGACAGCGCGTGCAGCCGAAACTCCGGATAGCGTGCCTTGACGGCACGGAACAAGTCCTCGTACCACTCGATCGGAAGGTCCGGATTGTGCCCTCCCTGGAGGAGCAACTGGCCGCCGCCGAGCGCGATGGTCTCGTCAATCTTGCTGAAGACCTCCTCGAAGCCGAGGACGTAACCTTCGGTCGAGCCGACCGGACGGTAGAACGCGCAGAAGTTGCACCGCGCGACGCAAACGTTCGTGTAATTGACGTTACGGTCAATGATGTAACTGACGATCCGTTCAGGATGCTTGCGGTCTCGAATACCGTCGGCGAGTTCTCCAAGGAGCGTTGTGGGCGCGTTGAGATACAGGTCCAGCGCCTCGTCGCGATCGACGCGCCTCCCGTCCCGAACTCTAGCCGCAGTTTCTTCGATACTTCTCATTCCGCATCGCTGTCAGGCCGGCTGAAGCCGGCCTCTACCAGAACCGCATCCCGCTGTCAGGCCGGCTGACGGCCTCTACCGAACCGCATCCCGCATCCCGCATCCCGCATCGGTCAGGTTTCGTAAAATCGCGGCGTATGTAGGCTTCCGATGAGCCGGTAACGCTCCGCCAGCTCGTAATACTTCAGCAAGCCCTCCTCTTCGCGACTGCCGAGGCCGTATCGAATATTGTCCCTCAGGTAGGCCTTCCCCTGTGCCGCGCGCTCAGCGCCGCAGTACTCGGCAGCGACCTGGTCGGAGGCCGCGACCCCTGCGTCGCGGGCCTCAATGAGCGCCCGCACCGCCGCGGGTGGAAGAGCGTCAGGACGGCCGGCCCAAAATGCCCACACGAAGGGCAGGCCGGTAAGGGACTTCCACTCCGCCCCGAGATCGATCTTGTCCACGCCCGACGCGGCAGGATCGAGATACAACGCCGGGTCGCCAATGATCAACGCGGCATCACACTTCTGGAGCATTCGCCGTGCGTCGGGGGCCATCGGTACGAAGTCCGGAGCGATGCCGAAGCGCTCACCGCAAAGTATCCGCAATAGCGCGTTCGACGTCCGCGAGCTGGTGTCGGCAGCGATTGATCCCACCGCGTGGATCGGCTTCGACGTGAAGAGCGCAACCGACGCGACATCGCCGTCCGAAATGATGCCCAAGCCTGGGGCAATGCGGTAGTCGTCACCGCGGCAATATTCGATCGACGGGATCATGCCGACGTCGATCGAACTGTCATGCAGCAAGTCGCGCAGACCGACGGAGGATCGAATCTCAATGCGAAGAGATCCTTCCGCTCGTCAAGTCCTCGAACAAGCGGACGTGCGTTCAGGTAATTGACCGCGCCAAGCCGAATGACGGCTGATCGCTTGGCGTCACTGTCAACTCCCAACTCCTAACCTCCAACTCCAAAATATTTCATGACGAAGGTTTGGAGTTTGAAGTTTGGAGTTTGGAGTTGTCCCGAAACAGGGCGTCCCTCTCCACCGACTGGAGGGACGCCGCGGCGATATTCCGCTTGATTTCTTCCAGCGGACTTCGCCGGGTGCCGAGGATGCCTGGGTCCTCTGCTGCGACGTTGTCAACGTCGTTGGCGCCAACGGTGAGGGCCACCTGGGCGAGCTTCGGGCCGTATAGCGCCCAGTCCACCTGGATGGACTCGATGTTCTGCACCACGATCCTGGCCAGAGCCACCATCCTCACATCGTCGTACCCGGTCGTCGGTTTCGTGACCGACATCTTCCTTGGTAGTGGCGCGAATGCTTTGAAGCCGCCGGCGTGAGACTGCAGTGCGGACGCCATCTCGCAGATTTGCAGACGACGGCGAGTCGTCAAGCTCCTCGAGGCCGATGGTCAGGATAGTCAGGTCCGCGGCGCGGACGTCCTGTGCAACGAGCTCGGCGTTCTCTACGAGATCGATCGGCAGGTGCACGATGGCAGACGCGCCCGCTTCTTTGATCGCGGACGCCACTGCGCGAATGGATTGCGGCAAGCTCAAGAGATCGGCAACTGAAAAGACCGTAACGGGCACCCCACCGGCGATGGCGACGGTGGCGCGTACTGCAGAAAGCAGTGCGTCCGTTGTCGAGGGTTTGCCCACGATCCGAAACTCACCCGCGTGTACGTTCTGGGGCAGTGAGGCAGGCGGAGCGTCGACGTGGATCTCGAAGACCCGATTGAACGTCGTTCTCGTGCCGTGCATCCGGCGGCGGGCATCATCCCCGGCCACCCCTGCCGCGATCAGATCGGGGGTTTCGAGCAGCTGCTCCGGAGTCACGTCTTCCAGCCTTTCCCGATCTTCTGCCACATCTCTTCAGCCTTCCGCGCTGCCGCGGCGCTGGTCGAAATCTTCGTCGGCCAGGGTCGGTGAAATCCTTCCGAGGCCCACTTGCGCGTCGCGTCGATGCCCATCTTGCTGCCGTAGGCCGGCAGGTCGCTCGCATCCTCGAGGTCGTCGACGGGCCCGCGCGTGAACTGAACGTCGCGCTCCGGATCGTAATGGGTACCGACGATCCAGGCGACCTGCGCTTCGTCCTGGACGTCGACGTCCTTGTCGACGACGATGATCGTTTTCGAGAACATCAGCTGACCGAGGCCCCAGAAGGCATTCATGATCTTGCGGGCGTGGCCGGGATATCGCTTGTCGATCGACACGAGCACGATGTTGTGGAAGATGCCAGCCGCGGGAAAACTCATATCTACGATTTCAGGCAGGGTTTTCCGAATCAGCGGCAGGAAGATTCGCTCGCTTGCCTTCCCCAGATAGAAATCCTCCATCGGCGGGATGCCGACAACGGTGGTGAGATAGACGGGGTGCTTGCGATGCGTGATGCATGTCAGATGGAACACCGGGTAGTCGTCCGGATGCGAGTAGAAGCCGGTGTGGTCACCGAAGGGACCTTCACGGCGACGTTCCCCGGGCTCGACGTAGCCTTCGAGAATGATCTGCGCATTGGCGGGGACCTCGATGTCCTGGGTCACGCATTTCACGAGCTCGACCCGGTCACGTCTAAGGAAGCCGGCGAGCATCAGCTCGTCGAGGCCCTCGGGCATCGGTGCCGTCGCGGCGTAAGCGAGCGCGGGATCCGGGCCGAGCGCGACGGCCACCGGCATCCGTCTGTTCAGGCGCTCGGCGACGCGGTGATGCTGCGCTCCGCCTTTGTGCCGCTGCCAGTGCATGCCGGTTGTCCGTCCGTCGAACACCTGCATGCGGTAGGTACCGATGTTCCGCATCCCGGTTTCGGGATCCTTGGTAAACACCAGCGGGAAGGTGATGTAGCGGCCGCCGTCCTCCGGCCAGCATTTCAGTATCGGGATTTCGTCGAGTGATCCGTCCTTGCGGACCACTTCCTGGCACGGGCCGTCCTTCACCGTCTTCGGGAGAGCGTCCTTCAACCGGCTCACCGTCGGCAGCATCTTCATGGCGTCGAAGATGCCGGACGGGATCTTCGGACTTGTCAGCTCCTCGACGTCACGCGCCAGGTCATCGAGTGTGTTCACCCCGAGCGCCATGCACATGCGGCGCATCGATCCAAAAAGATTGATCGCGACCGGCATGTCGTACCCGGTCGGCCGCTCGAACAACAGTCCGGGGCCGCCGCCAGGAGATTTCGACACACGGTCGGTGATGGCCGCAATCTCGAGATCCGGGCTGACCGGCTCCGCGATCCGCGCCAGCTGGCGCTCCTTGTCCAGAGCGTCGATGAAAGCGTTGAGGTCTTTGAACATTAGCACAGCTGACCGCTGCGACGGCAACGCTACGCTCACGAAGCCCACAAAGACCACTACGAGCACGAAGAAACAGAACATCGAGTCGTGTCGTCGTGCGTTTCGTCTGTGCGCAGCCGTGCGGACGTCATCACACACTCTCCATCTTCTCAGCAATCCGTGTCGCGAGCTCCAGGGCCGCTCTTCCTGCTTCACCATCGACGAGCGGCTTCGACCGGTCGCGTGCCGCCCGGATGAAATCGGCGAGCTCGCGGCGCAGCGGTTCGTCCTTCTCGACCGGCAGCGCGCCTCCTTCGATCGACGGCCGCTGGCCGTCGCGGCGGACGAGGCGCCAGCCTTCTACTTCCTGCGCGGCATAGTCGATGGAAATGTAGGCGTCCGGCTGAAAGAAGCGGATCTTTCGCACCCGGTCGCGACTGATGCGGCTCGCGGTCAGGTTCGCAATGCAACCGTTCTCGAAACGAAGCCGCGCGTTCGCAATATCGAACTTCGGTGTGAGCACCGGCACACCCACCGCCTCGATCGAGGCCACGGGAGAGCGGACCAGTGAACCGACGATATCAAGGTCGTGGATCATCAGATCGAACACGACGTCGATATCGAGGCTGCGCTCCGGGAATACCCCCAGCCGATGGACCTCTATGAACCGCGGCGAGGTGACGAGCGGCATCACGGCAGCGACGGCAGGGTTGTATCGCTCGGTCTGGCCAACCGCCAGCGTCGTGCCGGACGCCTTCGCGGCGGCGATCAAGTCGTCGGCTTCAGCGACTGTCCGCGCCATCGGTTTTTCGACGAGGACCGCAATGCCGCGCTCGAGAAACGGCAGCGCCACTTCATGGTGCAGTTCCGTTGGAACAGCGACGCTGACGGCGTCGACTTCCCCGAAGAGGTCGCGATAGTCGCCCAGCGCTTTTGCCCCCGTCGTACTGCCAACTTCAGCGGCGCGTGGGCCATTGATGTCAACTACGGCAACCAGAGTCGTTCCGGCAAGGGTCGCGAGAATCCGAGCATGATGCTTGCCCAGATGGCCGACGCCGATGACCGCCGCGCGCACGGCTGCCGGCGGGTTATGCACGCTGTTCGCTCCTGGCGCGGCCGACGATCGCAATGCCCGCGGCTCCGGCCGCGGCGAACACCTGCGCGCCGTCGATAACCAGCGTCCGTCCCGCGTCGATCGACATCGCGGTCGCGCCGGCGGATTTCATCGCGTCGATGGTGGCGACCCCGATCACCGGCACGTCGAAGCGCATGTCCTGGTTCGGCTTGGCAACCTTCACGACACGAGCAGCCTGCGCCGGCGACCCTCCCGGCTCGCTCGATCACCTCGTCGGTCCCCTCCATCGCCTCCACCGCCACGACGGCCCGGTTCTTCACGACGATCGTCTGACCCACATCGAGTCCTGCGATGGCATCCGCAATGCGATAACCGAAGGCGAAATCCTCCTGCTCATCCTCCGTCGGGCCGCGGGATGTGAGGATCCCTTCGCCGGCAAGGAGCGGGCCGAGAAACGCCGTCGAATCCATCAGCTCGATACCGTGATCACGCATCACGTCGGCGACGGCAGAGATCAGCGCGTCGGTGTTTCTCGACTTGAGGCGGGTGAGTACCGACAGAAGGGTCAGGTCGGGGACGATGCCGGAAAAGATCTTCGAGTGCTTGACCTGCCCGGCCATCAGGGCGCGCGAGACCCCGTCGGCCTTGAGAATCTTGATACACTTGCCCAAGGTGGCCGAGTGAGACCGGGTGAAAGCTCGCGTCCGCGTCCCGCGCCGCCTGCTCCAGCTCAGGAAAGGCCTCTTCCTTGACGGCGACGACGGTCACGTCGTGCCCCAGGCTGCGCGCTCCCTGCAGCGCGAGAAACGGGAATCTGCCGTTGCCGGCAATGATGCCTATACGGGACATTTAGCATCGGCCAATCGGCTCATCGGCATATCGGCTTATCGGTCCAGCGGCGCATCGGCCCAACTGACCGAATGGCGATGGACGGCGTCTAAAGTAGAGCCTGTCCGCCGTAGCCCTGGCGGAGGCGGAAGTTTATCAAACAGGGCAGGAGTGGGAATGCACCGAAAGTTTCTGGCAATCATGCTGCTGGCGGGCGCGCTCGTCACGGCAGGCTGCGATAACGAGGTCGAGAACGCGACCGGCCCGGCGCCGCCGAATCCGACGACGACCGATACGTTTACCGGCACCATCAACGTGAATGGCGCCCAGACGCACACCTTCCCGGTGGTCGCGAGCGGGCCGGTTACGCTCACGCTGTCAGAGGTCCTCCCCGACCCCGCCATCGCCGTTGGCCTGACGCTCGGTACGTGGAACGGGACATCCTGTGCGACCGTGATCGCCAACGACAACGCCATTCAGGGGAACGCGGTCATCGGCGGCGTCACCGGCGCCGGCATTCTGTGCGCCCGGATCCACGACGTCGGCAAACTGACCGCGTCGCTGGATTACCGGCTGACAGTCGTGCACCCCTGACGTTGGAGGGGCCGTATCGCGAACGGCCCCTACACCGCGCATTCGAGCATATACTCTCACTCCCCGTCGTCGTCCACCCGCCGGCTGGGCCGCCTGAGCCCGACGCCACGTTTCGATGATTTGATGAAGTTGAGCACGTAGCTGACTTCCTCGCAGTGCAGCGAGGGGTCGCGCTCGATCTGGGCGAGGGCGTGGCTGGTGTTCGAGCGGAGGAGATAGCGATAGGTGCGCCGCAGCTTCGCGATCGAGTCCTGCGAAAACTTCCGCCTGACCAGACCGATGGTATTGAGACCGTAGATCCGTGCGCGGTTGCCAACGGTCTTGGCGAACGGCAGCGCGTCCTTGGTCACCACCGAATATCCGCCGATGAACGCGTGCCGGCCGACACGGCAGAACTGATGGACGCCTGAAAACGCGCTGATTGTCGCGAAGTCCTCGACAGTCACGTGACCGCCAAGGGTCGCACCGTTGCCGAAGATCGTGTGATTGCCGACGTGGCAGTCGTGGGCAATGTGGGCGTATGCCATGAACACGTTGTGATCGCCGATTTCGGTAAGTCCGCCCCCGCCGGCGGTGCCGCGGTGAATCGTGACGAACTCGCGGATCACGTTACGGTTGCCGATCACCAGGCGCGTCGGTTCCCCCTGGAACTTCAGGTCCTGCGGGATCAACCCGACGGAGGCAAGCGGGAAGATCTCGTTGTCGTCGCCGATTTCGGTGAATCCTCCGATCACCGTCGACGCGCCGATGCGGCAGTTTCGCCCGATACGAACGTGCTCGCCGATGACAACATACGGCCCGACTCGCGTACCGTCACCAATGGATGCCGCAGCATGCACCACCGCTGTGGGATCGATGAGCGGCGTCGTGTCAGGACGATGAGGAGAGCCGCCAGCCCTGGCGGTCTGCCGCCCCGTGATCCCCATCACCAGCTCCGCCTCAGCGACGAGGTGATCGTCGACGAAGGCAGCCGCCTTGGCGCGGGCGATCTGCGCCCTGCTGCGACCGAGCGTGACCTCGAGGCGCAGGCGGTCGCCGGGGGCGACCTGACGGCGGAACTTCGCGTTGTCCACGCCCCTGAGGTAGACCCGTCCGCCGTTGGTCTCGCCGTGCATCAGCAGCACGGTCGCGACCTGGGCGAGCGTCTCGATCATCAGGACCCCCGGCATCACCGGAGATCCTGGAAAATGTCCCTGGAAAAAGTCCTCGTTGACGGTGACGTTCTTGACCGCCACCATGCGCCGGCCGGGCTCGTGTTCCGTCACCGCATCGACCAGCGGTGACGGATATCGGTAGCAGAGACGCTCGAGTGTCTCCGGAATGTCTATCGACACTACTTCTTCGGCGGAGTCTTCGCGTCGAACCGTTTGAGGACCTCCGCCGTCAGGTCAACTCCCGTGTGGACCCACACGATCGGAGAATCGCGAACGCTGAAGACCATGTGCAGGTTCTTCTCGTTGGCGACCTGATCGATGACCGGATTGAGCTTGTCCTGGAACTCCGCCTGGAGCTTCGTCGGTCAGATCCTGGCGCTCCTGCTGTGCGTCTTCCTGCATCGCCTGCAGCTCGCGCTGAAGCTTCTGCAGCTCCTTCTCGCTCTGCGACCGTGCGGATTCGCTGAGGACGGTCCCACTCTGTGACAGCTTGGTCTGGACGTCCTGGGCCTGCTTGTTCTTGGCCTGCAGCTCCTTGGTCTTGGCGGCATCCCAGGCCTTGATCTTCTCGGCGGCGACCTTGCCTTCGCCGGAGTTGCTGGCGATCATCTGGATATCGATGTAGCCGACCTTCGCTCCCTCCGGGAACGGCTTCGGCGGCTGCGCGGGCGGCTGCGGGGGCGCAGGCTTCTGCTCTGCCGGTGTCGTCGGAGTCGTCGGCTTCTGTCCGGCCGGCGGAGTCTGCGGCGGAGGCGTCGCCTGTGCAAATGCGGGAACGACGCTCAACAGTCCAATCGCCGCAACGGAGATCATCGTCTTCAACACTCTCATGTATCCAGTCCCTTTCAGTATCAGCTATCAGCTATCAGCTCTCAGCTCTCAGCGCCCGACGTTCGCACGTTCGCACGTTCGCACGTGGCACGTCGCACGTGGCACGTCGCACGTCGCACGTCGCACGTCGCACGTTAGAACGTCGACCCCACCGCGAACCGGAACTTCCATTTCTTCTCCGGGTTCACCAGCGAGTTATCGAAGACGCCGCCGCGGCTCGGGTTCATCGCGAAGATCAGGCGGAACGGCACGTTCAGCACCGGCATGAAGAATCTCACTTCGGCGCCGACTGACGTCTTGAACGCGCTGAGCTCTCCGACCTTGACCCGGCTGGGGAGAATCAGCGGTGCATCCGGGTCCACCAGGTTGCCCGGGCCTAGCGGGTCGAACAGCGTGAGACCGGTCGGCTCGGGGAACTGGCGCTCGAAGACGTCTTCCTTGAACGCGAAGTTCTCGCCGTTGTTGCGGACCTGGCCGGCGTCGGCGAACAGCACCAGCCGCACCGGGCTGGCGATGTTGATCAGGTACTCAGCGTTGAACAACAGGCTCTTGTTGCCGCCGAGAACGACGTTGGTGACCGGGTCGCGCGGACCGACGGTTCGCAGATCGAAGCCGCGGATGCTGTACTCGCCGCCGAGAAACAGCCTCTCGAAGATCGGCAGCGCGATCGTGTTGCCGAATTTGGTGACGTATTCAGCCTGGGCGCGGAAGCCAATGGACGTCCGGCGGGCGATGTGCTCGAAATACCAGATCCCCTCCGCCCGCGGATTGATGTAATTGGTGTTGCCGCCCAGCCCGGCGATATCCATCGACAGGGTGTAGCGCTTGCCGGTGTTCGGGAAGATCGGATGGTCGACGGTGTTGTAGACGTAGCTCGGGCCGATCTTGCTGACGAGGCGGCGCCCGCCGGAGCCCAGTAGCAGCGAATCGGCGAGGAACGGATTGCCCCCCAGCACGCGCGGGTCGTTGAAGGCCGGATTGAGGTCATCCACATGAATCCGTTCCAGGCTGTAGTTGACGAACATGCGCGCGAAGTTCGCGACCTGGAAGCCATAGACGAGGTTTCCGCCGGTGGAATGCTGCGTATAGAGCCCGATGTACTCGTACGAGCGGTGGAATATATCGACACCAACCGTAATCGGACGGTCGAACAGGAACGGCTCGGAGAATGCGATCTGGTAGTTCTTGGCGCGGCTCCCCTGCTGCGCCTGCATCGTGAACGTCTCGCCGCGGCCGAGGAAGTTGGACGTCTGGAACGACAACTGTCCGAAGAACCCTTCGAACTGCGACACACCGGCGCCGAAGGTCAGCTGGTTCCGGTTCTGTTCTTCGAACTTCAGCTTGACGTCGACCTTGTTGTCGGCGTTCGGGGTCTTGTCGACTGCAATCGCGTCCCCTTCGAGGGGTTTGAAGTAGCCAAGCTGGTTCAGCCGCTTGACCGACTGCTTGAGCGCCTCGGTGTTGAAGACACCCGCCTCGACCAGGCGGATCTCGCGCCGGATGACGTTGTCACGCGTCGTCGTATTCCCAAGGAAGGTGATCCGGTTGACGAAGTACTGCTTCCCCTCCTGCACCTTCATCTTCACGTCGACGATGGGCTCGCCGTTGGTCGGCTTTGCCGGAGCGGGATCGGCAGCCGGCGCCGGCGGACCGGCAGCAGATGCGGCCGCGGCGGCTGCCGGACCATCGCGTGGGGTCAGGTCCGGATACGCCGTGAACTCGTAGTAGCCCCCGGAGCCGTAGACTTCGCGTGCTTTCTCCAGACCCTTCTTGATCTTCTTTTCCTCGTACACGTCACCGGGCTTCAGCTTGAACAGCGTCGTGAAGGCCTCGGATTTGACGATCGTGTTGCCTTCGAATTCGAACTTGCCGACGCGGTACTTGGCCCCCTCGGTGACAGGCACGCGAAGCTGCACCCACCGGGTCTTGCCGTCCTTCTCGTCCTCCAGGATCCGCAGCTCCGGCTGCCCGACCTGCGCCGCGATGTAACCGCGGTCACGGTAGTAGCTCTGGACGTTGACCGCATCCTCTTCGAACTTGTCTTCCTTGTAGGTGCCGCCGCCGAGGATGAACGAGAAGAAGCCGCGCTCCTTGTTCTCCTTCATCTGCTTGTTCAGTTTGCCGTCGCTCACCGCCACGTTACCGATGAATTCGGTATCGCGGATCTTGACCTGCGGGCCCTCGTTGATGTTGAAGGTGAGGTGCACCAGCTTCGGGCCGCCAGCGACCTCTTTGACCGTCGGCTTGACCTCCGCGAACATGTAGCCCTTCTCCGCGTAGACCTCGCGGACGATCCCCGCGACCCGGCGGACGAGACCCGGATCGATGAAGGAATCGAGGTTCAGGCGAATGCCACGCTTCTTCAGTTCCTCGTCGATCTTCCCCTGGTCGATCTTGTCGGAACCGATGTAGTCGACGATCTTGATCCGCTGGCGCTCCTCCATGCTGTAGACCACCAGCTTGCCGGTCACGCCGTTGCCGAGCGCAACGTCGCGGACGTCGATCGACAGATCGTCGAGGAAGTTGGTCGCCCACAGGCGCTTGAAGTCTCCGAGGACGATCTGTTCGAGCTCCTCGGTATACGGCACCCACTTGTTCTGGGACGGAATGCTGACGCGGTTCTGAAGCTCCAGGTAGTACTGGTAGGTCTGTGGCTCGATGACCGACGTGCCACCCTGTTTCTCGAAACACAAAACGAGGGCGTAGATGACCGTCGGCGTGCCGGCCGGCGGCGTGTTGACCGGCGCCGGCACTTCCAGGCCACAGACGGTGGCGGGGAGCTGCAGAACGCCCTCGGATTGGGCCTGAGCCGCAGGCGTTGGAGGCGGCCTTGGGTCGCCGTAGCCGGAGGCGAAGGTGCCTGGGCCCACGCGGTGCCCAGTGTGGCAACGAACGCCACGATAAAAGAAGCCAGAAAGCGCATAGAACGGGAGCTGTTCAGACGGCGGCCGGCGCACGGGCGGCATGCCCGCGCGGGAGGCCAAGCCATGAGTTTACTTGATTTTAGACGCGCTAGGCCAGCGTCCGGCCGTCGTGGACGACGCCACCGGCGGGCCGGTAGGCCAGGCCGGCGCCTTCGAGATAGACCTCGATGTCGCCGCCTTTGAGCTGCCCTCGGATGAGCTCCTCTGACAGCGGATCCTCGATATAGCGCTGGATGGCCCGGCGGAGCGGGCGGGCGCCATACGAGCGGTCCTTGCAGGTCTGTTCGATGATCCAGTCGATGACGTCATCTGCGACCTCGAGCCGGATCTTGCGATCCACGAGGTTGGCATTCAGCTGGTCGACCAGCAACCGCGTAATCGTTCGCAGGTCATCGTCCGACAACGCTTCGAACACGATGATCTCGTCGATGCGGTTGATGAACTCGGGGTTGAAGGTCTTGCGGACCTCGCCCAACACCATATCGTTCACGCTGCGCGCGATAGTGACCAGCGTCCGCCGACTGAAAACCCAGAGAGGCCTTCTTCTGAATGAAGCGGGCGCCGATATTCGACGTCATGATGATGATGGCGTTCTTGAAATTCACCCGGTTGCCGAGACCGTCGGTGAGGTGGCCATCTTCGAAGACCTGCAGCAGGATGTTGAACAGGTCAGGGTGCGCCTTCTCCACTTCGTCGAGCAGCACGACGGAGTACGGGTTCCGCTTCACCTTCTCGGTGAGCTGCCCCCCTTCCTCGTGGCCGACGTATCCCGGAGGGGAGCCGATCAACTTCGACACGGAATGCTTCTCCATGTACTCCGACATGTCGAAGCGGATCAGCGCGGTGTCGCTGCCGAAGAGGAAGTTCGCAATGGCCCGGGCGAGCTCCGTCTTGCCGACGCCGGTGGGGCCGAGGAAGATGAAACTGCCGACCGGACGGTTCGGATTCTTCAAACCCGCGCGTGAACGGCGGATCGCCCGCGAGAGCGCCGAGATCGCCTTCTCCTGCGAGACAACGCGCTTGTGGAGCTCGTCTTCCATCCGCAGCAGCTTGTCCCCTTCGTCCTGGTTGATCGACGTCAGCGGGACGCCGGTCCACTTCGAGACCACTTCGTCGATATCCCCCTTGCCGACGATCACCCGGCGGGCATTCGACTTGACGTCGAACTTTTCGCGGACGAACTGCAGATTCTCGCGGGCCTGCACTTCCTGCTCGCGGTAGAACTGCGCCTTCTCGAAGTTCTTCTCCGAGACGGCGTTCTCCATCTGCTCGACCGCGACGCGGATGCTCTTGTTGATCTCGCCGAACTCTTCGCTGTAACTGGCGTCGCGCAGCTTGGCGCGAGCTCCAGCCTCGTCGATGAGGTCGATCGCCTTGTCGGGAAGGAAGCGATCGGTGATGTACCGGTTCGATTGATACACCGCAGCTTCGATCGCCTCGCCGGTGTACTCGACGTGATGGAACGCTTCGTACTTGTCCTTCACCCCGATCAGGACTTCGATCGTTTCCTTCTCGGACGGCGGATCGACTTTGACCGACTGGAAGCGCCGCTCGAGCGAACGGTCCTTCTCGATGTATTTGCGGTACTCGGACGGCGTCGTCGCGCCGATGCAGCGGATCTCGCCCCGTGACAACGCCGGCTTGAGAATGTTGGCCGCGTCGAGAGAACCTTCGGCGGATCCGGCGCCGACCAGCGTGTGCAGCTCGTCGATGAACACGATGATGTTCGGGTTCTCGGTCAGCTCCTTCATGATCGCCTTGAGGCGCTCTTCGAACTGGCCGCGGTACTTGGTGCCGGCGACGATCAACGAGATATCCAGCGCCAGAAGCCGCTTATCAGCGAGGAAATGCGGGACGTCGCCGTAGACGATCTTCTGCGCGAGGCCCTCGACGATCGCCGTCTTCCCCACACCGGGCTCGCCGATGAGGACGGCGTTGTTCTTGGTCCGGCGGCAGAGGACCTGTTGCACCCGCTCCACTTCCTGATGGCGGCCGACCAGCGGATCGAGCTGGTTTTTCATGGCCGCTTCGGTCAAGTCCCTCGAGAACTCGGCCAGAAGCGGCGTCTCCTTCACTCGCGTGAGGGTGGTCTTTTCGTTCAGCAGCGCAACGATGTCCTCGCGGACGGTGTTGAGCCGCATCCCTTTTTCCATGAGGATCGTCGCCGCGACCGAGCGCTCTTCGCGCAGGATCCCGAGCAGCAGGTGCTCGGTGCCGATGTAGTTGTGCAGGAGACGGTCGGCTTCCTCGGCGGCGAACTGCAGCACGCGCTTCGTCTCGGCGCTGAACGGGATCTCGACCGACGTCGAGACCTTTTCGCGGAAGACCGTTCGCCCCTCGATCTCTTTGCGGATGCTTTCGAGCGAAAGGTGCGAGCGGGCGAAAATCCGACTGGTCAGCCCCTTGCCTTCCCGGATCAGTCCGAGCAGCAGGTGCTCCGTCTCAATCGAGATGCTCCCGAGCTGACTGGCCTCATACCGCGCGAAGAAGAGGACACGTCGCGCCCGTTCCGTATAGCGTTCGAACATCCGGTGTTACCTGTTTTGGTGAAGGAGGGCTTCCCCGCCGATTATACGGCCAATCAGGCATCCCTCCAATGCTTTATCGGTCTAAGTCGTCTGCTCTATAGCATTTAGACGACCAACGGAGGCCCGGCGTTTCGGGCCGGCGATTTGGGCGAGTGCCCACCCGAGCCCTTGTTTGGGGTGGAGGCCCACTCCCGTAGTCCAGCCCTTCAGGGCTGCATCATCGAAGCGTAGTCCAGCCCTTCAGGGCTGCATCATCGAAGCGTCGTTGCCTCAGGCGTCCCTGAGGCGACCGTCCTCGAGGCGAAGGACGCGGTCGCACGCGGCGGCAAGCCGGGGGTTGTGGGTCGCGATGAGTGACGTGAGGCCGCGCTCACGATGCATGTCGCGGAGGAGCTCGTGCAGCGATTCCGCCGTGTGCTCGTCGAGATCGCCGGTGGGCTCATCCGCCAGGAGGATCGCCGGGGACATGACGAGCGCGCGGGCGATAGCCACGCGTTGCTGTTCGCCGCCCGACAACATCCCGGGCCGATGCTCCAGCCGCGCCGAGAGGCCGACCCGTTCGAGCAGCTCCGTGGCGCGCTGACGCCGCTCTGCTGCCGGACGTCGCGCGATCCGCATCGGCATCTCGGCGTTCTCCAGGGCCGTGAATTCCGGAAGCAGATGATGGAACTGGAAAACGAAGCCGACGTGATGGTTTCGAAACGCAACCAGCTGAGCGTCCGGCAGACCGGTGATTTCAGTCTCGGCGATGCGAACCACCCCGGTGTCCGCAGGGTCGAGGCCGCCGAGGACGTGCAGCAGCGTGCTCTTCCCGACACCTGACGCCCCGACGACGGCCACCATCTCCCCCTGCTCGAGAGTAAGGTCCAGCCCTTTGAGCACTTGCAGCGTGGTTGCGCCCACGTGATAGCTCTTCGCGACGTTTTGCGCAAGTGCAAGGGGCATCTACTTGTCCGCTGCCCTTTGAGACGATTGGCCTATGGCCAGCACGAAGCTTCGAAGCCGCGAAGGCACGAAGCCAACAAAATGTTTTCGTGTCTTCGAGGCTTCGTGTTCTTCGTGCAATGCCGGAGGCATGCCGTTTATCACTGGTACCTCAGCGCCTGCGCCGGATCGAGCTTCGCCGCCTGACGCGAGGGATAGATCGTCGCAAGGAAGCAGATGACGATTGCGGCGGTGACGACGATTACGAAGTCCAGCAGCTCCAGGCGAAACGGCACGTAGGAGATCTGGTAAACGTCGAGCGGAACCCTGACCAGCTTGTAGCGGTCTGCGATGTAAATCGTGATCCAGCCGAAGACCGCACCGCCGATTGTCCCGATGAGACCGATCACCAGCCCCTGGAACATGAAGATCCGTCGAATGCTCGCCGCCGAGCTGCCCATCGTCTTGAGAATCGCGATGTCGCGGCTCTTCTCCATGACCAGAAGCACGAGTGAGGCGACGATGTTCAGCGCCGCAACCATGACGATCAGGCCGATGGTTATCGAAATGGCCAGCTTCTCGAGCGCCAGCGCGGAGAACAGCGACTGGTTCATGTCGGCCCAGTCCTGGGTCATGTAGTCGTCGCCGAGCCGCGCGGCGAGCGAGTCGGCTACCTCGCGTGCCGCGAAGAGATCGTCGACGCGCAGCTCGATGAATTCCGGCAGCTTGCGGTCGAGAAGGCGCTGGGCGACGTCCAGTTTCACGAACCCGTATGCCTCGTCGAACTCCAGCAGGCCGATGCTGAAGACACCGCCGACCTTGAAGCGTCGTGGCGTATGCGCCATCCCGAAAGGCGTCACGGTTCCCTGAGGGGTGATGATCTCGACGGTGTCGCCGACGAACGTCCCGAGCCGCTGCGCCAGCTCGCGGCCAATGACGATGGCCGGCAGCTGCCCCTCCGGTGTCTCGAGCGACGTGAGGCTGCCGGTCTGCATCGACTTCCCGATCTGCGTCACCTCCGCTTCGAGTTTCGGATCGATCCCCTTGATGGTGATGAAGGCGTTCGCGTTGGCGCCGCTGATCATCCCCGGACCAGTGACGACGGGCGCGGCACCCATCACGCGCGGCACCTGTTTCAGTTTCGCGATTTCCGCGTGGTAATCCTTCAACCCCCCGCCGCCTGGCTTGAAGACATACACGTGCGCGGTGGAGCCGACGATGCGATCGCGCAGTTCGCCTTGCAGACCGGTCATCAGCGCCAGCGCGATGAGCAAGGCCATGACGCCGACCATGACGCCGAGGGTCGAAATCAGTGAAATGAGAGAGATGAACGCCTGCTTGCGCTTGGCGAGAAGGTAGCGAACCGCGATGAAGAGCTCGTAGGGAAGGTCGTTCACTTGCCCACGCTAACCACAGAGTCACAGAGAACACAGAAAAACCCGTTAGCGGGAGAACTCTTCTCCACAAAAATGGCCTTTCTGTGGCCTCTGGGTCTCTGTGGTGATCTCACGCGCGGGGTCGCATCAGCGGGAACAGGATGACGTCCCTGATCGACGGACTGTCGGTCAGCACCATGACGAGCCGGTCGATGCCCACTCCTTCACCCCCGGTGGGCGGCAGCCCGTACTCCAGCGCACGGATGTAGTCCTCGTCCATCGCGTGCGCCTCGAGATCGCCGGCGGCGCGATCGGCGGTCTGCGCCTCGAAGCGACGGCGCTGCTCGGCGGGATCGTTCAGCTCACTGAAGGCGTTGGCGACCTCGAATCCGCCGACGTACAGCTCGAAGCGTTCCACCGTGTCGGGGTCGTCCGGCTTCTGCTTCGACAGCGGGGAGACCTCGGTTGGAAAGTCGTACACGAAAGTCGGCTGGAACAGATCCTCCTCGTTGAGGCGCTCGAAAATCTCGGTTGCGATCCGTCCCGGTCCCCAGCCGGGCAGAATGTTGATATCGAGCTTCCGCGCCAGGGCTGCGGCTGCTTCGGTGTCGCGGAGGTCAGCGTCGGTGACGTCGAGGCCCAGGCGCTGAGCCGCTTTCACCCGCGCCCCCTCCCGGAGCGAGACGCGGCGGTACGGAGGCGCGAGCGAGATCTGGTGACCGTTGAAGGTGACCTGGTCGGTGCCGACCGCCTCGTGCGCGACAAACGACAGGAGCTCTTCGGTCATGCTCATCAGCTCCTGGTAGTCGCTGTAGGCCTGGTAGAACTCCAGCATCGTGAACTCGGGATTGTGCTGGGTCGAAATGCCCTCATTCCTGAAGTTACGGTTGATCTCGTAGACTCGTTCGATCCCGCCAACGGTCAACCGCTTCAGGTAGAGCTCCGGCGCAACCCGCAGATAGAGCTGAAGGTCGAGCGCGTTGTGATGCGTGACGAACGGGCGGGCAAGTGCTCCGCCGGCGATCGGCTGCATCATCGGCGTTTCGACCTCGAGATACCCGCGCGCGTTCAGGAACGTGCGGATCGCCGCGAGGGCTCGGCTCCGGACCTCGAAGACCCGGCGCGAATCGGGGTTCACGATGAGATCGAGGTAGCGCTGGCGGTACCGGATTTCGATGTCGGCGAGCCCGTGCCACTTCTCGGGGAGGGGGATGAAGCACTTCGCGAGAAATTCGAGGCTGGAGGCGTGGATCGTCAGCTCATTCGTGCGGGTGCGGAACAGGCGTCCTTCGACGCCGATGAAATCACCGAAATCGAGCAGTTTGTAGGTCTTGAAATCGTGCTCGGGAAGGGCGTCCTGGCGGATGTAGACCTGGATCTTCGCCCGGCCATCGGAGATAACCAGAAAGTTGGCCTTCCCGAAGGCGCGGATCGCCAGGATGCGGCCCGCTGTGCGGGTCGTGGTCTGGGCCGCGTCGAGCTCGGCGCCGCTCTTCGAGTCGTGCGCCTGAACAAGCGCCTGGACGGTGTCGGTCCGCTCAAAGCTGCGCGGATACGGATCGACGCCGAGGCGCCGGAGCTCCTCAAAGTTCTCCCGGCGCTGCCGAAGCAGATCGGACTCGCGGTCGTCTTCGGTCATGCGGAGGCTGCACTCAATTCAGACGTCCTGTCACAAGTCATCTCACAGAAGACCAGGAGATCAGGAGACATTTTAGAAAAAACAAGAAGAGCTCCTGATCTCTTGATCTCCTGTAAGAACTCTCCTGATCTCCCGGTCAGGACCGCCGCAGCTCCTTGCGAATTGCGTCGAGGACACCGTTGACGAAAGCCACCGCTTCCTCGCCGCTGTAACTGCGCGCCAGTTCGAGCGCCTCGTTGATGATGACCTTCGACGGCGTCTCCGCTTCCGACAGCATCTCGTAGACGCCGAGCCGGAGGACGAGACGGTCGATGATTGCCATACGCTCGACGCGCCAGTTCTGCGCGTGTGCGCCGAGCATCGCATCGATCTCTTCGCGCCGTGACACCGCACCGCCTACCAGGCCGTTTGCGAATTCCCTCAGCGGCTCCTCGAGTTGCTCGTCCGGCTCACGCGCCGGCCAGTAAGTGGCGATGGCCTCGGGCGCGGCCGACTTGCCGACTTCGATCTGATAGAGCATCTGCAGCGCCGCCTCACGGGCCTGACGGCGCCCCTGCGGGTCTCCTCCGCTCACGCGTCACCCGCGCCGGCGGCAAATCCGAACGGCCGGGATGATCCTTTCGCGGGAGGACGCCCGAACCGGCGGAACAACGCCGCCATCTCGAGGGCGGCAGCTGCGGCCTCGCGACCCTTGTTGCCGGCGTCGTCACCGGCTCGCGCCCGCGCCTGCTCTTCGGTATCGGTCGTGAGGACGCCGAATGCCATCGGCACGCCAGTCTCCCCCGCCGCGGCCATCACCCCGTGGGCGGCGGAGGATGCGATGTATTCGAAGTGCGGTGTCTCGCCGCGAATCACGCAGCCGAGACACACGATCGCGTCGAAGCGGCCGGTCTCGGCAGCGCACCTGGCCGCCTGCGGCAGTTCGAACGCACCCGGAACCGCGAACTCTTCGACGTCGGCCGCGGCAACCCCCGCCTCACCAAGCGCCGCACGCGCCGAGTCGCGCAGCGAATCGGTGATTGGCGCGTTGAATCGTGAGACGACGATCGCGATCCGGAAGGTGGCGCCGGCCGGCAGTGGCGCCGGCGCTCCGGTGGTTGGCCGCACAGTTAGTGGCCTGTATCCGTCATTACTTCCCCTTGAATACCGCTTGGCGCTTTTCCAGAAAGGCTCGCGTCCCCTCGCGCATGTCTTCGGTGGTCGAGACGAGACCGAACAGCGTCGCCTCGAAGACCTGGGCGTCGGGAAAGGGCATTTCGAGTCCCTTGTTGACCGCATCGATGATGTACCGCGCTGCCACCGGGGCTTTCGAGGCCAGCAGCGTCGCCAGCTTTCGGGTCTCGGTGAGAAGCTCCGCCGCGGGCACGACGCGGTTGACGAGACCGATCCGGTGTGCCTCCTGCGCCGAAATGTGATCGCCGGTGAGCAGCAGTTCCATCGCGCGGCCGCGGCCAACCAGGCGCGCCAGGCGCTGAGTGCCCGCGTAGCCAGGAATGATGCCGAGGTTGATCTCCGGCTGTCCGAGCTTTGCCGTGTCGGCGGCGATGCGCATCGTACAGGCCATCGCCAGCTCGCACCCGCCGCCGAGCGCGAACCCATTGATCGCGGCAATCACAGGCTTGCCCAGGTTTTCGATCAAGTCGAAGATGTGCTGACCAGACAGCGCGTGCTGCCGGCCGCTGACCGGGGTCTGCACCGACAGCTCGTTGATGTCCGCGCCGGCGATGAACGCCTTTTCACCAGCCCCGGTCACGATGACGCACCGCACCTGGTCGTCGCGCCTCAAGGCCAGGATGGTGCGGCGAAGCTCTTCGAGGGTCTGAGCGTTGAGCGCGTTCAGAACCTTCGGTCGGTTGATCGTGACGGTCGCAATGCCGTCAGCCGATTCGAACAGGATGTTTTCGAGGGAGTCGGTCATATCGGGAGTGGGTACATCAGCCATCCGAGCATCAGCGCCGAGACGAGAAAGGCGAAAAACATCATGCCGCCCAGCCTCAGCTGCGCGCGCGGGTCGTCGCGCATCAGCACGGCAAACACCAGTGAAACGAAGAAAGCGAAGAGCGCCATGATCAGAAAGTGATCGGTCACTTGCGGCCCATCGCGATATCGAAAGCATCGAGGACGATGAGAGCGTTCAGAAGGCCGGCGACGATCAGAAAGGTGTTGCCGTACTCCCACGTGGCCGCGGTCACGGTCCCCGATCCAGCGTCCATCATCCTGGCAAAAATCCACGGCAGCCCCGCGCCCAGTTCCGCGACCGCAGCGAGGCCGGCGAGCGGTTCCGCAAACTGGAACGGAAAGATCGATCCCTCCAGCATCATGCCGATGACGAACATCAGCGGGATTGCGCAGAGAAAGATGACACCCTTCTGCACTCTTCCGGACCACAGGTGCCCGGCGCCAGGCACGAGCCACGACATCGCGCAGAGCAGCACGAGTGCGCCAGGTTCCGCTGCGACGCGCGCGGGTTCAGCTGTCCGCGTTTTCGGGGGCATCCAACCGAGAATCATAGCGCAGCATCCGGACGAACAGCCATCCGACGACAGCGCCGAGCGGTAACGCGGCGATTGCGCGTGCCCGCGTTGGAGAACGGCATCACCCCTGCCACCTCGAGGGCGAAGGTCATCGCTGTCGGCAGCGCTGCGATCATCAAGGCACGCGTGGATGGCGTTCGCCGACGCGCTCCCCAGGCGAGCAGAGTGCCGACCGCGGCCGAGAGATACAGCCCCGAACAGCGCGCACACACCGGCATCTGAAAGCCGGCGATGGTGAACGATCGTTCAGGACGCTGATGACAGATGCGTGAGGAGGCGATGTAGACCACCGAAGCGGGCACCGCAGCTGCCGCCGAGTGAAGCGCGACAGGTGCCGCAACAATGATCACCGCCCACACCACGGCGGCCACCGTCAATCCTGCGGCAAGAGCGCGACTCACGCATGTAGCTTATCGAGATCGGCGGTTGCGCGTTTCCGGGCCGGCCTGACGGCTACTGCCCGATACTCGCGCGGGGGCTATCGGCCATGTAGCCGGAACGGGCGCGAAGTTTCAACGCCGGCTTCGAGATGAGACGGACGATGATGCGGCGGAAGCGGCCGTCATTTCGCTGATTCGATGGCGAGTAGCCGATCGAGTACTGGGCCGAGAGCTCGCCGCCGATCGACTGATACACATCCTTTAACTGGTGCACCGTCTCCGGAAAGAACGCCTGCCCGCCGGTTTCGTTGGCCAGCATCTTCATCCCATAGTCGGCACGGGAATCACGGTCAACGACAGCACGTGCTCTCCGACCGCGGTGTTCTCAGACCGATGGTGTAGATGTTCACGCCGGTCTTCCGTGCCAGCGCCATCACATCGTCGAACGACACGGCGCTCTTGGTGTCTTCGCCGTCCGAGAGCACGGCGATCGCCTGGCGCCGCACCTCACCGCCGGCGCTGGCGCTTCGGCCGAACTGCTTGAGCGCGACGTAAATGGCCGTGCGCAGCGCGGTCGAGCCATGTGCCTGTGCCCCATTGATGGCGGTCTCTATGGCTGCCTGGTCGGAGGTGAGATCCTGCACGACGTTAACGGTGTCCGCGAAAGTCACGACGGCACCACGGTCACCGGGGCGCAAGCCTCTTCATGAACGCTCGCGCCACCTCATGGACGACCTCGATCTTGTCGCCCATGCTGGAGCTGGTATCGAGGAGGAGGATGACGTCGAGCGGCACGCTGCGCGATTCGAAGAACTGGACCTGCTGCTGCACGCCGTCTTCGAAGACTTCGAAGTCGCCTTGCGTGAGGCCACTGACCGGTTTGCTTCCATCCAGAACCGTGACACTCACCGCAACCATGCTGGCGCCGCTGCGAAAGAGCGGCGGTTGAGGCTGCTGCGCGGGAGGGTCCTGACTCGCGACGAGCGCCGCCATCGACGCCATTGTGAAGACCATCAGAAGAACGGCACGCCTCATGAGCTCCTCCGCGATGAGGCGCCGCTGCAAGGGGCGTTCCCGGCTAGAGATCGGTAAGACGCTCGAAATTCGACTCGTAGCGGTGCCGAAATTCCGGCCACGCGTAGGCGTGACTCTGGCCGCCCAGATGTTCCAGCGCGTAGGCGGCCGCAACGCTGCCCAGTCGCGCACACACTACGAGCGGCGCATTCTTACTCAGCCCCTTCATGAAGCCGGCGCGGAACGCGTCGCCAACTCCGGTGGGATCGACGAGGCGGACGGGCGGGACAGCCGGCACATCCGTGCGACTGCCCGTTTCAATGATCGTGCACCCGTTTTCGCCGCGGGTGATGATCAGCGCCGCTGCCTGCTCGAGGATCGATTCTTCGTCGAGGCCGGTTTTCTGCCGGATTAGTTCGAATTCGTAATCGTTGCAGATCACGATCGCGGCGCCGGCGATACCATCCGCAAGCTCGTCGCCGGTCATGCGTGCGCACTGCTGGCCCGGATCCCAGATGAAGCGGATCTCCAGCGCACGGCATTCTTCCGCGTACTGCGTCATCGCCATCGGGTCGTTCGGCGAAATGATCACCAGGCGGCAATCCGGAACCGTGCGAAACGAAAGCTCAGCGGCGTTGGCCATCGCACCCGTGTAGAAGGATGCGATCTGGTTGTTCTCCTGATCCGTGCTGCAGAAGAACGAGGCGGTGAACTTGTCGTCCACGATCTTGACGAGCGACGTATCGACACCGGCTGCTTCGAGCCACTGCCGGTACTCGCCGAAATCCTGTCCGGCGGTGGCCATGAGGCGCGGACGCTCGCCGAGCAGCGCCAGGCTATACGCGATATTGGGCGCGCAGCCGCCGCGGCGCTTGTCCATCGAGTCGACGAGGAAGCTCAAGCTGACACGGCTCATGTGTTCCGGCAGGAAGTGCTCGGTGAACTTCCCGGGGAAGGACATGAGGTAGTCGTACGCGATCGAACCGGTTACTACGATGCTCATTTGGAATCCAGGTACTTGCCGACGATCGGCGCCAGTTTCTTTCGAGTCGCGTCGGGCACCGCTTCGGGCCGGGTGATCAGCGCATGCCGAAGCGCGGTCGCGCATTCGCAGGTGCGGTCGAACGGAAGCATGCCGACGGCCGTCGCGATCACCTGCTGCGCGGTCCTGGCGTTCTGCACCAGATTCGCAACGATCATCTCCACCGTCACTTCGGCATGACTGGGGTGCCAGCAGTCGTAGTCAGTGACGAGGGCGATCGTCGAGTAGCAGATCTCGGCTTCGCGCGCGAGCTTCGCTTCCTGCAGGTTGGTCATGCCGATGACGTCCATACCCCACCTGCGATACAGCTCCGACTCGGCGAGCGTCGAGAACTGCGGCCCCTCAATGCACACGTAGCTGCCCCCCTTGTGCACGGTCGCCCCGGAATCTCCGGCAGCCTTGTAGGCGATCTGGCTGAGCGGCGCACAGAACGGATGCGCGAAGCCGACGTGCGCAACGAGACCCTCGCCGAAGAAAGTCGAAGCCCGCGCTTTCGTCCGATCGATGAACTGGTCGGGGATGACGAGGTCGAGCGGCTTGTAGTGCTCCTTGAGACTGCCGACCGCGCTTGCCGAGAGGATGTACTGGGCGCCAAGCAGTTTGAAGCCGAAGATGTTGGCGCGGAAGTTCAGTTCACTCGGCGAATACCGATGGCCGGCGCCATGGCGCGCAAGAAACGCGACGCGCTTGCCTCGCAGTGTGCCGATGACGTAGGGGTCCGACGGCTCGCCGAACGGCGTGACGATGCGTCGTTCTTCGCGGTCTGTCAGTTCGGCCATGTCGTACAGACCGCTCCCGCCGATGATTCCGATCTCAATGTTCATAGGTGTTCAATGTCACGTGCAACGTGCGACGTGCCACGTGCCACGTGCTACGTGCGAACGTGCGATGTGCAAGAGGAGTAATTATGAATCAGAAAGGACGGGCTCGACGTACTTGCGGCCGTCCTTCTCCCGGATGTAGCCGGCGGCGATGACTGGATCGTGCTCGAAGAAGATCAGGTACTCACCGTCGATCGCTTCTCGTACGAATGTGCGTTTGAACGCCAGCGTGTCCATCGGATACAGGTCGTAGCCCATGATCCACGGCTCGTCGACGTGTGCGGCGGTCGGCATCAGGTCCGCCGTGAAGACCGCCGTCCTCCCTTCGGATTCGATCACCACCATCTGATGGTGCATCGTGTGTCCACCGGTGCGCACGACACGCACCCCCGGCATGATCAACTCATCCCCCTCGACCAGTTCGAGAACACCAGCCTCGCGCAGCGGAACGAAGTTTTCCGGCAGGTAGCTGGCGCGATTCCGCTCATGCGGGTGCGTCGCGTCCTCCCACTCGGCCGTCCGCGCGACGTATCGCGCGTTGGGAAATCGCGGCCGGAGACGGTTCCCTTCACGGACAGTGAATCCACCCACATGATCGAAATGCAGGTGCGTCGCCAGGGCAATGTCGATCTCGGACGGATCGGTGCCCGCGGCAGCCAGCGAGTCACCGAGGTTGCGGCTGCGATCGATTCCGTAGATGTCGACGAGCTTCGTGTCCATCTTGTCGCCGATGCCGCCATCGATGATCATCGTTTTTTCACCGCGGACGAGCAGTGGGCGGAGCCCAAGGAGGATGCGATTGCGTTCGTCGGCGGGAGCGCGCCGTTCCCACAGCGGTTTCGGGACGACGCCAAACATGGCACCGCCGTCCAGACGGAAGTGTCCATCGAACAAGCGGAATCAGTTCGAGCGCGCCCAGTCGCAGTGGTTTCTTCACGGCCCCTGGCGCGCCGAAGCCGGCGGCGAAGGCGGCTGTTTCAATTCGACCAGGACGCCGTGAGTGCTCGAGGGATGCAGGAACGCCACGAGCGAGCCGTGCGCTCCTGGCCGCGGCGTCTCGTCGATCAGGCGGATGCCCTTGCCTTTCAAGTCTGCGAGCGCCGCGACAATATCGTCAACGCGGAGCGCCACGTGGTGCATCCCGGGCCCGCGCTTCTCGAGAAAGCGGGCGATCGGCGACTCGGCGGTCGTCGCTTCGAGGAGTTCCAGGGTGGACTCGCCCGCCGCGATGAAATGCGCGCGAACACCCTGCGAGGGGACTTCCTCCGGCGCTTCCACCTCCAGGCCCAGCGTGTCGCGATAGAACGCCAGCGCGTCGGCCAGGCTCGAGACCGCAATCCCGACGTGATCGAGGACAGCCTTCATCGAATAGCTCTCTGAAATATCGCGTCGACGACTGAGTACGGGTCCGTCTGGCGGGAGGCGATCTGGTTCAGCATCTCGTCGAATTCGCCGGCGCCAAGAACCGTCTCCTCCACGTGCGACAGAAATCGCTGGCCGAGCAGTTCGCGCAGGCGCCACTCGGCGCGCGCACGCCTTCGGCTCCCCTGCGTCGCGGCGGTGTGCGCGCGGAACTTCTCGATCGTGTCGAGAAGCTCCGGCACGCCGGCGCCGGTTGTCGCCACCGTCTTGATCACCGGTGGCCGCCATTCACCGTCCGCCGCCGAATGCAGCGACAGCATCGCTTCGATCGATGTCACCGTCCGGTCCGCCCCTTCCCGGTCTGCCTTATTGACGACGAAAATGTCCGCGATCTCCATGATGCCGGCCTTCAGCGCCTGGACCTCGTCGCCGCTCCCGGGCACGATCGTGACGATCGACACGTCCGCGGTGCGGACGATGTCGACTTCGTCCTGACCGACGCCGACCGTTTCGATCAGCACGATGTCTTTGCCGGCGGCATCGAGGACGACGGCGACCTCACCGGTGGCGCGGGCAAGACCACCGAGATTGCCCCGGGTTGCCATGCTGCGGATGAAAACGTCTGCGTCACCGGCGTGCGCCTGCATCCGGACGCGGTCGCCGAGAATCGCACCACCGCTGAACGGGCTCGTCGGATCCACCGCGACCACTCCGACCGTCCTGCCGCCCTTGCGGATTTCGCCGATCAGGCGATCGACCAGCGTGCTCTTGCCTGCGCCTGGCGGTCCGGTGACACCGATCAGATACGCGCGCCCGCTCCTCGCGAAGATGCGGCGAACGAGATCCGCACGGGCGGGGGATTCATCTTCAATCAGTGAGATCGCCCGGGCGATGGCGCGCGGGTCGCCGGCCAGCAAGCGGTCTGAGAGAGTGGCGTCGGTCACTGGCCGAGCAGCTGACGGGCGATGACGAGACGCTGGATTTCGCTCGTTCCTTCGCCGATCGTGACCAGCTTCACATCGCGGAAGTACTTTTCTGCCGGATAGTCCTTGACGAAACCGTAGCCGCCGTGGATCTGGACACAGTCGTCGGCCGCCTTGACCGCGATCTCGCTCGCGAAGAGTTTGGCCATCGAGGCTTCGCGCGTGAAGCGGACCTTGCGGTCTCTCAGATGCGCCGCACGGTAGGTCAGGAGCCGCGCCGCTTCGATGCGGGTGGCATTGTCGGCGAGCTTCCATTGGATCGCCTGGAAGGCCGCGATCGGCTGACCGAACTGCCGCCGTTCCTTCGCGTACCGACGGGCGGCTTCGTAGGCTCCCTGTGCGAGCCCCACCGAGAGGGCGGCGATCCCGATGCGGCCGGCGTCGAGTACCTGCAGAGTGTTGATGAACCCTTGCCCCTCCTCACCAAGGAGCGCAGACGCCGGCAGGCGGCAGTCCTCGAACACGACCTCGCTCGTATCGCTCGCCCGCATCCCCAGCTTGTCTTCTTTCTTTCCCGCCGACATGCCTGGGGTACCGTGCGGAAGCACGAACGCGGAGATGCCACGGTGCCCTTTCGAACGATCGGTGACCACGATGGCGACCATCACCCCTCCAATCTTTCCGTGGGTGATGAAATTCTTCGAACCGTTGAGCGCCCAACCCTCGCCGCAGCGCACCGCCGTCGTCCGCATCGCCGCCGCATCACTGCCGGCGCCCGCCTCGGTCAACCCCCAGGCGCCGAGCACTTCGCCGGCGACGAGCCGCGGCAGGTACTCCTTCTTTTGCGCCTCGCTGCCGAACATGGAAATGTGTGCCGTGCACAGGCCGTTGTGCGCCGCCACCGAGAGCGCGATCGCGGGACAGACCCGGGCGAGCTCTTCGATGCAGATGCAGTAATCCACGCCCGACATTCCCGACCCGCCAACCTCCTCCGGAAACTGAATCCCCATCAAGCCCAGCGACGCGAGCTTTGGCAGAAGGTCCATCGGGAACTGTTGCGCCTCGTCCCAGGCCATCACGTGGGGACGCATCTCGCTCTCCGCGAACTCACGGACCGTTCGCCGCAGCAACTCCTGCTCTTCGCTCAGCCGGAAATCCATCAATCGCAATCTATCACGCAGGAAGGGCCGCTTCGGGAAGCGAGAGTGCTACGGGTGCGAAGGGGGCGAAAGGTGCGGGGAGGTATCCTGTGACATGCGCAAGCTCGTACTCCTTGGTCTGTTCTTCCTCATCCCATCGACGGCCTTCGCCGATATCACGGCCTTTCTCGGCACGAACAGCAGTCCTTCGAACCGGATGGTGCGCGGCTTTTCCGGAGGATTCGGGTTGGTCATCGTCGCGTTCGAATTCGAATATGGCAACACGTCGGAGGATCTGCTGGAGGGTGCGCCGTCGCTGAAAACCTACATGTTCAACGGACTCCTGCAGACGCCGTTTCCGATCGGCGGCGTGCAGCCGTACGCGACGGCCGGCGGAGGAATCTACCACGAGCACCTGACGCAGGTACCCGAGGACATCAGCGAGACGCACGTGGGGATCAACATTGGCGGCGGCGCCAAGATCAACCTTCTCGGACCGCTCCGACTACGGCTGGACTACCGTGTCTTCAAGCTGAACGGGTCACCGCTTTACTCGAATCCGAAACGGTTTTATGCGGGAATTAATCTGAAATTCTGAAACGAGAGGGTGCGGGAGGGAGTGCGAGGGGTGCGAGAGTGCGGGGGGTGCGAGAGTGCGGGGGGTGCGACGAGTGCGGGGGTGCGGGGGTGCGGAGCGCGATGCGGGAAGCGGAACGCACCCTAAGGCACCTTTCCGCACCCCTCGCACCCCTCGCACCCCGGTTTTGTTACCCTCCGACCGGCGTCAGCGAGAGTCGGCTGAGACCTGCAGCGAACGCGTTCGAGAATCGCTTCCACATCTCTGCGGTTGCCGGATCGCGAAGCTGTTCCGGCGTCATCGTCTTGGTCAGCATCTGAAACAGCTCGTATTCCGCATTCGGCACGGCCGGCTCGATCTGAATGATGTAGAGCGCATTCGCACCGAACGGCTCGGCCGATTTGTAGATCTTGAACCCTGCCGCCTGCTGCTTCAGGGTCGCGTCCTGCGTCGCGGCCAGACCGGCTTTGAGCTTGGCGACCATCTCTTCGAAGACGGCGGTCTGGTCAGGCTTGATCTGGACGAGCAGGATGGCCGCCGGAGACGCAATCGTCAGCTTCGGGGCCGTAGGCTGCGCAGGAGCGGCAGGTGTCTGGGCCGCCGGCGGTGTCGCGGGCGGCTGCTGCGCGGGGGGATTCTGGGCGAACACGGCGGCCGGCAGCAGCGCCAGCGCCAGAGCAGTCACGGTCACGAAGGGACGCATCCACTTCCTCCTTGGTCGAACGACAAAAACAAAAGTCTACACGAAGACCTGAAGAATCTCGTTTGCGATAAGCATGCCGTCCCGGCTCAGACGCAGAACCGGGCCCTCCGACACAAGGAAGCGTCCCTCGAGGAACGGCTGCAGTCGGTCCCAGTACCGTTCCCTGACATCGATGCCATATCGGGCCGAAATCTCCTCCACATTCACACCGCCGGCGAGTCTCAACCCGGTAAACATTGCCTCCTCGAGCCGCTCGCTTACGGGCATGTCCCGCCGTTCCGATCGGACCGACCCACCCGCTGTCAGGCGGTCGATATAGTCGGCCGTGGCGGAGACATTCTTCCAACGAACGCCGGCGACGGTTGAATGTGCGCCGCAGCCAAACCCGAGCCACTCGCCGTCCTGCCAGTATTTGAGGTTGTGGCGCGACATCCGGCCGGGCAGCGAGACGTTTGAGATCTCGTACTGGCTGTATCCCGCCTCCTCGAGCCGATCGAAGCTCCAGAGATACATCTCCGCTGCGTCATCATCGGGCGCGAGCGACCATCCGCCGCGCGCCATGTCTTCCTTCAGCGGCGCGTTGGGATACAGCTCCAGCAGATAAAGCGAGGCATGCTCCGGCCGGACGTCGATCAGTGATTCGACGCTCTCTCGCCAGTTTTCGCGCGTCTGTTGCGGCAGCCACATCATGAGATCCAGGCTGATGTTGTCGAACCCGGCGGCGCGCGCCTCACCCACTGCCGCCCGGGCGCGATTCGCCGAATGAATCCGTCCCAGCCGCGCGAGCTCCTCGTCGCGAAACGACTGGACGCCGAAGCTTAGGCGATTGACACCCGCGGCGCGGAATTGTTCCATTCGTTCCGCCGACGACGTCTCCGGGTTGGTCTCGAGGGTGATCTCGGCGTCCGGCGCCAGGTCGAAGCTCTCGCGGCAGGCTGTGATGAGCCTCTGAATCTCGGATGGATCCAGGAGCGACGGCGTTCCGCCGCCAAAGAAAATGGTGTCGGCCTGCGGTGAGCCTGTCGAAGCCGCGTGTCCCCGCGCGCCGGAGCGGATCTCACGTTCCAACGCGGCAACGTAGCGATCCTTCAGCCCGGACTCAAACAGCCCGCGATTGAAGTTGCAGTAGTTGCAAATGGCCGAACAGAAGGGAATGTGGAGGTACAACCCCAGCATCGGAGAAACCTGCAGAAGATCAGGAGATCAGGAGTATTTTCTTTAAAAACAAGAATCCTGATCTCCTATTCTCCTGTGATGCACTGACCTACGACCCGGCCTTACCTCCGGTCCAGCCCAGGTCGCGCTTTCCGGCGGTCGGCTCTTTCATCTGCGCCCGGATCGGGCCCTTGGCACGGGCCGGAAGCGTCCGGCGGTTCGGTTTCATCTTCCACATGGTGACGAGATCGTCGACCCCGCCATTCGGGGGCAGATGCGCGGTAGTCGGCGCCGTCGAACTCGAGAAACTCGCACATTTCGTGCAGCCGCGAGTGAATACGGAATCCGATCCGCGCCTTCAGGCAATCCGGATCCGCATCGTCCGGCGTGTCATCGTAGTTGGAGGTGAAGATCGTGTGCCGCCGCTCGTTGTAGCGCGTGTTGACGATCAGGTTCATCGTCTCTTCGACCCATTCCGACGTCTTCTCGGAACCCATGTCATCGAGGACGAGCAGGTCCGCGTCCATCACCGGACGAAGAACGTCCATTTCGGCCGCTCGCACCAGCGGATTGTAGGTGCTGCGAATAACGCGGCAGCAGATCGCGGGTGTCGTAGAAGAGCCCGCGCGCGCCGCGCGTGAGAATCACGCGACGCAGCACCGCGACGGCGAGATGTGTCTTGCCGATGCCGGGCGGGCCGATGAGGCACAGCCCTTTCGGGATCGCCGGGAATTCGTCAGCGAAGCGCTTCGCGTGACGAACGGCGCCGAGCAGCTTCTCGTTGGGGTAAGTAACGAAGGATTCGAGCTCGCAGCGCCGATAGCGCGGCGGAATGCGCGCTTCGTCGAGCTACCGCGCCGCGATGCCTTCACGCCAGCAGTCGCATCGGACGACCCGCCGGACACCGTCGGTATCAACGGCCTTCCATCCGGTGTCGTCGCAAAGAGCGCAGCCCATGAAGAGAACAGATTGTAATCCCTAATCCCTGATCCCTAATCCCTGATCTAGGCGAATCGCGGATCCCGATCAATCACGGCGATCGAGATTCGGATGATCTCGTGGATCGGGATCGGCGATTCAGGCGATCAGGGATCGCTCAGGCTTTTTTTTCGACGTGCTCCGCTTCCACCGTTGTTTCAGTTCGGGATGTCACTGAGGAGCGGACGAGGTCGGTCGGTGAGGATTTGACCAGCGCGGTGCTGAGACGCTGCTCCCACTCGCCGAGGCCGCGCGACAGCTCGTGCTTCACGTACTCCATGAACTCGTTCACCTCGCGCTGCATCGCTTCGATCTTCGACCGCATGTTGAGGATGATCTCCACCCCCGCGAGGTTGACGCCGAGATCGCGCGTCAGCGAAAGAATCGTCTCGAGCCGTTCGAGGTCCTCTTCGGAGTAGAGGCGCGTATTACCCTCGGTCCGTGAGGGTTTCAGCAGGCCTTCGCGCTCGTACAGGCGCAGTGTCTGCGGGTGGATGTTGTACTTCTGCGCCACCGCGCTGATCATGAAATACGCCCGTCCGCCACGTTTGACCATTTCAGTCTTCCGCCTTGAACGTCTCGTGGAGTCCGCGCCTGACGTCGCCGGCATTGAGACGCGCGAACTCTTTCAGCAATTCCTTCGAACGCTCGTCCAGCGATCCAGGCAATGCCAGCCGCACCTCGATCCACAGATCGCCGCGCTCACCGGCGGCGTTCGGAGCCCCGCGGCCGCTTGCCCGGATGCGGCGTCCGGCCTGGGTGCCGGGCGGAATGCGAATCTGCACCGGTCCATCAATGAACGGGACCTCGATGCGCGCGCCGAGCGCCGCCTCGTGGACCGCAACCGGCACCGGCATGTGCAAGTCATCGCCGTCACGGCGGATCACCTCGTGCGGTCTGACCTGGATGTCGACGTAAAGGTCTCCGTGACGTCCGCCGAGCCGTCCGGCGTGCCCCTGCTCACGGATCCGCAGACGCGCGCCGTCACGTACGGCCGGGGGAATGCTCACGGTGATCGGTTCGCTTCTCACCGCCCGCCCCTGGCCCGCGCACGATGAGCAGCGACGCTGCTTCTCACGGCCGCTGCCGGCACAGGCCGCGCAATCCCTGGTGAACACCATGTGGCGCCGCGCCCAGCGCACCTGCCCGGCCCCGCGGCATTGCGGGCAGCTGCCGCCGGCGGTCATGACTTCACCCGCCCCTTCACACGCCGCGCACGGCACCTGCCGGGTGACGACAACCTGCCGTTCCACACCACGAAATGCCGCTTCGAACGACAAGCTGATTGCGACATAAAGATCGGCGCCAGTCTCCTGTCGCGCACGGTCGATGTGAGCCGCAGGGTGAAGGACGTCGGCGAACAACTCGGAGAACGTCGCGGCCTCCGGCCCGTGGACGGTCGCGGTGAAATCGAATCCGGTGAATTCGAGCGAGGAAGCGGCGATGTTCGAGGTCCGCAGACCCGACGGCGTCGTAATAACGACGACGCTCAGGATCGACCAGCGTTTCGTAAGCTTCCGAGATCTGCTGAAACAGCGCTTCCGATTCCGGGTCACCGGGATTCAAACCCGGATGATGCCGACGCGCGAGTCTTCGGTATGCCCGCTTGATATCGGACACGCTCGCTCCAGGCGACGACGCCGAGAATGGAATAGAAATCCATGATGCTTGCCGGAGCGCGGGATGCGCGGTGCGGAATGCGAAACACCCGTGAATCCCGGGTTTTCCGAGCCCCGAGCCCCGAGTCCCTAGCCCCGAGCCCCGGACACTATTTCTTCTCTTCCTCGACGACTTCAGCGTCGATGACGTCACCGGCCTCGCGCGCGCCGGTTCCTCCGCCGGCATCCGCGCCAGGCGATGTCTGCTCCCCGCCGGCACCCGCACTCTGCGCTGAGCGATACATCGCCTCGGCGATCTTGTGCTGCACCGTATTCAGCGCTTCCATCCCACGCTTCATCGCGTCGGCATCGTTCTTCTCGATCGCGCGCTTGAGCTCCTCGATCGCCGCCTCGACCGGCTGCCGATCGGTCGCGGAGACCTTGTCACCTGCATCCCGCAGCATCCGTTCCGCGGCGTAGACCGCCTGATCGGCCTGGTTACGGGTTTCGATCTCTTCCTTGTGCTTCCGGTCCGCCTCAGCGTTCGCATCCGCCTCGCGCATCATCCGGTCGACTTCTTCCTTCGACAGACCGCTCGACGAAGTGATCGTGATCTTCTGTTCCTTCTGCGTCGCCATGTCTTTGGCCGACACATTGACGATGCCGTTGGCGTCGATGTCGAAGGTGACTTCGATCTGCGGCACGCCGCGCGGCGCCGGCGGAAGGCCGGTGAGGTGGAACTTGCCCAGCGTGCGGTTGTCGCGCGCCATCGGGCGTTCCCCCTGGACGACGTGCACTTCGACGCTGGTCTGGTTGTCTGACGCGGTCGAGAACGTCTCGCTCTTGCGCGTCGGGATGGTGGTGTTCCGTGCGATCAGCGGCGTCATCACACCGCCGAGCGTTTCGATGCCGAGCGAGAGCGGCGTCACGTCGAGCAGCAGCAGGTCCTTGACTTCCCCGGCAAGCACGCCCGCCTGGATCGCCGCGCCGACGGCCACCACTTCGTCCGGGTTGACACCCTTGTGCGGATCCTTACCAAACAGCTCCTTGACGATCGCCTGCACGCGCGGGATTCGCGTCGAACCGCCGACCAGGACGACCTCGTCGATCTTCCTCGGATCGATCCCGGCGTCCGACAGCGCCTGCTTCGTCGGACCGACGGTCTTCTGCAACAGGTCGTCGACGAGCTGCTCGAACTTCGCGCGGGTCAGCTTCTTGACCATGTGCTTCGGACCCGTGGCGTCTGCGGTGATGAACGGAAGGTTGATCTCCGTCTCCACCACTGTCGAGAGCTCCATCTTGGCTTTCTCGGCAGCCTCCTTGAGGCGCTGGAGCGCCATGCGGTCCTTGCTGAGATCGATCCCCTCGTCCTTCTTGAACTCGTCGGTGATCCAGTCGATCACGCGCTGATCGAGGTTGTCGCCGCCGAGATGCGTATCGCCGTTTGTCGCCTTGACTTCGACGACACCCTCACCGACTTCGAGGATCGAGATGTCGAAGGTGCCGCCGCCGAAGTCGTAGACGGCGATCGTCTCGTCCTTCTTCTTGTCGAGACCGTAGGCGAGCGCCGCGGCAGTGGGCTCGTTGACGATGCGGCTCACCTCGAGCCCGGCGATCTGCCCGGCGTCCTTGGTGGCCTGGCGCTGCGCGTCGTTGAAGTACGCCGGCACGGTGATGACCGCCTTGGTCACCGTCTGACCGAGGTATTCCTCCGCCGCCTGCTTCAGTTTCTGCAGGATCATCGCGGAGATCTCCGGCGGCGAATAGGCCTTCCCCGCCGCGTTGATCCGCACGTCACCATTGCTGGCCCGCTCAACCGAGTACGGCACCATTTTCATTTCTTCGGAAACTTCGTCGAACTTGCGCCCCATGAACCGCTTGATCGAGAAGATGGTGTTCTCGGGGTTCGTGACGGCCTGACGCTTGGCGACCTGACCGACAAGCCGCTCGCCTGTCTTGGTGAACCCGACGACGGAAGGCGTAATGCGGCTGCCTTCCGGGTTGGTGATGACGACGGGTTCGCCGCCTTCCATGACTGCGACGCAGGAGTTGGTCGTGCCCAGGTCGATGCCGATGATCTTGCTCATTGTTTTGACGCCCCTTACGGGCTCTCCCTCTGTCGGAGAGCGAAAACTTTACAACATCGTTAGTATAAAATGTGAGCGTATTCGTGTCAATAGACGGTGGTGACCGGCCCTTTAGCGGGCCAAATTGGCGGCCAAAAAACGTGGCTGTCCCCGTTTTCCGCTATACTGGCGCTTGCCAGCCCTGCCACTGAACGGTTGCCGCCGTTCACGGGAACCGTGCTTCCCAGTTGAGGTCACTATGGTTCGCCGTCATGCCGTTGTCGCCTCCGGATCGATCCTGCTTGCGCTAGCGTTTTCAAGCTCCGCATACGCGCAGGATCCCCCGAGAGAAGCCGAGACGCCGGCCCACATTTCTCTTGTCGAAGGCGTTGCCGTGCTCGAGCGGGACGGCAGCACTGACAATGCGCCCGCCAATATGGTGTTGTTGGCTGGCGACCGCATTCGCACGCGCGTCGGCCGCGTCGAGATCCTTTTTGCCGACGGCAGCACGCTGCACCTCGATCACAATTCGGCGATCGATCTGCAATCAGACGAACTCGTGCGCCTCCTCGACGGCCGCGTCAGGCTGTCGATCCCGGCACTGGCGCGCGACGTGTCGTATCGCATCGACGGGCCGCACGCGTGGGCGCAGATTTCGCAGCCGGGCGAGTACCGCGCCGCGGTGATTCAGAACGCCGGCGCCAGCGGAGCTGGAGTTCGCGGTGCTTCGCGGCAGCGCCGAGCTGACGAATGAAGGCGGACGCACGACACTGCGAGCTGGCGAGCGCGCCTTCGCCCGCGCCGACGCAGCTCCCTCACATGCCTACGTCTTCAACTCAGCGTCCTGGGATCCGTTCGACCGCTGGTCCGAAGCACGGCGCAGTGAACGATTGGGTGTCTCTACTCAGTACCTCCCGGCCGAAGTGCGGCCGTATGCCGGGACGCTGGATCGTTACGGTTCGTGGGAGTACGAGTCTTCGTATGGGTACGTGTGGTACCCACGCGTTGATTACGGCTGGCGCCCCTATTACCACGGCCGCTGGTCGTCGCTTCGCCCGTACGGCTGGACATGGATTGGCTCGGACCCGTGGGGCTGGCCGACGCACCACTACGGACGGTGGGGCGTCTCGACCCGAGGCTCGTGGTACTGGATCCCCGGGCGCTCATGGTCGCCGGCGTGGGTTTCGTGGGGACATGCGCCTGGCTACGTGAGCTGGTGCCCGCTTGGCTTCAATAATCGTCCAGTGTTCCAGATCGGGGTCGGCGGCCATTTCGGGTACGACCCCTGGCGCGCGTGGACGGTGATCCCGCAACGCGACTTCGGTGTCGGTTTCGTGCATCGCCGCGTCCTCGTCGGTTCCGCGATCGATGCACGCACTCGCAGCGCCTTCACATACGGCGACAGGGCGCCGGTCATCACGGGTCACGCGGTGTCCAGAGGATCCTCGGCCGCACCAATTCGCGTTGCCGGCACTGCCACTGCGCGCCGCGGTACGGCTCCGCTCCTCACCAATCGTGGAACGGCAATCCAGACGCTGCCCGCTCAACCGCGCCGACTCGCGTCGTCGACATCACGCGCCGCCCATCGTCCTCACCCGCCGGTGATCGCACGGACGTCAGGACGCGATCGCACGACGCCCGACCGACCGCTCATCCGTTCGGAACGAGTCGAGCGAAGCGCTCGGCCGGCCGCGGCAGTCGAGTACGGTTTACCTCGCCAGGACCGACGCATTCTCGCACCGAACCCTCAGCAATCCGGGACGGGTATCCGGCGGCATCAGCCGAACTCCTGACATCTACGACCGGCGCAGCCCGCCGCCGATTGGCGATCTACGACTCCGCGTTCAGGGAGCGGCGCAGCCGTCGGAGGAGTCAGTTCGATCGTACGCCAATCCACTGCGGCGATCGAGCGCAGCCAGCCGCGCGCTGAACGCCCGGCACCATCCGGTCGCCGGTCGGTCCGCAGCCGCAGGGCTCCGGCTCCGGAGCGAGGCGCTGCCCCGACGCGGTCCGCGCCACCATAGCGCGCCGCCGCATCAGCTGCGCCACCTTCGGGCGCGCACACGACCTGGGGCGACGCGCCGTCTCGCGGGCACAGCCGTCAGGCGCCCTGGCGGACGGGGGTAGGCGGTGCGCGGTTCGCAGGGCGCGGTTCGCAGGGCGCGGGTCGCGGGTAGTAGTTCATAGCTCATAGTTTCTTTATGGCTCGAATCGCTGTACGCATCGCTCGTCGCGCCGGGATCGCACTGCTGTTCGTGATCGCCGCGATGCTTGGGATCGCAAGCGGTGTTCTCTTCGCGTTTGCCGATGACGGGGAAAAGATCTCCGCGCTCGACGACTATGCTCCGAGCACGATCACTCGTGTGTACGGCGCGCAAGGCGAGGTCGTCGGTGAGTTCGCGGTCCAGCGGCGCGAAATCATTTCCTACGAAGCCATCTCTCCCAAGCTCCGCCAGGCGATCTTCGCGGCTGAAGATGACGATTTCGAGCAGCACGTCGGCCTCAGCATTCCGCGGATCGCCGTCACGCTCGTCAAGGACATCATGGAGCGGCGCAAGGCCGGAGGTGCGAGCACCCTGACCCAGCAGCTTGCCCGCAAGCTGTTCCTGACCGACGAAAAAACGTGGGAACGCAAGGTCCGCGAGGCGATCCTTGCGATGCGCATCGAGAAGCGGTACACCAAGCGCGAGATCTTCACGCTCTACTGCAACCAGATGTATTTCGGCCACGGCGTGTACGGCGTCGAAGCCGCGTCGCGGCTTTACTTCGGCAAATCCGCCAAGGACCTCGAGCTCGAAGAGGCTGCGCTGATTGCCGGGATTCTGCAGGGCAACGTCAAGCAGAGCCCGTACGTGAACATGGACGCCGCCATCCGGCGCCGTAATTACACGCTCGGCAGGATGGCGGAGGTCGGGTACATCACGGCGGACGAAGCGGAGGCCGCGAAAAAGAAGCCGATCGTGCTGCGCGGCGAGGCAACGGGGCACCAGTCGGTCGCGCCGTACTTCCTCGAAGAAATCCGCAAGGAGATCGAGCAGCGTTACGGCGCCAAGCAACTCTATGAGAACGGGCTGTCGATCCAGACCGCCTTCGACACCAGGCTCCAGGAAGCCGTCAATCGCGCGCTGGACGACGGGCTGCGTCGCATCGACCGGACGCGCGGCTGGCGGAAGCCGCGCCGCAACATTGTCGCCGAAGGGCACAAGATCGAGACCTTCCGGCACGCGCGATGGGAACGGCCGATGGCCGACGGTCAGGTCGTGCCGGCGATCGTCACTGCGGCCGATGGCGCGGTCATCACCGCGCGCGCCGGCGCGCTGACGGCAACGATCGACCGCCAGGGTTTCGCCTGGACGCGCAAGACGTCCCCGGCGCAGCTCGTGTCACCCGGCGACTTGATCGAAGTCCGGCTCGCCGGCGTCAAGACCGACGCAAAGACGGCCAGTGGCTCCCTCGAGCAGCCGCCGGTCGTCGAGGGGGCGATTCTCGCGATCGACAATCGTACCGGACAGATTCGTGCTCTGACCGGCGGCTTCAGCTTCGAGCGAAGCAAGTTCAATCGCGCGACGCAGGCTTATCGACAGGTCGGATCCGCATTCAAGCCGATCGTCTACACCGCTGCGATCGATCGAGGATATACCCCGACCAGCCTGCTGCTGGACGCGCCGGTGAGCTTCAACGCCGGCGCCGGGCAGCCGCTCTACAGCCCGATGAATTACGACCGGACGTTCGAAGGTGAGATCACGCTGCGCCGCGCCCTCGAGCAGTCGCGCAACGTTCCCGCCGTCCGGATGATGGACCAGCTCGGTCCCCGCGCAGGTGATCCTCTTCGCGCGCCGCCTCGGCCTCGAATCGCCGCTGCCGCCGTATCTGCCGGTCGCACTCGGCGCCGCCGAAGCGACGCTGATGGAAATGACCAGCGCGTACTCGGTGTTCCCGAACCAGGGCGTCCGCATGAAGCCGTACTCGATCATCAAGGTGACCGATCGTCAGGGCAACGTGCTGGAGGAGAACCGTCCAGAGCCGAAAGACGCGATCCGTGCCGACACGGCATTCGTCATGACCAACCTCCTCCGCGGCGTCGTCCAGCGAGGGACCGCAGCCAAGGCGTCCGCACTGAACTGGCCGCTCGCCGGCAAGACCGGGACGACCGACGACTACACCGACGCGTGGTTCATCGGCTTCGATCCGGACATCACCGTCGGTGTGTGGCTCGGCCTCGATCAGAAAAAGCCGATCGGACGCAATCAGACCGGCTCGGAAGCCGCGCTCCCGATCTGGATCGACGTGATGAAAGCCTGGATCGGCGATCGCAAGGATCCGCCGAAATTCGAACCGCCGGGCAACATCGTGTTCATGCTCGTCGACAAGGGCGGCGCCGCGTCCGAGGGCGCGCCCGGCTCGATCTCCGAAGCCTTCATCGCCGGCACCCAGCCCGGGTCGCTGAAAGACAAGCAGTAGCTGATTGGGGATTGGCGATTGCGGATTGTGGATTGACGGGTTGTGGATTGGGGATTGCGGATTGAAGATTTAGCCAATTCGGGCGACCCCGGCGTTTGAGTTTCTTCACCCTTCCTGCGGCATCTCCTCGCTTTTCCTAACAAACTAATGCGGCCCGTTCGTTGCCTGACGTTCGGCATGAACGAAAAGGCCGAAGCTTTGAAGAACCGGACGCACGACTTCTTTATCCGCGTGATTCGATTCTGCCGGGACATCCCTCCCAGTACTGAAGGCGACAGTATCGTCGATCAACTCGTCGATTCCGCCGGGAGCACTGACAGTAATTACAGGGCCGCCTGCAAGGCTCGCAGCAGGAAGGAATTCATCTCAAAGGTCGGAGTCGCCGCGGAGGAAGCGGACGAGTCACTGGGATGGCTGCAGTCTCTACGCGACGCCCGGCTTGGAGACCTGGAACAACTTCCAGGCTTGATCAAGGAGGCCAATGAGCTGACCTCCATCTTCGTCAGCTCTCACAAGACCGCAAGCGCGCGTCTTGCCGCCGAGAGGGAGCAGCGTGCCAAACAGAAAAGGCGTCGCAGATGAGGCCAAATCACTCGAATCGACAATCCGTCAATCCGTCAATCGACAATCCGTCAATCGACAATCGCCAATCCGCAATCGCCAATCGGCCTAGTCCTCCTCAGCAGCTGGAGGCGCAAGTGACCCGGTCGATTTCCGCATCAAGTAGGTCTTGATGAAGCCGTCGATGTCGCCGTCGAGGACGCGGTTGACGTCGCCGACTTCCTCCTTCGTGCGGTGATCCTTGATCAACTGATACGGGTGCAGGACGTAGCTGCGGATCTGGCTGCCGAAGGCGATGTCCTTCTTCTCTCCACCAAGCTGCTCCAGCCTGGCCTGCTGCTCCTTCATCCTCAGGTCGAAGAGACGCGATTTCAGGACCTTCATGGCGGTCGCGCGGTTCTTGTGCTGCGAACGCTCGTTCTGGCAGGAGACGACGATGTTGGTCGGGATGTGGGTGATGCGGACGGCGGAGTCCGTGACGTTGACGTGCTGCCCGCCCGCCCCGCTCGAGCGGTAGGTGTCGACGCGCAGGTCCTTCTCGTCGATCTCGATGTCGGCGTCCTCCGGCAGCTCGGGCCACACGAAGACGGACGCGAACGAGGTGTGGCGGCGCGCAGCCTGGTCGAAGGGAGAGATCCGCACGAGACGGTGAACGCCCGCTTCGGCCAGCAGCATGCCGTACGCGTAATCGCCGCTGACCGTGAACGTCGCGCTCTTGATCCCTGCTTCTTCACCCGGCTGCAGGTCCATGACCTCACGTTTGAAGTTGCGGCGCTCGGTCCAGCGGAAGTACATCCGCAGCAGCATCTCCGCCCAGTCCTGTGACTCGGTTCCGCCGGCGCCCGGATGAATCGTGACGATCGCATTCTTGCGGTCGTGCTCACCGCCGAGCATCTTCTTCGTCTCTCCGGCGTCGACCTGCGCGGCGAGATCGTCGAGCGATTTGGCGAGATCCTCAGCCACCGGCTCGCCGGCTTCGGCCCACTCGGCGAGCACGGCGAGGTCGTCGATGCGCGTGCGCAGCGACTCGCTCAGGGCGCGATCGTCCTCGAGCCGCCGCCGTCGCTGGAGCAGCTTCTGCGCCGCTTCCTGGTCCTTCCAGAAATCAGGCTCGGAGACGCGTTGTTCTATTTTGGCGAGTTCGTCGGCGGGGCGTGCGGCGTCAAAGATAGCTCCGCAGGTCGCGGGCGCGGCGCGCGAGATCCTCGTACCTGCGAAGCTGTTCGTCGATGTTGATCGTAGTCATGGAATCAGCGGTCCAGCGGCTTACGCCTCATTGTACCCGCGAGCGTGATAATGACGACGGCGAGGGAGAGCCAGGCGACGAGATCGCCGATCCGGCCGTAAATCGTCTTCGTCTGGATAAACCGCAGGTCCTCGACGAGGACCGCCGGGTGAAAGAGGTCCGTCTTCTGCAGGACGCGGCCGTACGGGTCCACGAATCCACTGACACCGGTATTAGCGGCGCGCGCCAGGTAGCGCCCCTGCTCGATCGATCGCATCGTCGCCTGTTCCCAGTGCTGGTAGGCCGCCGACGATCGGCCGTACCACGCGTCGTTGGTGATCGTCGTGAGCAGCTCGCTGCCGTCCAGGACGAAGCGGCGGATCAGGCTGGGGAAGATCACCTCGTAGCAGATCGCGGTGCTGATCCGATGCGTGCCCACCGGCAGCAGCACCGGGTCGCGCCCCGGTGAGAAGGCGGATACCGCTTCGACGATCGGACCAACGAAAAACAGCAGCGACTTGAGCGGCACGTACTCGCCAAAGGGAACGAGGTGCATCTTGCGATAGACAGCGCCGATACTGCCGTCCGGCTTCACGAGAAACGCGGCGTTGTAATACAGCTCCTCCGGCTTGTCAGTCGCGCTCGTCGCTTTCATCGGCTCGACCTGGTCGCTGCCGATCAAGAGCGTCACACCCGCGTCGCGCGCGAGACGCCTGATCTCACCGCCACGGATCAGGTCGCGCTCGAAGTAGAACGGCGTCGCCGACTCGGGCCAGAGAATGAGCGCGGCGCCGCGGTGCTCGAGCGCCTCTCGAGTCATCGCCAGATACTGTTCGGTGATCAGGTCCCCCAGCGCAGGGTTCCACTTGTCTTCCTGCGCGATGTTCCCCTGGACGACCGCCACCCGGACCGGCTCTCCCTGCGACGTCAGCGGTGAAGCGCGCAGGCGCGCGCTTCCCCACAACGCGATCGCGCCGATCAGAACAACGGCGCCCGCCGCCGGAGCCCACCTCGCTACTCCCCGCTCGAGGACGACAGCGGCCGCCGCGGCACCGGTCAGCGCCAGAAGCCACGACAGCCCGTACACGCCGACGACACTCGCCGCTTGCGCGACCGGCAAAAGCGTCACCTGGCTGTAGCCGAGAAGCGCCCAGGGGAATCCGTCCCAGACGTACTGCCGTCCCAACTCGGTGGTCACCCAGGCGAAGGGAACGATAAACAACGCCGCGGCGCCCCAGGTGCGACGCGCCCGCGCCACGATCAAAGCGAAGATGGCAGGAAAGAGTGACAGATAGGCGACCAGCATGGCGGCGGCAAAGACGGCAACCGGAGTCGCCAACCCGCCGAACGTGGTCATCGTCTCGATGAGCCAGTACAGGGTGCCCCAGAAGTACACCGCACCTGCGAGGAGGCCGACGAGGAATGCGCCACGCAAGGACGTTGCGCGCGCGGCGGCGATGGTAAGCGGAGCGAGAGCGATCCAGCCGAACGCGGGATGCCCGAACTTCGGGAAGCTCAGCGCAAGGAATACTCCGGAGAGGAGCGCTAGCGCCGCTTGATATCCGGCTTGAATTGCTCTTCCTTCAGGCGGCTTGCTACCTTTTCGGCTTCACTGCGATCGCGGTATCCGCCGATCTGAACGCGGAAGATCTGAGGTGAGTTCGGCGACGGAGCGAGAAGAAACGCCGGATATCCCTTCGATTTCAGACTGCGGACGAGCGTGTTGGCCGCGTCCCGGTTCTGCAGCGCATGCACCTGGATGACCCAGTTACCCGGCCGAGGGCCGGTAGCGGGCTCACCGTTCGCCGGAGGTATCGCCTGGGCGGTCTCCGCGGTGCCGGCTTCGGCGCTGCCGCGGCGGCGGCGCTTGCGGCAGTGCTTCCGGCTGCGGCGCGGGCGGCTTGACCGCCGGTCTCGGGTGCCTTCTTCAGCGTTTCAGCCGGGGTCGCCTCCCGTCGCAAACGATCGGGGTAGCTAAGAGGCGTCTCCGCCGGTGGTGTCGGAGCCTCGCTGGCGCCGGGACTGGTCGTGGGCGGTGGCACCGGTGCGGCTGCGACAACCCCCGGGTCTTCGCCACGCTCCGCACGAACACCTCGCCCGACGAGTACGCCACATAAGAATATGACTACCGACACGACGGTAGTTGCCATGAACAGAAACACGAGCTGCTTCCCGCTGAGTTGAATCTCGTGAAAACCGTCTTCGGCGTCGTGTGTCAGCTCAGTCACTTTAAGCCTTTGTTCGCCCCGAGAGTACGTTCATGAGTTCTATCGGCAGCGGGAAGATGATCGTGGAGTTCTTTTCCGATGCGATCTCAGTGAGTGTCTGCAGGTAGCGGAGGGTGATCGTCACGGGCTCGGTCGCGATCACAGCGGCAGCCTGCGCGAGCTTTTCGGATGCCTCCAGCTCACCAGCGGCGTGGATGATTTTAGCACGCTTCTCCCGCTCGGCTTCCGCCTGCTTTGCCATCGCACGCTGCATATCGGGCGGCAGATCGACATGCTTTACCTCAACCGACGAGACCTTGATGCCCCACGGATCGGTGTGCTGATCGAGGATCTGCTGGAGCTGCTGATTCAGCCGGTCGCGCTCGGAGAGAAGGTCGTCCATGTCGACCTGCCCCAGCACGCTCCGCAGCGTCGTCTGGGCGAGCTGCGAGGTGGCGTAGTGATAGCTCTCGACCTCGACGATCGCCCGTCGTGGGATCCATGACCCGGAAGTAGACGACCGCGTTGACCTTGACCGAGACGTTATCTCGCGTGATGACGTCCTGCGGCGGGACGTCCATGACGATCGTCCGGAGGCTCACCCGCACCATCCGGTCCAGCGGCGCGAAGACGAAGGTGACGCCAGGCCCCTTGGGCTGCGGCAGGAGTTTACCCAGCCGAAAAATGACCGCGCGTTCGTACTCGTTGAGGATCTTGATCGAGCTCAACAGGTAGAAGACGAGGATTGCGATTACGACGAGCGTCGGAATGGCCACGATTTCTCCTTGTCGGGTCGTCGGGGTCAGATCTTGTTTCTTGCACGAATGTCCGCTTGAGCGGACATGTCACGACTTAGGCGGACATTCGTGCAAGAAACAAGATCTGACCCCTAGGCACGTTTCACAGTCAGCAGCAGACCTTTCACGTCGACGACGCGGACGTTGTCGCCGGCCGACACGTGTTCGGCAGCGGTCGCGGTCCAGATCTCCCCGTGCGCCTGGACACGGCCGACGCCGCCCGGGTCGATGGAGGTCAACGCGCGGCCCACTTCCTCGAGCATTCCCGAGGCGCCGGTGACTGGACGCTGGCGCTGCGCCCGCACCCCGAGACGAACGAGGAAGAGGATGATGGCGGCAGTTCCGACAACGACCGGGACGATCATCCGCAGACCGATCTGCAGTTCGGGCAGCGGCGAATCGATCAGCATCAACGAGCCGAAAAACAAAGCCGCGATGCCGCCGATGGCGAGCACGCCAAAGCTCGTGACCTTGACTTCCAGGATCAGCAGCACGATCCCAAGCAGGATCAGCATGATGCCCGCGTAGCTCACCGGGAGAACCTGCAGCGCGAAGAACGCAAGCAGCAGGCAAATGCCGCCGGCGACACCGGGAAAGACACTCCCTGGATTCCAGAACTCGACGGTGAGCCCGAGAAGCCCCAGCGTCAGGAGCATGTAGGCGATCTGTGGATGCGCGATCGAACTGAGCACGCGTTGCGCCCAGGTCATGTCGATCGCCTGCATCGAGGCGCCGGCAACCCGAAGCACCTGGCTGCGTCCATCGAACCTGGTGATGGTTCGACCGTCGATCTTCCGCAGCAGATCAGGGACGTCGTTGGCAACGACGTCGATCAGGGGCGGGACGGCGTTGAGCGCCTCCTGGTCGGTATAGGACCGGCTCTCGGTGACGGCCTGCTCGATCAGGGTTGCGTTTCGCTTGCGTTGGGCGGCGAGGCGTCCGGCCATAGCCTGCGGTGTCGGAGGCCATTTTCTTCGCCATCACCTCGTCGAGCTTTTCCCCTCCTCCGGAGACGGGATGAGCGGCGCCGATGTGCGTGCCGGGAGCCATCGCGGCAATGTCGGCCGCCATGGTGATGAGAAAGCCCGCCGAGGCGGCGCGCTTCCCGGCCGGCCCTACGAAAACGGCAACCGGGGTCTTCGAGGCGATGATCGCGCTGTTGATGTCACGGGTCGTGTCCAACAACCCGCCCGGCGTCCGTAGCGTGATGACGATCAGAGCGGCGTCAGCGGCAGCCGCCTTCTCGATGACGTGCCCGAGATACGCTGCGATCACCGGCTGGATGATTCCATCCACTTCGGCGGTGTAGACGACAGGTGCCGACTGTTGCGTCCGAGCCAGCGGCGCCCAACAGCAGGACCATCAACGCCGCGCCAGATTGCCGTCCTCAATCTCAACTTCATTTTCCTGACAAGGCAGCCATCAGGCGCCTCGCCTCCGCGGACTCAGGGTCCAGGACCAGCGCGCGTTCCAGTTCATTGCGCGCATCGGCGACATTCTGCAGTTTGACGTACGCCTCGGCCAGCGCCACGCGCGCCGCCGGAGTCTCCTGACTCCAGATCGAGATCTTCAGCGCATCCACGGCCTGCGGCGTACGGCCGTTGCGCAGGTGAATCCGCCCCATGAGCAGGTGTGCAGACGCCTCGTACGGCGAAAGATAGACAGCCCGGCGCAACTCCGTAATAGCCTCGCGGTCCTCCTCTCGCTCGAACAGCCGCCGCGCCCGTTCGAGGTGAAAAGATGCGAGGTCCTGCTGCTCGCGTTGCGCGCTGGTCACGAGGGCGCGGTCCGGCCCGATCGATTCTCGCAGCGCCGGATCTTCGCGCAGACGTTCGAGGCCGCGGGGCACCGGTGACTTTTCGGCGGCGGCACGACCTTCGAGCTCGTCGTACTCGGACGATAGCTGCCTGGCCAGCTCTTTCTCGCGGTCCGCCTCGACCTGACTTCCACCGGCGGCCAGGGCCGCGGCGAGAACGTAGTGGGCCTCGGCGTCGGCGGGATCGCGCCGCACCGCCTCGCGCAGCCAGTAGATCGCGCCGCCGTAGCTGCGGTCGAGAACGTAGGCATAGCCCAGATTGAAGAGCACATCGCCGTCCGACGGATCGGCGTCGGCGGCCTTGGTCAGAAAGTACGTCGGCAGGCCCGTCTGCGTCGTCCCGCCCCGGCGCAGCTGCACGATCCCGAGGTTGTTGAAGGCAGCGGCAGCAAACCATTTTTCGCCGCCCGCGCTGAGCCGCTTGAACTCGTCGTACGCCTCGTCGAAGCGTTTCAGCTCCAGGAGTGATACGGCGGCGTGGAACGCGGCACGCCGCGCCAACGGAGAGTCCGGGCGTACGGCGCGAGCCGACGCGAGGGCGGCGGCGTGGTCACCCTGGCTGTGTCGAACGGTCCAGAGCGCCAGATGGGCCCGGTCGTATCCGGGATGCGCGTTGATGGCCGTCTGAAGAAACGTCGCCTGTGCGGCGGCGCTTTCGGCCATCAATCCCTTGACGTAGTTCTCGAAGGCCTCCAGTGGCGGGCGTGACGGCGCCGGTTGTGAGAGACGCGCGCCTGGCGCGAGCCGGGACGCGACCCGGCCGAAGATGGAAACGACGTCCTCCAGCGGCCCACGCTCGCGCACGTCCGGCTGGAGGCGACCGACGTCGATGCGGATACTATGCGCGCCGACGACAAGGTCGGTCCCTTCGAGAGCCAAACTGCCGACAATGATCTCCGACGCACCCACGAGCTCGCCGATCTTGATAACCGTGGCGCGGCTGAGCACCGCGGATTCGGGCAACTGGAGATGCTCGAATGCGCGGACGCGTTCAGCGCGCCGGATCGCTGCCATGCCGCGTGCGTTCAGATCGTCGGCGAGAAGCAGCGCCGCCGCCTCCCCGATCCAGTGCAGCTTCGCGTCCCGCTTGACGTTCTCGAACGGCATCACCAGAATCCGCCCGCTCTGGGCATCGCTGCGCCCCGGTACCATCAGGGCGACGAGCACAAGCAGGAGAATTCGCGCCGTAGTCATGACTTTTCCACTGTGCCGGCGGCGACCGGGACGTCAACAGCCGCAGGAGCGACCGATACATTGAGCGTGCATGCACGGCGAACGCCTGCGGCGCGGCACTCGTGCACGCGTCCGTCTGCCTGCAGGGCGAAAAGCTGCAGCACCCGGCCAATCGCAGCCACGTAGAAGCCGCAGAGCGGGCTCTGGGTGAGCTCGCGCACTTCACAGAACAGCGATCCGCGAAGATCGACCGACGCGCTGCCTCGCCGGAGCTTGATGATCGCGCGCGTGCCCGGATACGTCGCCCGGATCATCGAACGCGCCGTCCGCAGCGCAGCCCGCGTCCGCAAACCGGTCGGAAGCGCCCCGATGAGGCGCCGCTCGATGCCGGGCAGCCCCTTCACGGTCCACTCCCCCGCGTACTCGCCGGCACGGGTCATGACCGTATCGTAGGGCGTCCCCTCGGTCCGCAGAAAGCTGAGGACGGCAAACAGCGGTCCCAGTCCGATCGTGCCGTCGCGCAACCCGGACACGCTGAGCCAGCTCTCGTAGAACTCGAGGCGCATCGGAAGAATGTCGGCAATCGCCTGGTGCAAGCTCGCGACGAGCAAACGTCCCACACGCGCTTCACTCATAATGTTGCTCGTGCCTGAACCGCGCTGCCTGGCTGCCGCGATCCTCGCCGGCGGCCGTGCCCGCCGGTTCGGCGAGATCGACAAGAGCGCGCTGACTATCGCGGGCGAGTCGATCATGGAGCGGCTGCGTCAACGTCCTGCGATCGATCACTTCGCAGGTGTTTGCCGTCGGCGACCACTACGGCGCGGCCGCGGCAGCGGGGCTCGACGTCGTCACCGACGAGATCCCGGACGGAGGGCCGCTCGGCGGCATCTACACTGCGATCATCAACTCGCCGTGCGAGCGGACGCTGGTCGTCGGCTGCGATATGCCGTTCCTGACCGAACCGTTCTTGAGGCACCTGGTTGAGCGGAGTCATACCCTCACGGTCATCCCGCGCACGATACAGGGCTACGAGCCGCTCTGCGCGATCTACGCGCGCGAGAGCGCCGCGGCCATCCGCAACCGGCTGGACCGCGGAGAGCGTCACGCCGCATCCCTGCCGGGCGGTGTTCAGGTGATTGAAGTGGGCCCGGAAGAAATCGCTGCGTTCGACCCGCACGGTCTGCTGTTCGTGAACGTCAATACGCCAACCGATTACGCGGAGGCCCGGCGGCGGCTCGATTCGTGTCGCCCTTCGACCAGGACGATCGGCAAGCCCTTCGACGAAGATCAGGACCAGCACCGATTAAACTGAGGAAACTTGACGGATCGTATCACGAATGTCTGACCCCTCATGATTCTGCCGCTGCATCAACTCGTGCGTCGCCGCATCGTCGACGCCGTCGCGCGACTCTATTCAATTGACGCATCGGACGCCGTGCTCGCCGAGATCTCCGTCGAGGTGCCGCCAAACCGCGCGCCTGGGCGATCTGGCCGTGCCGCTGGCGTTCACGCTGGCGCGACGGCTGCGCAAGGCGCCGCGGGCAATCGCACAGGAGATCGCGGCCGAAATCGGTGCGCTAGAGGGATTCACCCGCGTTGAAGCCGCGCCAAGCGGGTACATCAACTTCTTCCTCGATCGCGGCCATTTTGCCTCCAGCTGGCTTCGCGGGGACACGGCGGCCCCCGCCTCAGGAAGCGGCAAGGCGATCGTCGAGCACACCGCAATCAATCCGAACAAGGCGGCGCATATCGGTCACCTGCGCAACGCCGCACTCGGCGACGCGTTCGGCCGGCTGTTGCGGTTTCTGGGGCGCGACGTCGAGGTCCAGAACTACATCGACGATACCGGCGTCCAGGTTGCGGACGTCGCCGTCGGCTTTCGCGAACTCGAGCACAAGACGTTGGACGATGTGCGGCAGATCGCCCGAACGTCGCGGTTCGACTACTACTGCTGGGACCTGTACGCGCGCGTCACCGAGTGGTATGAGGCGGACAAGGAGCGGCTGAAGATCCGGACCGCCGCACTCCATCACATCGAGCAGGGCGGCAACCCCACCGCTGAAATGGCCGGCTTCATCGCCGATCACATCGTCGGCTGCCATCTTCGAACGATGGCCCGGATGAACATCGGATATGACCTTCTGACGTGGGAAGGGGACATCCTGCGCCTGCATTTCTGGGCCCATGCATTCGAGTACCTGAAGAAAACTGGCGCCGTGTATCTGCAGACCGAGGGCAAGCTCACAGGCTGCTGGGTGATGCGGATTGAAGACGAGAAGCCTGACCAGCCCGCCGACTTGTCCGACGTAGCCTTGGCGGAGTCGGATGGCGAGCAGGCCTTGTCCCGCCGTAGCTCCGAAGGAGCGAAGGCGGAGGACCTGCGGGAGAAAGTGATCGTCCGTTCCGACGGTACGGTGACGTATGTCGGGAAGGACATGGCGTATCAGCTCTGGAAATTTGGTCTGCTCGGCAAGGACTTTCATTACCGGATCTTCGAAAGAGAGCCACAACCGCTGTGGTCCACTACGTCGGACCCCGCCGCGGCAGACCCGGATCCTCCCATCTTCGGGCGCGCGGCGTGGGTGTGCAATGTCATCGACACCCGGCAGTCCTACCTGCAGAAGCTGGTCAAGCAGGCGCTCGCGGCGCTCGGTCATCACGAGCAGGCGGAACATTCGATCCACTATTCGTACGAGATGGTCGCCCTTTCCCATCAGACCGCCCGGGAAATGGGGTACGACACGAGCGCCGATGCCGACCGTCCGTTCGTCGAGGTTTCCGGACGGAAAGGACTTGGAGTCAAGGCGGACGATCTGCTCGACCGGCTTCGCGACAAGGCGGCGACGGAAGTCGCCAAACGCAACCCCGATCTCGCCGACGTTCAGGCAAAATACATTGCCGAAGAAATCGCCACCGCGGCCGTCCGGTACTTCATGGTGAAGTTCTCGCGCGGCAAGATCATCGTCTTCGACATCGACGAGGCGCTGAGTTTCGAGGGCGAGAGCGGCCCGTACCTTCAGTACGCCGTCGTCCGGGCGAACAACATCTTCAACAAGTTGCAGGAGCGTCATGGCCTCGACGAGGCGGCCGTGGTCGCGGCGGTCTCGAGCGATCGTGTGACGCCGATCGAAGCTGGCGGCGAGGAAGCTGATGATCTCTGGGGCCTGGTGCTCGAAGCCGCCAGGCTGGACGAAGTCGTCGACCAGGCGGTGCGGACGCTGGAACTGTCTGTCGTCGCAAAGTACGCGTTTGCTCTCGCCCAGTCGTTCAACGGCTTTTACCATAAGTACCCGGTGTTGAATGAGGAGCGCGAGGACGCTCGCTTGTGGCGCGCGGCCGCGGTTGCTTTCTATCGCCGGCAGCTGACCAGAGCGCTCGATCTGATGGGATGCACGGTGCCGGTGAAGATGTGAGCCGTGTCGGAATGCGGGATGCGGATTGCGGGATGCGAATGCATTCGGTAGAGGCCGGCTTTAGCCGGCCTGCTAACAACATGACCAACTCACCACTAATTGGCATTACCCGTTGCAGCAGGCTGGACGACTACGTCGCCTCGATCGAGCAATCGGGCGGACGTCCGCGGATTCTGGAAGTGAGCGACAGCCCGCGGAAGGTCGTCGGCGAGATCCACGGCCTGGTGCTCACCGGCGGCGGCGATGTGGATCCGGTGCTATACCGCGAGGACCGTCACGAAACCATCGTCGATGCCGAACCCGGCCGCGACGAGTTCGAGATCGATCTCGCGCGGCGTGCGATGGATACTGGTCTTGCCGTCCTCGCCATCTGTCGCGGGGCCCAGGTGTTGAACGTCGCCGCCGGCGGCACGCTCGTGCAGGACATCCCCTCCGCAATCGACTCTACCCTCGCCCACTCGATCGTCCAGCCCAAGGACGAGATCGCCCACGAGGTGACAGTAACGCCAGGTTCTCGCCTGGAACAGGCGCTCGGCGCGTCTGTGAGCGCGAGTCACACCTGCCGGGTCAACAGCCGCCACCATCAGTCGATCGCCCGCCTCGGTCGGTCGTTAGCGGCATCCGCGAAAGCGCCCGATGGCGTGGTCGAAGCGATCGAATCTTCCGACGCCGAATTCTGCATTGGTGTCCAATGGCACCCGGAGAATTTCTGGCGGACTGGCGAATTCGCAGGTTTGTTCGAGTCATTCATTACGGCGGCGAAACAGAGATCCTTGAAGAATCACGGACCTGACGACCCAGAGACCTAAACAGACGCGCTCTCGGTGGCGATTGACGGCGGCATCGGCGTGAAGTGGGAGAAGAACCCCGGGCTCGAGGTCAGGACCTCGGCGGTCGTCACGGCTGGCGATCGGCTGGAGTGGAAGATCTCGCCAACGGCCACGGTCACGCAGGGACTGGCCGCGCTCTGGGACGCCGACGACTTCGGCGACGCGCTGTATACGTTCAGGCTGGGCCTGGCGACTTCAGTCGTGAAGCGGATCGAGCTCAAGATCGAACTCCTGGACGCTTACAAGACCAAGCCTCCGACGGCATCGGTCCAGGAGAACGACGTCGCGCTGCTGACGGCGATTGTCTATCGTTTCTGAAGCATCGGATCTGCGTCGGAAACGCTCTAAGGACCTGAGGACCCACGGTCCAAGGACCTCGGTGACCTACTTGTATGGCAGTTCAGGCCGGAGACATCTTCGACCTCACCGTTGAGAAGCCTGCTTCCGGCGGACGGATGCTGGCGCGGCACGACGGGCAGGTCATGCTGGTCGCCGGCGCCATCCCGGGCGAGCGCGTCACCACGCGCGTTACCAAGGCCGAGAAACAGCTGGCATTCGCCGACGTCATCGCCGTTCTCGAACCATCCGAAGACCGGCGGCAGACCAGCAGCGACCCCGCATGTGGCGGCTGCCTCTACGCGCACATCACCCATGCCCGCCAGCTTCAGATCAAAAGCGAAATCATTCACGATGCGTTCTTGCGAATCGGACGCATTTCACTGCCGGAGCGTCCGCAGGTGAGTGCGGGACCCGAGCAGGCATACCGGATGCGGGCGCGGTTTCACGTCCGCGATGGCCGCGCCGGGTTCTATCGGGAGAACACCCATGAGGCGTGCGATCCGCGTCAGACAGGGCAGCTGTCAGAGCGCGCCGTCGACGTGGTCGACTCGGCGATTCGGGCCATGGGTGCGGAGGGAGTGACGGCGCTCTCGGTGGAACTGGCGGAGAACGTCGCAGGGGATCAGCGCGCACTGCACGTGGAGGCCGCTTCGGGCGGCATCCTCCAGGGCGCGATCGCGCGCGCGGTGCAGGACGCGGGCCTCACCGGCGCGACCATCAGCGCGGCTAACGGCACGACGTCCGCAGCTGGAGATCCCATCGTCACCGACCCGGTCGCCGTACTGACCGGCGGACGCGCGGCTACCGGCGTACTGCGCAGACACCCACAGGCGTTCTTTCAGGCAAACCGGTTCCTCGTCAGTTCACTGGTCGGCGCGGTGCTCGACGCCGTCCGCTCCGGACCCGTTCTTGATCTCTATGCAGGCGTCGGGCTCTTCTCTGTCGCGCTGGCGGCGTGCGGCCACTCTGGGGTCGTTGCGGTCGAAGGTGATGCCGCCAGCACTCGCGATCTCGAGCGGAACGCGGCGCCGTTCGAGGACGCGCTCCAGGTGGTCCGTGGCAGCGTCGAAACATATCTGCATCGGCGAGCAGCGAAACCACCGCAGACGCTGATCGTGGACCCGCCGAGAACCGGCATGTCGAAGGCCGCGACCGAGTCGATCGCGCTCTCACAAGTGCCGCGGATCGTTTACGTCTCATGCGACCCGCCAACCATGGCCCGGGACGCCCGCCGGCTGCTGGACGCGGGCTACCGCCTGTCGAGTCTCCGCGGCTTCGATCTGTTCCCCAACACCGCGCACGTAGAATCGGTCGGCGTTTTCGATCGCTAGTGGCACTAGCGTTCGTAGGCAACAACCGGCAGGTTCAGAGACTCCCGCAGGAGACGTTCGTAGGCAAGGAGCGCGGCGCGGCGCCGCGCGTCCTCCGGCATGCGCGCTGAGAACGGCGCGAGATCGGCCTCGACTTCCTGTCGAAGGGCGTCGGCCGCAGCCGGATCGATGTGCTCCGTGGCCGCGCGCATCAGTTCAAGGTCCAGTTGCTCGAGCCGCTTGATGATGACGGATCGCGCTTCACCCCTGGCCTTCCGCGCGCCGCCAATCAGTTCATCGAGCACGGCGACGGCCTCGGCGATTGCAGTCGACAGTCGCGGCGCATCCCCGTTCAATCTCACCGCCAGCAGACGCGTCACCGTGCGTTCGATGTGCGACGCCAATGACATCGTCGGGGACGGGGCCTCGGATACCCGGTCGGCGCCGGTACCGATGGCGCGCCGCCAGTCGTCGAAAGCTTCGAGGACGTCCGCTTCGCAGAACTCGATTCGCAGCGGCCGGCGTCGCTGCGTTTTCCCGGCCTGACGCTCGCAGGTCTGGTCGATGCCGCGGAACGCTACTTTCAGCGGTACCCCCTCCTGCGCCCATCGGCGCACCATCTCGAATGCGGGCCCGACGATGCGGATCAGATGCCCTTCATTCTTCTTACAGAGGTAGCTCTCGATCTCACGGCAGTAGTCGAACGAATCGTCCATTTGAATTAGGCCGGCTAAAGCCGGCCTCCACCGAGCCGTACCCAGGCCGGCTAAAGCCGGCCTCCACCGAGTCGTACCCAGGCCGGCTGAAGCCGGCCTCTACCGGTTTCGGTTCCAGATAATGCGAAGGCCCTGGAGCGTCAGGTCCGGCTCGACGCGCTGGATCGCCTTCGTCTCACTCGCGAGGATGTCGGCCATGCCGCCCGTCGCGATACACGCAGCGCGATCTCCATCCTCGAGCTCCTCGCGCATCCGACCGACGATGCCATCGACCATCGCAACGTAGCCGAAGAAGAGCCCCGACTGCATGGACGTCACTGTCGTGCGACCAACTACCTCGGGTGGTTTTCTCACATCGACACGCGGCAGCCGGGCTGCCCGCTGGAAGAGCGCGTCCGCAGAGATCCCGATGCCCGGGCAGATCACTCCCCCGATATATTCCCCGCGCGCGGAGATCGCATCGAATGTCGTCGCCGTGCCGAAATCGACGACGATCACGGGCAAGCCGTCGGCGCGGCCGAAAGTTTCGTATGCGGCGACGGCGTTCACGACCCGGTCGGCGCCGACGTCGGACGGTGGCTGATACAGCACCGGCATCCCGGTGTTCCCGGCCGGGTCGACCGTCAGCGGCGACTTGTCGAAAAACCGCTCGCACATCTCCTCCATTGTGCGCGTCAGCGGCGGCACGACCGACGACAGGATGATCCCGTCAATGCTCGCCAGATCGATGTCGCTGCGCTCGAACAGTTGCGTGACCAGGATCCCGATCTCGTCGGACGTCCGCTCACGCATCGTCACCAGCCGCCAACTCTCGGTGAGCAGTTCCCGATCGAAGACACCCAGAACGATGTTCGTGTTGCCGATATCTATCGCTAAAAGCATGTCAGAGCCATCTGAGCGTCCCGGAAATTATGCGCTCCGTTGTCCCGTTCACTGTAACGCGGAGGGCGCCATCGTCTTCGATGCCGTCGGTCTTGCCGGAGCGTGTGCCTGATTGCGTGTGCCATTCAACTGCGGCACCCGACGACGACGGAGACAGCTCACGCCAGCGAGCGAGGACGCCCATGCGGTTGCCGGCGGAGAGCTGGTCGAGACATGTCTTGAGCGCCGCGAGTGTTTCGGCAAGAACGGGACCCGGCTGCACTTCCCTGCCGAGCTCTGTCTCGAGCGAGGTGGCACGGTCGCCGATCTCAGGCGGGTAGGCCGCCGGACGCAGGTTGATCCCGAACCCGAGGATGACGTGCTGCAACCCTTCGGGCGACGACGATGCCTCGGCGAGGATCCCGGCCAGCTTCCGCCTCCGTCCGAGCCCGGCATCGATGACGATATCGTTCGGCCACTTGATCTCGACTGGTAGACCGGTGGCGGCGAGAATGCCCTCGGCTACCGCGACGCCTGCGGCAAGAGACAGCGACGGTGCGGCGCGGGGATCGCGGCAGATCACCGAGACATACAGTCCCGCGCCAGGGGGTGAGAACCAAGTGCGGCCGAAACGCCCGCGTCCTGCCGTCTGGCTCGAGGCGATAACCGTGGTGCCTTCAGCGGCGCCACGCTCGGCAAGGCGTGCGGCTTCGTCGTTGGTGGAACCGATTTCAGCGAAGTAGTGGATCGTGGCGCCGACATGTCCACGCGCCAGCGCGGTCTGTTCCAGGGACGCGGCAAACTCTGACGGAAGCGTGTCAAACATCCGGCTCGAGCTCGAAGCTCAGGTCGGCCGCCGGGGCGGAGTGCGTCAAGGCGCCAATCGATACGTAGTCGGCACCGGTCGCAGCGAGTTGTGGCATGCGCTCCAGCGTCACCCCTCCGGAGATTTCCACCTTCGCTCGTCCGGCAATCCGCCGGACGGCCTCGCGGGTCTCTTCGATGGAAAGGTTGTCGAGAAGGATGATGCCGGCGCCGGCGGTAAGAGCAGCGTCCACCTGGTCGAGACTCTGTGCTTCGATCTCGATGGGCAGATCGAGCCCGGCCGCCTTCATGCGCGCTACCGCTGCTTCCACGCCGCCTGCCAGACGGATGTGATTGTCCTTGATCAGAATGCCGTCCTCGAGACCGAAGCGATGGTTGGTTCCGCCGCCGGTGCGGACCGCGTACTTCTCGAGCGCACGTAACGTCGGAGTGGTCTTACGCGTGTCGAGAACGGTGATTCGGCCGCCGGCGGCATCGACGAACCGCCGGGTCAACGTGGCAATGCCGGAGAGGCGCTGGAGAAAATTCAGCGCCGTCCGCTCGGCGGTCAACATCGCACCGGCCGCACCGCGCACTTCAGCCACGATGTCACCCGGCGAGCATCGCGATCCATCAGGCGCGTGGACGGTGAACGACGCGCCGGCGTCCAACTGCCGAAATGCCTCGGCGGCGATGTCGAGACCGGCGATGACGCAGTCGCTCTTCGCCACGATGACACCGCGCGCCCGCAACGCCGGTTCGACCGTCGCCTCGGTGGTGATGTCGCCGGCGCCGAGATCCTCCTCGAGCGCGCGGTGAAGTGCGTCGCGGTAGGTTTCAGCCGCCAATGATGCTGACGCGGCTCTCACGTTGTCCGCTCCGGACTGGCGACCTCCGCGCTGGCCAATTCGACCTCGACCTGTAAAGCGTCACCGACGGCGGTCTCGATCTGCTGAATCAGTCCGGACGCACGAAGATCCTGCTCAACATGAGGAAGGAGGTCGAGTTGCTCGCGTGGCGCGCGGATAACGGCGCGGGTGACCTGCGTTTTGAGCGGACGCTGCTCCTCGGACTTCTTCTTCCTGATCGCGCCGAGGACACCTGCCGCGAAATCCAGGGCAACAACAGCGTGAGGGTCCGCTTCCGCGGGTCGACAGACCTCGATCAGTTCGGACCCGGCCGGCCAGCTGGCGAGATGCACTGATCCTTGCCGCCACCAGGACCAGATTTCTTCGGTCACAAACGGCAGAAACGGAGCGAAGAGTTTCAACATCGCGGACAAGGCGGTCAGGAGCGCGCCGTTCGCGGAGGCCGCCGCTTCAGGGCCCTGGTCACCGTAGCGGCGTCCTTTCACGAGCTCCAGGTAGTCATCGCAGAAGAACCAGAAGAAGGACTCGGTGCGTTCGAGCACACGGGTGTAGTTGTAGTTCTCGAGATCGACGGTCGACTCGTCAACGATCCTGGCCAGCTTCGTGAGCAACCCTTTGTCGACGGGAGCGGTCACCGCGCCAGGTGCGTCCTGTTTCGATAGAACGAATTTGGACGCGTTCAAGAGCTTGATTGCGAGACGCCGGCCGACTTTCATCTGACCTGGATCGAACGCCGTGTCGGCTCCGGGCCGGCCGCTGGCCGCCCAGTACCGGACGCCGTCCGAGCCGTGCTCCTCGAGCAACGCCATCGGTGTCACGACGTTGCCTTTCGACTTCGACATCTTCTTGCGATCGGGATCGAGGACCCATCCCGAGATCGCGGCATTGCGCCACGGGGCAGTGCCGTGTTCGAACTCCGAGCGCAGGAGCGTCGAAAAGAGCCAGGTACGGATGATGTCGTGCGCCTGCGGGCGGACGTCCATCGGGAACACTCGGGCGAAGAGGTCCGGATCTTCTTCCCAACGGCCGACGATCTGCGGGGTCAGCGACGAGGTCGCCCAGGTGTCCATCACGTCGGGGTCGGCGGCAAACCCCCCGGGCTGATCGCGCTGCCCCCCGACGAAGCCGTCCGGCACATCGGTCGAGGGATCCATCGGCAGCCTCGATTCGTCAGGGATCAGTGGAGCCTCATAGTCGACGGAGCCATCCGAACGGACGTTGTACCAAAGCGGAAACGGCACTCCGAAGAAGCGCTGCCGGCTGACGCACCAGTCGCCCGACAGTCCGTTGATCCAGTTCTCGAGCCGAGCCAGCATGAACGGCGGATGCCACTGGATCTCGCGACCCTGCTCGAGCAGGCGCTCGCGGAACTCCATCGTCCTGATGAACCACTGCCGGCTGGTGACTATCTCGAGAGGACGATCTCCCTTCTCGTAGAACTTCACCTGATGAGTGATCGGCCGCGGCTCACCGACGAGATCTTCGCTGCCGCGGAGCAGTTCCACAATACGTGCACGGGCCTTGACGGCCGAGAGGCCGGCCAGCTGGTCGTATTCGACTTGAGCGCGAACCGGATCTTCCGATTGCCATACGCCCTCGCCCCAGACAACCGGTTTGAACGCGCCGTTCGCCTGGATGACGGCGCGAACGGGCAGGCCGAGCTCGCGCCACCAGACAACGTCGGTCACGTCTCCGAAAGTACAGATCATCGCGGCGCCGGTGCCCTTCTCGGGATCCGCGAGCGCATGCGGCTTCACCGGTACGCGGACACCAAAGAGCGGAGTGGTCACCTCGGTGCCAAAGAGAGGCTGGTATCGAGGGTCGTCAGGATGCGCGACGATCGCGACGCACGCCGGGATCAGTTCAGGACGAGTCGTGTCGATCTCGACAAAGCCTGACGCTTTCGCGAACCGGATCCGGTGGTACGCACCAGGCTGCTCGCGATCTTCGAGCTCCGCCTGCGCCACGGCGGTCCGGAAGTCGACATCCCAGAGCGTCGGCGCCTCGACTTGATAAGCCAGATTGCGCTTGACCAGACGCAGGAACGCGAGCTGCGAGACGCGCTGGGCGCGCCGCTCGATGGTCGCATACGTCATCGACCAGTCCACCGACAGGCCGAGATGACGCCAGAGATGCTCGAAGACCTTCTCGTCCTCTGCGGTCAACCTGGTGCACAGCTCGATAAAGTTCGGACGCGAGACCGGGATCACCTGTTTCCCGGGTTTCTCCGGCGGGATGAACGACGGGTCGTACGGCAGCGAAGGATCGCAGCGGACGCCAAAATAATTCTGCACACGGCGTTCGGTCGGCAACCCGTTGTCGTCCCACCCCATGGGATAGAACACCGCCTTGCCCCGCATCCGCTGAAAGCGCGCAACGATGTCGGTGTGGGTGTAAGAAAAGACGTGGCCAACGTGCAGCGAGCCGCTGACCGTCGGCGGCGGCGTGTCGATCGAATAGACCTCCGAGCGATCGCGGCTGCGGTCGAATCGGTAAACCGCGTCCGACGTCCAGCGCTCGGTCCACTTCTGCTCGAGACCTTCGAGAGCGGGCTTGTCGGGTACGGTGATCGGGTGACTCAAATCCACACCATCGGGCATATCCGTTGATGGTATCAGGTCGACACGACCGCCAATGCCATCCGCCATGCGCTGATAAGATCGACACGCTGATGCCGTTCCGCCGCGTCAAAGCGACACATCTGATAACCGCCGTCGACATCGTGCTGATCGTGGCGGCAGCCACGGCGATCGTGATGGCCCTGGGCGTGCGCGAACGGTTTTTTCTGGGGCCCGTCCTTATCTCTATTCGGGATCCTGCGCGACCGGCGATTCTGGCAATTGTCGCGTACGCGATTCGACTGATCTTCGGCCGCCGGCAGCCCTTCCTTCCGTCCGTGAAGCGTGAGGCCATCCAGTCGCGGCTGGCGGCCGAGCTCGAACGATTCAGGCACCCGGTACCCGCGACGCGAGAGGTGAAGTACTACGCGCTCGCTGCGGCGGTGGCATCGCTGGTCTGGCTGACGCCGCACGTCTTCAATATCCGCATGGTCGCGGATCCGGGCGATCCGGTGTTCTCCGCGTGGCGCCTCGCCGCTTTTGCGCACCAGTTGATCAATGAACCGACACGCCTGTTCGACGGAAACATTTATTATCCGACACGCTATACCCTCACCTACTCCGATCCGACCGTACCTGCAAGCCGTCGCCGCCTTCCCGTTCATTGCTGCCGGCGCAGATCCACTGAAGGTCTCGAATGCGATCTTCCTCGCGACGTTTCCGCTGTGTGCCCTGGCATTTTTCTTCACCGCGTGGCGGCTGACCGCCGATCCGCAAGCCGCGTGCGTCGCCGGTATTCTCGGCGGGCTCTCCACCTTCAAGATCGAACACTACAGTCATCTCGAGCTGCAGTTCTTCTTCTTCGCGCCGCTGGCGATGCTGTCGCTCCTGCGGATGCAGGCGGCGCCGTCCTGGCGAACCGGAGCTTGGTTTGGCGCGACCCTGGCGGCCCAGTGGCTGGCCTGCCAGTATCACGGCGTGATGCTGTTCGTGTTTCTTGCGCCAATCGCGGTGTTCGCGGCCGCCGCCTGGCGGCCGCCGCCTCGGCGCCTGACGGCTGCGGTTCTGACCAGTGCCGTAATCCTCGTGGCGGCAGCGAGCGTGACCGCGGTCCCGTATCTCCGCAGCGATGCGGAGCGCGGCGGTCGGTCATTTGACGAGGTTCGGTTCTGGAGCGGGACGGCGGCGAGCTACGGCGATCGCCATCGGTTCCTTGCGACATATCGAAATGTCGGTGACCGCTCGCAGAATCTCTCCGAGCGTGAGCTGTTTCCGGGGGCGGTGCCTCTCGCGCTGGCGTCGATCGGTCTGGCGCCACCGGTATCTCTCGTGACCCTGGCGCTCGCCGCTGCGTCGGCACTGACGTTCGACGGCTCGCTCGGGACCAATGGACTGATCTACGACGAGTTGTACAAGTACGTGCTTCCCTTTCGCGGAATGCGCGTTCCTTCCCGGTTCGCCGCGTTCGTCGGTACTGGGCTGATCCTGTTGTCGGCGTATGGAGCACGGCGGGTCCTCCGTCTGGGGCGCACGCGCGTGAGCCGTGCGGTTATCTTCGCGGTGCTGGTCGCCTGCCCCATGATCGAGCTGCGGCCAGTCGTGCCGATCTGGTCGTATCCCGCAACCATTCCGCCAATCTACGCTGGCGTGACCCGCGATATGGTTCTCGCCGAGGTCCCGATGGAGGACTTTCCGAACTTCAGCTACATGTACTTCTCCACTTTTCATTGGGCACGACTCATCAACGGGCAAAGCGGACACTTCCCGCCCGGCTACCCGGCGCTGGCCGAGGATATGAAGCAGTTCCCGAACGAAGATTTGTTACAGCGCCTGCGTGAACGCGGCGCGACACACGTGACGGTGAACTGCAAGCTGTTCTCGAGACCAGCGCACTGTCCGGGGGTCCTCGAACGAATGGACGAGACTGGGCAGCTGCAGCTGGTCTCGAGGGGGACCTGGCAGGGAGCCGATGTCCGGCTCTACAAACTTCGCTAGACGGCTTCGGCGCGCGGGCGGACGTTGCGGCCGATGAAGTCGATGATCTCCTGCATTGGAGTTCCGGGCAGGAAGATCCCCTTCACGCCTGCCGCCTGCAGCTTCGGAATATCGACATCGGGAATGATGCCGCCGATCACCACGAGCACATCGTCCAACCCTTTTTCCCGGAGAAGGTCCATGACGCGCGGGCAGATGTGCATGTGCGCGCCCGAGAGGATCGAAAGGCCGATCGCATCGGCGTCCTCCTGCAGCGCTGCGGCCACGATCTGCTCGGGGGTCTGTCGCAGGCCCGTGTAGATGACTTCCATGCCGGCGTCACGCAGTGCGCGCGCGATGACCTTCGCGCCGCGGTCGTGCCCATCGAGGCCGGGTTTGGCAATGACGACGCGGATCTTTCGCATAAGAACGGTCAGCTATCAGCCGTCAGCTGTCAGCCAGAGCCACCAGCCGAAAAGGCTGAAGGCTGAAAGCTGAGAGCTGAAAGCTAGATCAGAGGCACTTCTTCGTATTCGCCCCACACCTCGCGAAGCGCATCGCACATTTCGCCGACGGTAGCGTAGGCGCGGACGCAGTCGAGAAGCGGGTACATCGTGTTGTCGCGGCCCCGCGCGGCCGCTCGCAGTGCATCCAGCGTCCTCTTGACCTGGTCGTTGTCGCGGGTCTTGCGCAACTGTTCGAGGCGGCCGATCTGCTTCTCGAAGGTCGATTCGTCGATGTAGAGGATCGGATGGCGGGGCTCGTCCTCTTCAACGTAGTCGTTGACCCCGACGATGATCTTCTCGCGCGCTTCGACGGACTGCTGAAACCGATAGGAGGCTTCGGCGATTTCCTTCTGGGGATATCCGTTCTCGATCGCCTCGACCATCCCCCCCATTCGATCGATGATGTCGAAGTACTCCCTGCGCTCCGCGTTCCATATCGCGCGTGAGGCGCTCGACGAAGTACGACCCGCCGAGCGGATCCACGCTGTTGGTCACGCCGCTCTCCGACGCGATGATCTGCTGCGTCCGCAATGCGAGCGTCGCCGCTTCGGCCGTCGGGAGTGCCAGCGCCTCGTCGAGCGAGTTGGTGTGCAGCGAGTTGGTGCCGCCGAGGACGCCGGCGAGTGCCTGCAGCGCGGTCCGGACAACATTGTTGTACGGCTGCTGCGCCGTAAGCGACACGCCGGCGGTCTGAGTGTGGAAGCGAAGCTTCCACGAACGTTCAAGCTTAGCGCGGAAACGGTCGCGCATCACCTCCGCCCAGATCTTTCTGGCCGCGCGGAACTTGGCGATCTCTTCGAAGAAATCGGAGTGGGAGTTGAAGAAGAACGAGATCTGCGGCGCGAACGCGTCGACGTCCAGACCGGCGTCGATGCCGTACTGCACGTATTCGATGCCGTCGCGGAGCGTGAATGCCAGCTCCTGGAGGGACGTCGAACCAGCTTCACGGATGTGATAGCCGCTGACCGAGATGGTGTTCCACTTGGGCACCTCGTGCGTGCAGAACGAAAAGATGTCCGTGATCAGGCGCATCGACTCGCGCGGCGGATAGATGTACTCCTTCTGGGCGATGAACTCCTTGAGGATGTCGTTCTGGATCGTGCCCGAGAGCTTCTTCCAGTCCGCTCCCTGCTTCTCGGCGACGACGAGGTACATCGCGAAGATCATCGGCGCCGGCGAATTGATCGTCATCGACGTCGTGATGTCGCCGAGCGAGATACCGTCGAACAGCCGCTCCATGTCGGCGAGCGAGACGATGCTGACGCCGCATTTGCCCACTTCGCCGAGCGACAGCTCGTGGTCCGGGTCACGCCCCATCAGGGTCGGCAGATCGAACGCGACACTCAGACCCGTCCCGCCGGCCTTCAGGAGCGTCTTGTACCGCTCGTTGGTCTCTTCCGGCGTGCCAAACCCGGCAAACTGCCTCATCGTCCAGAGCTTGCCGCGGTAGCCGCTCGGATGAATGCCGCGCGTGTAGGGGAATTCGCCAGGGTGGTTGAGATCGCGCCCGTAGTCGAAATCAGCCAGGTCCTCTGCCGTGTAAAGCCGATCGATCGGCCGTCCGGAGATCGTGGTGAACGGGACTGACCGCTCGGGGGACTTCTTCAGCGCCGGCTCGAGCTGCTCGCGCTCCCACCGCTGCTTAGCGGTCTCGGTCGTGGCCACTTTCATAGTTGTTGCTAATTATAGGCTGTGGTTGACGGAGAGACGGAGTAACGGTCACGGTCAACTCCGTCAACTCCCTTTCCGGCTGCTCCGAAGACGCACTCTCCCGCCAACGATCGTGTAGAGGACTTTCGCTTTCAGCAGCTTTGCAGGATCGGACTTCCCCACCTCGACGAGATTGGTGTCGAAGACCGCGATGTCCGCGTACTTGCCGGGTGCGAGCGTTCCCTTCACATCCTCTTCGAACGATGCCCACGCGGGTCCCCTGGTGTAGGCGTCGATCGCTTCCTCGATGGTCAGCCTTTGATCCGGGAACCAGCCGGCCTTCGGCTCTCCTGCGAGTGTCTGGCGTGAAACGGCAGCGTAGAGGCCGTACACGGGGTTGAGGAAGTAGCGCGCCGCGTTGGTCCCAGGGCTGTCGCTGCCGAAGATCAAAACGGCCCCCGCGTCCTTCAGCTTGCGGAACGCGTACGCCCCCCGGGAGCGCTCGCGACCGATGCGCTCTTCCATCCACCGCATGTCATCGGAGACGTGGTAGGGATTGATCTCGGCGACCAGCTTCAGCTTGCCGAAGCGCGCGAAGTCGTCCGCGTGCACGACCTGTGCGTGGATGACCCGCCACCGATGGTCACGCTCGATGAGTTTGTGTTTGGAAAGCAGCTTCTCGTAGACGTCAAGGATGATCCGGTTGCCCTTGTCGCCGATCGCGTGGACGTGCGGCGGCAGACCGGTTGCGATGGTCGCCTCGATCAGCTTCTCGAGGTTGCCAGGTGGGAAGTCAGTGTAATGCTGCGTGGCGGTCATACCCATTGCCGCCCCTTCCTGTCCTTCGGGTCGCATGATGTCGCGCAGCAGCCCCTTGTTCTTCGGATCGTGCGTGTACGGCTCGAAGAACATCGCGCCGCTGCTTCCCATGATCCCGTCGACCCACGCCTTGTACCCGATGAAGCGCAACCACTCGTTGCCGAACCCCTTCGAGATGCCCAGGGCGCTCGTGTGAGTGACGTTATCCAGCGTGGGTCGCAGCATGATCCGCGAGGTCAGCTCGCCGCGCCGCTGCAGTTCCTGATACGCCCGCAACTGCTCAGCGGACGTCAGGTCCTGCATCGTCGTCACGCCCCCTTCGCGTGCTTCTTTCAGGACCGCGCGCACCTGCACGAGCCGCTGCTCGAAAGGCACGGGAGGGATGACGCGGCGGACGATGTCGGCCGCGGTGCCCTTGAGAATCCCGGTAGGACGGCCGGCAGCGTCCTTGACGATCTCGCCGTTCGGCGGATTCGGCGTGCTCTCCGTGATCTTCGCCAGCTCGAGCGCGCGCGAGTTCGCAAGGAACATGCTGCGGTCGAATCGGTTGACGAAGACGGGATGGTTCGGCGTGACTGCATCGATGAGTTCGCGGGACGGGGTAAATGGTCCGGCACTCCTCGCACCCCCCGCACCCGTCGCACCCGTCGCACCCGTCGCACCCCCCGCACTCCCGGCCCCCCACTGTTCGTAGGCGCCCCAGTCCCCCCGCGTGATCCAACTGCCCGCTGGCAGCCGCGTCGCCGCCTCGCGCATGCGGGCCGCGAACGCGTTCGGCTCGTGGACGTCGAGCAGGTTGACACCTACCAGCAACGCTCCAGTACTGTCGATGTGCACGTGCGCGTCGTTGAATCCGGCGATCACGAACGCGCCCTTCAGGTCAATCGTGCGGGTGCTGCCGCCGGCATGAGCCCGAACCTCGGCGTTGCTGCCGACGGCGACGATCTGCGATCCGCGAACCGCCACCCCCTCGGCCCATGGCTTTGCCGCGTCCAGGGTGTAGACGCGCCCATTAAGGAGGAGAAGGTCGGCCGGAGCGTCGCGCTGCTGCGCGGCGACGATTGAAACAAGACCCGCGAAGATGAGCGCGATAGGGATGCGCGCGTGAGACATGACCGTGCTCCCCGATGTCTGCCGTGTCTGGTGGCTGGCGCTTGACTTGGCGCATTCTGTCACAGTAGCTTGGTCTGTTTTCCGTCAAGAGCCATCCTGTTGATGGTTCTGCACTTATCCGTAGGAGTCACATGGCAGCAGGCGGCAGTATTTTCAATGCGATGCTCCAGGAGTTCGACGGCGCCGCGCGGCTGCTCGGGCTCGATGCCGGCATCTGGAAGATCCTGACCCATCCCAAGCGGCAGATCACCGTCTCATGTCCGGTGCAAATGGACAACGGCGAGATCGAAGTCTTCACCGGCTACCGCGTCCAGTACAACATCACGCTGGGACCTGCCAAGGGCGGCATTCGCTACCATCCCGATGTGACGCTCGACGAGGTGACGGCGCTCGCGGCCTGGATGACGTGGAAGTGCGCGGTGGCGCATGTGCCATTCGGCGGCGGCAAGGGCGGCGTGATCTGCGATCCCACCCGGATGTCGCGCCGCGAGCTGGAAGCGTTGACGCGGCGGTATGTCGCCGAGATCATCGACGCGATCGGGCCCGACAAGGACGTCCCCGCGCCCGACGTCAACACCAACGACCAGGTCATGGCGTGGGTGATGGATACCTACAGCATGCACGTCGGCCACACCTCGACGGCGGTAGTCACCGGCAAACCGATCGAGATGGGTGGATCGCTCGGGCGCCGCGAAGCGACGGGCCGAGGCGTGATGATCACCACCCGCGAGGCGGCGAAGCACCTCGGTATCGACATCAAGGATTCGGAGGTTGCCGTGCAGGGTTTCGGCAACGTCGGATCGGTATCGGCGGACCTCCTGTCGAAGCTCGGCGCCAAGATCGTCGCGGTCAGCGACTGGAAAGGCGGCGTCTACGACAAGAACGGCCTTCACGTCCCGAGGCTGCTCGACTACGTGAAGCAGCACAAGTCGGTCGATGGGTTCCCATTTGGCGAGCCGATCACCAATGAACAGCTGTTCGAACTCGACGTCGAGATCCTGGTGCCGGCTGCGCTCGAGAACCAGATCACGATGGAGAACGCACCGAACATCAAGGCCAAGATCATCGCCGAAGGCGCGAACGGCCCGACCACCCCTGAAGCGCACAAGCACCTCCACGAGCGCGGCGTGTTCGTCATCCCCGACATCCTCGCCAACGCCGGTGGCGTCACCACTTCGTACTTCGAATGGGTCCAGGACCGCCATGGCTATTTCTGGGAGGAAGATGAAGTGAACCGTCGCCTGGAGGCCAAGATGGTCGAGGCCTTCCAGGACGTGCTGAAGACCTCGCTCAAGTACAAGACCGACCTGCGCACCGCCGCCTACGTCGTCGCCATCAACCGGGTTGCGACGGTCACGCGCATGCGAGGGATGTACGCGTGAAGATCAACGCGTAATCTCTAACTCCTAACGCCTAACTTCTAAATTTACGAAGTTAGAAGTTAGAGGTTAGAGGTTAAACGAGGCCCTGGTCGAGCATGGCGTCGGCGACTTTCGTGAAGCCGGCGATGTTGGCGCCGTGGACGTAGTTGCCTGAGACGCCGTAATCGTCGGCGGTCTCGCGGCACGCCCGGTGGATCGCCTTCATGATCCGGTGCAGCTCGGAGTCGACGCGTTCGCGCGTCCAGGCAATGCGCGCGCTGTTCTGCGCCATCTCCAGTCCTGAGGTCGCGACGCCGCCGGCGTTGGCGGCCTTGCCGGGAGCATAGAGCACACCCCCATCGATCAGCACCTTGGTGGCGGCGATGGTGCACGGCATGTTCGCCCCCTCGGCCACGGCGACAACGCCGTTCCCCACCAGATTCGTCGCATCCTTCTCGTTGATCTCGTTCTGAGTCGCACTTGGGAATGCGCAGTGCGCACGGTGCATCCAGAGCGGGTTGAAGCCGCCGGCTGAATCCACGGCCTGGTAGACGGCACCCTTGAAACGATCCGCGTACTCCCGCACCCGGCCGCGCCTGACGTTCTTCAGCTCCATCAGGTAGGCCAGCTTCTCGCGATCGAAGCCGGCTTCGTCGTAGATGTAGCCGTCCGAGTCCGACACGGTGACAGCTTTGCCGCCAAGATCGAGCAGCTTCTCGATCGTGTACTGGGCGACGTTGCCGCTGCCGGAAACGAGGCAGGTCTTTCCCTCGAGTGTTTCGTTCCGCGTGGCCAGCATCTCGGCGGTGAAATAGACCGCCCCGTATCCCGTGGCTTCAGGCCGGATCAGCGACCCTCCCCAGTTCAAGCCCTTGCCAGTGAGCACGCCGGTGAACTCGTTGCGCAGTCGTCGATACTGGCCGAACAGGTACCCGATCTCGCGGCCACCAACGCCGATGTCCCCCGCGGGCACGTCAGTGTCGGGCCCGATGTGACGCATCAGCTCGGTCATGAAGCTCTGGCAGAACCGCATCACTTCGTCGTCCGAACGGCCGTGCGGATGGAAATCAGATCCTCCTTTTCCACCCCCCATCGACAGCGTGGTCAGGGAGTTCTTGAACACCTGCTCGAACGCCAGGAATTTCAAGACGCCAAGCGTCACGGAGTGGTGGAAGCGAAGGCCGCCCTTGTACGGACCGAGCGCTCCGTTCATCTGCACGCGGAATCCGCGATTGATGTGAACTTCGCCGCGGTCGTCCTGCCACGGGACACGGAACATGATCACGCGCTCCGGCTCGACGATCCGCTCCAGGATCTTTGCTTTGGCAAGATCGGGACGGCGCTGGACGACGAGGTCCAGACTCTCGAGGACTTCTTCGACCGCCTGGTGGAAGTCCGGTTCTGCGGGGTTCTTGGCTTTGACAAGACCGAGGATGTCGGTGACGTAACTGGAGAGCGGGGCGCGCGTGGACCGGCTGACGATCATCATTCCTCCTGCGCTAGGTCGATGGCTTCACGGGGCCGGCACGGGGCCGGGAGCGGGAGCCGGAGTGTATACCATCGCGGTTAACATGTGCGCCTCATGAAAACAGTCTGCCTGGTCGTTCTCGTCATCGCCCTGCTGATGCCCCTCTCCCTCGCACGCGTGGAGCACCAGGCGGCCGAGCCGCCCGCAGCGATCGATCCGCAGCGTGTCCAGGACCAGGACACGATGACCTGGGACGATTACCGACCGGTTCCCGGGACGAAATGGGCCGACCCGTCGTTGAAGCCCTCGACGCGAACGCTGCGAGTGGCGCTCGTTGCCGTCGATTTCGAAGACCAGCCATTCGTGATCACACTGCCGAAGCAGTCGGACCTCTTTGGCAATCCACAGGTCGATCCGATCGCACGTGATGCAGTGCCGCGCTTCTATGCGGACTTCTGGGGCAAGCCCGGCCCGCTCAACCACGGGCACACGATCCACGAGTACTGGATGGAGCAGTCGCGCGGGCGCGTCGGCATCCCGGCAATCGACGCGTACGGACCGTATCGGATGCCGAGAAAGTTGTTTCAGTACGGACTGAACGAACACAACCAGCAGGTTGGCTGCCCGACGGGATACACCTGCACTCATCGCATGGAGCCGGACGTCGACGAGCTCTGGACGACAGCGGCCGGAGCGGACATCAAGCAGAAGTACGACATCGTCCTGCGCATCTACGCCGGCTACGACGAGACGAGCGTGTGGCAGGAATTCGGCGAGATGAAGTTCAAGTCGAAGGAGGACATTCCCGCTGAGTGGGGGAACCCCGACACGACGAAACCCCGCTGGCTGCCGACGCGCTATGTGCCATGGACGTCGTGGAAGGCGGGCGCGCAGCAATGGGGGCTCTCGTCGGTTCGGCAGGGAGAAAGCTCCGGGACGATCACTCACGAGATCGCGCACTTTGCGTTTCAAACGGGAGACAACAACAACAATCCGTATGCGACACCGTACCGGCGTGTCGGCTCGGGCCCGTGGGACATCATGGACCGCGGTTCGTTCAACGGGCCGGGCGGGCCGCACAAACGCTGGGTCGTTCCGGCGGCGGCGGGCGCCTCGATGCCTGCCGGGTTCATGCTGCGCAACCGCCTGCGCTACGGATGGCTCCGACCGGAACAGGTGCTTCAGCTCACCCGGAGCGGCCTCGCGCAGTCCGGCCTTGCCGTCGCAAGCGTCACCGCTCGCGCCGTTGATCCGCGTCCCGGCGAGGTGGCCGGCGTGACGGTGACGCTGGACGGCGACGTTCCTGACCGCACTCCGCGATGCGACACCAGCCTGGACGCCTCGTGCGCAGGGGATCCGATCTTCGATTTCTATTCGATCGAAGTCGTTCAGCGAATCGGCTACGACTCGTTCACGCCCGACAACGGCGTGCTGATCGCGAAGAACAAAAATGTCGAAAGCCGGAGTTGCGGCTACAACTGTTTCACGTGGGTGATCGACGCCCATCCCGAGGACATCAAGCTTCCAGACTTCACGCGTCCCGACGGCAGCGTCGTGATGCGGACCGTGGCTGATTACCGCCAGCTGAACGACGCGCTGTTTCATGCTGGCCTTCGCTCAGGGAGCCACTACGAATGGAAAGACGAAGCCAACCGGCTCCACTTCTACGTGATCGATATGAAGCGGGACGATGCAGGGATCCTGTCGTATACGGTGGCCGTGCGATCACTCGACGGCGTTGCCGGTCAACGACGAGGCGTCCAGGTCGAAATGGATGAATCCCTTCGCGTCAACCGGCCCACCGAGACCATCATGGTGACGGTGCGGAACACCGGTACGGGGACCGACCTGCTGCGTCTTTCGACAGCGATCGACGACCAGGCCTGGACGGCAACACTTGCGAACGCGCTCGCCGTCGTACCTGGCGGTCAGACTGTCAATATCCCAGTCCGCATCGCGGTATCACCATCGGCAACCCGACCGGCACGTCTCACATTCACCGCTGTGTCCGAGAACGATTCGTCCAGGAAAAGCACCGTCACGGCGGCGTTGACAGCAGCGCGGTGACAACTCGCACGTATGCGTCAATGCTGGCGTCGAACTCCGCGATGTCGAGGTACTCATCGTCTGTGTGCGCCACGAGAAATGAGCCGGGGCCAAAGAGCAGGGGCGCTCCCCACATGCTGAGCAGGGGAATGTCGGTGGTGAACGGGAAGCTCTCAGCGGGCATGCCGGGAAGGGTGTGCAACCGGACCGGCGAGATGCGCAGGATTTCTTCGACCTCGACCAGCGGCTCGAGCGTCTTCGCGGCCGCAAGGACCTCGCCGGCATCGCCGACGATTCTGAACATGACTTCCGCCGAGGCCAGTGCCGGCACCACGTTTGGCGCCACTCCGCCTTCGATGACGCCGACGGTATAGAACGTCTCGCCGAACAACGGGTCGGCAGGCAGTTGCAGCCCGCGGAGCCGGACGACGGCGTCGACCAGCTTCTCGATCGCCGACTCGAACTGCTCCGGCGCCGATGAATGCCCGGCGCGGCCACGGGCGCGGAGTCTCACTCGCAGAGCGCCGCGCGTACCCGTTGCCAGCTTGCTGCCGGTTGGCTCACCGTTGACGAGGAACCGCGATCCAGGAGCCACATTGTTGGCCGCGACGGCGCCGTCGCTTCCCCGCTCTTCTCCAACGACGAACAGGAGGCCGACGCGCCGTTCGCCGGCCGTTCTGAGCCGTTCCGAGGCCGCGACCTGCGCGGCGAGAATGCCCTTGGCGTCGCAGGCGCCACGGCCGTACAAGCGGCCATCGCGCATCGCGCTCGGGAAAAATGGCGGGACGCAATCGAAGTGCGTGGAGAGTACGACCGTCGGAGTTTCAACCGTGGCGAGAACGTTGAATCGCCCGTCCGCAACCGGCTGCTCGGCGACTGCATAGCCGAGAGCCGCGAGCCGCTGCGACAGAAACCGGCCGCAGGCGTGCTCGATACCGGTCGTCGAATCGATGTCGACCAGCTCGCGTGCGAACGCGAGTGCGGCTATCGAATCCATTCTTCCAGGGCGGTCCGCGCGCTGGTCTTCTCGTCCCGGTACTTGACGATGATCGGAGTGGCGACCGAAATGTCCCAGTCCGCTGCCAGCTCCGAGCGGATACGACGACTGCCGGGTACTACCACCGCCCCTTCAGGCACGACGAGTGGCTGGCCCGGTGCCGCCTTGATGATGGTGCCGTTGGTCGTGTCGTAGAGCGGCGTTGACGCCGTCAGGATCGTCCCGGCCGCCAGCACCGCGCGGCGTTTGATGACGGCGCCTTCGTAGACACCGCAATTCCCGCCCACGAGCACGTCATCCTCGATGATCACTGGCAGCGCCCCGACCGGCTCGAGCACTCCACCGATTTGCGCCCCGGCGCTGATGTGCACCCGGCTGCCGACCTGCGCGCACGAACCGACGAGTGCGTGCGAGTCGATCAGCGATTCGTCACCAACCCAGGCGCCGATGTTGATGTACATCGGAGGCATGCAGATCACGCCGCGCCCCGTGTAGACGCCGTCCCGGATGCTGGATCCGCCGGGCACGATGCGGACGCCGCTGAGCGCGGTCAGCGGTTTGACCGGCAGTGTGTCTTTGTCGAAAAACGGCAGGGGGCCTGCGCCAACCTCCGTGGTGTCACCGAACCGAAAAGCGAGGAGAATGCCCTGCTTCACCCACGCATTGACACGCCAGCCGTACTCCGAGGAGCTGTCGGGCTGCGCGGCGCGAACTACTCCGGACGACAGAGCGTCGCGGAGCTCCGCGACCGCTGCGCGCGCTTCACTGCGGGACGCCGCATCCCCCTGTTCGAACAGTTGTTCGATACGCGATTGGAGCATTGCTATCGCGTGACCGCTGCCGGCAGGGCGCCCATTGCCTGGAGGACCGCTGCGATCTTCTCGCGCGACGCAGCCTGCGGCGGCACCATCGGCAGCCGATAACTCTCCTCGAGCAGGCCCATCATCGCCATGGCCGCTTTGATCGGGATCGGGTTCGCCTCCACGAAGTTGACGGCGAGGAATGGCATCAGCGCCGCATGAATCCGGCGCGCGGCCGCGAAGTCGTTCGCCTCCGCATGCTCCACCATCCGCGACATTTCGGCGGGCACGCCGTTCGACGCGACCGAGATGATTCCGCGGCCTCCGACCGACATCACCGGCAGCGTCAGCGAATCATCTCCCGACAGTACGATGAACCCTTCCGGGACGCTCCGGCACACTTCGCAGATCTGCGGCATGTTGCCGGATGCTTCCTTCACCCCGGCGATGCCGGGGATCGTGGCCAGCCGCACCAGCGTCGCAGGCTCGACGTTCAGGCCGGTCCTGCCCGGGACGTTGTAGACGATGACCGGCAGCCCTACCTCTCCCGCGATCGCGCGATAGTGCTGATACAACCCCTCCGGCGTAGGTTTGTTGTAGTACGGAGTCACCGACAGGAGCCCGGCTGCACCGGCCTGCCGCATCCGCGTCCCGACATGAATGACTTCCCGCGTGTTGTACCCGCCGGCCCCTGCGAGAATGGGCACGCGGCCGGCGGCCTCGTCGACGACGAGCTCGACGATGCGAACGCGCTCGTCTTCGGTGAGCGTCGGGCTCTCGCCAGTCGTCCCGCAGGGGACGAGGAAGTGGATGCCGGCATCGATCTGCCGTTTCGTCAGTCTTCGCACCGCCGCTTCGTCGACCGTGCCGTTCTTGTCAAACGGCGTGACCAGCGCCGTGCCGCATCCTGTCCACAGATCTCGCATTTGGAAGCCCTCTCGCAAACCTGACGGTAGAGGCCGGCTTTAGCCGACGGTAGAGGCCGGCTTTAGCCGGCCTGACGTCACAAACCCAGCATGTCCCGCATCGTAAACCACCCGCGGCGTCCCTTGATCCACCGCGCCGCTTCGAGGGCGCCACGAGCGAAGGGTGTCCGGTCCCGTGCGGTGTGAGTAAGTGTTATCCCTTCCCCCGCGGCGTCGAACCCGACCGTGTGCGTGCCCGGAATGTAACCCGCGCGCGTCGAAGCGACGTCGACTGGTTTTCCACCGGACGCTTCAATCACCCGCTGTAAGGCGATCGCAGTGCCCGACGGCGCATCTTTCTTCGCGGCGTGATGCGCTTCGTGAATCCAGGGCGCAAAGCCATGGCCGCGGACGAGCAGTTCGGCGGCGCGTTCACAGATCGCCGCAAAGGCATTCACGCCGATTGCGAAGTTCGGCGCCGCGATGACGCCGATCGGAAACTCTTCGACCGACGCCCGGACTTGCGCCTCTGACGCCTGCCACCCTGTCGTGCCAATCACCAGCGACATCCCTTGAGCCGCCAGCCGCGGCGCGTTGACGACCACCGCGTCGGCCGTCGAGAAATCGATCGCGACGTCGGCCCCCGGAAAGGTCGCCGCCTGGTTTCGTGTGAGGTGGCCGACGATGTCGACGCCGCACTCGCCTGCAAGTTGTTCGACCAGCCGGCCCATTCGCCCATGGCCAATCAGCAGGACGCGCAATCGAGCGTCGCCAACGGTCATCTGGCCGACCGCGCGGAGGTGAAGAACTCCTGGTGGAGACGCTTCATGGCGGCGGGCACATCCCGATCGGCGAGAACGACCGTGAGGTTGCGGCGGGAGGCTGCCTGCGACACCATCCGCAACTGCAATCCTTCGAGCGCCGCAATCAGTCTCACCGCCAGCGCGGGATCACGGCGGAGGTTGTCGCCGACGGCGCTGACAATTGCCATCGCCTGTTCGATCTTGACGTCCGCGATCAATCGCAGGTCACGTTCGATTGCCGCGAGCCGCCTGTCGTCGTCCAGAGTCATCGACACGCTGACTTCGGATGTAGTAACCACGTCCACCGAGGTGGCGTGCTGCTCGAACACTTCGAATACGCGCCGCAGAAAGCCATGGGCGAGGAGCATGCGCGTCGAGGTCACGTCGATGACGGTGATATTGCGTTTGCTCGCCAGAGCCGTCAGCGGGCGTCCGTCGGGCAGAACATGGCGGGTGATCAGGCTGCCGGGTCCATCGGGGCGAAGCGAATTGAGAATCCGGACGGGTATCCCGTCTTCTACGGCGGGAAGAATGGTGCTTGGATGCAGCACCTTGGCGCCGAAGTATGCGAGCTCTGACGCTTCCTCGAACGACAGGTGAGGTACCACCTCCGCCCCCTCGACGATGCGTGGATCCGCCGTGAGCATACCGTCGACGTCGGTCCAGATCTGGATTTCGCGCGCGTTGAGCGCTGCCCCCAGCACGGAGGCGGACAGGTCGGACCCGCCGCGCCCGAGCGTCGTCGTTATGCCGGCTGCCGTCGCTCCGACAAATCCGCCGGTGACGGCTACTTCTCCCGCCTCGACGACGGGCTGCAGTTCGCGAGCGGCAGCCGCGCGCGTGGCGTCGAGCAGCGGGAGCGGCACCGGACGTCCGTCGTCGGTGATCAACACGCGTCGCGGGTCGATCCATCGAGCAGGGGTGCCGGCCGACGTCAGCGCAGCAGCGACAATCCGGCTCGACATCAATTCCCCCGCGGCCGCGACGCGATCGGCGCCGCGCGGAGTCAGTTCGCGGAGAACGGCCACTGAGTGCAGCACCGATCGCAGCTCGTCGCATTCGCCGAGAATCGTGGTGAGGAGGGTGTCTGTGTCGGCGACGGTTCCCTCGATAGCGGCGCGATGCCGCCCCTCGACCGAATCAACGGCGGCCTCCGCTGCCCTGATATTCCCGGTACGCGCCAGCTCGCACGCCCGAAGGAGCTCGTCGGTCACGCCCGACATGGCGGAAACGACGACGACGGCTGGATCGCCTGAGGCCACGGCCGAGCGGACGAGGCGAACGACCCTGGAGATCGCGGCAGCGTCGGCGACCGAAGTCCCGCCGAATTTCATGATCAGCGGACGCATCAGTTCTCACCGGGGGACTTCGTCCCCCGGACCCCCTTACACGCGCTCTCGCGGGGCCCCTCACTCCCCGCTCCGCTCGCGTGGCTCGCTCGCTGCGCTTGCTCGCAACGCACATCGTTCATAAGCTCTCAGTCGCCTCTGAGCCAACGCTCTGCGAGGAGCAGCTCGGCGTTCAGCAGCGCGGCGCCGGCGGCTCCCCGAACGGTGTTGTGACCGAGTGCGACGAACCGTGTTCCGAGGACGGGGCACGGCCGCACACGGCCAACGGTCACGGTCATCCCGTTTCCGCGCAGGGCATCGAGTCGAGGCTGCGGCCGGAATCCGTCCGCGAATACTTCGATCGGCTGTTCGGGGGCGCTCGGGAGGCGCAATTCCTGCGGACGTCCCCGCCAGCCGCTCAGCGCGCGCGAAATCTCCTCCTCACTCACCGGACGCTCGAAGGCCACGGAAACCGTCATCGTATGACCGTCGAGGACGGGCACGCGTGTCGTGTGAGCGCTGACGACGGCGGGGTGCGGGATGACGCGATCGCCGGTCAGCGTTCCGAGGATCTTGCCCGGTTCCGATTGGATCTTGTCCTCTTCTCCGCCACCGATTCCGGGGATGACGTTACCGACTACGTCGAACGACGGTACTCCGGGATACCCGGCGCCCGACACCGCCTGCAGCGTCGTTGTCAGCACCGAGCGGATGCCGAACTGCCTCAGCGGCGCGAGTGCCATCGCCAGGACGACCACCGCACAGTTCGGGTTCGTGACGATTGCCCCTTTCCAGCCGCGCAGCCTCCTCTGAACGTCGATCAGCGCAAGATGATCGGCGTTTATTTCCGGGATGAGCAGCGGCACATCATCCGCCATCCGGAAACTTCGGGCGTTGCTGACGACGATATGCCCGGCGGCGGCAAAGGCCGGCTCCAGCGTGTCGGCAGCGGCGGCGTCGAGCGCCGAGAACACCAGGCGCGGACCTCGACCCGGGATGCACGGCTCGAGCTTCGTGTCGGCGATGCCCGGGGGCATCGAATCCCCCAGACGCCAGGCAGAAGCCTCGGAGTACGCACGGCCTTCAGAACGCTCACTCGCGGCCAGCCAGGCGGTCCGGAACCACGGGTGACCGGACAGCAGCCGGATGAACTGCTGCCCCACCATCCCGGTCGCGCCCAGGATGCCGACGTCAATCGGATGACGCTGATCCATCGCCATGATTATCATTCAACGTTTTCCCTAAAAGTCTCCTGATCTCCTTATCTCCTGTTCTCCACTCTTGATCTCGCTTGTCGAAAGACGTTCCCTCCGTTCGTTATTGAACCAGAAGGCGCACGACGCGCCCATAGGAGGCACGAATGCGGAAATACACGTTACTAATGGCTATCGCGCTCATTACGGTTGCTGTGGCGGTTGCCGGAGCCACCACGGGGGCAGGCAACGGCGGAGGGGGGATCGATGCCAAGGCGGCGTTCGCTCAACTGAAACAACTGGAAGGAGTCTGGGAAAAGCGCACCGCCGAGCGGCAAGGTGGCCCGGACCGAGTTCGAGCTCACCGCCAACGGCACGGTCCTGCTCGAGCGGTATTCCAACGCGGCGCTGCCGGGCGGTGGAAAAATGGCGACCGCATATCATCTCGATGGGAACGACCTCGTGCTCACGCACTACTGCATCGCGAACAACCAGCCGGTGCTGCGCGCCGAGCGGTTCGATGCGGCGACGAGGGAAATCCAGTTCGAATTCCTGCGCGCCGGTAATCTTCCATCCCCGGCAGCCGGTCACATGCACCGGGCCAGCTATCGGATCGTCGACGCGGACCACTTCGTCACCGAGTGGGACTTCTTCGAGAATGGCGCCAGGAAGATGACTGAAAAAGAAACATTCACCCGTATCAAGTAAAGGACACGAGAGAGATGCCCAAATACATGCTGCTGCTTCATGACGATCCGTCCAGCTTCGCGACGCTGAGCCCCGCGGATATTCAAAAGGTCATCGAAAAATACATGACATGGGGGAAGCGACTTCGCGAGGCAGGCGTCATTACCGAAAGCAACAAGCTGACCGATGAGCCCGGCCGGGTAATGAGAGGGCAAGGTTCCTCAGCCCGCATCACCGACGGACCGTACAGCGAAACGAAGGAAGTGCTCGGCGGCTATTACATCATCGTCGCCGACAGCTACGACGACGCCGCGAAACGCGCCGCCGACTGCCCCCAGCTCGAGTACGGCGGCACGATCGAGATCCGCGAGGTCGATGTCATCTGACAGTCACCAGCTCGTCGACCATCTGTTCCGCCATCAGGCGGGGCGGATGGTCGCCTGGCTGACGAGAATCTTCGGACCCGCACATCTCCAACTGGCCGAAGAGGTCGTGCAGGACGCGCTCGTCAAAGCGCTGCAGCAGTGGCCGTTCTCCGGTATTCCTGAGAACCCCTCAGCGTGGCTCTACGCTGTAGCCCGCAATCGCGCGGTCGACGTGCTACGGCGCGACACGAGCTTTCAGGACCGCTCGGCGGCAATAATCGCGGAGCTCACGTCGCGGGCCACACTGGTGTCTGAGATCCCTGAAGCGGTCAACGACGATGAATTGCGGATGGTGTTCATGTGCTGCCATCCGGAGCTGCCGCGCGACGCGCAAGTCGCGCTGAGCCTGAAAACGGTCGGAGGATTCAGCACCGCCGAGATTGCGCGCGCGTTTCTCGCCAGCGAGTCGACCATCGCCCAGCGCATCGTGCGCGCCAAGCGCATGTTGCGCGATCGACAGATCGCGTTCGATCTTCCCTCGGCCTCAGCTCTGTCGCAGCGGCTCGAACCGGTGCTCGAAGTGATCTACCTGATGTTCAACGAGGGGTACGCCGCGCACACCGGGGAGACGCTGGTCCGAGAGGATCTCTGCCACGAAGCCATCCGACTCGGGCGCCTGGTGGCGGGTTCGCCTGTCGCCGGCCGGCCATCCGCGCACGCGCTGGTCGCGCTGATGGCGCTTCACGCTGCACGGATCCCTGCCAGAGTCTCTCGTTCGGGAGAGATGGTGCTGCTCGAGGATCAGGACCGCTCGCTGTGGGACGCCGGTCTGATCGCGCTCGGATTCGCACATTTGGAACGCAGCATCGAGGGACGCGATCGCACGGTGTATCACGTCCAGGCGGCGATTGCCGCCGTCCACGCCGGTGCCCCGTCGTATGACAATACGGACTGGGCGGCGATGCTGGCGCTCTACGACGACCTGCTGAGGATCAATCGATCGCCGATCGTCGAGCTCAATCGAGCGGTGGCCCTGGCAAAGGTGGAGGGGACGGACGCCGCGCTGAGAACTATCGCGCGGCTCGAACGTGAGCCGGCTCTCGAGGCCTATTACCTGTTGCCTTCGGTCAAGGGCGCGCTGCTCCAGGAGCGTGGCGACGCTGCCGGGGCTGCGGTGGCGTACGAGGAGGCACTGAAGCGTCCTTGCAGCGAGCCGGAAAAGCGATTTCTCCTTCGTCGCCTCAGCGACTCGCGGGCGGAACGATCCGTTCATCCTGAAGTTAGCGGGTCGCGGGGCGCGGGGTGCGGGGCGTTTCATCGTCCGATCCGGAAGGCGACAGTGTCCTGCGCTGTACCTGCGAGGCCCTTGGCCGTGAGCTCGACGAGGTATTCGCCGGCCGCGAGACTCGAGAGCGGAAGCTCCGTCTCGTAGAAGCCGCCGACGAGCTGCATCTTGATCTCGGACATCGACGCACCACCGCGATTCATCAGCTTCGCGGTGACGTCCGGAGCGAGGCCACCGGGTGCATTCGCTTCGACACGGAGGAGAAGCCGTTCGCTGCGGCTGAATTCGCGGTCCACCACCGGTGGCGCGGACGGCATGTCACGGATCGCCTGAAGCTCGCGGACGGTGCGCCCGCGATAGAACCTCGGCGTGCCGAGCGTGACCGCGATCGCGGTGTAGTCGGGGACGTCGACCTCCTGGGTGGCCGCATCGAGGACGTGCCCAGTGGCGTTCTGGACGCTGAGACGAAGTTGCAGCGGCCCCGGCGGGACGTCGAACGTGACGCTGCCGCCCTGTACCGGGGTGACCGGCGAGGGACCTGCCGTTGCGACGGGCGCTGCCGACCCGTCACGCACGCTCCCCTTGAACAGAGGTTTCCCTTCCGGGCTGACCGCCACGATGCCGACGGCGGCGGCCGTTTCCGTCTTCTGGCCGTCGGATGCGGCGGACGGCTGCCACGCAAACGTCACGCGACTCAGGCCGTTCTCACCACGTCCTGTGCCGATCCAGAAACGAGCCGGACGCCCAAGGCGGGGTTCGGCCAGCGAACTCAACGCTCGCGTCACCGCCGGCGGTGCCTCCGGTTTCGGCGGCGCCGTCGCGCGCGCGAGATCCTCCTTGGTCAGCGCCCAATATCCCTTGCGCGCGCGGACGTCGACACCGCGGCGTTTGACCTGCACCTTGATTTCGTGGAACTTCCCGTCCGTAGGGGCCCGCGAAGAGGTGTAGCCGAGAAGGTAATAGCCGCTCGAGTCGCGCATGATCTGTTTCATACCCGCCGCCAGATCGTTGCGGTTGACGATCGCGCGACCGTCGGTGTTGTTGGCAAGCGTGTGCAACGTGTCGATCGCCGACTTCAGCTGGTTGGCATCCTGGGTCAGGCCAACCCCCTCGTTGATGTTGTACTCGAAGGCGCCGAGGCCACGCGGATCGACCGCGTAAATCGACGTGTTCTGCCGGTTCGCCGTGCTGAACACCTCGCGCATGTCGTTGAACATGTCGGTCATCGCCGCCATGTCGTAGCGGTCGTCGGTCCGCGCGGTCGGGTTGCGCCGGTTCGGATTGCCCATGCCCGGGAATTGGGCGTTGGGGTCCGCCAGCTGCGGCGGCAGCGACGAGGTGAAACCCTCGCTCACGAAGATGATCGACTTCCGTCCTTCGCGCAGGCTGCCCATCCGCACCGCGGCGGCTTTGAGCGCGCTCATCGTCACCTGGTTCCGGATCCTTTCGACCGTCGCCGCGGGGTACTGCGCGTATTGCTCCTCGAAGGTATTGCGCGGGGTGTAGTTGAACTTGCGCCCCTCGAAATTCGAAATCGCGGAAATCAGTCTCGATCGCGAACGGGTGAACCCGATGTCGCTGACCGGAGTGAGCGGGTACATCACCGCCACCATGTCGGCCGGAGCGAGCTGATTCTCGATGAAGTCGATCAGCGGACGCCGGACGGCCATGTCGTTGCCCCGACGCACGTGATAGTCGTCCAGCAGGATGACGAACAGGCGCACCTCGGGCCGCGCGGCCTCACGCTCTTCATCGAGCGATGTACGGATCTCGGCGTTGGTCGGCCCCTCGACCTGGTCGAGCGGATCGATCTTGACCACGCTGAATGTCTCGACGTTCTGCGGCTTGCCGTCTTCGAAGACGGAAAATTCTTCCTGCTTCAGGTCGAGTACCGGATTGCCTTTGTTGTCGCTGATGATCACATCGACGCGTACGAAATTGATCGAGCTCTTGAAGGTGGGCTGCTTCTGCGCGTCCTGCTGCGTCGCCGGCGGCTTCTGTTCCGCCGGCGGATTCTGCGGCGGCGGATTCTGCGGCTGTTGGCCGTGAAGGCCGCCCGCGAGAAGTGTGATCAGGACCGCGGGTATAAGTAGTACGCGCATAAGTAGTTAGACGCCCCCGGAAGGGAGGCGGCCGCCTCTGGCGCGATGATAACATTCCGAGGTTCCGAAGGAGATATCAGTGACCCAGGACACCGCCGACCTCGCCCAGCCTCTGACCGTCCTCGCGGAGGATGAACAGATCTTCCGTGAGAGCGTTCGTGACTTCGCCAACGCCCGCGTGCGGCCGCTCGTCCGCGAAATGGATGAGCACGCGAAGATTCCAAAGGATCTGGTCAGGGATCTGTTCGATCTCGGCGTCATGGCTATCGAGATCCCCGAGAGCTTCGGGGGTGCCGGCGGGACGTTTTTCCACTCGGTTCTCGCCGTGGAGGAGCTGTCGCGGGTGGATCCGTCGATCGGGGTACTGGTCGACGTCCAGAACACGCTGGTGATCAACGCGTTCCTGCGCTGGGGGAGCGACGATCTCAAGCGGCGATATCTGCCGCGGCTGGCGTCTGAGATGGTTGGGGCATACGCGCTGTCTGAGGCCGGATCCGGCAGCGATGCGTTCGCCCTCGTCACGCGGGCGCGGGAGGATGGCGACGGGTTCGTGCTCAGCGGCCGCAAGTTGTGGATCACCAACGGCAACGAAGCTGACGTTTTTCTGGTTTTCGCCACGATCAATCCGGACGCGGGCTATCGCGGCATCACCGCCTTCGTCGTCGATCGCGGCACGCCCGGGTTCACGGTCGGCAAGAAGGAAGACAAGCTCGGGATCCGCGCGAGCAGCACCTGCGAGTTGATCCTGGAGGACTGTCGAATCCCGCGAGCCAACGTGCTCGGAGAGCTCGGCAAGGGTTACAAGACGGCGATCGAGACGCTGAACGAAGGGCGCATCGGGATCGGCGCGCAGATGATCGGGCTGGCGCGGGGCGCACTCGACGCGACGATCAAATACACGAAAGAGCGGAAGCAGTTCGGCAAGCAGATCGCGGAGTTCCAGTCCGTCCAGCACCAGCTCGCGCGCGCGGCCGTCGACGTCGAAGCCGCCACGCTGACGGTCTACAACGCCGCCCGTCTGCGCGACGCCGGCAGGCCGTTCCTGACCGAAGCGGCCATCTGCAAGATCTTTTCGTCGGAGGTGGCCGAGCGCGTCTCGTCGCTCGCGGTGAACCTTTTTGGCGGCAACGGCTTCGTCAAGGAATATCCGGTCGAGAAGTTCTTCCGCGACGCGAAAATCGGCCAGATCTACGAGGGAACGTCGAACCTCCAGCTGCAGACGATCGCCAAGCAGATTCTCGGCTGACGCGCAAGGCGCGGGGGCGCAGGGCGCGATGCGCGGGGCGGGCGGAGAGGACGCTGATCAGAGGGCGGGCTCGGAGTCGCGAGCGCACCTGACGCCGGTGTAGTAGTTCCGAGACGTCGGGAGGTAGCGGCCGCGGTTCGAGATGCGGAGAAGCTTGGGATACGGTTTCCAGGAGGCGCCTCGCGCCACTCGAAAGCGTCCGGTCTCCGGGCCGGACGGATCGACGGCCGGGGAGCTGGCGTAATACTGTTCCTGGTAGGGGTCAGCCACCCACTGCCACACATTGCCGACGAGATCGTGCAATCCGAAACCATTTGGCTTCAGGCGCCCTACCGGAACAGTCTGCGTCCCGTCCGCGGCGTAGCCCTGCGTATTCACACCGTGATCCTTGAATTCGTCGCCCCAGGGATAAAGCGTACCGTCGCGCCCGCCGCGTGCGGCGTACTCCCATTCCGCTTCGGTGGGCAGGCGCCCCCCGGCCGACGCGCAGAAAAGGGTCGCCTCGTACCAATTGACGCCCACCACTGGATGGTCGGGGCCGCTCCAGTCGGGTTGCGCAGGCATCAGTACTCCGGCGGCGGCGGCGGTCCGACGGAAATCGACGACCGTGACGGGCGTCGCCATCATCCAGAACTCTCGCGTGAGCGTCACCGCATGCCGCGGCCGTTCGTTCACGTCGCAGGCAGCATCCCCCGGCACGCAGCCCATGTGAAAGCGCCCTGGTGGAATTCGCTCCCAGCGGGCTTGGACGGCATCGACCGGCGCGGCGCGGCTCGTCACCTTGTCCTCCGCCCGGTTCAGGACCATAACCGCCACGACAACCCACACCATGACAGCAGTCATCGGTCGGATACAGCTCTGTCGGCCACCGCAAACAGGTGGCGGTCCGTGCGGATGAGAATCATTCCGCCGCTAATCGCCGGCGTAGCGAGCACGATCTCGCCGACCGTGTTTGCCGCGAGGAGTTCATATTCGCGACCTGCCCGGATTACGTACACCTCTCCATCTTCGCTCGTGAGGTAGATACGCCCATGCGAGGCCACGGGAGATGCGCTGAAGGCCGCCCCGCTTGCCACTCGCTGTTGATAGACGCGTTCACCCGACCGAGCCAAGTAGGCAGCGATCACCCCGTTATTGAGGCACACATACAGCAGGTCCCCAACGACGATCGGCGTCGGCAGGTACGGACCGCCTCGCGGCATGCTCCACGCAATGCCGCCATTCGACGTTTCACCGGGCTTGAGGGAAATATCGCCAGCCGCGTCCGGCCGGATCGCGTAAATCGGCTGAATCGGTCGGTAACCGCTGGTGACGAACACCAGTCCGTGGGCCGCTATCGGCGTCGGAGCCGTCAATTCCGAATTGCCGGAAAGTCGCCAGAGTTCTTTCCCGGTGTTTACATCGTAGCCACGGATGGCTTCGGTGGCGTTGGTTACCACGATGGTTCGGCCACCAGCAGCGACGACCGTGGGCGTGCCCCAGGACGGCGTCTCCGGCCGCGGCGTGCGCCACACTTCGTTCCCTGTCTCCAGGCTGTACGCCGCGATGAACGAGTCCTCCTGGTTGTCGCACTGAACTATCGCCACGTTGCCATGTATGACAGGAGAACTGGCGACCCCCCATTGGTAATCCGGATCGTAAGGCCAGCCGACATCGACAAGTCCCAAGTCGGCCCGCCATCGTAGCCGGCCGTCCATGTCGTACGCGTAGAGCCCCTCCGACCCGAAATAGACCACCACCGTGCGCCCATCGGTGACCGGAGTCGCCGACGCATGGCTGTTCTTGATGTGCCGTTTGATTCTCGGAACACCTTCGTGCACGACCCGCTCCCAGAGGATCCTGCCCGTCTCCAAGTCAAAGCACATCAGCTTCCAACTGTGCTTTGGCTCCTCGCCGGCGGAGTCAACATTGGTGACTTCGCCGTCGCGCGCGACGACCTTCGGGCGGAAAATGCGGTCCCCAGTGCTCACTGCGGTCGTCACGAAGACGCGCGTGCCCCAGACCACGGGGCTGGAGTGGCCCAGCCCCGGCAGCGGCGTCGCCCAGGCGACGTTCTGTCGTCGCGGAACGTCCCACTTCACCGGGGGCGCGACACCGGCATCAGCTGGCTGACCGGACGCGCCAGGCCCGCGAAACGACGGCCAGTGCTGAGCGCGTGCGCCCGCGACGACCGACGCCGCAACGATCAGCGTGAGGAGTAAGACTCTCATGTGGAGCCGATCTAACGAGTAGCCTTCGACGGCGGGGGCGGAAGCTTCCGGGGCAGCGGCGCTTCCTCCATCGCGGCCTGGTAGGCGATCGACGCGAGCACTGTCGCGTGCTGCACCATGTCATCGCGCTGCACACGATCGAAGAAATCCATGTTCGAATGTGTTCGCTGCATCGTCTCTTTGTCTGCGAAGTGCGCGCGGACGTAGGCGCGAGAGCCGAGCAGGCCCTGTTCCTCACCACCCCACAAGGCGACACGGATCGTGCGACGCGGCTTGACGCGCGCAGCGGCCAGGATGCGCAGGGCCTCCATTACCGCGCCGCTGCCGGTCGCATTGTCAGTCGCTCCCGTGGCGGCGTGGGTGGAGTCCAGGTGAGCGCCCAGCAACAATATAGAACGCATGCGATTGGTAAGCCGTGAAGATCCGAACTACTTGTGGCCCCAAGGCGCCGGAGGGGCGGTCACTTCTCTGGAGAGATCGAATTCCATGCGGAAGCGGCGATCCGTTCCTTCCCTCCGGAGGCCATACGCGAACACCTTGCCGGGAACCAGTTCAAGGAACCATATTGTCGGCGGACCGTTCGGCTTGTCCGTGGGAAACTGCTGGCGGACCGACGTACCGGCATCGATCGCGTAGCCGCCGTATTGCGTGACTGCGTCCTCGGTACCGTCCTCATGCCGGTGATCGTGTCTGAGGAGCAGTCCTTTGTTCGTGCGGGTGATCACCCACGACCTCGAGCGGTTTTCGCCGACGTGAAACGGAATGTAAACCGCGTCAGGTTCACACCGGCGAACGTGCATGACCAGTCGCTTGCCGGTGTAGGTGGTATTGCCGGGTGGTGCTTCGACCCCCTTACCCTCATACGCCTTGCCGCACAGGGCCGTCAGGCTCGCCCAGAACTGCTCCTGCTCTCTGGGGCGCGGCTGTGACGATGCCAGGACGAAGGCCGCCTCGAGGCCCAGAGCCAGGCAGCAGGTGATCGTACAGATGCGGGTCACACGGTTTTCTCCTGGACCCGGAAGAGAAACGGGATGATGCCGGCGGAATAACCGGCATCACCCTGAACTCTAGAACGTGAACCGGAGGCCAAGTTGCGCCTGACGCACCTGGTTGATGACGCGCGTTCGCTGGCCAAATGTCGAGCCCGCGCCCGGCACGCTGAAGTCAGGCTTGGCCGGGATGGATCCGTCGGCATTCACGCGCCACGGATATGTCCCGTAGCCCGTCTGGACCGCGAACTGCTCCCAGTTGAAGATGTTGAAAACGTCGGCGGACAGCTGCAGCCGACGCACGGCGCCGAGATTGAAAGAGCGCGTGAGACGCAGGTCTATCGTTTTCGAGCCCTCGCTCAGGAACGATCCGCGCTCCAGATATTCTGGCGGCCGCATCTGGCAGCCGATGAGCCCGAAACAGTTGTTTGGCCCGTTATAAGTCACGTTGGCGGTGCGTCCGGACTGGTAGACGAAGATCCCGGAGAACTGCCAGTTTCGCAGCAGCGGCGTCGTGCCGAATGCCATGTCCCAGATTGCGTTGGCGACAAAACGGTGTGGAGTGTGATTCGCCGCGTAACCGTCGTCAAAACCGATGTCGTCAGGAATCGTCGTGCCTCCGAACTGCTCACCGTTGCCTTTCGCCACTGAGCCCGTGTAGGCGACATCGAACCCGAACGAGTCGCTGAACCGGCGTTGCAGCGTCAGCGCAACACCGTGATAGTTCGAGTAGCCGCGCGGTTCATAGATATTGATCCGGTTGTAGGTCGGGTCTATGATCCGAGTGCGATCGTAGTAGTATCCGCCTCCCGGAGGCGCCACCAGCCCATTGGGCATCGCTTGCCCTTCGCTGAACAAAATCGGCGGCGCGTAGTTCACGTCACGCCCGACGCCTTCGTGACGACTCCCGACATAGAGATAGCTCGCCTTGACGGCAAAGTTACTGGCCAGCTGATGCTGCACTCCGACCGATGCCTGGTATGAGTACGGACTGTCGAGATCGGGGGATGCGACGCCTGGTGCGAGGTCGATCGGCCCGACACCCGGCGTTGCCTGCAGTTCGGCTTCGCTGGGTCTGTTGTCACGGCCATCCATGTTGTTGCCGTACTTCAGCCAGAGCGAGCGGGCAGCCGCGCCATCGACCGTGTACTGCCGACGCGCCTGCGCCTGGCGGTTATTCTGCAGGAGCGAACCAAAAATCTGCCCGTAGAAAACGCCGCCCGCCGCGTGCAGTGCGGTGCGAGGCGAAAACGCGTAAGCGGCCCCCAGCCGCGGGCCAAAATTGTTCTTGTCCGGGTGGGGGTCCCTCTCGAACACGCGCTTGTATGCTTCGAGGTCGTATCGCAGCCCCGCATTGAGCGTGAGCTTGCTGTTGACGCGATACTGGTCCTGGATGTAGCCCGCCAGAATGTGGACGTCGTTCGGAATCAACGTGTCGCCATATCCGAACAGCATGGACTGCGGGGTACCGGCGAAGAAGGCGGCTTTGGTCGCAAACACAATCTCCGGCTTCCGGTACGCGTCGTAGTTCCACTCGTCGTTCTCCAGCTGGTAGTCGAAGCCGAGCTTCACGTTGTGCTTCGTCCCCATCCACGAGAGATTGTTGGTCACGCCTACCGAGCGACGGTTGACGTAATCGGCCGCCCGCCAGTTGTAATAGTAATTGCCCACATTGGTCACTTTGACATTCGCAGGCTGATCCTGTGGGCTCTCGCGAATATCGTCGAACGCGTTGAATCGCAGGCGGAGCTCATTGACCATATTCCCGCGCATGGTGTGATTCCATCCGGCGAATGCGGTGTGGCCGGTGAAGTAGCGCGTGGAGAAGCTGCTCGGGTGATCCAGCCCCGGTCCAGCACTTCCGAAAGTCGTCGTGTCCCCTAGAAAGGTGCTGTCGAAGTAGTCATAGCGAAAGACGAGCTGACTGTTGTTGCCGAGGTTGTGATCGAGCTTTCCGGTGAGCTTTATCGACGTGTCGATGGCGTTCAGCGCGCCGGACGCCGCGGACAAGCCCAGCGCAGCGGCTACCTCAGGATCGGAGGATGTGACTGTCGTCCGCTCGTAATTCTGCCGCTCCACGGTGCCAAAATAGAACGTTCTGTTCTTCCGGATGGGACCGCCGACTGATCCACCCCACTGCCGCCGGAAAAACGGCGGGTTGGTCACACCCCGGGACTTCGTAATGCTGTCAGTCGCATCCCATGCGTCGTCGCGGAAGTACCCGTAGCCCGACCCGCGCAGCGTGTTGGTGCCTGACTTGAGGTAAATGTTGACGACGCCGCCACTGGCACGGCCGAACTCGGCCGGGAAGGAATTCGCGATGACCTGGAACTCCTGCACCGCCTCCTGGCTGTAATCGTTTCGGGGAGCCGCATAGAACTGATCGTCGGCGTTGGCACCGTCGATGTTCTGCGCGGTCTGCGTAGAGGCGGTTGCTCCGACACTCAGATTCTGGCTGCTGGTGCCGCCGCCGAAGCCGGTCGTGCCGCTGGACACGACACCGGCGGTCAGCAGCACGAAATCATTCAACGTACGGCCGTTCACCGGCAGGTTTTCGATCTGCTTCGTGGTCACATAGTTCGCCACCTCGGAGCTCGTCGTCTCAATGAGCGGGGCCCCGCCGCTGACGGTGACCTCCTCACGCAGGCTCGCCACCTTGAGCTCGGCACCGACTTCCAGGTCCTGACCGACGATGAAGGTCAATGGGCCTTGTTTGACAATGCCGAATCCTGCAAGCTCGAACGTCAGTAGATACCGGCCGGGCTGGAGGGAAAGAATACGATACAGCCCGATCTCGTTTGTGGTCGCCGTCCGGACAACGCCGGTCTCCACGTTCGTGGCGGTGACGGTGACACCAGGGATGGCACCTTTGCTTTCGTCCGTGACGAGCCCTGAGACCGAAGCCGCACCGACCCCCGACTGCGCTTCCGCGGCGGCCGCACCGGTTCCCAGCACCGCGAGCACAGCGACTACCGCCGCTGCCGGCTTGAATAGACGACGCGCCGCGAGAGTTCTTACTGCTGTGAGGATCATGGCTACTCCTTCCAACGCAAAATCACCTGTCTTCATGGAAACCGTGAAGTTGCCGTGCGAGGCGTTCCCGCGGTGGCAGCGTCACCCTTGAACACAATGCCGTCCCGGACGACGACGCTCACCCGATGCATCACGGCCATATCGAAGAGCGGATTGCCGTCGACGGCAATGATGTCGGCAACCTTGCCGACCTCGATGGATCCATACTTCTGATCCATCCTGAGGAACTGTGCGGGCGCTCGGGTCGAAGCGACGATGACATCCATCGGGTCCATGCCGAGACGATTCATCCAGACCATCTCTCTCGCGGCCGCTGTGCTGTGGAAATTGAGCGGCGTACCGGCTTCGGTGCCCATCAGGATTCGCACGCCGGCATCCAGCAGCTGCTTGAAGCGCGCTTGCGTGCGCCCCTTGTTCGCCGTTTTCGCGCCGTCGAAGTAACGCAGATTCGTGTAGTCCCTTGCGCTGCGGCGGATGAGATCGGCAAACTCAGTGGGGAAAAACGCGAGCGCGGCGGGGTCCTCGAGCCTTTCCGGGAACTCCTCCGTTTCCTTGTAGACCAACCCGACGTTCAGCGTCGGTACGACCGCCAGCCTCGATGAGGCCAGAAGGTCGAGCGTTTCCGCGGTGTACCGGTCGCCGGTCGTCGCACCCATGTGCTCCATGGAATCGATTCCGGCCGCTATTCGCATCGCCAGATCTGCGTGGCCGCGCACATGCGACGCGACGTGCTTGCCACGCTTGTGGGCCTCCTCGACGATGGCCTTGACCATTCCCGCTTCCAGATTGTTGTACGCCTTGATCAAGTCGACTTTGTGCACGTCGAGGAGATTGATCGCCGCCGCGCGGGCGCCCTCGGCGGTGTTGACGTTGATCGTGTGAAAGAGCTTGTCGGTAAGCGCAGGATCCCCATAGTTGATCCAGGGCCCGGACACGAGCCGGCGAGAGCCCTGTATCTCGCCGCGGTTGATGGCATCCCTGATGTAAAGGTCCGCGTCGAGAAAACCTCCGACCTCGCGCGCCATGGTGACGCCGGCCATCAACTGGTGTTTCTCGCTGGCGCCAACGAACTCCTTGAATCGTGCCTTCGAGAGCGGATGCCAGCCGCCTTCCGGAACGACCGGCGCCGCGCCGAAGAACCGGCTGTCGTAGACACCCGCACCGACGATGTCGCTGTGCGAATGCATGTCGATGAGGCCGGGCATGACCGTCTTGCCGCGCGCGTCGATCACACGCGCGCCAGCCGGAACCTTGAGGCTGTCGACGGTGCCGATCGCCTTGATAATTTCGTTCTCGACCAGCACGACAGAGTGATGGATGGGCTGACCGCCGTGACCGGTGATGAGCATGCCGCCGACGAAAGCCAGCATCCCGGACGCCCGTTTAGGGGGCTGGGTCTGTTCGACGGCGTTCGCTGGCGGTTGCAGAGCGAGCGTAAAGGCCAGGGCCGGCAATATCGCAAACAAGCGTTTCATCGATGTCTCCTCGTTGAGCGTGGTTCAGCGGCGCGTCTCGGTGGTCGCCGAACCGGCGGGCACGGTCGCGGCCTTGTAAAGAACCCCCTCCTTCATCACCACGCTGACCCTGTGCATGACCGCCATATCGTGCAGGGGATTGCCGTCGACGGCGATGATGTCGGCGAGCTTGCCGACTTCGATCGAACCGATCTGACGATCCAGGCGGAGGAACTGGGCGGGCCGGCGCGTGGAGGCGAGGATCACGTCCATCGCAGGCATCCCCAGTCGGTTCATCCACACCATCTCGCGCGGCGCAGCCGAATGATGGAAGTTCAGCGGTGTGCCCGCCTCAGTGCCCATAAGGATCCGGACACCGGCGTCGACGAGCTGCTTGAACAGGTGGGGCACGTGGGCACCCCCGCGTCGCTTCTCGTCGAAGTAACGCAGGTGGCTGTAGTTCTTGACCGACTTCCGGATCACGTCCTGAAATTCGGCCGGAAAGAAAGCGAGTTCCTCAGGGTTCTCGAGACGTTCCGGAAACGCCTCGGTCTCGTCGTACACCAGGCCGACGTTGAGCGTGGGCACGATCGCGATTCCGGATTGAGCGATATGCGACAGCATCTCCGGCGTGTAGCTTGCGCCGGCGGCGCCGGTCCGGCCCAGCCCAATATGTTCGATCGAATCCACGCCCGCTCGCATCCGCATCTTCATGTCGTCGACGCTGTCGGCATGCGCCGCGACGTGCTTGTTGCGTTTGTGCGCCTCGTCGACGATCGCCTTGACCATGTCTTCAGTCAGATTCGGGTACGCCTTTATCAGATCGACACCGGCGTCGAGCAATTTGATCGCCGCCTGACGGGCACCCTGAGTCGAATTGACGTTGATGGTGTGGTGGCGTTTCTCGCCTTCCGCAGGTTCGCCGAAGTTGATCCACGGGCCGGAAACGAACCGACGGGGGCCGGGGAAGTCGCCGCGGTTGATCGAGTCGCGAATGTAAAGGTCTGTTTCGAGAAATCCGCCGACCTCACGGGCGGTCGTCACTCCGGACATCAGGAGATGCTTCTCCATCGCCGGGACGAACTCCTTAAAACGGACCTTCGAAATCGGATGCCACTCGTCGTAGGCGCCGGCGCCGACGATGTCGCTGTGGGCATGCATGTCGATCAGACCCGGCAGAACCGTCTTGCCGCGAGCGTCAACGACGGCCGCACCAGCAGGCACTGGAAGGTTGTCAGCCGTCCCTACCGCCTTGATCGTCTTGCCTTCGACGAGGACGACGGAGTGATGGACCGGCCGACCTCCATGGCCGTCGACGAGCATTCCCCCGACGATTGCGGTGATGGAGCTGCCGGATGACGGCTTCTGTGCTGTGACGGGAGCCAGCGCCCACCACATCCCACAGACCAGCGCCAAAACCGTAATCTGCAAACGCATGTTACCTCCGAGGTTGTAAAAAGTAGGCCAATTAGGATCCATTTAGGCTCGATTGTCAATATTTTCCGAAAATGACCATTAAAGGCGTAAGATTCAAGAATTTTTACACTTCTTGAGTCGAGACTCTCGCAGGTAAGATCGGCGTCTCGGGCGGCGCGTGTGGGCACGTGCAATCAGACAGGAGTGCATGCCAGTTTTTGAATCTCACCTGGGCGACTATGGCGAGTGGAAGACCGGCTCCCGCATGTGCGAGGAGCGCCAGCGCCTGGGGTTGACGCTGCAGGAGTTGGCGTCGCGGTGTGGCCTTTCGATCGCCCGTTTGTCGCAGATCGAGAACGGCCTGTACATCCCCGACGTCGAGCAGGCCCACGAGATCGCCCGCGCCCTGAGCCTGAGCCTGGATTTCTTTCTCCCAAGCGATCGCGCGCTGCCCTATCAGCTCGCGCGCTATCGGGAGGTGAGGGAGCGCTCACCACTCTTGAACGGGATCGATTCGCACGCGTGCGAGTTATGGCCACTGGCGGATCTCTTCGTCGGTCGACAGATGGAGCCGTTGCTAGTCCGGCTGACTCCCGGGCACACACCACCGTTCCGTCATCATCCGGGACAGGAATTCGCGTTCGTCCTGAAGGGCAGGGTTGAGTTCGTCCTCAAGACGGCAGAGGGCGAGCATCGCGAGGAGCTCCAGCGAGGCGACTGTATCTACATTCGCGCGCATCATTTGCACGCGTTCCGGTGCGTTGATGCACAACCGGCGGAGTGCATCCACGTGTTGTCATCTCCCTCGGCCGGCGGTCTGAGCGGCTTCGAGTGGCTGCCGGACACATTCGCGGGTCGCCGAAACGGGGACGGCCCGGGCAAAGGTGGGGCCCCGTTCGACAGTGAACTGCCCGCTCTGCTGGGGGCAGAACTCGCGGCGCTCCGCCGCGCCCGCGGGTGGACGACCGCGGAACTGGCGCAGATCGCCAGAATAAAAGAGCGGCAGGTGGAACAGGTCGAGAGCGGCGATCGGACTCCGCCGCTCGACGTGCTGGCCAGATTCGCGCGTGCGTTCGGGAAACCCCTGCGCGAACTGTTGCACGACCCGCGCGAAGAGCGTCCGTATTATTTCATTCGACGTTCGTCCGACATACCGGGCCTGCCGGCGCGTCCGCGGCGGCTGCCCACTGACCGCCCCGACGCGCCAATGCCCAACAGCTATCACCCGCTGTTCGACCAGTTCCGAACGGTACACATCTACCCCTACCTGGTCAGAATTCGCAACATTGACATGCAGATGCTCGTGCCGCATGACCATCACGGCCAGGAATTTGTCTACGTTCTTAGCGGCGAAATCGAATTGGTGACGTACGCCGAGGACCAGAAGGTCTGCACGGTACTCGGCGCCGGCGACTCGTGCTTCCTGGATGCTACGGTGCCGCACCTGCTGCGCGGCGAGACTCGCAATCCGTACTCCGCTTCCAGCGCGGAATTGATCGACGTTTACTGGTGTTCGCTTGGGGAGCGTTATCTGTTCGACACGTCGGACGGGGGAATCGGGAGCATCGATCCAGTCCAGGCGGCAGTGCGGAAAGCGCTGTAGATCTCATCGGACCTGCTGTGAACATCCCCGATACGCCGTTCGAGACAACGGACTGGAACGCGATGGTTTCCGAGGAGCGCAACGGCCTCACCGGTGTCGCTCTCTCGCGGACCAGGAACTTTGGCGATATCCGAGTTCGGCTCGTCCAGTATTCCGCTGGTTACGCCGCAGATCACTGGTGTGGCAAGGGCCATATCCTGCTTTGCCTCGAGGGTGAGTTGATCACGGAGCTGGACGATGGCCGAGTAGTTCTGCTCAGCCCTGGCATGTCATATCAAGTGGGCGACGGCACCCAGCGGCACCGGTCATCCAGCAGGATAGGCGCGAAGTTGTTCATCGTCGACTGAGCGGAATCAGCAAATTGCGTGGTCCAGGAGAGTTCTGTGAACCGCCCGGGCCTCCAGACCGTCTATTCCCGTGAAGTTTCTGGAGGTTTTATGGCTATTCGTGCGTCTCGATTCGTCCCGGCATTGATCACCCTGGCGGCGATGACCGCGGCCGCGCGCCCGGCCGCTGCTCAATCGCTGCTTGTCGACGTTCGCGACCTCTCACCGCGGCAGACGCGCACGGAGGCGTTCACGCTGCCCACAGCACAGGACGTCCGCATCGAAGCCATCGGCGAGGAAGGGACCACGGTCAATAACACCCTGACGGTGTTGAGGACGGTATGGAACGGCAGCGATCGCCGCGAGCAACCGTGGGTGGGAAATGCCTGGATCCTCGATCTGAAGAACCGCCGCGTCGTGTGGGAGTTGAGCGAAGCTCAGACCTCGGGGCGACGGGCCGGCCCACGGGAGTTCAAAGGCACGCTGCACCTCCCCGCCGGATCGTACGCGGCCTACGTGTCCGCGTACCCTACCGGCTACACCACTAACGATGACGGTGGCGGTGAACGGATCAGCAAGTGGTCCGGCGCCGACTACCTCAACCAGTACAAGCTGACGGTCTTCGGCAACGGCCAGCGCCTCTCCTCCTCGGATGTGGATCGGCTCCGCCAGCAGGCTTCGGCAAACGAGGTCCTCGGCTTCCGCGGAACAGCGCCCGAGCAGTTCCAGCAGAAAGGGTTCGTTCTCGATCGACCCACTGACGTGGAGTTCTACGCGATTGGTGAAGCGCGGGAGAACGGCGAGTTCGATTCCGGCTGGATCATCAATACCGCGACGCGTGAGAAAGTCTGGAAGTTGCGGTGGCAGGACTCCTCCCCGGCCGGCGGCGCGGAGAAGAATCGCGCGATCTGGCAGACACGGAAATTACCGGCTGGCCGCTACGCCGCGTTCTATGCGACCGATGATTCGCACGATCTGTCCGACTGGAATTCTCCTCCGCCCCACGATCCGGACTTCTGGGGCCTGTCCATCCGTATCCCCGACGCGCAGGCGCGGGCGGCTGTGAAGGCATTCGCCTACGAGCATGTCCCGCAGAGCGCCGTCTTCGTCAGCCTCAAAGGCATCGGCGACCGCGAAGCGCGCCGGCAGGGCTTCACCCTGAATCGCCCGATCGACGTCCGCATCTACGCACTCGGCGAAGGCCGTGAAAATCGGATGCACGACTACGCATGGATCACCGGATCGGACTCACGGCGCGTCTGGGAGATGCGTTACGAGGATACCGAGCACGGTGGCGGTGACGCCAAGAACCGCCTCGTCGACAAGACGATCCGCCTCGAGCCGGGCAGTTACGTCGTTCACTACATCAGTGACGATTCGCATTCGGCCGACGAATGGAACGCGTCGGCTCCCTACGACGGCCGCCACTGGGGGGTGACGCTGCTCGCCGCATCCGGATCGGTCGATCGGTCGGCTGTCACCTCATACGATCCGAAGAAGGACCCGAGCATCATTGCCGAGATCACGGAGGTCCGCGACGACGATCGCGTCGAGAAGCGCTTCAGACTGGATCGAGCGACCGAAATTCGCGTCTACGCGCTCGGCGAGGGCTCAGGCGGCGACATGGACGACTACGGCTGGATCGAAGACGCGAAGACCGGCAAGGCGGTGTGGGAAATGACCTACCGTTCAACCGATCATGGCGGCGGCGCGACGAAGAACCGCCGGTTCGACGGCACGATCACACTGCCTGCCGGCGAATACATCCTGAAGTACGAGACCGACGGATCGCATTCCTTCGGCGACTGGAATGCCGACGCTCCCGACGATCCGGAAGCGTGGGGGATCACGTTGTTCGAAGATCCGGAAAGCGCGTCAGCCGAGAATCTGCTCGGCGATGACCATGCGCTGAACTTCCGACGTGCCCTGGTAAATCTCCGTCGCGCGAACGTCCCTGAACAGACGCTCCACGACGGAGCCCCTCTGATAGCCCTTCGAAGCAAGAATCTGCATTGCCTTGTCTGCGGCGCGGTGGGCCGCCTCCGAGGCATACAACTTCGCCATCGAGGCCTCGAGCGTCGGCCGGGCCTCGCGTTGCCGGGCGTCGGCGGCCTTCAGCGTGAGCATGCGTGCGGCGTCGAGGTCGGTCGCCATGTCAGCGAGCATCCACTGAACCGCCTGGTAATTGCCGATCGGCTGCCCGAACGCCTCGCGCTGCCGCGCATGACTGAGCGCTTCCTCGAGAGCCGCTGATCCTACGCCAAGGGCCTGCGCAGCGATTGCCACCCGGCCGCCGTCGAGCGCCCACATCGCGATGTGAAAACCCTCCCCTGGCGAACCGAGCAGCGCATCGGCGCCAACGCGCGCGTTCTTCAGCTCCAGATCCATGCAGCCGAGTCCGCGGACGCCGAGCGAGTCCGCTGCCGCGGTGCGCTTCAGGCCGGGCGTATCAGACGGCAGCAGGAAGGCGCTGATCCCGCGGCCGCGCGTACCCGGCTGGGTTGCGGCAAAGACGATGAAGACGTCGGCCGCTTCCGCATTGGCGACCCACACCTTGCGTCCGGTCAGAACGTAGCCCCGGTCGTCCAGCCGGGCAATCGTCAGCTGATTGGCGGCGTCCGATCCGGCTGATTCCTCGGAGAGCGCGAAGGCGCCGATCGCCTCACCGGACGCGAGCCGCTTCAGCCATTCGTCTTTCTGCCCGTCACTGCCGAATTGTGCGATGGGCTCCGCAACCAGCGAGTTGTTCACCGCCGCGATCACCGCCACGACGGCGCTGGCGCGCGCCAGCGCTTCGAGGGCGAGCGCATAACTGACATAGTCCAGCCCCGCGCCGCCGAGCTCGGTCGGGATGGTTACCCCCATCAGGCCAAGCCTGGACGCTTCGGCGATCAGTTCACGTGGAAACTTCCCTTCCGTGTCGATCGTTGCCGCTCTGGGGGCGACGCGCGTCGCCGAGAATTCGGAAATCTTCTGGAGCCAGGCTTTCTGTTGATCAGTGAGGTCGAGATCCATCCGATTCAGTACTCCTTCGCGACAGCGAACGATCCACGTACATAGCACGAAGACACAAAGACCACCATGAGCACAACGGAAAGAAAACACTAATTGTTCTTCTTGGTGCTCTTAGTGGCCTTTTGTGGAGCTTCGTGCGCAGCGACGGCCGTCGGCGCGGGGCACGGGCGCGAGCGCGAGGCCGGCGCCCGGTCTAGTTTGACTCCTACCCGATGTTGTCCGACAGTAGGCGCGACATGATCGGACGCATGCTGCGCAACACGTGGCGTTATCTCTCGGGCGTAGCGCTGGTCCTGACGATCGTCGGTGGGAGCGCCGCAATTCAGCGCAAATGGGGCATCAAGTTCGATTCGACCTTCCTCGTGATCCTGGCAATGATTGGCACCGCGTGGTTCAAAGGGCTCGGTCCCGGGCTGCTCGTCGCGGCCCTGTTCGAACTCATCCTCGACTACTACGCCTACCAACGCAGGGACCTGACCACGTTCTGGGTCGGGTTCAACCGGGTGCTGCTGTTTGTCAGCATCGTCATCTTTGCGAGCATGCGGCGGACCGCCGAGATCAGACTCCGCAAGAAACGGAAAGCGCTCGAGGAGGCGTTGAGCGCCGAGCGCCAGACGCGCCAGCAGGCCGAAGCCGCCAACCGGGTGAAAGACGAGTTCCTGGCAACGGTGTCGCACGAGCTGCGGACACCGTTGAACGCGATGGTCGGATGGGCCGCCCTTCTCACGCGCCACCAGGCGGACGAGGCACTGACACGGCGCGCCGCGTCGACGATCGAGCGCAACGCCCGCGCGCAGGCGAACATCGTCGAAGACATCCTCGATGTGTCCCGGATCGCCTCGGGCGGGATTCGCATCACGACGCGCCCGATTCAGGTCACACCGCTCATTCAGGATGCGTTGGAATCCCTGCGGCTGGCGGCGAAAGAAAAGGCGATCTCGGTCGAGGCCAACCTCGAGAACGACATCGTCATTCTTGGCGACATCGACAGGGTCCGGCAGATCGCCTGGAACCTGGTCTCCAATGCGATCAAGTTCACGCCGCCCGGCGGCCGCGTTGACGTCATGCTTCGGCGTGATGAGGGTTTCGCCGAAATGCAGGTCCGCGACAACGGAATCGGGATCCCCGCCGACTTCCTGCCGCACCTGTTTCAACGCTTCCAACAGGCGGACCCATCGATGACCAGGGAGCGCGCCGGCCTCGGCCTCGGCCTGGCGATCGTGCGACACCTGGTCGAACTGCACAATGGGACCGTTGAAGCGGAGAGCGGGGGAAAGGACAAGGGGACGACGTTCACGGTCAGGCTGCCGGTGACCACCGAACCCGCCGTAGGGCCCGCCGTCAGCCCGTTCAGAGTGACGGGGAGAGACGTTGGAAAATAGGCCGCAGCTTCCCGGCCGTCGCTGGTAGCTCCTCGGGGAGGACCCTGGTCTGCCCGACCACGGTCATGAAGTTCGTGTCGCCGCTCCACCGTGGGACGACGTGCATATGGAGATGGCCGGGAACGCCGGCGCCGGCCGGCTTGCCGAGGTTGATGCCCATATTCATGCCGTGCGGAGCGTACGCCTCGGTGAGCACCGCCTCCGCGCGCCGCGTGAGATCCATCAGCTCGACCCGTTCCTCGGCGGTCGTGTCGGCAAGGGAGGCCACGTGGCGATTCGGCACCACCATCAAATGACCGTTGTTATAGGGGAAAAGATTGAGGATGACGAAGCAGGACGGGCCGCGAAAAAGAATGAGCGGTGCCGCGTCATCGTCCTCGAGAGCCGCACAGAAGATGCAGCCCTTCGACTCGTCGCCACCGCTCACATAAGCCAGACGCCAGGGCGTCCACAGACGCTCGAACACTTAACAGTTTCCAATCATCAGTAGTCAGTAACCAGTAGTCAGTAATCAGTAATCAATGAGACTGCCCTTCACTGATCACTGTTCACTGATTACTGATTACTGATTACTGATCATTGATGACTATACGCCCGCCAGATCCGATCCGGAGGGAACGGTCGGGATCGGCGGGGCGGCCACCGGCGCCTCCGGCTCCCGGTTGATCAGGTCCTTCAGTTCTTTACCCGGCTTGAAATACGGCACCTTCTTCGGCGGGACGTCCACCTTGTCCCCCGTCTTCGGGTTGCGCCCCTTGCGCGGCTCGCGGCGGCGCAAGCGGAAGCTGCCGAACCCCCGCAGCTCGATCTTCTCGCCGCGGTGCAGGGCATCAATGATGCTCTTGAAGACGGTGTCGACGATGACCTCGGAATGCTTCTTCGTGAGGTCCGACACCTTCGACACTTCCTCGACCAGTTCCGCCTTCGTCATGCTGCCGTTGGTCACAAAGCCCCCTTCGGTGTCCGTGCTACGTGCGACGTGCGATGTGCGACGTGCCACGTGCGTACGTGCTCACGTGCCACGTGCTCACGTGCTCACGTGCTCAACGTGCTACGTGGCGCACGTTTGCACGTCAGCACGGCACGTCCGCACGTCCGCACGTCCGCACGCGACAAGCAAGCACGTACGCACGTAGCACGTCGCACGTGCTTACTGCTGGTGCTTGAAGTGATCGCCCAGCGTCACTTCCGGCCGGCCGGTCGTCTCGGTGTAGGCTTCCCAATCGGCCCGGAATTCTTCGTTCTTCAGCGCGCGGATGCTGAGGCCGATCTTCCGTTCCGTCGGAATGAGCTTGATGATCTTCATCTGGTAGCTCTCGCCGACGTTGAGTTCCAGCTTGCCGTCCTTGCCCGCCTGCTGCGAGTCGTCGAACTCCGAGACGTGGATCAATCCTTCGATGCCTTCCGCGAGCTCGACGAACGCGCCGAAGTTGGTCAAGCGGACGACCTTGCCCTCAACGCTGTCGCCAACGTTGTGCTGCGAGAAGAACTCGTCCCACACGTCGGTCTGCAGCTGCTTGAGCCCCAGCGACAGCCGCTGGTTCTCGGCATCGATGTTGAGCACCATCGCCTCGACGGTGTCACCCTTCTTGAGCGCTTCGGACGGGTGCTTGAGGCGCTTGCTCCACGACATGTCCGAGATGTGGATCAGGCCGTCGATCCCCTCCTCGACCTCGACGAACGCACCGAACTCGGTCAGGTTGCGGACCTTGCCGGTGATGGTCGTGCCGATCGGATACTTCTCCGACAGCTCGTGCCACGGATTGCTCTCGACCTGCTTCAGGCCGAGCGAGATGCGGCGCGCACCGGGATCGACGCCGAGCACCATGGCTTCGACGGTATCGCCGACGTTCAGCACCTTGGACGGGTGCTTCACGCGCTTGCTCCAGGACATTTCGCTGACGTGGATCAGCCCTTCGACGCCCGGCTCGAGCTCGACGAACGCGCCGTAGTCGGTGAGGCTGACGACCTTGCCGCTCATGCGCGCGCCGACCGGATAGCGCTCGATCACGTTCGACCATGGATCGTTCATCAGCTGCTTGTGGCCGAGCGAGACTCGCTCGGTGGCCGCGTCGTACTTCAGCACGATGACGTCGATCGGATCGTTGACCTTGAACAGCTCCGACGGGTGGGTCACGCGCCCCCATGACATGTCGGTGATGTGCAGCAGGCCGTCGATGCCGCCGAGATCCACGAACGCACCGTAGTCGGTGATGTTCTTGATCACGCCGTTCAGCACCTTGCCTTCGGCCAGCGTGTCGAGCGTGTGCTTCTTCTTTTCCGCGTTCTCTTCTTCGAGGAGGACCTTGCGCGACAGCACGATGTTGCCGCGCTTCTTGTTCACCTTGATGACGCGCATGCGGAGCTCCTGCCCGCGCAGCGCGTCGAGATTGCGGACGGGACGCACGTCGATCTGCGAGCCGGGGAGGAAGGCGCGGACGCCGATGTCGACCGCGAGACCGCCCTTGATGCGCTCGATGACGCGGCCGATGACGACCTTGCGCTCGGCGTAGGCCTTTTCGACCTCGTCCCAGATCTTCATCTTCTCGGCCTTTTCGCGCGAGAGGACGACATAACCTTCCCGGTCTTCGGTGCGTTCGAGCAGCACGTCGACCGAGTCGCCTGGCTGCACGGTGATCTGGCCGGTTTCGTCGATGAACTCGTCCACGGGGATGATCCCTTCGGACTTGTAGCCCACGTCGACGATGACTTCTGAAGCGGTAACTTTGAGTACGGTGCCCTTGACGACCTCACCTTCCGCGATGTTGCGGAAGCTGTTATCGTAAAGGTCGAGGAGACGCGCGTATTCCTGCGGATCGACTGATTCGTCCACGGGGTTGAGAGTTGTCATCTTCTCAGACGGTTTCTGAGTCGATCGCTCTGCGGTTCCGGTCGCGCCACCTCCTTGTGGATTGGGATGTTGCGGATTGTCAATTGCCATGCGAAACGTAGTCCTCCTCGGTCGTGCTTCTGCCGTGATCTCAGCTCCGGCGGGCTGTAATGTGGGGCTGCCGAGCCCCGGCTACCGCTCTTTGAATCGCGATAAGCAATAGAAGATACAACAGTTAGAGACATCAGTCAATCAAGGTCATGGCCAAGAAGCAGGCGAAACGCAAGGGGCAGAAACGGACGCCGCCAACGCGAAAAGCGGGGGCCCGAAAGAGGGCCGCGGCTCCGAGCGGCGGCGGACGCCGCAGAACCGCGGGGGCCAAAACGCCACGAGGCAAGACCCGGCGGAAGACCGCGAAGGCAGGGGGGCGGAAGGGTGCGACGGCGAGGGTGCGGAAGGGTGCGACGGCGAGGGTGCGAAAGGGTGCGACGGGGGTGCGGAAGGGTGCGAAGGCGAGGGTGCGAAAGGGTGCGACGGGGGTGCGAAAGGGTGCGAGGCGTGCGGTAAAGAAGACCCCGAGGCCTCGTTCGACCGCGCCGAGGGCCGGCGGCACCGGCCGCGAGCAGGATCTGGCGCAGACCCCGGACACCGGCCGAACCGTCCGCGGGCGGACCAATCCGATGCCGACCAAACGCTCCACCGGCACCCCGTCCGGGGCCGGCAGCTCACGTCGGCTCCCGGCGCTCGATCGCGCGCGACGTCAGCTGCGCGAGCTGGATGAGACCGTCCCGAGCCCGCCATCGAGCCTCGATCCCGCTCTTCGCCATCCGTCAGCGGCAACCACAGGTCGTCTGAAGCTCGCCGAGGCGCGAGCCGAGCACACCGAGACCAGCCCGGCCTTGACCGGCGGCGATGTCGACGCGAGCTGGGAAGATGCTTACGCGGTCGGCGACGAAGCTCCCGGCGGCGACAACCCGACGCCTGACCAGGACCGCGTCGATGACATCGGCAGGGCGCTCGGCGTCGAGTACCAGGACAACGAGGAGCTCAAGGGGGCCGACAAGATCATCGAGCGCGATCGGCATCGCTGGGAGTTCGACCCGGCCTCTTCAGAGGACTACAAAGACCGCGACTAACTTCTAACTTCTAACTACTAACAACTAACTTCTAAAATTCTTTAGGAGTTAGGAGTTAGCGGTTAGGAGTTTGTCCGGCGTTCTTCCACCACTTTGAGGACCCGCTCGACGACTTCGTCCACCGACAATTGAGTGGTGTCGATCTCGATCGCGTCCGAGGCGACGGCGAGCGGTGAGGCGGTGCGCGTGCGGTCGAGGCGATCGCGGGCCTCGAGGGCGCTCGCGATGTCGTGGACGGCGGCGGTGCCGCGGCCGGCGGTGTGGGAGGGGTCGTGGGCGCGGCGCCTCGCGCGCTCCTCCGGCGAAGCGTCCAGATAGAGCTTCACGTCCGCGTTCGGGAACACCACGGTCCCGATATCGCGCCCCTCCATCACCACGCCCCCACTTGCGCCCAGATCACGCTGCTGCTGAATCAGGACGGCGCGGACTGCCGGCTGTCGCGCCACTCGTGCGGCGGCTGCGTCGATCGCCGGCGTACGGATTTCCCGCGTGATATCACGGCCGTCGACCGACACGGTCTTGCCAGTCGCGATGAGGCTCAGCGTCGCCGCGAGCTTCGATACCGCCCGTTCATCGTCGAGATCGAGTCCGTCCTCCACCGCCTTCCACGCAACAGCGCGGTACATCGCGCCGGTATCCACGTGACGGTAGCCCAGGCGGGCCGCCAGATTCCGGGCGACCGTCCCCTTGCCGGCGCCCGACGGCCCGTCGATGGCAATGATCAGATCTCGCATAGTCAGTAGTCAGTAGTCAGTAATCAGTACGTCAGTAGTCAGTAGTCAGTAGTCAGTAGTCGCGATTCGCGCATCGCGCCGCGCCCCGCGCCCCGCGCTCCAACAGTATCCGTCACTCGAGCTGACGAGCGAAGCTGAAAGCTGTTCAGCGCAGTATCATCCGCCGATGACGCGCGGCCGGAAAACTCTCGCCATCGTCGCCGGCGTCCCGGCCGCGTTGATGCTGTCGGTCGCCGCTGGATACGACTACGTCCGCGGCGCGGCGTTCGTCATCCAGGCCGCGGGGCTGCAGGGGTCCGCGCGCACGGTCGCGGAATGGACGACGACCGATCTGGTCGAGTCCGTGATAGAAGTCCCGACCCGCAGCGGCAGCGTGCGCGGGCGCGTATATCGCCCGGCGAGCACAAACGGACCGGCGACGCTGCTGGTCCCCGGCGTCCATGCAGGCGGAATCGACGAACCGCGGCTGATTCAGTTCGCCCGTGACGTCGCCTCGATGGGGCGGATCGTCGTCACTGCGGAACTCCCGGATCTGAAGCGGTACAGCATCACTCCGCAATCCACCGACACCATAGAAGACGCCGGCGTGTGGCTGTCAGAACGAAGCGGGTACGCGCCCGACCGGCGAATCGGGATGATGGGGATCAGCTTTGCCGGCGGCCTCTCGATCGTCGCGGCGTCGCGTCCTTCGCTGCGCGATCGGGTCGCGTTCGTGATGTCCTTCGGAGGACATGGCGACTTGCCGCGCACGCTGCGATATCTCTGCACCGGCGTGCAGCCCGACGGATCGTCCCGTCCGCCGCACGATTACGGGATCGCAATCATCCTTCTCGGCGTGGCCGACCGCGTCGTTCCCGCGCCGCAGGCACAGCCGCTGCGCGACGCGATCCTGGCATTTCTCCACGCCTCGCACGTCGACATCGTCGACAAGACACAGGGGCAGGCGGAGTTCGCACGAGCGCGCGACCTTGCGGCAAGGCTGGAAGAACCAGCGCGGACGCTGATGAACTACGTCAACGCGCGGGACGTGGCACACCTCGGACCGATACTGCTGCCGCACGTGACCGCGCTCGGTGACGACACGGCGCTCTCCCCGGTGCGCTCGCCAACGCCGCCTTTTCCTGTGTACCTGCTGCACGGCACCGACGACAACGTCATCCCTGCAGTGGAATCCGTACTGCTCGCCGACACTCTGCGCGCGCGTGGGGCCGAAGTCGAGCAGCTGGCGACACCGCTCATTACCCACGCCGAGGTCGATCGGTCCGCCGCGACGCGGGCGATCTGGGACCTCGTGGCGTTCTGGGCCGAGCTGTTGGACGAGGAGTAACGGGGTCACGTGCGACGTCGTCACGTGCGACGTGCGACGTGCGGACGGGGTCACGTGCCACGTGCTTACGTGCGACGTGCTCACGTGCGACGTGCTTACGTGCGACGTGCTTACGTGCGACGGGCTCACGTGCGACGTGCTTACGTGCGACGGGCGGACGGGCGGCGAGGCGTTTGAGGGCAGCGATTTCCTCCGCGTCCAAATCGCGGAACTCGCCGGGGCGGATATGGTCGTCTTTGATCGGGCCGATGCGGACGCGCTTCAGGCGGCTGACGGGATGACCGATGGCCTCGCACATCCGCCGGACCTGCCGGTTGCGCCCTTCGTAGATCACCATGGAAAGGATCGCGTCCGGACCGTGGCTGGTGCTCTCGATCACCTTGTGAATCTCCACGGTGGCCGGGGCGGTCCGCTCGCCGTCGAGGGCAATGCCTTTTCGGAGCCGCTCGATCCCGCGTTCGTCCGGCACGCCGCGCACGCGGACGTGATACTCGCGGCCGATCTCATGACGCGGATGCATGAGCTTCTCGGCCAGCTCACCGTCGCTGGTCAGCAGCAGGAGCCCTTCTGAGTCGTAGTCCAGCCGCCCGACGGGATAGACGTATTCGCGGACGCCACCGGTCGTGAGAAGGTCGATCACGGTCGGCCGATGCTGCGGATCCGACCGCGTCGTGATGTACCCGCGAGGCTTGTTGAGAAGGATGTAACGCCGGCGGCCGGGCGATTTTACCCGCCTGCCGTCGACCCGAATGTCATCGGTGTCCGGATCCGCTTTCGAACCCAGCTCGCGGACCGTCTGACCATTCACCGTGACGCGTCCTTCGACGATCAGCGATTCCGCGGTGCGGCGTGACGCAACCCCGGCGGTGGAGATGATTTTCTGAAGACGTATGGCGGCCATGTCTCACGAACTGCCTTCGGCATCGCACGACGACTCGACGGCGCGACGCCACGACTTCAGTGTACTTTTTCTTCCGGCGATGTCTCCGTTGACAGCTGTTCGGTCCGCGAATCCTGCGACGGCTCGTCGGTGGGCTCGAATGGCAGCGCCGTTGTCTTTGGCGCGGGCTCGGCAAGGCCCATCGGCAGCTCGAAGCCGAGCGCGTCCGACATCTCCTCCACCTTCGGCAGATCCGACAGATCGTTGAGTCCGAACCGATCGAGAAACTCGCGGGTCGTCGCGTACATGAATGGCCGGCCGACCACCTGCTTGCGTCCCACGGTCTTGATCAGACGGCGGTCGACAAGGGTGGACAGGACGCCGCCGCTGCTGGTAACGCCCCGGATCTCGGCGATCTCGCCAGCGGTGACCGGCTGCTTGTAGGCAATGACCGCGAGCGTCTCGAGCGCCTGCACCGACAGCTTGCTCGTCGTGCGCTCGTGAAACAGCTTGCGGACCCATTCGTGAAACTCCGGACGCGTCACGATCTGGTAGCCGCCGGCAATCTCGACAAGCTGCAGGCCGGAGGCGCGCTCGTAATCGGTCCGGACGGCGGCGAGCGCCGCGTCGACGTCCTCCTTGGGCTCATCGTCGAGCAGCTTGTAGAGGGTCTTTCGCGTCACCGGCTCGGGCGACGCGAAGATGATGGCTTCGACAATCGGTTTCAGATGATCGGACACTAAGAGACCTCCTCGGTAGTGTGTCTCAGTTCCGGATCCCCCAGCGGCTTGGGAGCGTCGGCGGGGCGTGCCCGTTTGTACACCCGGATCGGTCCGAGCGCACCGCTCTGGAACACCCTGATCAGTTTCAGCCTGATCATCTCCAGCATCGCCAGGAAGGTGACGATGATTCCGGCACGGGATTGAACGTCGGAGAAGAGGTCCTCGAATCCGAGCGCCTCGGTCTCCGAGAGGCGAGCCAGGAGCTGATCGATCCGCTGCTCGATCGGAATCTGTTCGCCCGGCAGGACGATCTTCGGTCGTTGCTTTGCGCGCTCGACGACGGAGCGGAAAGCGCTGATCAGGCTGAAGAGGTCGACTTCGACTTCAGGCTCCGGCATTTCACCGGCGATTTGCACGATTGGCCCATCCGGCCGCGTCCATTGCGCGCTGCGCAGCGTCTCACGCTCGTGCAGCAGTTCCGCGGCCGCTTTGAATTTCTGATGTTCCAGCAGGCGGCGGACCAGCGCTTCACGCGGGTCTTCTTCCGGATCCTCCTGTCCGGGATCCGGCCGCGGCAGGAGCATCCGCGACTTGATGTGAATCAACGTCGCCGCCATCACGAGGAATTCCCCAGCGACGTCGAGATTCAGTTCCTGCATCAGGTCGATGTACTCGAGGTACTGCTTTGTGATCAGGGTGATCGGGATGTCGTAGATGTTGAGCTCGTGCCGCTTGATCAGGTGCAACAACAAGTCGAGCGGCCCCTCGAACATGTCAAGGTGAACCGGGTAGCCTTCGAGGATCGATTCGAACTCGGGATGTTCCATCATCGGTGTCACCGATACCGCAATTTCACCGCAGCGCGGACGCGTTCCATGGTCTCTCCGGCGATGGTCCTGGCTTTGCGCGAGCCCTCGTGAAGGATCTCACGGAGCGTCTCCGGCTTTGCCAGCAATTCGGTCCGGCGCGCCCTGATGGGGTCCATGTAGGTGTTCATCGCCGCCGCGAGCTTCTTCTTCACCTCGACGTCGCCCACCTTGCCCTCGCGATACCGGGATTTCAGATCGTCCACTTCAGCTGTGTTGGGATTGAACGCGTCGTGGAACATGAAGACCGGATTGCCTTCGACGGTACCGGGGATGTCGGCACGGACTCTCTTGGGATCCGTGTACATCTGCATCACTTTCTTACGCACCGTCTCCGCATCGTCTGCGAGGTCGATCGCGTTGCCGTAGCTCTTGGACATCTTCCGGTTGTCGACGCCCGGCAGGCGCGCGAACTTCGTGAGCAGCGGCTTCGGCTCGACGAACAGCTCGCCGTAAAAGTTGTGGAAGCGACGCACGATTTCGCGGCTCAACTCCAGGTGCGCGACCTGATCTTCGCCGACGGGCACGTAATGCGCGTTGTACATCACGATGTCGGCGGTCTGCAGCAGCGGATAGCCGAGGAACCCGAGCGTCGACAGGTCCTTCTCCGACAGCTCCTGCATCTGTTCCTTGTAGGTCGGCACGCGCTCGAGCCACGGGATCGGAATCACCATCGAGAGCAACAAGAACAGCTCCGCGTGCTCGGGGACGAGCGACTGCACGAAGATCGTGCTGCGCTCCGGATCGAGTCCGCCGGCGATCCAGTCGGCGACCATGTCGTAGCTGTTCTCGACGAGATCGGACGTGTCGGCGTAGCCGCTGGTGAGTGCATGCCAGTCGGCCACGAAGTAGAAGCAATCGTAGGTGTCCTGCAGGGATGCCCAGTTGTTGAGCGCGCCGACGAGATGCCCGAGATGAAGCTTCCCGGTCGGCCGCATCCCCGAGACGACTCGGGGCTTGGCTTCAGCGGCGATGCCCTCGGCCTGGCGGTGGGATTCATAGGAGCAGGCTCAGAATGAATGCCGACGGCGGATCCACGAGCCGCCAGAGAATGCCGGAGAACATCAGCGCGTAGAGAATGATGAACCCGAACTGCCGCAACCCGTGGATCACCCCTCCCATGCTGTCAGGGAGCAGACCGGCGAGCACGTTACCACCGTCGAGCGGCGGGATCGGCAACATGTTGAAGACTGCAAGCAGCACGTTGATTCTCACCGCCATCAGCAGGATCTGGCCGCCACCGCTGAGCGACAAGGCGTCCTCCGGCGTGAGGGTCCGCAATGCGGCTGCGGCTATCGCAGCCATGATGAGATTGCTGGCCGGGCCAGCCGCCGCGACGATCATGAAGTCGCGCTTCGGATGACCCAGCCGGCTGATGTTGACCGGCACCGGCTTGGCCCATCCGAGGATCGGAAGGCCGCTGAACATCGCGATCAACGGGAGCACGACCGTCCCGAGAAGGTCGATGTGCACCGCCGGGTTGAACGAGACGCGCCCGAGCATGCGGGCGGTGGGATCGCCGAGGCGGTCCGCCGTCCAGGCGTGCGCCCACTCGTGCACCGTGAGTGACGCGAGCACGACCGCGAAGGCCAGAAGAATCGACGCGATATCCAATCGGATCGGCTGAAAAAACTCTGAATTCGGGGGGCTGCAGGAACGCAGAATCGTACGGCAAACCCGTTGATAGTTCAAGACTTATCTGATCGCGGGTGGTGTCTCGGTTTGAGTTTTCGTCCACTCGCGGTCAGGCCGGCCTGACCCCGCCTGCAAAATGACTGAGGACCGCGTCGGCGCACCTCGAGCCGACGATGCGAACGAGCTCCTCGCGAGTGGCGCGGCGGACGCCGGCGACGCTGCCAAACGCGCGAAGCAGCGCATTCCGCCGCCGCGCGCCGACGCCGGGGATCGTGTCGATCTCCGACCGCAGGTCGCGCTTTGTGCGCGACTGGCGATGGAACGTCACGGCGAACCGGTGCGCCTCGTCGCGGATCCGCTGGATCAGGAGCAGCGCCGGACTGTCCTTCGGCATCGCGATGCCGTCGACGTGATCGCGAGTGAAGAGCAGCTCCTCCTTCTTCGCAATGCCGACGGCAACGAGATTCGCCAGCCCGAGCTCCTGCAGCGCCTGGTAGGCGGCAGCCAGCTGCCCCTTGCCGCCATCGATGAGGATCAGGTCAGGAAACGGTCCGCCGTTCTCGAGCACCTTCCTGTAACGCCGCAAGACGACCTCGTGCATCGACGCAAAATCGTCTAAAAACCGGGGCGCGGGGCTGCGGGATGCGGGACTCGCGGTCGAGTCCGCGCTCCGCGTCCGGCGGCCGAGCCTGCCGAGCCCCGAGCCCCGAGCCCCGAGTCCCGAGCCCCGGATACGGAACTTGCGATAGTCCCCGCGCTTCATCCGCCCGTCTTCGCACACCACCATTGACGCGACGGTTTCGCTGCCCTGGATCGTCGAGATATCGAAGCACTCGATCCGCCGCGGCAGTGACGGAAGCGCCAGGACGACGCGCAGTGTCTCGAGGGCGTCGTAGTTCGCGGCCACGTTCTCGTTGAAGCGCGCCTGATAGCCGACCGCCGCGTTTCGCGCGGCGAGGTCGAGCAGCCCGCGCTTCTCGCCGCGCCTCGGCACCGAGATCCGGACGCGGCGTTTGGCGGCGGCGCTCAGCCAGCCCTCGATCATCTCGGTGTCGGCCTGGGCGAACGCCAGCGGCAGGTGCACCTCCGGCGGCGCGATTCGGTCGGCGTAGAACTGCTGCACGGCGGCCTGCAGAATCTCGGACTCATTCACGGCCGGCTGAAGCCGCGCTCTACCCGGATCCTCGCTGGCCGGCAACGCTTCGGCAGCGTTGTCGGTAACCAGCTCCATGCGCTCGACCACACGGCCGCCGCGCACCTGGAAGATCTGGACGACGGCGCCGGCGGGGCCGGCCTTGATCCCGAACGCGTCGCGATCCCCCATCTGCACGGTCGACATCTTCTGCTGACGCGTCTGCAGCGTCTCGACGGTGCGGATCGCGTCGCGCAGCTGCGCGGCCTGCTCGAACCGCTCCGCCGAGGACGCCTCGATCATCCGGTCCTTCAGCGTCGTGACCAGCTCCTCGTTGCGCCCTTCGAGAAACAGGCGGGTGTGCTCGACCGCGACGCGGTACTGGTCTTCGCTGCAGATCTCGCGGACGCACGGAGCGACACAGCGCTTGATGTCGAACTCGAGACACGGACGTCCGCGCTCGCCGGTGATCACCTCGTTGCAGGAGCGGATCCCGAACAGCTTGTGACTCAGTGACATCGTCTTGCGCGCCAGCGACGCCGGCAGGAAGGGACCCGCATAGAAGTGATCGTCGCGTTCGACGTGCCGCGCGACCAGCACCCGCGGGAACGCCTCACCGACGGTCAGCTGCAGGTACGGATAGTTCTTGTCGTCGCGCAGCAGGATGTTGTAGCGCGGCATCCGCTGCTTGATCAGGTGATTCTCGAGCGCCAGCGCCTCGACCACCGAGTCGGTGACGATCACGTCGAGCCGCTGCGCTTCGTCGAGCAGCGCGTCGATCCGGGGACTCATTCCCTGGGCTCCCAGGTACGACCGGACGCGATCGCGCAGGACTTTCGCCTTGCCGACGTACAGAGTTTCCCCGGCCCGGTTGTAGTACAGGTAGACGCCGGGCTGTTCCGGCAGACGGGCGATCTGGGCCTTGAGGTCGCGAATCGGCATGGGCTACACTGCGAATTCTTGCGCCAATTGAACCTTTCATTATACCTGCCCCGCCACGCCGCGACCGCCCGCCCGCCTCGACGAAGCGCAGCGAAAGCGGGCCAATGACCGTCACCGGCCTCATCGGCACGATCTGCATGTTCCCGCTGCGAGCGATCATCGCAGTGTGCGTCGCGCTACGCATTCATCCGAACATCCTGACGTTTGTCGGCGTGCTCATCAACGTCGCGGCGGCATGGCAGCTGGCGTTCGGCCACTTCATCAGCGCCGGCGTGATCATGATCGTCGCCAACATTTTCGACTTCATCGACGGGAAGGTTGCCCGCGAGCTGCATGCGGAATCCGCCTTCGGTGGCTTCTGGGACTCGGTCATCGACCGGTTCTCGGATATCGCGCTGTTCATCGGATTGATCTACCTGTACTCGTCGCTCCGCCGTACTCGACTACGTCATGATCACGGCGCTGGCGATGATGTTCGCGATCATGACCAGCTACACGCGCGCCCGGGCCGAGTCGCTGATCACCAAGTGCAAGGTCGGTTTCATGGAGCGCCCCGAACGCATCGTGCTGTTCATGATCGGCGCCTTCACCAACCGGATGGCCGCGGTGATGTGGGTGATCGGCGTCCTCTCGTTGTTCACGGTCGCGGACCGGATTCTTTACACCTACCGCGAGCTCCGCGACGTGCACCCGGAGCCGGTCGCATGAAGAAGACCGTTTTCCTCCCCGGCAGGATCCTGTGGAATGCCTTCTTCTGGACCTACGAGCGCGCCACCTGGCAGTACGACGTCATGGTGATCGCGATCCTGGCGTTCATCTGGCTGACACCGCCAGACTGGCTGGGCGATCCGATGGCGACCGGAGAAGGTCCGCTTGGCTATCTGGCGGACCTGCTCGCTGACAACTCCTAACCTCTAACTCCTAACCTCTAACTTCTAACTTCTAACTTCTAAAATTTTAGGAGTTAGGATTAGACGTTAGGAGTTGACAAGCGTCAGATAACGTCGCGTTCGTCGTGGTTGCTCAGGTCGAGCGATTTGTCGGTGAAGTGGATGTCGTGGGCGGCGATCTTGTCGCGGAGCACGCGGCGGGCGGCGCCGTAATAGCTCTCCGGAACCGTGAGCCGGCGACCGAAGTCGCGCACGCGGTCGAGCAGCACCAGCGTGAGTTGCTCGTCTTCCCGCCACGCCATGCCGCCGATGCGTGAATAGGGCACGAACCCCCCGTCCGCCCAGATCCCATCCTCGTAGAACCCCCGCCCGATCTTCAGGCTGAGCGGGACCCCATACCCGTAGTAGACGAGCATCATCGTCTCGCCGAACACCTCGGAGGGATGCCATCGCAGCACCGCGAGCTTGTAGACGATGAGCAGGCTGAGGACTGCACCGAGGCCGATCAGAATCGCGTAGTAGGGGGGACGGCGTCCCGGCCATGTCAGGAGCGCCTGGGACCGGAGTCGCAGGAAACGGATGAACTGGAAGGCCAGACGAAGATTAGCCAGAAGGAAGCCGACGCCGAGGACGAAGAGGATCTTTGAGAGATCCATGATCAACTTGATTGAACTGACGATGACGATTGTAGACTATGAACGGAGCGAACACGCAGTATTAGACACCAAACGGCGCGAGAGGTTCAATCGCTCGTTCAATCGTCAATCCGCATCAATCCGTCAATCGCCAATCGAATCCTCAATCGTCAATCGTCTACTGCCCCAGCCGGGGATCGAAGCAGTGGCGGCACCGGGCTTCGTAGGTGCCCTGCGCGCCGACAAGGACGCGTTCGCTGCTATGAACGAGGCGCTGGGTATGATTGGCCGGCGATCCGCAGACCATGCAGATCGCCAGCGTCTTGGTGATGTACTCGGCGATCGCCAGGAGTTGAGGCATCGGCTCGAACGGCTTGCCGAGATAGTCCTGGTCGAGCCCGGCGACGATGACCCGCTTGCCGAGGTCCGCCAGCGTGTTGCACACCGCAGGGAGCTCGGCGTCGAAGAACTGCCCTTCATCGATCCCGACCACCTCGGTATCCTCCGCCACGCGGTCGAGCAGCTCCCGTGAGGCTCGTACGTTCTCGGAGGCGATCCGCATTTCGCTGTGCGAAATGATGTGGTCGTCGCCGTAGCGGTTGTCGATGTGCGGCTTGAAGGTCTGCACCTTGCGTTTGGCAATCTGGGCCCGGCGCAGCCGGCGAATCAGCTCTTCACTCTTGCCGCTGAACATGCTGCCGGCGATGACCTCGATCCAGCCGGCATTCGGCCTCGACTGACTGATGTCCATTGACTTATCGGCGGGGCCCCCTGCACCCCGCCTGGCGGCCTTCACTCGCTACCGCTCCGTTCCGGCCGCTCATGCTCGTGACAGATACTCGCCGGTTTCGGTGCTGACGCGGATGGTATCGCCGGGGTTGATGAACGGCGGCACGCTGACGACGAGACCGGTTTCGAGCGTCGCGGGCTTGATCTGGTTGCTGGCCGTCGCTCCTTTGATGCCGGGCACGGTGTCGGTGACCTTCAGGTCCACCGTCACCGGCAGCTCGATGCCAACCGGCTCGCTCCCGTAGAACTCGACCGCAATGACGGCATCCGGGATCAGGTAGTTCACCGATTCCCCGAGCGCTTCCGCGGTGATGTGGGATTGCTCGTAAGTCTCGGTGTCCATGAAGTGGTAGGAATCGCCGTCCTTGTACATGTACTGCATCTGACGCTCGTCCAGCACGGCGCGCTCGACGAAGTCCTCCGAACGCAGTTTCTGGTCCGCGAGCGAGCCGGTGCGGATGTTGCGGAACTTGACCCGGACGAACCCCCGCAGGTTGCCCGGTGTCACATGCTGAAGGTCGAGCACCCTGAACAGATCCTCGCCGATCTTGATCAGCATTCCTTTCTTCATTCGGGTCGCTTGTAGGCTCATTGACCTGTGATTCTACACGTGCGACGTGCGGCACGTGCGACGGGCTCACGTGCCACGTGCGGACGGGCTCACGTGCCACGTGCGGACGGGCTCACGTGCCACGTGCGGACGGGCTCACGTGCACGTGCGGACGGGCTCACGTGGCACGTGGCACGTTGGCACGTTGGCACGTTGGCACGTCCGCACGTGGCACGTCGCACGTCGCACGTCGCACGTCGCACGTGTAATATCGTTGGTGATGTCCAGTCCCTGGCGTGACTTGCGCGGGTGGCACGAGCGCCTCGAGCGCCTCAGCGGCCACCACGGGGACGCCTGGGTGCCGCCGATCGACGTGTTCGAGACGGCGGACCGGTATGTCATCGCCGCGGAGCTTCCGGGCCTGGTTCGCGACCAGATCGAGCTCGCGATGGACGATTCCAAGCTCACCATCCGCGGACGCCGGGTCGAGACGCCCGGCGGGCCGGACGTCCACTACCATCAGGTCGAGCGCGGACATGGCGCATTCGCCCGCACCTTCGAATTCGCCGAGAAGATCGACGTCGATCGCGTGACCGCGGATCTGACCGACGGCGTGCTGACCGTCTCGCTGCCGAAGCACGCGCTCCTGCCGACGCGCAAGATCGAAGTGCGGTGACCAGAAAGACGCCCCCATGCTGAGACGCATCCTCGTCGTCACACTCTTCCTGGTGTCCGGGTTTCTGGCCGGGCTGGTTCTCACCGGACGGATGCGGACGGCTGAAGAGTCCTCCGCCGCGCAGGCGCCGTCCGCCACTCAGGCACAGCCGGCTCGCCCAGCCGCTGTGCCGCAGGGGCTGCCCGACCTGACCGGCATTGCCGAGCGCGCCGTGAACGCCGTCACCAGCATCTCGTCCACGCAGATCGTGCGGTCGCCGTTCTCGGACGATCCATTCTTCCGGCGGTTCTTTGGCGAAGACATGTTCGGCGCGCAGCGGGCGCAGAGTCTCGGCTCCGGCGTCATCGTTTCGGCGGATGGATACGTCCTCACCAACGCCCATGTCGTCGGCGGCACTCGGGGCGAGGTGTCCGAGGTATCGGTCATCCTCTCCGACAAACGTGAATTCCGCGCCAAGATCATCGGCGTGGACGAGGTCACAGACCTCGCGGTCCTGAAGATCAACGCCACGAAACTGCCCACGATCCCCTGGGGAGATTCATCGAAACTGCGGGTCGCGGAGTGGGTCCTGGCGATCGGCAATCCGTTCGGCGTCTTCAACCAGAGCGTCACACTCGGCATCGTCTCAGCAACCGGACGAACAGTGCAGGGGCTCGGGACCGAGAGCTTCATTCAGACCGACGCGGCGATCAACAAGGGCAACTCCGGTGGCGCCTTGATCAACGCCCGCGGTGAACTGGTGGGCATCAACACCGCCATCTACAGCGAGACCGGAGGCTACCAGGGTATCGGGCTGGCCGTGCCGAGCAACCTTGCCCGCAAGACGCTCGACGAGCTGGTGAAGACCGGGACCATCCGGCGCGGCACCATCGCCGGGATCGAGCTGGCGACATTGACATCGGAGATTGCCCGAACAGCTGCGCGCGCCCGATACCCGGGGAGTCCTGGTCATGAGCGTGGACCCGCGGGCGCCCGCAGCCGAGGCCGGTCTGCGCCGCGGCGACATCATCGTCGAGTTCAACGGCACGACGATCGAAGGCGGACCACACTTCATCCGGCTGGTCTCCGACGCGCAGATCGGAAGCTCGGTGGCCCTCTCGATCGTCCGCGACGGCCGCCGCGTCACCGTTCGGGTGCCGATCTCGCAGGCGCAGTCCCGGGCCGTGCAGCAGCGCCGGTAAGTCGCCGCCCTGATACGGCGGCGCTGCCGGCGGCGTAGCATCGCCACTCCCGGTCGACTCCGACGGTGATACCAATACGCGGGCTCCACGCGACTTCACGCTCCGGCAGTCCAGCGTCCTCGATGCGCAACTCCGACGACACGAGATCGCGCAGGTTGTGACGCAGCGAAATGCCGAGTGCCCGGGTCAGATTGCCGGGGCCGCGGCACAGCGACGCGGTGTTGAGAGCGCCCGCCGGCTTCCCGGTACCTCGGGCGCGCCTGCGCCGCATCAGCTTTTCACCCTGAAATGGTTCCAGGGCCCGGATCAATACCGCGGCTGGCCAGCCTTCGGCTTCGGTGACGGCATTGATCAAGTAATGGATCCCGTAATTCAGGTAGACGTACGCCAGCCCCGGCGGACCGTAGAGCGGTGCATTGCGGGCAGTTGGTCCAGGCGCCGCGTGACAGGCGGGATCCGATTCGCCGATATACGCTTCGGTCTCGACGATGACACCGGAGGTGAGGCCGGCGGCAGTCTCATGAACCAGGAGCTTGCCGATCAGTTCACGCGTGACGACCAGCGTCGGACGCGCAAAGAAATCCCGTGTCACCGCATTTTGAGCCGCTCGATCGCACGCGTGGCTGCGCGCGCGACGTCGCGGTCGCGGTCCGTGACCAACGGCTGCACCATGGACACGTGCGCTGCGTTGCCGATCGCACCGAGCATCAGCGCGACGTTGCCCCGAATGGTGGGATCAGGATCCTTCAGGTGCGGAACCAGGCTGTCTGCCACCGGAGCGCCGAGCTCGATCAGGTAACCGGCGACCTGCGGCGCGAGCTTCTCGGAATCGACTGACTCGACGAGCCTCGGTATGTAGTTGCGTCCGAGCTTCTGGAGCGCGAAGGCCATCGCGATCCGCACCATTTCGGACGACTCGGTGCCGATGGCGGTCTCGAGCACAGGCACGGCTGACGGCTCACCGACGCGCCCGAGGCCCTCGGCTGCGGCCCGACGAAAGAACTGATCGCGGTCGGCCAGCCGTGCCTTGAACAACGGGACACTCGAGGAATGGCCGATCTTCGCCAGGCCGTCGAGGGCGGACCACCCCCCCTCGCCTTTTCGGTAGTGATCCAGTTGCTGCGTCAGCGACTGGATCGCGGTGACCTCACGAATGTCACCGAGGGCGCGCATCGCTGCGAATCGCACCGGCTGCTGTGAGTCGTTGACCGCGTTGATCAAGGCCGGACCGGCGGCGGTAACCTGCAGCCGGCCGATCACGCGCGCCGCCGCGGCGCGCACCACCGGATCGTAATGATCCAGCGCCTTGATCAGTTGCTGCGTCGTCTCGTCTGCCACCGGCGGGCGCGCAATCGTGCCGAGCGCGTAGATCGCACTGTGCCTGACTGGAGCGGTCGCGTCATCGATGGCGCGCAAGAGGTTGCTGGTCAACTCGGGCGGAACCGGACGCGGCCACACGGCCAGCGGACCTGCTTCGAAGGCGGCCTCGGCGGGGCTCTCCCGCCGGGTTTCGACGATGAGCGCCACATGCCGGCGCGCGTCGACCGGATCGACCAGGTAGAACGAGAGCTCGGTGGCAATCGCTTCCATCTGGATCTCGTCACCCGCGTCGTTGATCAGCGGCGCGATTGGGACGATGGCGTCGACGTGCTTTGCCTCTTTCAGCGTCCGAAGGGCGTCGAGCCGGGCCCGGAAATCCGGATTCCGCAGATTGCGGACGACATCGTCCAATCGTTGTTGACCGGGTCCGTAGGTCCCCAGTGTGAACGCCAGGGCGAGCAGTAGAACGCTGGTCATGATGCCTGGTTGCGCGAGGCGCCGTAGGCGTTCGATCGGCCGACCGCGAGGACGTCGCGAAGATACCGCCCCGTGTGGGAGGTTTCAAGCTGCGCGAGCTGTTCCGGCGTGCCGGTCGCGACGATGTACCCCCCCTCTTCGCCCCCTTCCGGACCAAGGTCGATGACCCAGTCGGCGGTCTTGATCACGTCGAGATTGTGTTCGATCACCAGCAGCGAGTGCCCCGCCTGGAGCAGCTTGCGGAACGCGGCGAGGAGCTTCGCGATGTCGTCGAAGTGCAGACCGGTGGTCGGTTCGTCGAGGATGTAGAGCACGCGGTCGCCGGTATGTGACGACAGGTGCGCCGCGATCTTGATTCGCTGCGCCTCACCACCCGACAGCGTGGTCGCAGGCTGGCCGAGCCGCAGGTATCCGAGACCGATTTCGTCGAGCACCTGCAGCCGCCGCAGCACCTTCGGTGAGGAGGCGAAGAACGTCAGGGCCTCGCGGACGGTCATGTCGAGCATCTGGTCGACGCCGCGGCCGCGGTATTTCACCTCGAGCACCTGCGGCTTGAAGCGCTTGCCGTCGCAGTGCTCGCAGGGCACGAACACATCCGCGAGGAACTGCATCTCGACTTTGACGACCCCTTCGCCCTCGCAGGCCTCGCATCGGCCGCCCGGTACGTTGAATGAAAAGTGACTCGCGGTGAATCCCCGGGAGCGGGCATCTTTGGTGGAGGCCAGCAACTCGCGGATCGGATCGAAGGCTTTCAGATACGTCACGGGATTCGAACGTGGCGTTCGTCCGATCGGCGCCTGATCGACGAGAATGACGTCGCTGACGTATTCGGCTCCCTCCAGCTTCTGATGAGTGCCGACGCGCCGGTCCCAGTCCCCCTTCGAGCGCTTGAGCGCGGCGTAGATGACGTCGTGCACCAGCGTGCTCTTGCCGGAGCCGCTGACGCCGGTGACGCACGTGAGCACGCCGAGCGGGATGTCGACGTCCACGCCTTTGAGGTTGTGCTCCGACGCGTCCAGGATCCTGAGTTTCTGCGCGATCGGCTTCCGCCGGGTGGCCGGCACCGGGATCGCCAGCTCGTCGCGCAGATATTTCGCTGTGAGCGAACGCGGTTCGTGGAGCAGTTCCGAGAGCGTCCCGGTGAAGATCACACGGCCGCCCTGTTCGCCGGCACCGAGGCCCATGTCGACGACCCGGTCGGCAACCCTGATCATGTCTGCGTCGTGTTCGACGACGAGCACGGTGTTCCCCTGGTCGCGGAGCTGACGCAGGATGGCGATCAGCCGTTCGTTGTCGCGCGAATGCAGGCCGATGGACGGCTCGTCCAGCACGTAGAGTGTGTCGACGAGCGCGGAACCGAGCGAGGTCGCGAGATTGATGCGCTGGGACTCGCCCCCGGACAGCGTCGACGAAAGCCGATCGAGCGTGAGGTAGTCCAGGCCGACATCCCGAAGAAAACCAAGCCGGCGGCGAATCTCCGCCAGCACCTTTTCGGCGATGGCTGTCTCTTTTTCTGAAAGGACCAGTTCAGCAAAAAAGCGCTGCGCATCGCGCACGGTAAGAGCGGCAACGGCGTCAACGGTCCGGTCGCCGACTCGCACATCGCGCGCCTCCCGCCGCAGCCGGGCGCCATTGCACTCAGGACACGTCAGGTACCCACGGTAGCGGCTCAGGAAAACTCGGACGTGGACCTTGTATTTCTTCCGCTCCAGCCAGCGGAAGAAGCCCTTCACCCCTTCGTATCCCACCTGCCCTGAGCCTGTCGAAGGGGCCTGCCCTGAGCCTGTCGAAGGGTCTCCTTCGATGACAAACTGTTTCTCCTCATCGCTCAACACGTTCCACGGGACGTCGGTCCGCACGCCGCGCACCCGCGCGGCGCGCTTCAACTCTGCCAGTTGCGCCCGGTAGTGCGGCTTGCTCCACGGCTCGATCGCATTCTGCTGGATGGATTTGGTCGGGTCCGGGACAACCAGCGCCATGTCGAGCTCGATGACGTTGCCGAACCCGTGGCATACCGGACAGGCGCCGAAAGGGTTGTTGAACGAGAAGAGGCGCGGTTGGGGCACCTCGTACTGAATCCCGCACGGCCGGCATTCGAACCGTTCGGAGAACTTGTGAAAGGCCGGCTGAAGCCGGCCTCTACCGTCGTCGCCGTCGTGAAGCCGGCCTCCACCGCTGTCGTCAGTGGGCAACTCGATGGCGAATGCCGCTCCGCCGCCTTCGGCATATGCCGTTTCGACCGAGTCGGTGAGCCGGGCGCGAATGTCACTCTCGACCTTGAGTCGGTCGACGATGACCTGCAGGATCGGGCGATCGCGGAGCGTCGCGGGGTCGACGTCTTCCAAGCGTAACCGCGGCACCATCGATGAAAAGACGCCCGAATCCCTTCCGGCGAAGAGCCGCCAGCGTCTCGGCAACGGGATCGACGAGATCCGGCAGCGTGGGCTGCGGCACGGTGGAGTCGTCAGCGGCGTCGTCGCCGGGATCCTCTTCGTCCCCCTCCGGTCTTGGCGCGACGGTGAGCGGCGCAGGCGTGACGACCGGCATCTCGAAGCCGATCAGGAGCCGTGGTGCCGGCCGGCAGATCCGACAGCCGCCGCGCGACGACTTCCGCCGTTTCTCGAATCACTTCGCGGCCGCAGCTGCGGCAGAAGGTGCGCCCCACACGCGCATAGAGCAGCCGCAGGTAGTCGTGAATCTCGGTCGTGGTGCCAACCGTCGACCGCGGATTGCGAATGCTGTTCTTCTGCCGGATTGCTATCGCCGGACAGATACCTTCGATACTGTCGACGTCCGGCTTCTCCATCCGCTCGAGAAACTGCCGGGCATAGGCGGACAGCGATTCGACGTAACGACGCTGCCCCTCGGCGTAAATCGTGTCGAATGCCAGCGACGACTTGCCGGACCCGCTGACCCCGGTCATGACGATCAGAGACCGCGTAGGTAACGTGACGTCCACGTTCTTGAGGTTGTGGGTGCGGGCGCCGCGGATGACGATCTGTCCCCGCCCCCCGGTTTTTGTCGCTGACATGCTCTGTGGGTAATTTGCCGGAACCTGAACAGTCCATAGTAGCCCCCCGCCTCGGCGGGTTCAACCTCGTCCACCTTCGCGCGAAGCGCGGCGGCTGACGTCCCTTGAGTGAACCGTGCTATTTTGTTTGAGCTTTTCCGGATGCTCTAAGGGGGCGGTCCCCGAGGCGATCAACCGGATCCCGAGAAGAGGGGGCTGTGTCAGTCCGTCTGTTTATCGGCAACCTGCCGTATACCGCATCAGAGGCAGAGTTGCGAGAGCACCTGTCAAGCGTCGGCGAACCCGCTCAGATCGTTCTTCCCACCGACCGAGAGACCGGCCGGCCGCGTGGCTTCGCGTTCGTGGACTATGCGGAGCGTGGTGTCGCGGAAGAAGCCATCCGCCGCTACAACCAGCAACCGTTCAAGGGTCGCCCTCTCGCGGTCAGCGAGGCGCGTCCGCGCGAAGACCGTCCCCCGGGCCCGCGGCCGGGGGGGTTCAGCGGTCCGCGACCCAGCGGGCCAGGAGGCTTCGGCGGTGGCGGGGGTGGCGGGGGCTTCGGCGCTCCGCGTCCAGGAGGCTTCGCACGTCCCTCGGATGCAGGCCCCGGCGCGCCGCGTGGTCGAAACTTCGGCCCCGACGCTCCACCAAAGAACAAACGGAAGCCGCCGCGCAAGGATGATCGCGGACCGAAAGGCCCGATCAAGGCTCGCCCGGTGACAACGCTGTACGACGAAGACGAGGACTGGCGGGCAAAGGACGAGGAGCCGTTGGGCATCGACGACATCGCCACCAGCAAGCCCGCCGGGTCAGACGTTGAGGCGGACCTGGACGACGATACAACCGATCGCGGGGCGGGCGGCAGCAAGTCTGACGACGACAGCACAGGCGAATAGCCGGAGGCAGCGCTGATGGATACCCACGTCAAGGTCCTCGGGGTCTTGTTCATTGCGCTGAGCGCATTGGGCGTGTTCGCAGCGCTTGCGTTGATGGCCGTATTTGGCCTGAGTGCGGGGATCGTAGGCGCCGCCGCCGATGGCGGCGATGCGGCAATCGCGTTGCCGATCATCGGTCTCACCGGCACGGCACTTGTCTCTTTCATGCTGGTGATCTCGCTGCCGGGGCTGATCGCCGGGTGGGGACTTCTCCAATTCCGGCCGTGGGCGCGGATCGTGGCGATCGTCCTCTGCGCCATCAACCTGATCAATATCCCCTTCGGCACGATCATGGGGGTCTACGGCCTCTGGGTCCTGCTCAATAATCAAACGGAACGGCTGTTCATTCCCTCGACCGGTCCCCCCGTGGTACAATAAGGACCTCCAGCGGAACACATTCTTGATTCGATCCTTACGCCATTTTCAAGGGCGCCTCCGCGAGGTGTCTCTGGTCGCTGTGCTCGCAAGTGTCAGCGGCTGTGCGGGCAACTACCACCTCGTGCCGGCGCCCGCGCCGTTCTCCCACCCGTCGCTCGGAGTGACCTGGCTGACGCCGGGTGCTGCTGGCGACGCGGCCGTGCTGTCCCGATGGCGGGGTGCCGTCGGTCAGCCGGTGATCACCAACCGGCCACTCGTCGAGGCGCCGCTCGCGGTCGACAGGCTGACGATCATCAGCTGGAACATGGCGCTTGGCGAAGGGGATCTCGTCGCGCTGTTGCGACGGGTCCAGCAGGATCAGCCAGGCACCGCGATCGTGCTGCTGCTCCAGGAAGCATTTCGCGGCGGCGACGATGTGCCGCCCACGCCGATAAACGCTGCTTTCGCCAGGAAGATTCGCGGAACGGCGGCACGCGAGATCGATGATCTTGCCCGCACGCTACGGATGTCGCTGTACTACGTCCCCTCAATGCGGAATGGCGCGCCGGCGGATTCGCACGAGGATCGCGGCAACGCGATCCTCTCTACCCTGCCGCTCGAGAACCTGGCGGCAATCGAGCTCCCGTTCGAGAAGCAGCGGCGGGTCGCGCTGGCGGCAACCGTCCGCGGTACCACGACCGGCGGCGAACCGTGGACGCTCCGACTCGCCAACGCGCACCTCGACAACACGAGCGTGAAGAAGGTGTGGGTCGCCAGTGAGTTTGCGCGCATGCGACAGGCGCGCGGCCTTCGCGATGCGCTTGCCGGCACCGAGCCGCTCGTCCTTGGCGGCGATTTCAACACATGGTTTGGATTCATCGACGCCGCCTACCGGGAGCTCGCCGCTGCGTTTCCGGATACGCGAGTCACCGATGGCCGCCGCACCTTCCTCGGGCTCCTGCGCCTCGATCATCTCTTCTTCCGGATCCCCGATGAATGGCGTGCGGAATTCAAACGCGGCGAGTCGTCGTTCGGCTCCGACCATTACCCGTTGATCGCGTCCGTGTATTTCTGATCGCTGACAACTCCAAACTTCAAACTCCAAACTCCAAACTTCCAAAAGACTGTTATCCCCCGCAACCTTTCGCGGCGACGATCAGATCGAGCAGCGACCGGTACTGGGGTCCGGAGACGTTGCGGTTTTCGCCAGGGACGGTCTTGTGTGCGACCACCATGTCCAGCTTCGGCAGGACGGTGATGTACTGCCCAAACGCGCCCTGACCGGTGTACGCTCCTTCGAACGCCCCGGTGCTCGCCTTCCCGTCCCACACCCACCAGAGGTAACCGTATCCGAACGGACCGTTCTTCATCCCCGCAGGATTCATTTCAGCGACGGGTGTCACAATGCCGGAGATTTTCTTCGCCCAGTCGCGTGGAACGATCTGCTGGCCGTTCCATTCTCCATTGCGCAACATCACATAACCCAACCTCGCCATGTCGCGCGTCGAGAAGTTCATGTGATACGCGAGATGCTGCGACCTGGCCGCGTCGCCGGTGCGCTGGTGCGTCGCACGATCGAAGTCCCGCATGCCGATCGGACGGACGATGTCCTTCTCGAGCGCGTCGTAAAGGTTCTGACCCGTCTCCTGTTCGAAGATCGTGCCGAGCGCGTTGAAATCCCAGTTGCTGTAGAGGAAGTAGGTGCCCGGCTTCTGCGAGCCGCGCGGCGGCGCGTCGGCCAGATTGTCGCCGGGATTCGAGGCCTCGTGATAAACGCCCGAGCGTGCGCCCAGTAAGTCGGCGACGGTTGCGGTCCGCTCGATCGGCAGCAGCCCGCCGACGTCGTCGAGCTTCAGGTCCGTCAGCGACTTGTTCAACTTGATCGTGCCATTGGCGACGTACTTCCCGTAGAGCATCGCCAGCACGCTCTTCCGCACCGACGCCAGATAGCTCACCGTCGTCAAGTCGCCGTATTCGTAGAGCGAACGGCCACCGACCACCGCCATCATCGCGGTGGTTGAGAGCTCCTTCGCCCGGCCGGTCACCAGGGCGAGCCGATCGGCGCAATACCCGACGCTCGCCGGGTCCTGAATACGATCCCACTCGGACCCGGGGAACACAGCGGTTCGCGCCGCCGCCGCGGTTTTGGAAGCCTGCGCAAGATTCGCAGCAGTCGGGCTCGAGGCGCAGACGGCGACGAGCGTTGCGAGGATCCACGCCGAAAGCAGTCGTCTCATGTGGCGCAGTTTAAACCCAAGTCGTTTTGTATAATGAAAACCTCCCTGCACTCATGGTCATCTCCCCAGGTTCCTCGATCGGTCCCTACCTCGTTCTCAGCAGTATCGGCGCGGGCGGGATGGGCGAAGTCTACCGCGCGCAGGATCCGCGCCTCGGGCGCGAGATCGCGCTGAAACTGATTCGCCGCTCGAACATCGATCAGGACGAGGCACTCGACCGTCTGCTGCGGGAAGCGGCCCTCGCATCCTCGTTGAACCATCCGAATATCGTCACGATCTACGACACTGGCGTTGTGGGTCAGGACCGCTACCTGGCGATGGAGCTGGTGGACGGCTCGACGCTGCGGACGCTTTCAGCACAGGGAATCCGGATCGACCGTTCGATCCACATCGCTCGCCAGGTCGCTGAAGCGCTCGCTGTCGCGCATGTTGCCGGGATCGTCCACCGCGATATCAAGCCGGACAACGTCATGGTGCGGCCCGACGGCTACGTCAAGCTGCTCGACTTCGGCCTCGCCCGGCAGCACGACGTCGCGGCGACGCTCGCGGTGACCGGTCACGAAACCGATCCCGGGATGGTGATCGGGACGGTGGCCTATATGGCGCCCGAACAGGCACGCGGCGAGGTCGTGGCGCCCGAGGCGGACATCTTCGCATTCGGCGTCGTCCTCTACGAGATGGTCACCGGGAAGCATCCGTTCCTCGGTCCCTCGCAGATGGCCACACTCAAGGCGCTGATGTGGGAAACGCCCGAACCACCGGCCCTGCTGAACCACGAGCTGCCGCGGACACTCGATCAGTTGATCATGGAGATGCTGCAGAAGGATGCCCGCCTGCGCCCCGGCGCCGGCGAGGTTCTGCTTCGACTGGGACTGGTCCACGATTCATCGGTGGCATCGGCTCTGTCATCGGTCACGGTGCTTCCGCGCGCTTCGCGCCCGTCCGGTGCGGTCGTGGGCCGTGACCTGGAGCTGGAGGCGCTCTTCCAGGAGTTCGACCGTGCGCGGAGCGGTCGCGCGCGTCTGGTGGTGATCTCGGCTGAGGCCGGCGGTGGCAAGACGACGCTCGTCGAAGCGTTCGTGCGATCGCTGGAAGACCACGAAGAGCCGGTGCGGCTCGGCCGGGGCCAGTGCTCCGAGCGTCTGGCCGGTAGCGAAGCATACCTGCCCGTGCTCGAAGCGCTCGATAGCCTTCAGAACCACGATCAGCATGGTGGCCTCACCCGCTTGCTGCGCGCCGTGGCTCCAAGCTGGTATTCGCGGATCACGCCAACCTCCGAGAACGAATCCTCAGCCGCCCGCCTGGCGGCCGAAACGGCAGGCGGCTCGCAAGAACGGCTGAAACGTGAAATTGCCGCATTGCTCGAGGAGGCTGGACGGATACAGCCGGTCATCCTGTGGTTCGACGATGTGCACTGGGCCGATCCGTCGACCACCGATCTGATTCTCTATCTCGCGCAACGGATGGACCACACGCGCTCGATGATCATCGTCACGGCGCGTCCGTCGGACCTTGCGCAGGCGAAGCATCCATTTCTCACCGTAAAGCTCGATCTGCTCGCACGCGGGCAATGCCGCGAGATTGCGCCGGGCCCCCTCGACATCCCGGCGATCGCGCGTTACGTCTCGATGCAGTTCGCCGAGCACGCCTTCCCCGAAGGCTTTCCGGAGTTGATCCATCAGCGCACCGAGGGGCATCCGCTGTTTGTCGCGGATCTCCTGCGCGATCTGCGCCGCCGGCAGGTGATCCGGCAGCAGGACGGACGCTGGATCATGACCGCGGATCTGCACTCGCTCGAGCGGGAGCTGCCGCCTTCGGTGCGCAGCCTGGTGCAGCGCAAGATCGAAGCCCTCGACGATGAGGATCGGAAGATGCTCGGAGCAGCAAGCGTCCATGGCCTCGATTTCGAGACGACGATCATGGCCGGGGCCCTTGGTCTCGACGAGCACGACGTGGAGGATCGGCTCGAGCGTCTCGAGCGCGAGCATGCCATCGTGCGGTTCGTGTCCGAAGGGGAAACGATGGACCGGGCGCTGACGCTGCGCTACCGGTTTGCGCATCATGTCTATCAAAAGGCGTTCTACGATTCGTTGCGAGTGACGCGTCGCGCGTCGTACGCGAGGGCAATCGCCAATCAGCTGGTCAGCCGTTTGGGGGAGGAGCCGTGCGAGTGCGCGGCCGGCATTGCGCTTCTGTTCGAAACGGCTCGCGATAATGTCAAGGCGGCCGAATATTTCAACCATGCGGCGCAAGCGGCGGCCAGGCTCTATGCGCACGACGAGACGGCGCGACTTGCGCAGCGGGGTCTGACGCTCCTGGCATCGGAGCCCCCCGGCCCCGAGCGTAATGCGGTGGAGCTGTCGTTACAGATGACCTACGGGCTGGCGGTCAAGACCGGGCGCGGTTACGCCGTCCCTGAAGTCGGCGCCGCATATGCCCGGGCGCGAGATCTGTGCCGGCAGGTCGAGGATCCTGCGCGCGTGATCCCGGTACTGATCGGCCTGTCGGCGCATCACATCGTATCCGGTGAGATCGAAACCTCGCGTGATGTGGCGCTCGAGATGCTGGATCTCTTCAATCGGCTCGGAGATCCGAACCTGCAGATGCTCGGAGAATGGTCGCTCGGAGCCGCCCTCTTTCATCTGGGCGAGCTGAACGTTGGCCACGATCATCTGCAGCGTGCCCTGGCGCTCTACGATCCGGCCTTCCATCGACCGCGCGTGTGGGAAACCGGCATCGATCCTGGAGTCTTCTGCCGCTGTGAGCTGTCGCGCACGCTGCTCCTCCGCGGTTTTCCGGATCAGTGTATCGCCATGGCGCTCGAAGCCGTGGCGCAGGCCCGCGCCCTGGCGCACCCGCAACCGCTGGCATTCGCTCTGCTGTTCCTGACGTTTGCGCACCTTGGGCGCCGCGACCCGATCGCCGTGCTCAAGAGCTATGGGGAACTCGAAGAGGTATGCCGGCCGCACGGCATTGCGCAGGAGTTCCAGTGGGCCGGCCCACTCCGCGGCCGCGCGCTCGTCGAGATGGGAGACGTCGACGGCGGCCTGCGGGTCATGGAAGAGACGTTGGCGGCGCACACGCTGACGCGATCGGCGCTGCTCCGCCCCTACTACCTTGTCCTGTTTGCCGGTGCCTTGATGCGAGGCGAGCGCTACGCGGAAGCGCAGGACGCGCTCAACGAGGCCATGAACGTCGCCGAAGATACCGCGCAGCAGGCCTACATTTCCGAGCACCATCGGTTACAGGCAGAGCTCCACATCCTGCGCGGGAATCGCGAGCAGGGGGAAATGCAGTACCTCCGGTCGCTCAGCACCGCCATCGACCAGGGGGCGCGCTGGCTCGAGCTGCGCGCCGCGCGCGGGTTCGCCAACTATCTGGCGGCCGAAGGGCGTCCCAACGAAGCGCGAGACATCCTGGCCCCTGTGGTGGCCACCATCACTGAAGGCACCGAGACGCTCGACTACGCCTACGCCGACGCCTTGCTAAAACGCTCCAGCCGTAGTAGTCCAGCCCTTTAGGGCTGCCCCATCGTCAGAGCGTCCAGCCCTTTAGGGCTGCCCCATCGTCAGAGCGTCCAGCCCTTTAGGGCTGCCATCGTCAGAGCGCCCAAACGTTCATTCCTCGTTAGATTTCACAACACAACCAAACGCCGCCGCTGACCGCTTCGTGGCGGAAAACGTGGCGATTGCTCTTGGAATGCGCCTTGCGTTTTTTCTGCTGTCCTCACATCACACAACTTGTCGCGCGACCTGATATCGACGTGGTCGCGTCACGCTCAGGAGGTTGAACATGGCACACACAAAGCAGGACACGCGTAATCAAACGGCAGAGCGGAACGAGAGATCGAGGAACCAGGCGCTCCAACGTGATCCGCAAACGCAGCCCTCGCGCTTCGGTGATCGTCCGTCTTTGTGGTCGGACAATCCTTTCAATGCAATGCGGCGGATGACCGAGGAAATGGAACGGTTCTTTGGTGACTTCGGCTTCGGATCACCCTTCCGCGGTTTCGGGGGCAGCCCGCAGCTGTCCCAGCAGTTGTGGTCGCCGCGCATCGAGGTCGATCAGGACGGCAGCGAGTTGACCGTCCGCGCCGACCTGCCGGGGCTGAAGAAGGAGGACGTGCAGATCGAAGTGTCGGACGGACTGGTCACCATCCAGGGGGAGCGTCGCAACGAACGCGAGGAGCGCCGCGAAGGCACGTATCACACCGAACGCTCCTACGGGCATTTCTACCGTTCCATTCCGCTGCCGGAAGGGGCCATCGAGGAAAGTGCGAAGGCCCGCTTCCGCAATGGCGTTCTCGAAGTGACGATCGAATGCCCGCCTCGCGAGGTCAGCAAATCCCGGAAGATCGACATCAGCGAGTAGTCGCAACTCGCCCACACCGAGCCCGCCGCACTGTCGGCGGGCTTCGGTGCCCAAAAACCGCCGTGCTAGAATTGTTTTCCCGCCTTGGCCGGCGTAGCTCAGTTGGTAGAGCAGCTGATTCGTAATCAGCAGGTCCTCGGTTCAAGTCCGAGCGCCGGCTCCAAAATCCCAGGGTCTATTCCGGAGACATGGGTAACACCTTATTCCGGAGACATGGGTAACAGACTCGGACCGAACGGATTGTCGATCGGTTCGAGCCTGCAGGTCTCATCGTCAAAATAGCCCAGATCGTAGTGCATGAAGGTGACGAGCCACACGTGTTCCTCCACCTGCTTCACTCCCACCTTCTGGCCCGCAAACACTTGGCTGACGTTCACCTTGCGGGTCTGGTAGCAAATCCGACCGCACGTGGTGATCACGGCGGTCCAGTCGTGAAACGGATAGTCGAGCTCGTCGAGCCCGAGATAGGGTCGCGGCGACGGCGTGTAGAGTGACGCCGGCGTCTTCATCTCGAGCGCCTGATGCGGCCGCTCCTGGTTATAGCGACGCACGAAGGTGTCGAAGCGGCCTTGCTGCTGGAGCACATTCGAGCAGGCCGGCTGCGTCGCTTCGGTTTTCAGCGTCAAGTGCATGCGCTCGTGCCGGCCGTTCTGCTCCGGATGACCCGGCGTGATGCGCTCGAGCCCAATCCCGAGACGCAGCCACCACACCGACAGCTTGCTGAGGCCGTAGAGTGCGTGCGCGGAGGCGAACGGCACGCCGTTGTCGGTGCGAATCGCGCGCGGCAGCCCTGCCGCCTCCCTTGACATCCTGCCGAATTGATAGCCAGGCGCGACGGACAATTGTCCGACCGCGTAGGCTCGTGACCCGTTTCGGGTTCACCGCCTGCCCGTAATCGTCGAACAGCGTCAGGCAAGGCCCCCGGCACTTCCGACTGACTGCTGACCTGGATGCCACATCCAATAAGAATCTCCAGAAAAACGGGACTCCAACACAGATGAATTAGGTCCGGATTCGGAAACCCAACGGGCGATGCCTAGGTTCTATTGCGAGTCGGCCCCGGCCGCGGCCCGAATCCCATCGACTTTCTTCAAGGGCGCGAGCGCATCGCTTGACCTGGACGACGTTGGGGGACCCCACCGACGTCCCTTCCGTCGAGGCTCTCCACCGTCGCGGACTCGATCGGCCCGAACTGCCGCCGAACTGTCGCGGCTTCGATTGTCTCGACCGAGGGCGGCGGCTCCGGCGCCAGCCAGCGGGTGACGGGCCTCAGACGGTTCCTCTTGGCTCCGGCACTCGGGTTCGCGGCATTCGGCCTGACGCCACACGCGTTCAGAGAGTCCTAACCGCTCCCACCAGACTGCCACCAGATGTCGGAGCGAGAGGCTCCGCCCTACGTCCTGACTCCTCGCGCCACAAGGAGGCCTATCTGGCCCGCCCGGTTACCGCCAGATCGGGGGGATTTCGTTACCCTTATAGCGCCGCCAATTTGTTCAGCGTGGCGGTCCCGGGCTGCAGTTTTCTGCGGCCTAAAGGAAACAGGTATTCATGCGTATGGACCCCGCGATTCTTCTCGCCGTTGCGGTCTGTTCCCTCAGCGTTGTCAACCTTGAAGCCCTGAGCGATCAACGTGCGACGACGACTCGCCCAGGCACCCGCCGCGCTTAATCACAACGTCTCAGGAGCCGAAAAGACCGCCATGGCCGACGATCAGCCGCTCGATTGTTACGAGATTCTTCAAATCAGCCCGAATGCAGACCCGGACACGATTCACCGGCTGTTCCGCCTGCTGGCGCAGCGCTATCATCCGGACAATCAGGACACCGGCGACGCCGCGCGATTCCGCAAGCTCCGCGAGGCGTACACCATTCTCCGCGATGCGGAGAAGCGCGCCCAGTACGACACCAAGTACGAGGCGCTCCGGCAGCAGCGGTGGAGGTTCGTCAGTACCGGCCCGCCAGCCCAGAATGACTTCGAGATGGAACAGGAGCTGCGGTGCACGCTGCTCGAGATGCTTTACAGCCAGCGGCGGACCGACCCGAGCCGCCCGGCCCTGTCGAACTGGGACCTCCCGGGGTTGCTGGGACGGCCGCGCGAACATCTCGAGTTCGCCATCTGGTATCTGGCCTCGACGAAGTTGATCATGCGCGACGATCAGTCCAAGCTTCAGATCACGGCGGCGGGCGTCGATTACATCGAAGCCAACCACGATCGGAAGCCGAGCATCCCCCAATTGCGCGCCGCTCGATAACCGCTGGACCGCGGCTTGCTGCGTCCGGCCCGGGGCCGTTGAACGACCCGGAGGCTGGGATCGACATCAACCCATTCTGAACCATCCGCGGCGCCGCAGCCCCGCCGTCTCAAATCAAGGCGAAAGTCAGACTAGTGCAGATCGGAATTCTGACCCTCCCGACTGCTGACGGTGCAGTCTAAGGGTAACGTCACGAATGAACAGCGCATTGGGCGCGAGCGGCTGCGAGAGCGTCGTGCCCGTCAGACGCGGTCGGACGCGGCGGCGACGCCGTTTCACGAGGCCATGGCGATCCAAGACCGCATGGACCGTGCTGATCGCCGGGCAACCCACCTCGGGCAGCTTCTGCTTCAGCCGCTCGCGGAGCTTCGGCGCGCCCCAGTTGTGAAATCCCAACACAGAGGTGACACATCCAGCTCTCCTTTCTAAGCCAGAAACCTTAGAGTGGAGACGCATGACGAAGATCGAGCAGGCACGGGTCAGCAGCTGGCGGTTCAAGGTCTTACAGCAGGCAGCCACGGGCTCTCGCAACGTGGCGCGGACCTGCCGGCACTTTGGCATTTCCCGGCAAGCTTTCTATAAATGGAAACGCCGCTACGCCGCGCACGGCGTGGCTGGATTGTGCGATCAGCCCCGGGCGCCCCACCGCTCGCCGAAAGCGACCCGAAGGAAGTCGTCAGCAAGATTCTGTACCTTCGGCCTCGGGGAAGCCGATGTCGGCGAACACGTTGCCCGAACTGAGCGTCAGGGGAATCAGCGGCTTTTTTGCCATGCTTCATAATCCTCTTTGGCGCGAGCGAGCCGAGTTGCGATGAGATCCAGCTCGCTCTTCGGTGTGGCGATCGCACGCCGAGACTTCTTCTGGATCAGCAGCAGCGTCCCATCGAATTCTTTGCCCGTCTCTCGGCACAATGTTTCTAGGTACGAGCGCTGAGCGTCGGTCATCGGCTCGCAACATCAACGTTTGAACTCGTGGAGTAGCACATGCTCGCGCATCTCGCCGCGATTGGCATCACGGCAACGCTGGTGGCGCTGCTGACGGTTTATCCATTCCTTCCAGGAAGTTACGACGCGTTGGCGGTGGCGGTGTCGGGGATGGCACAAGTCGTCGGCGCCGCCGGAGTGCTGCTGATTCCGATCGGCGTGGCCTGGCTGATCTATGAATGCAGAACACACGCGCAAACGGAGAGTAATCGGCCCCATAGCCACGCCACGTTCTACTTCGCGACTGTCTCGATGATTGCGTGTGCGATGTTCGCGATCGTCCTTGCGGGCGCCGCCCTGGGCGGAGTCGGACTATCTCTGGCGGTTGCGACTATGGGGCTGGCCGCCTACATAGCGGTTCGACTGCTACCGGCGTTGAAGTCACTGAGACGACGAGCTCCCGACGCCTTCAATCCGGTGCCGCTGTACCTGATTGTTCTTCCAGGGATGGCGCTCATCGCACAGATGGCACTGCACCAGGTCGCCACCGAATACAGCAGAACTCGGGCGATTGCGAACAGCGCGGCGTTGATCGACGATATCGAGAACTACCACGCGGCGAACGGACACTACCCACGCTCCCTGAGTGCCCTCCACCAGGATTACGAGCCCTCGGTGATTGGCATCGAACGGTTTCACTACGCGCTGAACGGCGACGCCTACAATGTCTACTTCGAGCAGCCGACTTTTCTGTTCGTCAACTTCGGCACCAGAGAGATCGTCATGTACAACAAGCGTGACGAACACCAGATGGTCAGTCACGATAGCGACATTCTTCGCTGGACTGCGGAACAGTTGCGGGCGCGTCGTGGCTGGAATGCCAGGCATGACACCTCAATTCGTCACTGGAAGTACTTTTGGTTCGATTGAGCGGAAATGGACGGGCACATGCTGATCCGACAGTCGCCTGGACTTATGGTAACGTCTATGTTACCATTTTCATGTTGGCGATTCGCGAGTTCCTCGAGCGCGACGGCTCCAGCCGATTCGCGAAATGGTTCGCCGGGCTAGATGCCGCAGCCGCGGCAAAGATCACGACGGCGATGCGGCGGTTGGAGCTCGGGAACTTCTCCAACGTAAAGGGAGTTGGGGCTGGCGTTTTCGGGTCCAAGATCGACTTCGGCCCTGGGTATCGAGTGGTACTTCGGTAAGGACGGCGACGCGCTGGTGATTCTGCTCGGCGGCGGGACGAAGAAAACACAGGATCGCGACATCGCGACCGCTCACGCACGGTGGCAGGACTACAAGAAGCGAAAGGCTGAGGAGAAGTGACCGTGCCTCTGACACGAGAGTTCAAGGAAACCGTGCAGGCCCGCATCAAGCGGGACCGCAAGTACCGGAAGGAACTACTCCGAGAAGGTGTCGAATGCCTCCTCGCCGGAGATCTCGATACCGGGAAAGCCATACTGCGCGACTACATCAACGCCACCATCGGCTTCGAGGAGCTGAGTCGCCTCACGAAGCTGCCAACAAAGAGTCTCATGCGCATGCTCGGACCGAACGGGAATCCGCAAGCACGGAATCTGTTCGAGGTGATCGGCCATCTTCAGAGGGCTGAAGGGCTTCATTTCTCGCTATCTCTCCGGACCGCGAGGTAGAGGAGGATTCTCACGTGATACAGCGGCTGCTCGGGACGGCGATGATAGCGGCGGCGGGAATCGCGGCGTTGAGTCTATCGGGGCTGGCGCAGGCGGGGCGGCCGTTCACGACGGCCTTCCCGAAAGAGGAGTTTTCCGCGCGGCGGCTCAAAGTCGCCGAGGCGATTGGCCCGACGGCGGTCGCGCTGATGCAGGCCGCGCCCACAGTGCACTCCTCCGCGATCTTCCGCCAGTCGAACGAATTCTTCCATCTCACCGGCGTCGGCGTCCCGCAGGCGATGCTCCTGATCGACGGCTCGACGAAGAAGAGCACGCTCTACCTTCCCAAGCAGGACGCATCGCGCGCAGCGGTCGAGGGGGCGCTGCTGTCGTCGGACGATCCGGCTGCCGCGATCGCGCTCACCGGAATGGACGAAGTGAAGGCGCTCGACACCCTGCAAGCCGACCTCGCCGCGCGTTACAAGGAAGGCCGGCGTGACTTGTTCGTCCCCTTCCAGCCGGCTGAAGGCAGCGCCGAAAGCCGCGATGGAGCAAACCGCAGAAACAACGACGCCGCGGCGGACCCCTGGGACGGCCGGATCTCCCGCGAGGCGCATCTGCGCATGCTGCTGACGATGCGCGCGGGGAACTACGTGACGCGGAACCTGTCGCCCATCCTCGACGAGATGCGCGCGATCAAGAGCCCGGCGGAAATCGGCGTCATCGATCGTGCGACCCGAATTGGCGGCGAAGCGATCATGGAGGCGATGCGCAGCACCGCACCCGGCGTCGCCGAGAATGAGCTCGACGCGCTCGCGCGCTTCATCTACGTCCGCCACGGCGCCCAGGGTGAAGCCTACCGTGCCATCGTCGCCAGCGGCCCCAACGCATGGTTGGCGCACCATCGCGCCTCGGACAAAGTCATGACTGACGGCGAGCTGGTCCTGATGGACTATTGCCCGGACCTCCACTACTACCGCTGCGACGTCACGCGTCAGTGGCCGGTGAACGGCACCTTCTCGCCGGTCCAGCGCGAGCTCTACACGTTCTACCTCGGCGTCTACGAGGCACTGCTCTACTCGATCAAGCCGAACGTCACGGCAGAATCGATCCTGCAGGACGCGGTCAAGAAAATGGACGTCATGATGGCGACGATGAAGTTCTCGAAGCCGGTGTACGAGAAAGCGGCGAAGGATTTCGTGGACGGCTACCGGCGCCGCGCGCAGGGCACCGGCCGTGGCGGCAACCTCGGGCATGCCGTCGGCATGTCCACGCACGACATGGGCGGCGGCTCCGGGATGATGCGGCCCGGGCTCGTCTTCACCATCGAGCCGCAGTTTCGCATTCCGGAGGAGCGCATCTTTCTGCGGCTCGAGGACATGATCGTCATCACCGAAAAAGAAGCGCGAATCATTTCCGACTTCGTCCCGCGATCGATCGCCGGCGTTGAGAAGCTGATGGCGGAAGAGGGATTACTGCAGAAGTACGGAAAGATCCGTTAGTGGATCGGTCGACTCATGGCAAGTCCTTAT
>CAWEMY010000002.1:0-118785 GCA_963810305.1 uncultured Acidobacteriota bacterium
TCCTTGTTGATGACCGCCAGCGCGTATCCGACCGGCGCGTTGAGGAACTGCGCGTCACTCTTGTACTGGACGACGGGGATGATGCCGGTCAGGATCGCAGCGACAGCAAGGTAGAGGATCGTGCAGATGATCAGTGAGGCAATGATCCCGATCGGCAGATCGCGTTTCGGGTTCTTGGCTTCTTCCGCCGTCGTCGAAACGGCGTCGAAGCCAATATAGGCAAAAAAGACAACTGCGGCGGCGGCGGTTACGCCCGGCCATCCGTACGGCGTGAAGGGAGACCAGTTGCCTGGATCCACGTAGCCGACCCCTACGACGATGAAGAAAAGGACGGCGGCGAGCTTCACGGCGACCATCGCGGCGTTGAAGCGCGCGCTCTCGCGGACGCCGATCACCAGCAGCGCGCTGATCAGCAGCACGATGATCACGGCGGGAAGGTTGATGAGCGCGCCCTCGACGCCGGCGCCGGGCGACGCGCTCATCCAGACGGGCAGATGGACGCCGAACCCGGCGAGAATCCGCTGAAAATAGCCGCTCCAGCCGACCGCTACCGTCATGGACCCAACGGCGTACTCGAGAATCAGGTCCCAGCCGATCATCCAGGCGAAGATCTCGCCGAGCGTCGCGTACGCGTAGGTATAGGCGCTGCCGGAAATGGGAATCATTGCTGCGAACTCGGCGTAGCACAGCGCGGCGAAGCCGCAGGCGAGCCCGGCCAGGATGTACGAGACAACGATGGCGGGGCCGGCCTGGTTGGCGGCCGCGGTGCCCGTGAGAACGAAGATCCCGGTGCCGATAATGGCGCCGATACCAAGCAGTGTCAGGTCGGTCGCGGTGAGCGTGCGCCTGAGCGCCTTACCCCCGTGTTCCGCGTCGCCGACCAGTTGCTCGATCGACTTCGTCCTCAGTAAGTTTGAATCCATCCATCCTCCATCGGCCGGACACACCCCGACCGTTGCAGCATCAGGCCTGGCTTGAAAAACGCGGCATTATACATTGAACGGCTGGGCCGAAATCCCGGTCAGGAACTCGCGAACGCGCGCCTCCGTCGGTGCGTCCGACACCAGATCAGAGATGACGGCGACGGCAGACGCCCCGGCCTCGAGGACGGATCGTGCATTCGCAAGCGAGATCCCGCCGATCGCAATAACCGGCTTGCCGAACCGCGCGGCATAGCGAACCAGTTCGAGCCCGCGCGGCTCATACCCCGTCTCCTTGGTCATCGTCCTGAAGATCGGGCCGACCGCAACGTAACGAGCCGGGCCGGCAACCGCCTCGTCCACCTGCTGTGGTGTGTGGGTCGAGACGCCGACCATGGCATTGGACCCGGCAATCGACTGGGCGACGTCGGCGGGCAGATCCGTCTGCCCCACATGAACGCCTGATGCCTTCGCCATCGCGGCCAGGTCTGGCCGATCGTTGACGACGATCAGCGCCTGACAGGCGCGAGCCTCCTCAACCGCGGCCCGGCAGATGTTCAGAAACCCCCCGCTCCCCCCGGTCTTCATCCGGATCTGCAGCAGGCGCGCGCCACCTGCCAGGCAATCCACGACCAGTGCGAGTGGCTCGATGCCGCGCATGCGGCACAAGTCGACGTCGATGATGGGATAGATCGGAGGGACCAGCACGCGTCAGACGGCTTCGGCGAGGCGGCCGTCGCCCGGCTTCTTCTGCTCGGGCATGTATCGCTCCATGAACGACGTGCTCAGGCGTCCGGCCTGGAAGTCCGGATCGTTGAGGATCTTCAGGTGCATGGGGATGCTGGTCTTGATCCCCTCGATGACCGTCATCTCCAGCGTGCGGCGCATCCGGGCGATCGCTTCCTGGCGGTCTCGCCCGTGCACGATGATCTTCGCGATCATCGAGTCGTAGTAGGGCGGGATCGTGCATTCGGAGTGCGCGAACGTGTCGACGCGCACGCCAGGGCCCCCCGGGACGCTGAACGCATGAATGACCCCCGGCGACGGCGCGAACGTCACCGGGTCCTCGGCGTTGATCCGGCACTCGATCGCGTGGCCGTTGAACGTGACATCACCCTGCTTGAACGACAGCCGCTCCCCCGCCGCGATCCGGATCTGCTCTTTGACGATATCGATCCCGGTGATCCACTCGGTGACGGGATGCTCCACCTGCACCCGGGTGTTGACCTCGAGAAAGAAGAAGTTCCCCTTGTCGTCGAGCAGAAACTCGAACGTGCCGGCGTTGGTGTACTGCACGGCGCGGGCGGCGTCGACGACCGTCGCGCCGAGTTTGCGACGCATCTTCTCGGTGACCGCCACCGATGGGCCCTCTTCGAGCAGCTTCTGATGGCGTCGCTGTATGGAACACTCCCGCTCGCCGAGATGGACGACCGCGCCATGATGGTCGCCGATGACCTGAAACTCGATGTGGCGCGGATGCTCGACGTACTTCTCGATGTAGACGTCACCGACCCCGAATGCGGCTTCCGCCTCCCGCTGCGCGGTCTTGAGCGCCTTGGGCAGCTCTCCAGCGTTCCGGAGGACGCGCATGCCGCGGCCGCCGCCGCCGGCAACCGCCTTCAGGATCACCGGAAATCCCAGGTCGCGCGCGACTCTCTGCGCCTTGTCTTCCGCGTCGACCGGACCATCGCTGCCGGGGAGGATCGGGATTCCGGCCTTCTTCATGGCGCGGCGCGCCCGCGCCTTGTCACCAAGGAGACGGATCACGTTCGGCGCCGGACCGATGAACCTGATGTGACAGGCTTCGCATACTTCCGCGAGGTACGCGCTCTCCGAGAGGAACCCGTAGCCGGGATGGATGGCGTCCGCGCCGGTGATCTCGGCGGCGCTCAGGATCGCTGGAACGCTCAGGTAACTGTCGGCGCTTCGTGCAGGGCCGATGCAGACGTCCTCGTCGGCAAAGCGGACGTGGAGCGAGTTCTCGTCCGCTTCCGAGTAGACCGCAACCGTCTTGATCCCGAGCTCGCGGCACGCGTAAATGACGCGCAACGCGATTTCACCACGATTGGCGATCAGGATCTTTTTGAACATGTCGTGTCGCTCCCGCCTCAGACGGAAGTCTTGATCGCGAACAGCCGCTCGCCGTACTGCACCGGCTTGCCGTTCTCGACGTACACGTTGACGATCTCGCCATCGTACTCGGACGTGATCTCGTTCATCAGCTTCATCGCTTCGATGATGCAGAGGACCTGGTCCTTCTTGACCCGCTGGCCGATCTCGACAAACGAGGGCGCGCCCGGTTCGGAGCATCTATAGAAGGTGCCGACAATCGGAGACTTCACCACCGCGAGCTCGAGCTCGTCGTCGGGGCCTTCGGGCTCCGCCGCGGCCATCACCTGTGGAACCGGCGGGCTCGAGTTGGGTAAGGCACGATCGACGGGGGCAGCAACGGCGGGAATCATGACCGGCATCGGCGGGTGGGTCGAGGCCTTCCTGACGCGGAGCTTCAGCCCCTCGCGCTCCAGCTCGAACTCCGCCAGGTCGTGTTCGCGCATGAGCGCGAGAATCTTCTCTATTTCGTCAAATGCCATCGGTCAGGATTTCGCAGCCACCTTCCACCACCAGCACATCGTCTTCGATTCGAACGCCCCCGGTGCCGGGCACATATACACCCGGCTCGATCGTGAAGACCATACCAGCGATAACCGGTTCCCCCTCGGGTGCGTGAGGAGAAATGCGTGGCTCCTCGTGCACCTCGAGCCCGAGCCCATGGCCCGTGCCGTGACCGAACGCGTCAGCCAGCCCGTGCCGGGCCAGCACGCGGCGCGCGGCTCCATCGATATCGACGGGGAGCGCACCTGGCTTTACCTCGGCGATGGCTGCCGCGTGCGCTTCCGCCACGGCGCCGAACAGACGGCGAAACGTGTCCGATTCGCGCCCGAGGTGCCGCGTCCGGCTCAGGTCCACGCAGTATCCGTCGTAGATGCCTCCGAAGTCCAGCAGGACACCCTCCCCGTCACGCAGCGTGCGGGCCGTCGGCCGCGCGTGCGGAAGCGCGCTGTTCGGCCCGGATGCAACGATAGTCTCGAAGGCGGGACGCTCGAATCCGGCGGCTCTCATCGCGTCGTCCAGAGCCGCTGCGACCTCCCGCTCGGTGCGCCCGACGACGAGAAGGTTGTCGACGTCCCGCGCTACCGCCCCCAGTCTGCGCGCAGCTTCTCTCAATGTTGCGATCTCGGCCGGATCCTTGACGGCTCGGCGGCGTTCCACCAGACGCTCGGTCGGCACCAGGACACGTCCGTTGGAGCCCTGCTTCTCACCGGAACTCAGAAGCCCGATCAGCCGATTGAACCGCGACACCGAGAGATGCGCCCCCTCGATCCCGATGCGCCTGGCGTCTGCGGTACCAAGCCCTTCCACGATGGCGTCGTCCACCGTCCTTTCGGTGAGCCGCACCGACACGTCCACCAGCTCGCCCGCGACTGCATGGGCAGCAGCCACGTAGCGCGAGTCAACCACCAGTTCTGTGTGGGTCTGAAACACGATTGCGGCCCCCGCCGTCGCGCGGAGCCGTGTCAGGTACTGAATGTTGGGAGGATGCGTCAGGACAAGGGCGTCGAGCCCAGCGTCGCCGAGATCCGCTCTCAGGCGAGCGATGCGGTCCACCTTCCTATCTTATGGGCAGCGGCGGCACCAGGCGGATTGTCGTCGTCCGGACAACTGCATTGACAGCATTGGTGCCGACAGGCGTCACGCCAATGTCTACGGTGATGCCGGTGTCCAGATCGCCGTGAATCGCCGGCGCGGTATACGTGGTGGCGGCTCGGCCTGACGAATCAGTCAGGAGGCTGCGCGCGGCTAACGCGCCGAGGTCGACGGGTGCGCCGTCCTGGAGGATTTCCGCACGGAGCGAGCGGTTGCGTATCGGGGTCCCGTAAGCATCGCGCACCGTAACGGTCAACACCGCGCTGGACCGGCCATCAGTGGGCAGAACGTCCGGAGTCGCGGCAACTGAGACCGACACCGAGAGTTCCGACGGACCCACAAGCGGCGGGGGCTCCTGCTCAGAAAGGGTGCAGGATCCGGCCAGTGCACCATAGAACAGCAGTGAGACGAAGGTGCGCGCTGTCATTGAGGATCCGTCCAGTTGCCGAAATGCACGTCGATCCGTCCAGCGACGCTGACGGCCCGCCCGGTCTGATCACGTCCGAAGAATGTGACCTCCGCGATCGTTGAAATGAATACGAGGTCTCTGGCGAGTGCCGCCAGCGGCGCTTCCGTTTTTGCCTGCGACCGGACCAGCACGAAGGTGGCCGAAGACTGCCGGGCGACAGTCAGTGTGAATGCCCCGTCGAACCCATAGGGCACATCGACTCCCGGTGTGTTACGCCCATCGGCGCGGACGTACCGGACGCGGTATCGATCAACGGTGATGATGTTCGCTGTCGACGGAGCAGTACCGCCGGCCAGCGCGGGATCTTTGAGGCCGACCGAGAAAGTGACGCGCCCCAGGTCCTGCAGGACAGTCGGCGCCGCGTCGACGACCGTCACGACGTCAGACTCGAGGATGCTCACGAATTGGCCGCGCGATCCGGAGGCTGCTTCAATCGCGTCGATGATCAGGAACGATGAGCTCGTACTTTCCCTGACAACCGTGCCGCAGCAACTCGAGAGGGCGACGAACAAAAGAACGATCCAGGTTCTCACCGGTCGCTCCTGAGGATCCGCGGCGTGATGAAAATCAACAGCTCGCGGCTTTCGTCCTGGACCGAGTCGCGCCGGAAGAGCCAACCAAGGAGCGGTATGCGGCTCATGAGCGGCGTGCGATCGGTGAACGACTGCTCCCGGCTGACGAAAATGCCGCCGATGACGGTCGTCGCGCCGTCGTTCACCTGCACCTGTGTCTGCGCGCGCTGCGTATCGATCGGCGGGATCCCGTTGACCTGCCGGCTGAAATCGGCCGAGGCGTTCTCGATCGTCACCTGCATGATCACCGTGCCCGCGGCGGTGATCTGAGGCGTCACCATCAGTTTGAGGAGCGCTTCCTTGAACGACACCGTGACGGTGTTGTTCGCGACGGTTTGAATCGGTATCTGGATGCCCTGCCCGACTTCCGCGGCGACGTTGTTCTGCGTCGTCAGCCTGGGTGTCGATAGCACCCGCCCCTTGCCGCTCCTCTCGAGCGCCGAGAGCGCAATGTCAAGATTGAATGAGCCGTTCACGGCACCGAGCGCAAGCCCGATCGCTGTGTTGACCGTAGCCGAGCCGATGCCTGCGGCGGGCAGCCCTACGACCGTTCCGGTCTCGTCGGCCGGATTGGCGCGCGGATCAGTACCTTGCGCCCCTTGCGACCCAAGCCTCCCTCCGAGCGTGCCTCGATTCGGGAAGGCGAGACTGGTCGTGTTGCCCAGATCCGGTGTCACGCGTCCATTCAGACCCCACTCGATACCGATGGCTCTGGCGAAGTCGCGGGACGTCTGGACGATGCGGGCCTCGACCTCCACTTGCGGCTCGGGCCGGTCCAGACGAGCGATCAGATCCGTTGCGATCTGCAATCGCTCGGGAAGATCGGTAATGATGATCGTGTTCGTGCGGGTGTCGACCTGGATCTGCCCCCGCGAGGACAGCGCTGATTTCGTGAGCAGCGGCTGCAGCTCCTGGGCACGCGCATAGCTGAGCGCGAATGGCTGCACACGAACGTCGCCGGCCAGCGCCCGTGCATCCGCCAACTTCCGGCGCTCCGCTTCCTCTTCCGCGAGCACGCTGAGCGGCGCGATCCGGACGATCGTGCCTTCGGCGACGTATCCGAGTTTGTTGGCGCGAAGAATAGTTTCCAGCGCCTGATCCCATGGGATGTCGTGCAGGACGATGTCGATGTTCCCCTGGACGGCGTTGTCGAACACCACGTTGAGGCCACCCTGCGCGATCAAAATCCGCAAGACGGCGCGGATGTCCGCTCCGGCGAAATCGAGCGAGACCGGCGCACCGACGTACTGGCGCGCCGTTTGAGCCATCGACAGCATGACGTGGCCGCCAGACTCAGGAGAAGCGCGGTGGCCGCCGCAATCATTGGCGGCCTCGGTCAACTGGCCGAAGCTTCCTGACAACGTCCCCTTCACCTGAGGCACGCTGCCCTTCTCCTGTCCGCGCAAAGACGATCGCGTCTCCCGTAACGGTCTTCACCACGGCATCGAGAAGCTTGTCGCCTGGGTGCGCGATAAACGTCCGCTTGTCCGGCGCCTGCAGCAATGCGTGAAAGCCAGCCGCGTCCCTGATGATTCCTTTCACTGCGATGTCGTCGAGGTACAGGCTTTGAAGTCCGGCGGGAGGCACACTGTTGCCTCAGAGGTGATCGGCTTCGCCGGCGCTTCAAAGGGATCCCGAGCCGACGCTCCAGCGCGCCGGCCGCCCCCGGCGTCGTCCGGCGAGTCTGAGGCCGAGACTTCCTGAGAAACCGCGGCGTTCGCGTCGAGCGAAACGAACGTCGACAGCAGGCACTCGGCCCGGAGCCGACCCTCCTCAGCCTGTTCGAGCTTCGAGGAGATCGTGAGGTCCCGCACCCTCAGGCTCGGTGCGCTATCGCCAATACCCTCGAACAGTGTTGCGAGGTCCTGGTACTTCCCGTCGACCTGCAACTTGTACGAAACCTCGGCGTACGGCGACTGCTCCTTTGCGGGTTGGGGGGCGAAGCGGCGTACGGTCAGGTTGGAACGCGCAGCGAGCGCGTCGACGGTTTCCAGGAATGCTGCGACGTCTTTGCGCGTGGGGATGGCGGTCTCGAACCGTTCAATGTCGCGCTCGAGCCGTGCCACATCCTTCCGCAAATGGTCTATCCGTCCTGCCGTTGCGGCTGCCTGCACGGTGCCGGACCGCAACTCCGACAGGCGGCCCTGGCTGACCTGCACGTCGGCCTTCACGGCGGTTACGTAGTACTTCCAGAAGGCAAACAGCGGCGCGACAGCGATGAGCATCGACGCCAGTCCGGTCCGCCACGATCCCGTTGCGGGAAGGATGTCCACGTCAGTTGCTCATCGCTCGGAGCGTGAAGGTCAGCGCTTCACGCTCACGGTCCAGCGTCGCTCTTTCGGTATCGAGGAGTTCGATAGGCTGGCGAAACAATCGGCTGGTCTCGAGCCCGGCAATCAGAGTCGACACATCTGAGAGGCTTCTGGTTGCACCTTTGATGGTGAGCTGCCGCTCCCGATATGTCAGCTCGAGGAGCCATAACCCCGCTGGCGCCTCGGTGGCGACGGCCTTGAGCAGTGGGCCCACGCTGGCGGAGACGCCCCTTAGCTTTGCAACCGTCGCAGTTCGCTGCTGCAAGTGCGCCTGGCGGGATTCGAGCTGTCGCACAACCTCCAGCAGTGGCGCAAGTCGTGCGGCTTCAGCTTCGACTTCCGCAATCTCTTTGGCGAGCTGCCGGGAGGTAAGCCGGAGAGACCAGAACCACCCACCAATCAGGATCAAGGTCGCGACAAAAAGGAGACGTGTGGCCACACCCGCGCCATTCGCGGGTCCGGGACGCCACCGGAGGTGTCTTTCAGGCGGGAGAAGATTGATTCGGATCACCGGTCGTTTTTTCTGCGGAGCGCCAGACCCACGGCGATCGCAGCGGTCGCGGCCGCCGCCACGCGGTCGACGTTGAAGAGCGCGTCGTCAAAGACGATTCGCCGAAACGGATCCAGCGACTCGACGTGAACACCAAAGTGGGCGGCCAGGGCGTCCTCCAGCCCGGGGGCTTTGGACCCCCCGCCGGTCAACACGATGCGTTCCAATCGACCAGGCGTCGCCCGCTTGAAGTCGTCGAGCGCGGTGCTGATATCGAGCGCCACGTTGCCGGTGGCCATGACCGCACGGGTGAACAGCATGGCGGAGCCGCGGACGACGTGGACGGTGATCGTGCTGGCTCCGGCATCGACCAGCGCGACGATCGCGGTCGCGTCGATCTCATGATTCGCCTCGTAAACGTTCTGGAGAGCCAGAGCGGCCAGGTCGACTACGGACGCACGCCGGCCCGCGACCTGAATCGCCTCGGTGTGCCGCGCGACCTTGTCTCGTCTCGCGGCAACCACCAAGACCTCGGTTGTGTCGCCGGCTGCCGAAGGCTCGACGAGCGGCTCGTAGTCGAAGTGCACCTCCTCGAGCTCCAGCGGAATGTGCTGCTCCACTTCCCAGCCAATCGAGGCCGCCAGCTCCACGTCGCTCATCACCGGTACGCTGATCCGCTTCAGGAACACTCCGCCGCCTGACACTGAGGCGGCCACGCCGCGCGTGCGCGTACGATGGCGGGCAAACAGCCGGCGCAAGGCGGCAGCGATGGCCACGGGATCCTCGATGGTTCCGTCGACGATCCCGCCCTCGGGAGTGGCCTCGAGGCCGTACGCCACGACGGTGTGGACGCCGTTGGCTTCTTTCAGTTCGACCGCTTTGATCGCAGTCGAGCCGATGTCCACACCGATCAGTGGTTTGGCTTTTCGCAACATCTGACTCTCGAGTTCGAGTGAGGGTCCGCGCCCCTGAGGGGCAAGCACGGTGCCACGGACCAGCCGGAGGATTACCGGCGCAAAGTCGAGGCTTCAGGGGGTGCAAGGGCAGGCGGCAGGGGGCACGGAGGAGGTTTCCGCCACCCCAGAGCCGAGCTATAATGGCACCTACTGCGTACGTGTTTTTCGAGGTCGCGCGGGGCGTTAAATGCGCCCGGCACGCGCCTTGACAATCCCCGCAATCATCAGTATCCTTTTGGTTTGCCGTCCTTAGACTGAGGCCGACCACCCGCGTTTACCTCGTGGTTGCCACCATAGCGAAGGGCCGAAAGGGATTTTTTCAATGGGTTCGTTTGTTCCCACTGCCGGGAGTGTGGAGCGGCAGTGGCATGTCATCGATGCCGAGGGAATGGTGCTCGGCCGCATCGCAACCGATGCGGCGCGCTTGCTCCAGGGCAAGCACAAGCCGGTGTATACCCCGCACATCGATACGGGCGACCACGTCGTCATCGTCAATGCCGCGAAAGTGCGACTGACGGGCCGGAAGGAAGAGCAGAAGCTGTACCGCTATCACAGCGGATATGAAGGCGGGCTGCGCGAGGAACGCGCCAAGGATCTTCGCAAGAAGAATCCGGTCCGCATGATCGAAGAGGCCGTCCGCGGCATGCTCCCGAAGACGAAGATGGGGGAAGCCATGTGGCACAAGCTCAAGGTGTACGCCGGGGGCGATCACCCGCACGCCGCGCAGAAACCGCGGGCGCGGAAAACAACCCAGACCGAGGTCGCATAGAGTGGCAGCAGCAATCCAGTATTACGGCACCGGGCGCCGAAAGACATCCACAGCCCGCGTATTTCTCAGGCCGGGTAATGGCGGCATGGTCATCAATCGCAAGCCGCTCGAGCAAGCCTTCCCCACCGAAGCACTCCGGACCCAGATCAAACAGCCGATGCTCGTAACCGAGACGTCCGACAAGTTCGACGTGCTCGCGACGCTCGCCGGCGGCGGCATCGCCGGCCAGGCCGGCGCGCTGCGACTCGGCATCGCCCGAGCGCTGGTCGAGTACAACATCGAGCTCCGGCAGCGGCTCAAGAAGGCCGGCTTCCTGACGCGCGACGCGCGCATCAAGGAGCGCAAGAAGTACGGACAGAAGGGAGCGCGCAAGCGTTTCCAGTTCAGTAAACGGTAATGGAGGCAGCAGCTTGACGGGGATTGCGTTGAAGGATTTGCTCGAGGCGGGAGTCCACTTCGGACACCAGACGAAACGCTGGAACCCGAAGATGAAGCAGTACATCTTCGGTGAGCGCAACGGGATCTACATCATCGATCTCGGCAAGACAGCCAAGCTGTTCCGCGACGCGGAGCAGTTCGTCTCGAACCTCGCCGCCGAGGGGCGCACTCTCCTGTTTGTCGGCACCAAGCGGCAGGCGCAGGACGCAATCGCCGAAGAAGCGTTGCGCTGCGGCATGTTCTTCGTCAACCAGCGCTGGCTGGGCGGCCTGTTGACCAACTTCACCACGATCCAGCGGAGCCTGGCGCGGCTGCGCGACCTCGAAGCGATGGAAACCGACGGCCGCTACGAGTCGCTGTCGAAGAAGGAGATCTCGCAGATCGAGAAGGAAAAGCGCAAGCTGCAGAAGAACCTCGAAGGGATCCGCCACATGTCGCGGCTGCCCGACGCCCTCTTCGTCGTCGACACCCGCAAGGAAAAGATCGCGGTCGACGAAGCGCGCAAGCTGAAGATTCCGGTGATCGGGGTCGTCGACACCAACTGCGATCCAGACGAAGTCGACTTCGTGATCCCCGGCAATGACGACGCGCTGCGGGCGATCCGGCTGTTTGCTTCGAAGATCGCCGACGCGATCACGTCGGGGCGCGGCATCCGCGAGTCGGCGCAGGCTGAAGAGACCGCCGAGGCCGAGAGCGACGATCGCCGCCGGGCCCGTCCGGCACGCCAGGCACGGCCCGAACAGGCAACGTCTCCGGCGTCAGTCTAACGTTGAAGGTTGACGCCGGCGCCGCCTTCATGGCACGCCGGCGTTTTTGTGTACGTGCAGGGGCGGTTCGCGAACGGCCCCTGCAGGGCTTCAGGAGTCAGTGAGATGCAGACTATGGAAATCAGTGCAGCAATGGTGAAGAAGCTCCGCGACCAGACCGGCGCGGGGATGATGGAGTGCAAGGCGGCCCTCACCGAGGCGAACGGGAACATCGAAGAGGCGACGACGATCCTCCGCAAACGGGGCCTCGCGCAGGCAACGAAGAAGGCCGGCCGCACGACCAACGAAGGGCTGATCGGCAGCTACATCCACATGGGGGGCAAGATCGGCGTCCTCGTGGAGATCAACTGCGAATCGGACTTCGTCGCGCGCACCGAGGACTTCCAGAACCTCGCCCGCGAGATCGCGATGCACGTCGCTGCGGCGAGCCCGCAATTCGTCAAGCGAGAGGATGTCCCCGCCGACCTGCTCGAACGCGAGCGCGCGATCTACCGTGACCAGGTGAAGGACAAGCCGGCGCAGGTGATCGACAAGATCGTCGAAGGCAAGGTGAACAGCTTCTACGAGCAGGTCTGCCTGCTCGACCAGCCGTCGATCCGTGATCCGAAGATGACGATCGGTGCCCTGGTCCAGCAGGCGGTCGCGAAAATGGGTGAGAACATCTCCATCGCCCGCTTCGTCCGATTCAAGCTCGGCGAGGGCGCGTAGTCAGTAATCAGTAGTCAGTAGTCAGTAGTCAATGGGAGAGGGCCGCGCTGTAATCTGGCGCGGCCCGTTTCGTCTCCCGCACCCCGCATTCCGCACCGCGCATCCCGCACTACCGCATCCCGCATCCCGCATTCCGGCAGATATAATCGTTCGGATGTCCGTGCCCGCCTATCAGCGCATCCTTCTGAAACTCTCCGGCGAAGCTCTGATGGGCGAACAGCCATTCGGCATCGATCCCGCGGTTACGACACAGATCGCCAAGGACGTTCGCGAGATCCAGCAGCTCGGCGTCCAGACCGCGGTGGTGATCGGCGGCGGCAACCTGTTCCGCGGCCTGGCGGCCAGCGCCAAGGGCATGGACCGCGCGACGGCCGACTACATGGGCATGCTGGCGACCGTGATCAACGCCCTGGCGCTGCAGGACGCACTCGAGCACCAGGGGGTCCTGACCCGTGTTGCCTCCGCAATCGAAATGCGCGCGGTTGCCGAGCCGTTCATTCGGCGCCGTGCTGTGCGGCATCTTGAAAAGGGGCGCGTGGTCGTTTTCGCCGCAGGCACCGGCAACCCCTATTTCACGACCGATACCGCGGCTGCTCTGCGCGCGATGGAGATCAAGGCCGACGTCATCCTCAAAGCCACCAAGGTGGACGGGATCTACACCGCCGATCCGGTGACGCACCCCGACGCGACGAAGTTCGATGAGATTTCGTACCTCAAGGTGCTGCGAGCACGGGCTCAAGGTGATGGACACGACCGCGATATCCCTGTGCATGGACAACAAGCTGCCGATTGTCGTGTTCAACCTGCGGACGCAAGGCAATCTGCGCCGCGTGGTCATGGGTGAAGCGGTCGGCACGACGGTCAGAGCGTGAGTCGGGGCTCGGGGCTCGGGGCTCGGGGCTCGAGAACGAAGCTAACGGAGATTGATGATGGATGTCAGTGATCTGAAGGGGCTGTTCGCGGAAGTCAAGAAGCGCATGGACGGGCAGATCGATCACGTCCGCCGTGAGCTCGGCGGCGTGCGGACCGGGCGCGCGTCCGTCACGATTCTCGATACCGTCCACGTCGAGGCATACGGCTCGCAGATGCCGCTCAATCAGGTCGCGTCGATGTCGGTGCCGGAGCCTCAGATGATCCTGGCGCAACCGTTCGATCCGTCGTTGCTCGGCGCGATCGAAAAAGCCATCCGCACCGCAAACCTGGGATTGAATCCGACCAACGACGGCAAAGTCGTCCGCATCCCGATCCCCTCACTGACCGAGGAGCGCCGCAAGGAGCTGTCGAAGATCGTCCACAAATACGCCGAGGAAGGTCGCAACGGCGTCCGCCAGGTGCGCCGCGACGCCAACGACAAGCTGAAGAAACTCCTCAAGGACCACAAGATCTCTGAAGACGACGAGCGCCGCAGCCTCGACGAAGTCCAGAAGATCACCGACCAGCACGTTCACCTGATCGACGAGCTGCAGAAAAAGAAAGACACGGAGCTGCTCGCGAAATAACTCCTAACTCCTAACTTCTAACTTCTAACTTCTAACTTCTAAGTTTTAGGAGTTAGGAGTTAGGAGTTAGGAGTTGACCCTGTCTATGTCTTTTTTCACTCACCTGGAGTGCAGCGTCCCGTGTGGCGCGGATGCTTACGATCCGCGTGTCGAGCAGCATCTCTGCACGTGCGGGGCTCCCCTGCTGGCCCGCTACGATCTCGATGCGGCGCGCTCGTGGACGAAGGCGTCGCTGGCGGGCCGTGAAGCCAACATGTGGCGGTATCGTGAGTTGATGCCGCTCTTCGACGGCGAGCAGCCATTGACCCTGGGCGAGGGCTGGACTCCGTTGATCCACACCCGCCGGCTGGGCGAGTCGTTAGGGCTCGAGCGGTTGTTCGTAAAGGACGAATCGCTCAACCCGACCAATTCCTTCAAGGCGCGAGGCCTGTCAGCCGCGGTCACCCGCGCCGCGCATCTCGGCGCCCGGGTGATGTCCGTGCCGTCCGCCGGCAATGCCGCCAACGCCATGGCGGCCTACGCCGCGGCGGCGGGTATCGAAGCGCGCGTCTTCATGCCGCGGGACGTCAAGATTCCCTTCATCCGCGAGTGCGAGCTGTACGGCGCGGATGTCGAGCTCGTCGACGGACTGATCACCGACGCCGGTCGGGTCGCCGCTGAAAAAGGAAAAGCGCTTGGTTGGTATGACGTCTCCACCCTCAAGGAGCCTTACCGCATCGAGGGAAAAAAGACGATGGCCTACGAGCTTGGCGAACAGCTCGAGTGGCGGTTTCCAGACTGGATCATCTATCCGACCGGTGGCGGCACCGGGATGGTCGGGATGTGGAAGGCGTTCGAGGAGATGGAGCGCATCGGCTGGAAGACTGCGGGAACGCGTCCGAAAATGGTGTCGGTTCAGGCCGAGCATTGTGCCCCGATCGTGCGGGCTTTCGAAACCGGCGCAGAGCGCTCAGAGATGTGGCTGCACGCCCGCACCGTGGCGGACGGCTTGCGCGTGCCGAAAGCCATCGGCGATTTCCTCGTCCTCCGCGCGGTGAGAGAAAGTGGCGGCACGGCGCTCGCGGTCTCCGATGAAGACATGGTCCGCGACATGCGCGTGCTCGGCTCGCAGGAAGGCATCAGTGCCGCACCCGAAGGAGGCGCTGCCCTTCACGCACTGCGCATGCTGATCCGGGATGGCCGCGTTCAATCCACCGACACCGTCGTTGTGTTCAACACCGGCGGCGCGCTGAAATACCTGGACGTGATCAGTAATCAGTAGTCAGTAATCAGTGAAGAGTAATCAATCATTGATAACTGATGACTGACACCATTGACAACGGACTACTGACTCGATTGATAACTCCTCAGTCGCCGAGCGAGATGCCCATCGCTCGTGCGGTTCGGATGACGTCGAAATCGAGCGGAACGTTGCGGGTTCGGCCGACGACTTTCTCGAGGGGGACGGCGACGATGTCGGGCGGATGGAACGCCACCATCTTGCCGAACTGACCCTCCATGATCAGTTCCACGGCCCGCGCGCCAAAGCGGGTCGCGAGGATGCGGTCGAAGCTGGTGGGCGCCCCGCCCCGCTGCAGATGTCCGAGCACGACGTTTCGGGTCTCTTTGCCGGTGCGTTGCTCGATTTCGGCAGCTACTTGCGCGCCGATGCCCCCGAGGCGCTCGACCAACGCCCCCTCCGCCTCCTTGACCACCGACACTTTCCCGCCGACTGGCTTTGCCCCTTCCGCGACGACGACGATACTGAAGCGCGCGCCGAATTCGTCGCGCGCGCGGATGCGCTCCGCGATCTTCTCTCCGTCGAAAGGGATCTCGGGGATCAGGATCACATCTGCCCCGCCGGCGAGTCCGGAGTAGAGCGCGATCCAGCCCGCGTATCGACCCATGACTTCAACCACCATCACGCGGTGGTGTGCTTCTGCCGTCGTGTGCAGGCGATCGATCGCGTCCGTCGCGAAGCTCACCGCCGAGTCGAATCCGAAGGTGTTGGTGGTTTCGACGATGTCGTTGTCGATGGTCTTGGGAACGCCGACGAGGCGGACGCCTCGCTTGAAGAATTCGTACGCGATCGCGAGCGTGCCGTCGCCGCCGATCACGACCAGCGCGTCAAGCTGCAACTGGTGGAACATCTCGACACAGCGCTCGGAATAATCGCGCTTGCCGCCGCTGGTATCGACGGGATACGCGAAGGGATTTCCGCGGTTGGTGGTGCCGAGGATCGTGCCGCCGATCCGGAGAATGCCGGTGACGTCCCTCGGGGTCAGAAACCGCGATCGGTCCGGCTCGATGAGTCCATCAAAGCTGTCCTCGATGCCGAGCACCTGGCACTTGCAATTGACGGCCGATTTGACGACGGCGCGGATCACGGCGTTGAGGCCGGGGGCATCGCCGCCGCCCGTCATCACCCCGATGCGCTTCACCGAAGGAGGCATCCCGCCATCATAACGTGCGGTCGGTGCGGCCCGGGCCATGTGATACCGTCGGCTTCATGATGCCCACAGCAGTCGGCGGTTCGCGTGCCCTCGCGGTCGACCTTCGACGCCGCGATACCGGTGCCATGCTCGGAGTCGCGTTGCTCGTGCCCTCACTCCGCCATGTCTCGTTCCTGACCGACTCGTGTGGTGTCCCCGCGAGCCATGATCTCTCGGCTGACGCCTGGCGCGAGATCGACGATTGGACCGTCCAGGCCGACGCCGGGCTGCCGGCGGAACCGGCATCGCTGAATCCGATGGTTCTCGCACCGCTGGTTCTCGAGGAAGCGCGATGGTTTCTCAGCGTCCGTCGATTTGCGTCGTTGCCGATCCCGCAGATTTCGCGTGACGACCTCACTCGCCTGGCGAAGAGTCTTCTTCCGGCGCTGCTGACATCGCGCTCGGCGGCGTGAGTGCGGTTCGGGCCCAACCCGCCGGAAACCGGCGTGATAAACTAGACGTTCTGCATACAGTGGGCGGCTAGCTCAGTTGGGAGAGCGCCGCGTTCGCAACGCGGAGGTCGGGAGTTCGAGCCTCCTGCCGTCCACCAGCCTTCGCTCGCCTGAGATGTGCGCGAGCTTCGGCTTGGCAAGCCAGGCGTCGCTCGCCTGAGTTGTGCGCGAGCTTCGGCTTGGCAAGCCAGACGTTGCTCGCCTGAGATGTGCGCGAGCTACGGCTAGGCAGGCTGAGCCGCTCTCGATCGCAGGCGGAGGTTGCCCCGCCGTAGCCTTCGGCGAAGGCGGGCCGTATCTATCACTCCCGCGAGCTACGGTTGGCAAGCCAGCCTTCACGAACACTTCCTGAAAACCGCTTCGGCGTGTCCGCGAATGCACGCTGGCAGCGCGTCGTGAAACGCACCATCGGCCTAGGGCCTCTGCAAAATCAACCGGATACCGAAAGGGTTCCCAGTAGTAGCGGATAGGCCGCAGATTCCCGTAAATCCGGCACTTGACCAGTTCAAAGCCGCATTCGACGCCGTTCCTGAGAAAACGGCTCGGCAGTCTGCGTCGTGGTTCCCATAGTAGCTAATGCTGCCGACGAAGTTTCCCCTGTCCACGCTGCCGCTGATGGTTCCCCCTTGCCCCTGCCCCGCGCCTGGAAACGCCCACGTTCCCGTTATAGACATAGACGCATCAGTCTGAACCAAGTTGAGTTCAATTGATCTGGTGGCGTAGTTGCTGCTCTCGAACGCGCCCACCCAATTTCCCGCGAGTGGGCCGGACACAGGCGGGCCGGGGGCCGGCGGTGGTACCGGATTGGCTGCTGCTGGGGGCGGCGGCGGCGCAGTAGGCGACGTCATTTCGGAACATGAGGCAGAGACGACCAGGACTGCCAGAAGCCATGGATTACCGATCAGCGCAAAAACGGCAGAAGTCTTCAGCGTTTGTTTTCGCAGCATGTTGCACCCTGCGGCTTTGCTGAGGATTACCGAGCGCAGCAAGGCTCAGGAAAGCTGACCGGATCATACGTCCTGTTTCAAAGTCGGTATACCTACGTGAATGCGTAGGATGGGCTCCTGGTCGCTGACAGGAACGCCGTCGCGTCTCCCTGAGAGTCGTAACCCCGCGACTCGAACTGCGATAGGAGCCGACCAGGAAGTCCGCAATTTTCGGCTCGCTGTTTCCCAGCTTGCCTCTCCAACGGCCATAACCCAATCGCGCGACTTTCAGCACACTGGCCGCCCGGCGCTTCGACCAGGCTGCTTATGGCCGATGCGTATTACGAACGCAATCACCGAAACAATCGCTGCCGGTCCACTGCGACACAAGATGATCGTATCGCTTCGACTCACCCGCCCTGATCGCGGCCGTGATCGCACCGTCGTCGAGCCTCTGCGCCCACGCGTGGAGGGGAAGAATCAACGCCGATGCGATACTCGACGCCACCAGGATTCGCCGCATGAGGACTCCTTGAACGAGATAAGCGGTCCGATCACGCACTATACAGAACTGTCGGCGAGCGGGCGTAATCGATACAGCGAGCGTCGTTACGAGAGTGTAACTGCCGGCCGAATCCTCAACGAACAGCACAGCCCTGACGGGCTGGGTCTACGAATCGGACCTCCGGCACCGCATGGGTACGGTTCTGGCTACTCCGCGGGCCATGCAGGCACTCAGGGTCGACCGCGGAGTCCCGCCACGCGATGGCCGCGTGGTACTGCGGGAAGCACTCCGTAAACAGATCCAGCGCACCGTGATCTCGGTCGATGGCGTTCCGCATCGGCTCCGAATCGTCGACATGCACCGCGGCACCGACCCAAGTCGTCAGACCGTCGTGATCACCATCACGACCGACAACAGCAAGGCCTGCGCACACGTCCACATCTCGCGGGATCGCCTCGAATACCCCGAGTTCGTGATCTCTCTTCTCGCCTACGCCATGCGCGCCCTGATCAAGGGGGAGCTCGCCGCCGACGGCGTCGAAGCGCTGTAGTAAGGCCGGGGCTCCCTGTTGCTCGCTGCGGCGTCCACGTCAGGCCGACGCGCCGGCGGAGCGCCGTGCCTGCATTGCGTTGACCAGCCCGCGCAGCGCCGCCGATGCAACCGCGTGGGCCGCGGTAAGACGCGCGAGATCGTCGAGTAGGCCAGCGTCGATCTCGTCGATCTCCACATGGTCATCGAGGCCGTCGACGCGCTGCTGTATCTCCGCCAGCCGGCTGCCGGTGTCGAGCGCGCCGCGCAGCGAAGCCTTCAGCGCTCTCATTTCGTTCACGTCGGTCATGCTTTCTGAAATCTATCTCAATTGCAGGATCGCCAGAACCGTTACATTCCCGTAATCATTTTTCACTGCGAGCGCACTGATTCAGAGGATATCCGATGAATTCGGCCTGATTCTCTTCCGGGGACGTTGCGCTTTTGATAGTCGATCTGGAGCTTCCGTTGCATCCAGGTCTCTCCCGTGCCCATGTCCGCACCCGTGGAATCACGCCGCTCGTCCATCTCGACCACTGGCTATCTCGATGGTCTCGGACGTCGCAGCATCCGGTTCGATCGCGAACTCGGGGCGACGCTCGAGTGCCTTCACGTCAGACCGGAGCTCCGCGCCTACGAGGACGCGCTGCTTTCGCAGGCCTGTGCGATCTCTGAAATCGGTGAAGCACGAGTCGTCCGCATTCGCTCGCTCGAGCGCGAGCACGGACGCCTCGTAGTCATCTCGGAACTGCCGCAGGGAGACCGTCTATCGGATGTCTTCGATTCGCGGTCCGCCGGAGCGGCGTCGACCGTCGAGGCGACATTCGGCTTTCTTCTGCAGGTGCTGCCGACGCTGGCGACGTTGCATCGCGCGTCGGTCGTGCACGGCGCGATTGCGCCCGGTCGCGTGATGGTCGACGGCAACGGCCGGGTCGTCCTCGCCGACCCGATCTTCGGCACTGCCCTGCCGCGCCTGAATCTCTCCAGCCAGCGTCTCTGGCACGAGCTCCACATTGCCTTCGCACCGCGGCAAGGACTGCCCAGCCCGGGCGCGGACGTTGCCCAGGCGGCACTGTGCGCGATTGCCGTGGTACTGGGACGCCAGCTCGAAAGCGACGATCCTCAACAGGCATTGCCGGCAATGATCGAGCACGTGGCGGATCTTGCCCATGCCCGCGGAGGGGACCGGCTGTCGAAGGATGTGCGGATGCTATTCCGGTCGCTGCTCCCCGTCCATGGGAACGGGTCCAGCGCGACGGCATCCGAGGCGCTGGACCGAGTAAGAGAGATCGCCAAACGCGACCTGAATGAGGACGCCTGCGCCGCGGCGTTCATGCAGTTCGTCCGCTGCGAGGCCACGGCGACGGTCATCGCAACCTTCGACGCCGCCAGGACAGAGCTCGAGACCACCGAGAGCGTTTCGCCGAACGAACACGCCGCCGACCCGATTGCGGCGCCGGTATCGATTCGCCCCATGGTGCCGACTACCGAGCCGGCCACCGAGTACACGCCGACCCGATCCATGTTCGGCCTCGGCCCATCTGGCGAGCCGGTGGAGGTCGTCGGCTCCGGTTCAATCCTGGAGCGTGGCCGCGCGCTGATCGAGAGGACGCCGTTCTCCTGGAAGGTGGCGGCGGCTGCCGCCCTCGTGATCGCCCTGTGCGGTTTCGCCGCGAAGACTTTCATGCAGGGTGACAGCGGAACTGTGAACGCCTCCGCGTCGCCGGCTTCGGCAGTTGAAGCGCCGGGACCTGCAGCCGTGGACGGCGCGTCGGGGAGCTCGGGGACGGCCACGACTGGAAGCCTGAACGTCATCACACAGCCGGCAGGCGCCAGAGTCCTGGTCGACGGCGTCAAGGCCGGACAGACGCCGCTGCGGCTCGATTCTGTTTCGCCGGGTCGACATACCGTCACGACGGTTCTCGCGGGCGTGTCCACCAAGCGAACGGTGAAAGTCGAGGCGGGAAAGACCGCGGTCGTAGACATCGCGGGCGAGAGCGCCGAGCGCACTGGCTGGGTCACGATCAAGTCGCCAGTTCGGCTCGAGGTTACTGAAGCAGGTAGAAAGCTCGGCACCAGCGATGAGCGGCGTATTCAGGTAGCGCCAGGGAGCCATTCGCTCACGCTCAGCAACCGTACCGTGGCCTACTCGAGCAGCCACACGGTGCAGGTCGCAGCGGGTCAGGAAGCCGTGTTGACCGTTGCTCCTACGGGACGCGTAAACCTGAACGCACAGCCCTGGGCTGAGGTCTGGATCGATGGCAACCGAGCCGGAGAAACCCCGCTCGCGAATCTCCAGGTACCTCTCGGGTCTCGAGAGTTTGTCTTCAAGCACCCGCAGCACGGCGAGCGTAAGCTGACCGCTACTGTTTCGACCAACCCCATTGCCCTCACGGTCGACTTCACGAAGTCATCGCAGCGGCCGTAGCCTCAATTCCGAAACCCTCTTTCAGATCTGTAAGCGCACTTGCAGGTTTGCAGGTTTGTGACGAACGTCCCCATGTTCGCGGCCGCCGCATCAATTCCAGTTTTCGGCGTATTCGTCACCCTCCACACGGATTTGCGGCCTGGCACCGTGCTTGCCTTGACGCAAATCGTTCCCTGGAAGGTGCCTTATGTGGAGCTGGATCCTCTGTTACGTCGGCGGCCATGACTACAGCGTCTCGTGCCACTGCGGGGCAATGTTTCTTCGCTGCGTCTCCTGCGGCCGGCGCTCGCGTGGCTGGATCGTCCGCGACGACGATCAGGCGCACGCGCACGGCAGCTGACGGGCACTTCGCCCGTCAGCCGTCAACTATCAGCTATCAGCTGTCAGCATCATCGAGGCTCAGAGCCGAAAGCTGAAAGCTTATGTTCCGATCGTCAGCTTATCGATCACCTGCTTGACGCCGTCGGTCGATTTCGCCAGAGATAGCGCCTGCTCGCGCTCCGCGGCGCTCCCGACCTTGCCGGTCAAGGTCACCACGCCACCAGTGGTCGTGACATTTATCTGCAGTCCCTTGACATCGTCATCCAGGTAATATTTCGACTGCACTTTTGTCGTAATCCAGGCGTCGCTGATCTCCTTTTCGAGACGATCGAGTCGACTCTCGGTCTTGCCGGCGGTTGCCGCCGACTTCTCCTTCGCCTTCGGCGGTCCTGTCTTCCCCTTTTCCGCCTTCCCAATCGTCAAGCGATCCTCGACTCGCACGACGCCGTCGACTTCCTTCGCCTTGGCCACAGCGCGCTGACGTTCGGCTGCGCCGGTAACCTCCCCGGTCAAGGTCACAACGCCGCTGCGAGTGTCGACATCGATGTTGCGTCCCTTCACCAGGTCGTCAACGAAGTACTTGGCCTGCACCTGCGTCGTGATCCAGGCGTCGTTCACCGCCGTCCCCGCCGGGCGATCCTGCGCACCCGCGGGAGCCGCAATAAGCGCGGCACACGCCAGGATTGCGAAACCGTTGTAGAGCTTTGCGGAAATCATCATTCGACCTCCTGCTTCGCTGTTAGCGGTGCAATATGCACGCCCCGGGCTCGGCCGAGCCTGCGTGCTAAGATGGCTCCAGCCCTGCCAATTTCGAGGATTCATGCGTCGTTTTGCACCGATTTACGCCGCTTTGATGTTCGTGTCGGCTGCCTCGGCCGTCACTGCGCGGCCAGCTGTTCAGCGGACTCCGCAGCAGGTCGCTGCAGCGCTGCAGGCGAAATACGACAACGTCCGGGACTTCACGGCTGACTTTACGCAGCAGTACGAAAGCGGCATCCTCCGGAAGAAATCGACGGAGCGCGGCAAGCTGCAGATCAAGAAGCCCGGCAAGATGCGGTGGGATTACACCGCGCCGGACAAGAAGCTGTTCGTCTCGGACGGCAGTCGCATATACCTGTGGGTGCCGGCTGACAATCAAGTAACAGTGAGCGACGTGCCCAGGGAGGCGGACGCTGCGACCGCCATGCAGTTCCTCACCGGCAGGGGACACCTGGAACGGGACTTCACTGTGTCGTTCACGCAGAATCCGCCGGCGGGCACTTACGGCTTGCGGCTGGACCCAAAACGTCAGGAGCGTGATTACGACTGGCTGCAACTCGAAATCGATCAGCAGTCGATGCAGATTCGACGTCTTACGGCGGCCGATCGTCAGGGTGGTCAGTCAACGTTCACCTTCACCAATCTCAAGGAGAACGTGGGACTGTCCGATACAACGTTCACCTTCAAGATCCCGCGCGGAGCAGATGTCATCAACGCCGGCGCCTCAACACGCTAATCGGGCGTCCCGACGAATCGGGTTCGTCCTGCTTGACCTGTGCCCTGGCCGCCTCGTGCGCGACCAGCAGCGCCTTCCACGCCGGGGAGCGCGCCGAACGGCTGCAGGACTACGACCTGGCTGTCGTTGAGTACACGAAGGCTGCCCGCGCGAATCCGGACGACGAGAATGCACGATCCGCGCTCCAGCGCGCACGCCTGCGCGCCTCGCAGGACCATTTTCAGCGTGGCCGCCGTCTCGCGGGCACGGAACGCCACGAAGAGTCGCTGGTCGAGTTCCAGCTCGCATCCGAGCTGAATCCCACCGACAGCGCTGTGCAGACCGCGCTCAAGGATACCCGTCAGCGACTGCGGACGAAAATGACGGTCTCGCGCGGCGGCCGGACGGAACTGCAGGCGCTGATCGACCGGACCCGCGACCTGCCTCCCGCCGGCCAGGAGCTTCCGTCGGGCATCAAGCTCCCGGAGACGCTTCGATTCGGCAACGGCGCCAACAGCCGGATGGTGTTTACGACGATCGCGCGCTTTGCGGACCTCAACATCGTTTTCGATCCCGCGTTCCGCGAGACCCCGATCGCCATCGACCTCCGCAACTCGACGCTGGAAGACGCGCTGACCGCAGTCACCTCGAGCACCCAGACGTTCTACCGGGTGACTGCGCCGCGCACCGTCACGATCATTCCCGATACGCCCGCAAAGCGGCGTGAGTACGAGGAAGCGATCGTCCGCACTTTCTATCTCAGCAACGCGGACATCAAGGAGGTCACCGACCTCCTCCGCATCGTCGTCGATGTCCGATCGATTTCGCCGATCACCGCGAACAACTCGATCTCCCTCAAAGACACGCCCGAGCGCATCGCCGCCGCTGCAAAACTGATCTCGGCGATCGACAAGGCACGCCCCGAGGTGGTGATCGACGTCGAGCTGCTCGAAGTGGACCGCACCAAGCTTCGCGAGTACGGACTCCAGTTCGCGTCGGTGACGAGTGAGGGCACCATCGGGATCTCCGGCTCAGCGGATGTGAACCGCCCGGGATTCACGCTCGAGTCACTGCTCAACCTGACCTCGGCCGACGTCTTCCTGTCGGGCGTTCCCGGGCTCTACTATCGGCTTCTGAAGAACGACATCAACACTCGAACGCTGGCAAATCCGCAGTTGCGCACGTCCGAGGGACTGCCGGCGCAGGCGCGATTCGGTGAGCGTGTTCCGGTACCTGTTACCACGTTCGCGCCAATTGCCACCGGCGGGATCAACCAGCAGCCGATCACCTCGTTCGTCTACGAGAACATCGGCGTGAACATCGACATCACACCGCGCACGCACCACGAAGACGAGGTATCGCTCGCACTGAAGCTTTCGCTGAGCAGCATCTCTGGCACCGGGTTCGGCGGCCTCCCGACCTTTGGCAACCGCGAGGTCACGACGACGATCCGGCTGCGGGACGGCGAAACGAATATGCTCGCCGGGCTCATTCGTGACAATGAACGCACGGTCCTGTCGGGAGTTCCCGGACTGAGCGACATGCCGCTCATCGGCCGCCTGTTCGCACACAATCGCAAGGAGACGCAACAGACTGACATCCTGCTCACGCTGACGCCGCACATCGTCCGCGTGCTGGACCTGCAGGAAAGCGATCTGCGGCCGTTCCGTCTCGGACGTGACTCCGGCGGCTCCGGCGTCGGGCCAGCGGTCGGAGGAGATGCTCCGCAGTTCCCTGCGATCCCGCGAGACCCGCGGGACGAGCCCGCACTGCCGGGCTCGGCGCTACCACTTCCGCCCGCCGCGAAGCCTCCGACTCCCCTGTTTCCGCAGCCGCTCCAGGGCACACTCCCCGGCACCGTGATCCCTGTCACTCCGCCCAAGAAACCGGGCGGCGGCGGCGGCGATTCTAGCTAGACCGGGCTCCTGCCCCGGCTCCTCGGCGCGCCGTGCGCGCTAGGCTCCTTTCACGACCGCTCCGAGCAACGTCAATCGCTCGACCAGTGACGCGTAGCCGCGTTCGACGGTCTCCACTGGCGTCACACGGCTGACGCCTTCCGCGGCCAGAGCGGCGGCGATCAACGCCATCCCCGATCGAAGGTCACGGCTGTCCAGATGCCGGCCGCGCAGTTTCGTTGGTCCGTTGACGATGATCCGGTGCGGATCGCAGAGAAAGAGGTCCGCGTGCATCGCACTGAGCTGTTCCAGCGCGAAAAGGCGCAACTCGTAGAGCCAATCGTGAACGAGCGTGCGGCCATCGGCCTGGGTCGCGAGCACGGTGACCAGGCTGACCATGTCGCTCGGGAAGCCCGGCCACAAGCCGGTCGTGATGCGGCCGGCGGCCTTGAGCGTCGAGGGTTCCACCTTGAACAGATCGTCCCCGAAGGTACAGCGGAGGCCCATCTTCAGCAGCGGCGTCGCAATGACTTCGAGGTCCTCGGTCCGGGCGCCGCTGACTTCGATCTCGCCGCCCGTGATCGCCGCGACGACGCCCCAACTGCCGGCCTCGATGTAGTCGCCGGCAAGCGTGTGCGAGGCCCCACGAAGCTTCTTCGAACCCTCGACCCGAATGGTCGACGTGCCATCCCCTTCGACATGAACCCCCATCGCACGAAGAAACCGGCACAGCTCGACGACGTGCGGCTCGGTTGCTGCGTGGCGGATCTCAGTGAGCCCGCGGGCGGCCGCCGCGGCAAGGAGCGCTGTCTCGGTGCCGGTCACGGACGCTTCCTCGAGGTACATGGATGCGCCGCTCAATCCATTTGGCGCGGCGAGCGCGTGGCCGCTGTCGACGAGCGCTTCTGCCCCCATGTTGATCAGTGCCTGGACGTGGGTGGTGATCGTCCGCCGTGCCGGGAAGTCCCCTCCCGGACGCGCAAGGCGCGCGGAGCCGCGACGGGCAAGCAGCGGTCCGAGGAGGAGTACCGAGCCTCGCAGTTTGCCCACCATCTCCGGATCGGGCTGGTCTGAGGTGACCTGCGCGCAGCGGATCCGCAGCGTCGACGTTCCGAGACCCTCCACTGTCGCGCCCAGACCCTGGAGCAACGTCGAGAGAACCTGAACATCGCGGATCCGCGGGACGTTGTGGAGAACACACTCCTGGTCGGTCAACAGGCAGGCCGCGAGCAATGGCAGCGCTGAATTCTTGTTCCCCTCGACCGACAGCTTCCCCACCAGGCGGCGCCCGCCCTCGACGATCAAAGCTCCCACTCAGTAACCTCGTGGTCTCATCGCTCAGAATCCAAGCCGCACGATCTCTTCGCGCAGCGGCACGCCGAGCTTGTTCATGACTTCCTGCTTGCACCGATCGATCAGGCGTGCGATGTCACGCGCCGTCGCACCGCCATCATTCACGATGAAGTTTGCGTGGGTCGGCGATACGCGCGCGTTTCCTTCACGCATGCCCTTGAGGCCAGCGCGATCGACCAGCGCACCGGCCGATGCCGGCACGCCTCTGGGGATGCGATGTCGTGCCGGATCCGGGTTCTGGAAGATGCATCCGGCGCTCGCCGCCTCCAGCGGCTGCGTCCGCTTGCGGAAGGCAAGCGACTCGCGGGCCACAGCGCGCAGCGCGGCGACCTCTCCTCTGCCGGCCCGGAAGTCCGCTGAGACGACGATTTCGCGGGTGCGATGCAGCCGGCTGTCGTCGTAGCCGAACTGCATGTCTCGAACGTCCGCTTCGAGAACCTCGCCGTGAGGACTGACGAGACGTACGCGCTGAATCAGCTCCGAGATGAGTCGCCCCTGGAAGTGCGCGTTGCCATGCACTGCACCTCCCACCGTGCCAGGCGTCCCGGCCCAGGCTTCCAACCCGGAGATGCCGCGGTTGATCGTCCATCGCACCAGACCATTGATCGTGATGCCCGCCTCCGCCCTGATGGTGGATTCGTCAAGCGTTGCGACGTCGCCGCCGTGAACGCGGATGACCAGACCACGCACACCTTGATCCGCGACCAGAAGATTCGAGCCTCCGCCCAGGACGGAGACCGCCATCCCTTCGTCGCGCGCCAGCACAATCGCGCCGCGGATTTCGTCGACCGTCCGGAGCGTCACCAGCCAGTCGGCTGGCCCACCCACCCGGAAGGTAGTGAGCGGTGCAAGGGGAGCGTCCTTCAGAACTTTGACTGGGCCCAGGGCCTCCCGCAGACGCGTCTCAATACTGCTCAACGACTCACCCCGGCGAGCGCCGCCTCGCGACGCCGCAATGCGTCCAGGGCTGTGTCGCGGGTGCAGGGCACGAACTCGATCCAGTCACCCGGTGCGAGCTGACCGGCAAGCGGCAGGTCGGCGGTGATGACGGTGGCGATCTTGGGATATCCCCCGGTAGTCTGGCGATCCGCCATCAGGAGAATCGGGAAACCGGACGGAGGAACCTGGATCGATCCGATCGGGGTCGCGTCAGACAGCATTTCAGCTTCGTCGGCGCGTGCAAGGACAGCGCCGACCAGCCGATAGCCCATCCGATTGGACTCGGGCGTAACCGTAAATCGCGTCGTGTGAAATGTGTGAATCGCCTCCTCGGTGAAGCGGGACTGATGCGGCCCGGTTATCACGTGGATGCGCGCACCGCCATCAGGGAGAGCCAACGGCCGGCCAATCGGTCCAGCCGCGCCATCGTCGGTCCCGATGGGAAGGACGTCTCCCGACACCAATGCGCGGCCACCGAAGGGTCCCATCCGGCTGATCAGACTCGTCGCACTGCTTCCGAGCACGGGCTGCTGAGCAAACCCTCCACGAACCGCCAGTGCGGCACGCGCACCACGATTCCGTTTCTGGAATTTCAACGTTGCCCCGCGCCGCAAGACAAACGCCGCGTTGCCGGGGACTTCCGCCCCAGCGACCGTCATATCGAAATTTGCGCCGGTGACAGCGCAAAGGACGTCCCGCGTCGTCGTCAGTTCCGGCCCGACCAGCGTGATCTCCAGCGCCGCCGCGCCATCCGAATTGCCCACCAGCCGGTTTGCGAGCCGGTGCGAATACCAGTCCATCGGGCCGGCAACGGGTACACCGAGGTGCTGGTGTCCCCAGCGGCCGAGATCCTGAACCGTGGTGAGCATTCCCGGTCGGATGACACTCAAGGACGGCATCACACGTCCGTCAACTGCTCGAACGTGTCGCGATCGATCGCTCGAAAACGGACCCTGTTCCCCGGCCGGAACAGCACCGGTTCGTCCCTGGCCGAATCGAACGGGCGGATCGGCGTCCGGCCGAGCAGGTGCCACCCACCCGGCGTCTCGATCGGATAGATACCGGTCTGACCGGCCGCGATCGCCACCGATCCAGCCGGCACTCTCGTTCTCGGGACGGCCCGTCGCGGCAGCGCCAGCCTGTCGTCGACGATCCCCATGTATGCGAACCCCGGCACAAAACCAACGACGTAGACGCGATACTCGACGGAGGTATGGAGGTGAATGACCTCCTCTTCGCTGCACCCGCAGACTCCCGCTACTTCCGTGAGATCCGGACCGAAGTCTCCGCCATAGCAGACAGGCACTTCGATCGTCGTCGATCCGTCGAGCAGGCCGCCGGGAGAATCTTTCGTGATGCCGAGGATCTCTTCGCCAAGCCAGGAGGCGTCGACACTCAGCGGGTCGAAGTACACGGTCAGCGTGCAGTAGCCGACGACCGCGTCACGGATGACGGCGCCAAGACGCTGGCGCAGCTCCCCTGCAAGGTGAACGAGCGTGGCATTGATGACGGGATCGACGAGCTGCGGCAGCTCCACCACGAGCGCAGCATCCCCGGCGGCGACGATCCTGACCGGTTGCACTGCGCTCCGCCGGCTCAGCGCGCCTCGCGCGCCGCGAGAGCGTCCAGGAGTTTCTGATGGATGTCGTCGAAGCCGCCGTTGGACATGACGACGACGAGATCCCCGCTTTTCGCCTCCCGCGCAACCGCGCGGACGATATCGGCCGTGGCTGGAATGAAACGGGCATCCACGTCCGCTGAACGGAGGTCGCGAACGATCTGTTCGGCATCCAGCCGCTCGGTTTCAGGCAGCGCGGAACGGAAGACGGCGGGCAGAATGACGTGATGCGCGCGTCCCAGCGCACGGGCGAAGTCCGCCTGAAACACGCGGCGGCACGACGTCGCCGACCGTGGCTCGAAGATCGCCCAGACGCGGCGGGACGGGAATGCGGACCGCACCCCGGTCAGGGTTTCGTCTATCGCAGTCGGATGATGAGCGAAATCGTCGTACACCGTCACGCCAGAGGCGGTCCCCCGGAGTTGCATGCGGCGGCGCACGCCGCGGAAGCGGCGCAGGCCGTCGGCCATCGTATCGGTATTCAACCCGGCGGCGGCCCCGACCGCAATTGCCGCAAGCGCGTTGCGCACGTTGTAGGCGCCGAGCATCGGCACCTCGAAGGTCCCGATCGGAGTTCCTTCACGCCGGACGCTGAACGTCGTTGACGTTTCGGCAACGCGCAGATCGTGCGCCTGCCAGGTCATCTTGCCGTTCAGGCCAAACGTCTCGACCCGGCACTTTGCCACCTCCCTGAGGGCCAGCGCCTCAGGGTTGTCGCCGAGCAGCAGCAGCCCGCGGCGCGGCACCAGATTGACAAACCGCCGGAAGGCCAGGCGGATGGCGTCGAGATTCTCGTAGATGTCCGCGTGATCGAACTCGATGTTGTTGACCACGGCGATGTCGGGGAGGTACTTGAGAAACTTTGCCGTCTTGTCGAAAAAGGCGCTGTCGTACTCGTCCCCCTCGATCACGAATTCGCGCCCGCCGCCGATTCGAAAGCTCCCGTCGAAGTTTTCGGCGATGCCTCCGACAAAGACGCTTGGGTCGGCACCGCCGTGCGCCAGCAGCCAGCCTGCCAGCGACGTCGTGGTCGTCTTGCCGTGCGTACCGGCAATGACGACCGAGCGGGAGCCCCAGAGAAAATGGTCGCGGATCGCCTCGGGCAGCGAGCAGTACCTGATCTTGCGATCGAGGACCTCCTCGAGCTCGACGTTCCCGCGCGAGATCGCGTTGCCGATGACGACCAGGTCGAGCTCCGCGACTATGTGACGGGCATCGAACCCCTCGAGCAGGGTGATCCCCTGTTCGCGAAGGAAATCGCTCATCGGTGGATAGACATTCTGATCGGAACCCCGCACATCGTGACCGCGGCTCTTGAGCATCGCGGCAAGCGTGCCCATCGCGGTTCCGCAGATCCCGATCAGGTGAATGCGCTGCATCAGACGACGGCCGATTCTTCGATGACCAGTGCGGGGGTTGAACCGGCGACCACGCGCGCTCTGACGCCAAATGGCAGCGTCAACGTCGGCCCGGAGGTGTGCCCTGAGGGCAATCCGAACAGCACCGGCCCGGCGAACCCGGCGGTCAATTCGGCCACGACATCCCGGATTCGCACGTTGCCGGACGGCTCATCGCATCGCGGCATCTCGCCGAACACCAGGGCCGAGGCGCGGCTGATGATCCCGGCCTGCGCCAGTTGCGTGAACAGGCGGTCGACCCGGTACGGACGTTCGGCGACCTCGTCGAAGAACAGCACACATCCACGCGGGGGCTCAAACGCATACGGCGTCCCGAGCGACGCAGCCAGTTGCGTCATCGTGCCGCCGATCAGCATGCCGGCCGCTTCCCCCGGGCGGATCACCTCGAGCTGCGGGTGAGTGATCCGGCCGACAATTGCCGGGCGGGCAAGACATCGCTCGAAGGTGTCACGGTCATACCCGGCCGGGCCGCGGGCGAGCCGTCCTTCGATCATCGGCCCGTGAAAGGTCACGATGTCGCAGGTCAGCGTGAGCCACGTGAGCAAGGCGGTGTTGTCGCTGTACGCGACGAAGGCCTTCGACGAATCGGCAAAATCCGACGGCTCCAGCAGCGGCAGGAGTTGAACGCTGCCGTAGCCACCCCGCGCCGCGACAATTGCGGCACTCGAAGGATCAGACCATGCGCGACGCAGCGCCGCCGCGCGAACCTCGGCGGTGCCGGCCGTATACATCGACCGGTCGAACAGGGTCATCTCGTTGTACGGTTCGAATCCGAGTGTGCGTAACTCCTCGGCGCCTGCGTGGAGTTCCTCGGTGCTGGCGGAACTGGCTGGCGCGACGATAGTGACGCGATCGCCAGGCTGTAGTGCGCGTGGCTTGCGCATGCGTCAGGCGAAACGCGACATTTCGGCGGCCACCGCCTGATGCTCATCCCGGCCGAGCAGCGCTCGCAACTGCCGATCGGCAAGCGGACGGGGGCGGCGAAAGAGGAACCTCTCCTTGACCCGGCGGTGTCGGGCGAGCGCGTCTTCGACACGCTCGAGAGGCAACTCTTCCGCTTCGACGGCGCGAATGACTGCTTCGATCGCCCGCGCCTGGACCTGCTGATCGGCGCCGCACATCAAAACCGCATCGCACCCGGCGGCGATTGCACCCACGGTCGCTTCCGCGATGCCGTACCGCCCGCTGATCGCCTTCATGTCGAGATCGTCGGAGAGCACCAGCCCGTCGTAACCAAGCTCCTGCTTCAGCAGCTCGTCGACAATGCGCGGCGACAGCGTCGCGGGCCGATCCGTATCCAGCGCAGGGATGAGAATGTGCGCGGTCATGATCGATGCGACGCGTGACTCGATGGCCGCCCGGAACGGCACCAGTTCGACCCGGTCGATGCGGTCCGGTGGATGCTCGATCAGCGGCAGCTCGAAATGCGAGTCGGTGCTGGTGTCGCCATGCCCGGGAAAGTGCTTGCCGCATGCGGCAATGCCATTCTCCTGCAGCACTTCGATGAGAACCTTGCCGAGCCGAGCGACTTCCTCCGCCGTGTCAGCGAGCGCGCGGTCGCCGATCACCGGGTTCTGGGGGTTGGTGTGGATATCGAGGACGGGTGTGTAGTCGAGCGAGATGCCGACCGCCTTCAGCTCGCTCGCGAGCGCCACGGCAAACCGCCGGGCCAGCTGTTCGTCGGCGCTGCGGCCGAGCGTCATCATTGGCGGCCACTCGGTGAACGGGGCCTTCAACCGCGCGACCCGCCCGCCCTCCTGGTCGACACTCACCCACAACGGCAATTCCGCTGCGAGATCCTGTGCCTGCCGCGAGAGTTCGGCGACCTGTTCGGGCGACTCGACGTTGCGCGCGAAGAAGATCACCCCGCCGAGATCGAACTCACGCGCCAGCGCTTTCAGTTCCGCAGGAATCGAGTGGCCCGCGAAGCCTGCGATCGCCAGCTGACCGGCGTGTTTCCGAAAATCCCGGACGGACATTCCAGACGATTATGTCACGGGCGTACGTGCGATGTGCGACGTGCGACGTGCCGCGTGCACACGTTCGCACGTGCGCACGTCGCACGGCACGTCAGCCGTTCGCACGTGGCACGTCAGCACGTCACACGTGGCACGTCGCACCTGGCACGTCGCACGTGATTACGTATAATGCCGTCCGTGCTGATCGAATCCTCCGCGCCGACCCGCATCGATCTCGCGGGCGGAACGCTCGACATCTGGCCGTTGTATCTGTTTCACGAGCGCGCGCAGACGCTGAATGCGGCGATCAGCCTGCGTGCACGCTGCTCCATCACCCCGCGTCCCGACGACCGCATCGCCATCGTGTCAGAGGACGCTGGCATCCGCGTCGAGGCCGCCGACTGGTCGGAGCTTCTCGCGAACCATGACGTGCGGCTGGTCGCGCGAATCCTGCACTACTTTCAAGCGCGGGGGCTGGAGGTGCGAACGCGCTCGGAGTCACCGGTGGGTGCCGGTATCGCCGGGTCGTCCGCACTCAACATCGCGGTCTGCGGCGCCGTGGCGAAATGGTGCGGGCGCACGTTGCCGGACGATCTTCTCCTCCAGATCGCGCAGAACGTCGAGGCGCAGGTCATCGACGTGCCGACCGGTGTGCAGGACTATCGGCCGGCGCTTTTCGGCGGCATCAACGCCGTGGAACTCAATGTCGACGGGGTGCGGCGCGTGCCTCTCGACGTGATTCCCTCCGAACTGGAGGAGCGCCTCGTGCTGGCGTATACCAACGCGTCCCGCAATTCGGGCATCAACAACTGGGAAGTCACCAAACGCCACATCGACGGAGATCGCCACGTCCGCGACCGGTTCGCCCGGATCCGCGACATCGCGGTTGCGATGCGCGCTGCCCTCGAGCAACGGGATTGGACGGCCGTCGGCCGCCATGTCGCGGATGAATGGGACAACCGCAAGGAGCTTGCGCCGGGAGTGACGACGCCAGCGATTGACGCGCTGCTGCAGGCGGCAAGTCGTGCCGGTGCCGATGGCGGGAAGATCTGCGGCGCCGGAGGCGGCGGCTGCCTGTTCTGCATTGGCGAGCCGGACCGAATCCCGGCGATTCGGCGTGCACTCGAGGAGAGTGGCGCGCGGCTGCTCGACTGCCGCATCGAGCCCGCCGGCCTGACGATCGAGACGCAAGTTGACGCTCCGATCGCCGGTTGAGGGGCCCGGCCGGGCGAAGTAGTCAATGAATAACCTCGCCATTGCGCGGGTGCTGGCGGAGATCGGCGACCTGCTCGAGATCAAGAACGAAAACCCCTTCAAGATCCGCGCGTACCGCAATGCGGCGGAGACGATCCTTCACCTTGGGTCGCAGGTGGCGGACATGACCGCCGCCGACCGGCTTGCGATCCCCGGCATCGGCAAGGACCTCGCCGGCAAGCTTGCCGAGCTCGTCGAGACCGGGACGATTCCGTACCACCAGGATCTGCTGGCCGAGTTTCCTCCGACGATCCTCGATCTTCTGCATCTGCAGGGTGTCGGACCGAAGACTGTGTCACTCCTCTACTCAGGGCTTGGCATCCAGACGCTCGATGACCTGCGTCAAGCCGCAAGCGAAGGGCGCCTGCGCGCGCTCAAGGGAATGGGGGCGAAGAAGGAAGCCCTCATTCTCAAGGCACTCGATGAACGCCAGCGGGTCGCAGGACGCAGGCTGCTCGCCGAAGCGCACGACGCCGCCGCGACCCTGGTCGCCGCGCTGCGCGCACACGCACCCACTGCGCATGTCAGTGCCGTCGGCAGCCTGCGGCGCGGATGCGAGACGTGCGGCGACATCGACATTCTCGCGGCCGGCGCACCGCCGTCGATCATGGAAGCGTTCACGGGCTACAAGCTGGTGGAACGCATTCTCGCCCGCGGCAGTACGAAATCGAGCGTCTTGATCTGGGGCGGGTTCCAGGCTGATCTGCGGGTCGTCGCGCGCGAGAGTCTGGGGGCCGCGCTCCAGTATTTCACCGGGTCCAAGGCACACAACATCGCCTTGCGCGACCGCGCGATCCAGCGCGGCTTCAAGCTGAACGAGTACGGCCTGTATCGGGTGGACGATGAGTCACTGGTCGTTGGCGACAGCGAAGAGGCCATTTACCGTGCACTTGGCCTCCAGTGGGTGCCTCCCGAGCTTCGGGAGAACCGGGGCGAGATCCTCGCCGCCGAACAGGGTGCGTTGCCGCGGTTGATCGCGCTCGAGGACCTCCGCGGCGACCTGCACATGCACACGACCGAGACCGACGGCCGCGCGGACGCCGCGACAATGGCGGCGGCGGCGCGCGACGTCGGCCGTGAGTACATCGCGATCACCGATCACAGCAAGTCGCTGGCGATGGCCAATGGGCTCGATGAGCGGCGCGCACTGGAGCATGCCCGCAGCATTCGCGCGTTGAACGGCCGGATCGAGGGGCTCACCGTCCTCGCCGGAATCGAGTGCGACATCCGCCCGGACGGGACCATGGATCTCGCCGATGACTGTCTCAAAGAGCTGGACATCGTGATCGGATCCGTTCACAGCGCGTTCAACCAGGACGAGCAGACGATGACCGACAGGATTCTTGCGGCCATTGCCAATCCATACGTCGACGTCATCGGGCACCCGACCGGCCGTCTGATCCTGAAGCGTGACGGATACCGGGTGAACGCGCCGCGGATATTCGCCGCGGCTGCCGCTGCCGGCGTCGCGCTCGAGATCAACAGCCAGGTCGACCGTCTCGATCTCGATGACACGCTCGCGCGAATGGCGCGGGACCGCGGCGTCAGACTCGTGATCGATTCCGACGCACACTCTCCCGCCGCTCTCGGCAACCTCCGCTGGGGCGCTCTGACGGCGCGCCGCGCATGGCTCGAGCCGGGCGACGTCCTCAACACGCTGCCGGTCTCGGAGTTGCGTGCGGCGCTCCGGCGCAACCGCCGCTGATCGCGATGGCAAAACGCATCATCCTCAATCCGATCAGTCCACCGGCGAGGACGACCGACGAGATCCTTGGCGAGATCCGCGCACTCTACTTCCGCACGAGCCGATCGACGATCCTCGATGACTTCGACCGTGCCATCGATCTGTTGAAAACGATCGACACTCCCGAGGACCGGCAACGCGCGACCGTTTACATGGATGGCCTCGCAGAGATGCGTAAGGAATTCGGGGTCGCTCGGACAATGAGAAGGAGACCGGGACCGAAGCGCAATCGCAAATAGAGGCAGGAGTCTAGCGCAGGAACTCGGCGAGCGTCTCCCTGCTGAGGCGGAGCGGTTTTTACCTCTCCGGATTTGCCGAGCAGCTTGCCCGGACGCCCGTCGATCGAATACGCGAAGGCGCCGGCATCGCCGATGGTGATCACCACCGACTGACGGACCGTCACCACTTCCTTCTGGCCTGCCTGCATCAGTTTCGCGAAGACGTCTTCCCCGTCCGCGCTGAGTTTTACCCAGCAGGCACGCGTCGGGTGAATCTCCAGCCGCATCGCTCTCGACGCCGTCAGCGCATCGTCTACCGCCGGAACGGCAGGCTGGGCAGATGACGCAGGGGTGGTCGCGACTTCAGTCCTCGCGGGCGGCGGCCCTGCGGCAGCGGGCGAGGGATTGTCCGCATCACCACCGCGGAACACAAAGAACGCAACGATGCCCCCGAAGACCACGACGGCAATGATGGCGCGGAGCGCCATCGCGGCGGCCTGCCGCTCGGTTTCGTATGCGCTTTCTGCAGCAGTGACCACATGCGCTGGAGGTTCGGGTGGCGTTTCCAGCTGGAAACGGTCGAGGAACTCAGCGACCGTCTGGTCTGGATCCAAACCAACCTCAGCCGCATAGGCGCGGACGAACGATCGGCTGAAGATCCCGCCGGGCAACTTGGAGACGTCGTTGCGCTCCAGTGCCTCCAGCGCGGCCAGCGAGATCTTTGTCTTGCGCGGCGATCTGTCGCAGCGACACGCCACGGTCCTCGCGGGCGTGGCGAAGCTTTTCGCCGAAGTCGGCATGCTGTAGGCCATTTATGCACGCCCGGAATGGCGTGTCAACGCGTCACGGAGAGCGGATACAGCTTCGGCAATGTCCCGCGCCTCAGCAAAAAAGCTGATCGCCGCGACACCGGATGCACCGGCCCGCGCCGCCTCAGCCGCGCGGCCTGGCGTGATCCCGCCGATCGCGAGGACCGGGAGCTGACACGCTCGAGCAGATTTCCCGCAACGGTTCGATGCCCGCAATCGCATGATCGGCCGGTTTGCTTGCGGTCGGGAAAACGGTGCCGAAGAGGAGGTAATCGTACCCGCCGTCTTGCTCGGCGGCGATGGCTTCGGACAAGGAATGGACTGAGCGGCCGACGAGGAACCCCGGCGCGGCGATCGATCGCACGTCAACCGCCGAAACACTGTCGCTTTTCAGATGAACACCAGCTGCTCCCGCGGCTAGCGCAAGGTCGGGACGGTCGTTGACTGTCACGCGGCAATCCGTTGGACTGGTCGCGTCTATCAGCTCGCGCGTGAATTCGACGCAGGCGCGATCGTCCAGTTGTCGCTCTCGGACCTGAATCATCGAGGCGCCGGCGGCGGCCGCCTCGGCCATCCTTTTCACCAGAGCCGCACGTTCAGCGGATCCACGCACACCACGCGCGCGCGTGATGACGCACACGATCGGCGGGACCGGACGCATCTCTACGATCGAGGCAGGGTGTCTGGCGCAGGGTGCGGCCGGCGCAGACCGAAGACGCCGGCGAGCTCGACCAGCCCGGCACATGCGGTGATCACCCCTACACCCGTCACGGCGCCGCGGACGAAATGGTTACTCAAGTATCCGCGCACGAGCGGCACCATCCAGGCAATCCCGTTACGGTCCCAGAACTGCGACCACGGAGCAACGATGAGGATCAACCCTGCTTCGAGGAAATACGCCGCGAAGATGAGGCGGGTGAACGCGGAAATCGTCAGCCTCCCGTCTCGGGCTGAAGGAGCTTGTCGAAGAGAGTCGGAGGCCTGAATGATCGTCGATGCGCGTCGGAGTATCCGAATCGACTGACCGCATCGAGGTGGTCTTTCGTCGCGTAGCCCTTGTGCCGGTCGTAACCGTAGCGGGGATCCGTGGCGTGCAGCTCCAGCATCATCCGATCGCGCGTGACTTTCGCCACGATGGAGGCGGCCGCAATGGCCGTGCATCGGACGTCACCGTGAATGACGCTGCGCTGCGCCATCGGCAGATCGGGGACGCGAAAGGCGTCGACCAGGACGACGTCGGGGAGCGGCACCAGCGACATCACCGCGCGCTGCATCGCCCGCAGCGAGGCCTGGTGGATGTTGATGGTATCGATTTCGACCGGATCGCATGCCGCCACACCCCAGGCGATCGCTCCCCGGGTGATCGTCTTGTACAGCTTTTCCCGCTCGAGAGCGGTCACGGTCTTGGAATCGCAGACCCGGGCGATGTAACGGTGCGCGTCAAGGACGACGGCGGCGGCGACGACCGGGCCAGCGAGACAGCCCCGGCCGACCTCGTCGACGCCGGCGACGTGGTTGAACCCCATGCGCCGGAAAGAATTCTCCAGCGTGCGGAAGGCGCGAACCTTGACCACAAGAGAACTATGTTGGCTTCTTCTGCTCGCGCATGCGTGCCGCCTTGCCCTTCAGCTCGCGCAGGAAATACAGCTTCGCGCGGCGAACCCGGGCAGTCCGCAGGACGTCGATCTTGTCGATGATCGGCGAGTGCAGCGGGAAGATGCGCTCGACCCCCTGGCCGAACGAGACCTTGCGCACGGTAAAGGTCGCGCGCGCCCCGCCGCGGTGCATCCCGATCACCATCCCCTCGAACACCTGGATGCGTTCCTTGTCGCCTTCACGCACCTTCACGTGCACGCGAACGGTATCGCCAGGCTTGATCGCCGGACGCTGCACGATGTTCGCGCGCTCGACGGTTTCAACCGCGGTCATTTTGCTGCTCCTTCTTTCTTGCGTTCTTCCACCAATTCGTCCAAAACCTTCCGGTCTTCCGCTGTCAGAGCTGCCTTCTCCAAAAGCTCCGGTCGTCGCTCCAGGGTCCGCGCAAGCGCCGCGCGCCTGCGCCACCGCTCGATCTCACCATGATGCCCCGAGATCAGGACTGGTGGCACTGCCATCCCGTCGAACTCCGCCGGCCTGGTGTACTGCGGGAAGTCGAGCAGCCCGGTCGCGAAACTGTCGCGCGACACCGACTGTTCGTCTCCCACGACCCCGGGCACCAGACGCGCGACCGCATCCACGATCACCAGCGCCGCCAGTTCACCGCCGGAGAGCACGTAATCGCCCACCGAAATCTCTTCCGTCGCGAGGTGCTGGCGAACCCGCTCGTCCACCCCCTCGTAGCGCCCGCAGAGGATCGTCACGTGCCCGAGATCCCGCAACCGAACCGCGACTGAGTGGGTCAGTCTCTCCCCGTCCGGTGTCGTCAGGACCACCGCTCCCGGCGCTCCGCGGTCCGATCTGACCTTCTCGACCGCGCGAAACAGCGGCTCCGGCTTCATCACCATCCCGGGACCGCCGCCAAACGGCACGTCATCGACGACTCTGTGCCGGTCGGTCGCGAAGTCGCGGAGGTCGTGCACCGCAACGTCCAGCACCCCCCGCTCGATCGCCCGTCCGACGATCCCCTCGGCCAGCGGCGCCTTCACCATCTGCGGAAAGATGGTGACGATATCGAATTTCATTAGTCGCTAGTCGTCAGCCGGTAGTCGCGCGTCAGTCAACGGTCTCGACGAGCGACTGCCGACTGTCGGCGTTCAGCTCGAGCAGCCCTTCCGGTGCCGCCACGCGGATGCGGCGCGCTCCAGGATCGACTTCCACGCAAATGGCCGACACCAGCGGGATCAGCACTTCGCCGTGCGGCGCGTTGATCACCAGCCGGCTGCCGTCGATCGGCCCCTCGACTGCCGCCACTTCACCGATGATCCGCCCGTCGGTATCCTGCACCTCGCACCCGACCAGATCGTGCCGGTAATACGTCCCTGGCGGCAGATCCCCCAGTGTCTCGGCCGGCACCTTCACTTCCGCGCCCGCCAGCGAGTCAGCGGCATCGATCGACTCGACCCCTTCCAACGCGATCACCGGGCGCGCCTGCTGGAAGCGGACGCTCGTGATTCGCATCGGCCGCTCGTCGGCGCCGACCAGCAGCGTCGCGCCAACCTTGAACCGCTCGTCCGCGAAATCCGTTTCAGGGTTGACGATGACCTGCCCCTTGTTGCCCTGTGCCCGGGCGATCCGTCCGACGAGGAGAGCCACTCATGCGTCGTCGCGAAAATCAACGGTCGCCTTGGTGCCCTCCAGGTCTGCGGCCAGCGTCACCAGCGTTCGAATCGCTGCCGCAGTCCGTCCCTGGCGTCCGATGACTCGCCCGAGATCGCCGGGCGCCATCGACAGTTCGACAACGCTCTGGCCCTTGCCCGGGCGCTCGGTTACGCGGACGGCGTCAGGGTGATCGGCCAGTGCGCGCGCGACGACTTCGACGACGTCGCGAGCACGGCTCATGACTGGGCAGTCCGCCTCCGCTCCTTCCACCTTCGCGCTTCGCGCTTCGGCGGACAGGTCGGAGCTACGGCGGGACAGGTCGGCTGCCGCCGGCGCCGCGGCCGTCGCACCCGCGTCGGCGGCTTCGATCGTCTCCGGCATGCGATCCACCAGCGTGCGGACCGTGTCGGACGGCACCGCCCCCGCCTTGAGCCAGTGCTCGAGGCGCTCGCGATCTATCTTCAGCGTCTCCGGCTTCGTGCGCGGGTTGTAGTGCCCGAGCACCTCGACGAAGCTGCTGTCGCGCGCTGCCCGCGAGTCAGCCACCACCACGCGGAAGAATGGCCGCTTCTTCGAACCCGTCCGTCTCAAACGTATTACAAGCATTCTTCTTCGCTCCAAGCTGCCAGCTACCAGCTTCCAGCAATTCCAAGGTCTACCGGGCAGTTCCAGCAGATTTCGCTGGAAGCTGGCAACTGGAAGCTGAGAGCTTTCTTCTACCGATTCATCATCGACTTCATCATCCCGAGACCGCCGCCGCCTTTTTTACCGAGCCCCGCCATCCCGCCGAGCTGTTTCAGCATTTTTTTCATCTGCACGAACTGCTTCAGCAGCTTGTTGACGTCCTCGACCGTCGCGCCGCTCCCCTTCGCGATGCGCTTGCGGCGGCTGCCGTTGATCAACTGGTGGTTCCGCCGTTCCTTCGGCGTCATCGAGTTGATCATCGCCTCGACGCGCGCCAGCTGCTTGTCGTCCACCTGACCGCGGGCCTCGGTCATCTGCTTGAGATTGCCCATCCCCGGAATCATCCCGAGGATCTGCTCGATCGGCCCCATCTTCTTGATCGTCCGCAGCTGATCGCGGAAGTCCTCGAGCGTGAACTCGTCCTTCCGGATCTTGCGTTCGAGCTTTTCGGCGTCCTCCATCGAGACGACCTCTTCGGCCTTCTCGATCAGTGACAGCACGTCGCCCATCCCGAGGACGCGTGACACCACGCGGTCCGGATGAAACGGCTCGAGGTCCTGCAGGCGCTCGCCGCTTCCGACAAATGCGATCGGGACCCCGACGACGCCGACCACCGACAATGCCGCGCCACCGCGGGCGTCACCGTCCATCTTGGTCAGCACCACACCGGTAACGCCGATGCGCCGGTTGAACTCTCCGGCGCTCTTGATCGCGTCCTGCCCGGTCATCGCATCGGCGACAAACAGCAGGTCGGTCGGTTGCACGGCGGCCTTGATCGCCTGCAACTCCTCCATCAGGTCATCGTCGATATGAAGACGCCCGGCGGTGTCGACGATCACGACATCGAACCCGGCGTTCTTCGCCTCCGCCATCGCGCCGGCGGCCCGCTTGACCGGATCCATTTCCCCGGCCGGATCGTGAACCCGCACGCCCGCCTGTTTGGCGACGACCGACAGCTGCTCGATTGCCGCGGGGCGGCGCACGTCGGTCGACACGAGCAGTGGATGCTTCCCCTGCTTGGTCAACCACCGGCCCAGTTTTCCGCTGGTGGTCGTCTTGCCGGAACCCTGGAGCCCGAGCATCAGCACGACGCGCGGCCGCACCGTCGAGGGCGGCAGCCCTCCCTGCGTCTCCCCGAAGAGCGCCAGCATTTCGTCGCGGACGATGCGGACGACCTGCTGCGCGGGCGTGAGGCTCTTCAGAACCTCCTGATCGACCGCCTTGTCGCGGACGCGGTCGATGAACGCCTTGACGACCTTGAAATTGACGTCGGCTTCCAGCAACGCCATCCGGATCTCGCGAAGCGCGGCTTCAACGATTTCTTCCGTGAGGCGGGCTTCCCCCCGCAGGGAGCGGAACACCCCCTGGAGCCGGTCACTGAGCGAGTCGAACATGGGTTACGGTCCAGGCACCCTATGGCTGTAAGAGCTTCAGACGCAAACGGTTATGGTAGTCGATGGGCTACGGAAGTGTCAACAATCGGCTGATCCGCCGATCTGCTCATCGGTCTATCGCAGCTCGCCGAACTAGACCGATAGGCAGATAGGCCGATAGGCCGATTCGGCCGAAGGCCGATCAGACGCCCGACAGCTTGTGTCCCAGCTTCTGTTTCTTTGTCGTCAGGTACCGCCGCGTGTGGATGGACGGGGGGATTTCCAGGGGCACCCACTCCGTGACTGACAGGCCGTAGCCATCGAGGCCGACCAGCTTACGCGGGTTGTTGGACAGCAGACGCATCGACTTCACACCGAGGTCCCGGAGGATCTGAACGCCAATGCCGTAGTCGCGCTGGTCGGGTTTAAAACCGAGGCGCTCGTTGGCTTCGACGGTGTCGAGCCCCTGGTCCTGCAACTCGTAGGCGCGGATCTTGTTGGAGAGGCCAATGCCGCGCCCCTCCTGGTTGAGATAGAGCAGGACGCCGCGGCCGGTCTGCGCGATCGTTCGGATGGCGGCGTCCAGCTGCGGACCGCAGTCGCACCGTGCGGAATGGAACACATCTCCGGTCAGGCACCGCGAATGGACCCGGACGGTCACGTCGCGACCGTCCCCGATCTCCCCTTTCACCAGCGCCACGTGCGTTTCCTTGTCGATCATGCTCTGGTAGGCAATGACGCGGAAATCACCGTGTTCGGTGGGCAGATCCGCAGCCGCCACACGACGCACCAGAGCTTCGGTGCGCATCCGATACTGGATGAGATCCGCGACCGTAATCATCAGAAGCTTGTGCTTCCTGGCGAAGACGGTCAGCTCGGGCACGCGCGCCATGGTGCCGTCCTCGTTCATGATTTCGCAGATCACGCCCGCGGGATAAAGTCCGGCGATCCGCGCCAGATCGACCGCGGCTTCGGTCTGACCGGTGCGGACGAGCACGCCGCCGTTGCGGGCACGCAGCGGGAACATGTGCCCGGGGCGCGCGAGGTCTGCCGGGCGCGTTTTGGAATCGATAGCCGCGAGCACTGTGGCGGCGCGGTCGGCCGCCGAGATCCCGGTACTCGTTACTCCTTTTGCCTCGATCGACACACAAAACGCCGTGTCGAACTGCGTCGTGTTCTGAGCGACCATCAACGGGATGTCGAGTTCGTCCAGCCGCTCCTCGGTCATCGGCATGCAGATCAGTCCACGACCGTGGCGCGCCATGAAATTGATCGCTTCGGGCGTCACCTTTTCGGCGGCGATCGTCAGGTCCCCCTCGTTCTCACGGTCCTCGTCGTCGACGACGATAATCATCCGGCCGTCGCGGATGGCATCGATGGCGTCGTCTATCTTCGCAAATGGAGATTTCGGCGCTCTCGCCTTCCGTGCCTTGGTCATGATTTGCCGTCTTTTATTTCGAGGAATCGCGCGACGTACTTTCCGAGGATGTCGCACTCGAGATTCACGACGTCAGCGGCTTTCGCCGCCCGCAGATTCGTTTCCTTCCAGGTGAATGGGATGATCTGCACGTCGAATAGTTTCTCGCCGACCCCGGCAATCGTCAGACTGATGCCGTCTATTGCGATAGAGCCTTTGTGGACGATGAAGGGGGCGAGCGTCGCGGGATACTGCACGGTAAGCCAGAACGACTCCCCGTCCGGGCGCAATTCCTCGATCGCGCCTGTCCCATCTACGTGCCCCTGCACGAAATGCCCCCCAATCAGCGCATCAGCGCGCAGGGGGCGCTCGAGGTTGACGAGTGTCCCCCGCCTGAACGTGCCAAGAGAGCTGACGCGCACCGTCTCAGGAGATACGTCTGCGTGAAATCCGCCGGCGTCGGCTGAAACGACGGTCAGGCAGACGCCATTCACCGCGACGCTGTCACCCGGCTTCAGCTCCGCGGACAGGGACGTGGAGACGCGCAGGCGGAAGCCGGCCATCGTCGGCTTCACCTCCGCGATCTCGCCGGTCTTCTCAATCAGGCCTGTGAACATATCCCTCGAGCAGAGTGTCGTCTCCCAGCAGGCGCGCCGTACGGTCAGTGATCGACGGTGAGCTCATGACCGGGAACGGGAGCCAGGCGACGCCCTCTTCGCCCAGCGGTCTGGCTGCCACGTAGATCTGGACGCGGTCCACGAGCCCCGCGTTCCAGAACGCCCCATGCAGGGTTGGCCCGCCCTCGACGATGATCGACGTCACCTCACGGCCCGCCATCATTCGCAACGCAGCGGCGAGGAAGTCGGGACCGTCAACGACTTCGACGGTCGCCCCTGCTTGCCGGAGGGCGGCCGCCCGAGGCGAATCGGCGTTCACCGGGGACGTGATGATTATGACCGGTCCTGCATCGAGCGTCCCGAAGATGCGGGCGGACGCTGGCGTCCGGAGCCGTCTGTCGAAAACGACGCGGGTGAGCGGACGCCCGCGGTATGCGCCCCGAGCGGTCAGCAGCGGATCGTCGCAAAGCAGGGTGCCGGAGCCTACCCCGATCGCGTCCACCTCCGCGCGGTCGCGATGCACCTGGCGATCGGCCGAGGGTCCCGTGAGCCGGGTCCTCGCGCCGGCGTGAGCCGCAACCTTGCCGTCGAGACTCGTCGCGATCTTGATCGTGACAAACGGCCGTCGGTGGCGCATGACGGTGAAAAACGCGCCGTTCAGCCTGACGGCTTCGGCGGCGAGAACACCCGTCGTCACCTGGACGCCGCGCTCGCGCAACATCGCCAGGCCACGGCCCGACACGAGGGGATTCGGATCCTCGGTGGCGACCACCACCCGCGCCACTCCAGCCTCGATAACCAGAGGAGCGCACGGTCCGGTCCGTCCGGTATGGCTGCACGGCTCGAGCGTGCAATAGAGCGTCGCGCCGCGCGCCGCGGCTCCTGCCTCGAGGAGCGCTTCGACCTCGGCGTGCGGACCGCCGGCCTTCTCGTGAGCCCCGGTGCCGACAATCACTCCTTCGGCATCGACGATGAGGGCGCCCACCATCGGATTGGGAGAAGTCTGCCCTCGACCGCGCTCGGCAAGCTGGAGCGCCTTGCGCATGTAGAAGACGTCGCGATCGGCTACCACTTCTCTTCGAACAGCGCGTCCACGTACTCGTCGGGCGAGAATGGGATGAGATCGTCGATCGCCTCCCCGACGCCGACATACCGGATCGGCAATTTCAGGTCGTGGGCGATGGCGACGGCGATGCCGCCCTTGGCGGTGCCATCGAGTTTCGTGAGGACGATCCCGGTCACGCCCGCCACGTTCATGAACTCCCGTGCCTGTGTGAGGCCGTTCTGCCCCACTGTTGCGTCGAGGACGAGCAGCACTTCGTGCGGGGCTCCTTCAACCTCACGCGCCGCAACGCGCCGAATCTTGTCGAGCTCGGTCATTAGATTCACGCGCGTGTGGAGCCGGCCGGCAGTGTCGACCAGCACGACATCGCGCCCGCGCGCCTTGCCGGCGACCAGCGCATCGAAGACAACCGCCGCGGGATCGGACCCGGTTCTCGCCCGGATGATGTCAACCCCCGCTCGCGTGGCCCAGATCTCGAGTTGCTCGACCGCGGCGGCCCGGAACGTATCGGCGGCACAGATCATCGGGGCACGGCCCGAGTCTTTCATCAGCCGCGCGAGCTTGCCGACGGTCGTTGTCTTCCCCGTTCCGTTGACGCCGACGATCATCACGACGTGCGGCGTATGGCCGTTGCCGGTCGGCGTCTCTGCGTCGCGGAGGATCTGACGGATCTCTTGCTTGACGAGCGTCCGCAGCGACTCGCCATGCGTGCGCTTCGCCTTGACTGCCTTGACGATCCGGTCGGCAGCCGCGACCCCGACGTCCGCCGAGATCAGTGCTTCCTCCAGCGCCTCGACCGTCTCGACGTCGACGGGACGGCTCCGGGTGGCCGGCTCGTCGGCCTTGCGAACGACCTCGTCGAAGCGCTCGACGAACTGTTCCTTCGTGCGGGCGAGCGACTGCTTGATCCTGTCGAAAAAACCCATGGTTACCCGTCAACTTCGGCACGCTGCCGTCGCAGCATCAACGCTTCCACCGCTTCCGCCGGGGAGCAGCGCCCGTCGAGGACTGCCTGCATGCGGTCGGCGATCGGCAGCTCGATGCCATGTTTCTCGCCGAGGGCCAGGGCCGCGCCCGTCGTGCGAACGCCCTCGGCCACCATCCGCATCCCCGACAGAATCTCGGTGATCGACCGTCCTCGTCCGAGCTCGATGCCGACCCGGCGATTGCGGCTCAGATCCCCCGTGCAGGTGAGCACCAGGTCTCCGAGACCGCTGAGACCCGCGAGCGTTTCGCGATGCCCACCTTCGGCGCAGGCCAGCCGGGAGATCTCCGCCAGGCCGCGCGTGATCAAGGCGGCAAGAGCGTTGTGGCCGAGATTCAGCCCCTCGACTACGCCCGCGGCGATGGCGATGACGTTCTTCAGCGCGCCACCGATCTCCACACCCGGAACATCACTGGTGGCGTAGAGACGCAGACCCGGCCCGCGAAAATGTTCCTGGACGGCGGCCGCAGCCGTCTCTTCCGCCGACGCCGCGAGAACGGCCGTTGGAAGACCACGGGCAACTTCCGCGGCAAAGCTCGGCCCCGAAAGCACCACGGTGCGACAGCAGCCGTCGGTCTCGTCATCAATCACCTGCGACATCCGGCGCAGGGTGCTCGTTTCTATTCCCTTCGTCGTACTGACGACAATCGCCCCGGTCTCGAGATGCGGCAGCGACGACCGCACCACCGCACGCAGCCCGTGCGACGGCACCGCCACGACGATGAATCGCGCGCCAGTGAGCGCGGTCGCGAGACTGGCCGTCGGCGAGATCGCGTCCGCCAGCGGGACGTCCGGCAGATAGCGACCGTTCACCTTCGTTGCGCGAAGCTCGTCGACGAACGCGGCGTCGCGCGCCCACAACCGAACCCCGTGACCGGCGCGGGCGAGATGGACGGCGAGCGCCGTCCCCCAGCTGCCGGCGCCCAGGATCGCCGTCGTGTTCACGCGCGCGCCCCGACGCGGCGCTCGGTGCCGGAGCGAAGCCGACGCCAGTTGCTGCGGTGACGGAACAGAATCAGCGCGGCACTCCCTGCCGCCGACAGAACGACCGCTCGCGGTTCGCCGGTGAGCCACGCGACCGGCGGCAGCGCCAGCGTGGCCGCGATCGACCCGAGCGACACGTAACGGGTGATCCAGACCGTGACCAGAAACAAGCCGGCGGCGATTGCGGTGGCCAGCGGGGATAGCATCGTGAACACACCCGCCGCAACCGCGACCCCCTTGCCGCCGTGAAACCGCAGCCAGACGGGATAGATGTGGCCGACCACCGCGGCGGCCCCACTTACCGCGGCGGGCGCCGCCCCGCCCGACATCACCCACGCAATCGCCACCGCCGCGATCCCCTTGCCGACATCGAGCGCCATCACCGCCACGCCGCGCCAGGCGCCGGTTGTACGAAGCACGTTCGCAGCCCCGACGTTGCCGCTTCCGGTGAACCGGACGTCGATCCCCGCCCGCCGCGCCATGAGAAACGCGAATGGGACGGATCCGGTCAGGTATCCGAGCAGCACCGGGAGCATCAACTCAATGGTACTCGCAGCAGCGGTTCGTAGACGGCGCCGGCCGGTGAGGTGCGGCTGCGAAAGATCGTCAGGGCATCGATCTGGCACGAGCCGGCATCTGCCGGACACTTCGTGAGGACGTCGCGGAGCGCCGCCCTCACCGCGGCGGGCAGTGGATCCTTCACTCGCGCAAGAGTGAGGTGGGCGGAGTACGGGCGAGACTCCTTCTGGAATCCCCAGGGCGCCAGCCGGATCGCCACCTCGTCGTGCACTCGCGAGAGTGCGTCGAGCCCTTCGACGACGCCCATCCAGATGACCCGCGGCGAGCCGGACGGAGGGAACGTTCCAAGGCCGGAAAGGTGGATCCTGAACGGTTTCTCGGCAAGCGCTGGGGCAAGCGCGCCGATAACACCGGCACTTCGCTCGTCGATGACCTCTCCGAGAAACCACACCGTGAGATGAAAGTTTTCCGGCGGTACCCAGCGGAACTTGTGAATGATCCGCCTCGCTTCCAGGGCACTGCGTAGCGTCGCCGCGGTCGCGGCCGCCTCGCGCCGGACGCGCGTGGACAATTCCGCGCCAACAAACAGCCGCACTCCTACAGCAGCAAGCGACGCACGGTGTCGAGCGCCGCCTGGGTTGCCTGAAATCTGACGTGATCGCGCGCGCCGGGGAAGGAATGCGTCCGGATCGACATCGGCCGCCCGGGAGCGAGCACGGCAATCACCACGGTGCCCACGGGCTTCTCAGGCGACCCGCCGCCGGGGCCCGCGACGCCGGTAATCGCCACCGACACATCGGCGCCGCTCCGCTCGCGCATCCCGTCAGCCATGGCGGCGGCGACAGGTTCGCTGACCGCGCCGTGCTGTTCGAGCAGCGTCGCATCCACGCCAAGCAGGGATGTTTTCAAAGCGTTCGTATACGCGACGATTCCGCCGGCCACGTAGTCGGAGCTGCCAGGGACGTCGGTCAACCGCTCCAGGAGAAGTCCGCCCGTGCACGACTCCGCGGCCGCCAGCGTCAGGCCCCGTTCCCGCAGCATGTCGCCAACGAGCCGGTGAAGCGGGCCGGCCGTCCATGGTGAATGCGCAATCGCCCAGGGCGGAGGCCAGCTGCTCGCGTGCGGCTTCGAGCGTCCTCATCGCGGCGTCTGCGTCGTCGCCGCGCAGCGACAGGTGCAGCTCCACCTGGCCTGGCGTCGCAAGAATCGTCGTTTCGATCGGCGGACGCGCCTCACGCCACCGCGAGTAGATCGGCTGCACCAGCTCCTCGACGTGCGACTCCGAGCGTTGGGTGGTGAACAGCGACACCTTGTAAACACGCTCTGCGCCGGCGCGAGCGGCCAGAGGTCCACGTTCACAGATCGCGCTGAGCATCGGCTGCAGCTCTCGTGGCGGTCCTGGCAGCAGAACGATCACTTTGTCGTTGGCTTCGATGAACAATCCCGGAGCTGACCCGTGCGGGTTCGGAAGCGGGGTGGCGCCACGCGGCACCATCGCCTGTCGCCGGTTCACTTCGGGCATCTGCAGACCGCGCCGGGCAAACCGCCGCGCGATGGTTGCGGTGATTTCCGGATCCTCCGTCATCGGCAAACCGAGCGCCTCGGCGACGACGTCTCGAGTCAGATCGTCATCGGTCGGCCCGAGGCCACCTGTCAGGATCACCAGGTCGGAGCGTTGCAACGCTTCCGTGAAAACGGCGCGCAGGCGCTCGCGGTCGTCACCGACGACCGACTTGCCTTTTACCTCGATCCCGAGGCCCGCGAGTTTCTCCGTGACGAACAGCGAGTTCGTGTCGAGCCGCGTCCAGCCCAGCAGCTCGCTGCCGACTGCGATGATTTCCGCGGTGGTGAGAGTGCGGCTCACGAGATCCAGCCAGGCAGCAGCCACATCGTCAATCGAAGCGACAGGTTCGCGTACACAGCGGCCATCGCATCGTCGGCCATCACGCCGAGACCGCCGTGCAGCGCTTCGAGCCGTCCGGCGGGGTACGGTTTGATGATGTCGTAGATGCGGAAGAGGAAGAATCCCGCCAGAGCGCCGGACCAGCCGACCGGAATAAAAGCGAGCGTGATGAGCATCCCCACGACTTCGTCGAGCACGATCGGCCCGGGGTCGACACCGCCGAAATAGCGTTCCGCGGTCGTGCCGGCCCAGACACCAACGGCGAAGAGCGCCGCGATCAGACCGATCTTCGACAATCGACGAGCCGGTCCACCAGACCAGGAGGTAAACCACCAGGCCGGCGGCAGATCCGACCGTACCGGGCGCAAATGGGAAGTAGCCGCAGTACCCGACCGTCGCAATAAAGACGGCGAGGCGCGTCACGCCTTGATGACGCGCGTGCGAGCCAGCCGGTCGTGGACGGCGCGCTTGTCCGGCGCTGATGAGCGCCGGGAGAAAGCCGAGCCCCGCCGGCAGCGCGGACACCAGGTAACCGGCTGACCTGAGAACGGCCTGACCGAGCGGCACGCGATCGGTCAAGCCGTCGTCGCCGGCGGGCACGACCTTCACCCCGGCGATCATCTTGCCGATGCTCTGGCCGCCAGCGGCCGTGAACGCGACGAAGTACCCGCCGTTGAGCAGCAGCAGAAACGCGACAAACGGCGCGAGCGGCAGGACGCTGATCTCGGAGTACTCCACCCCGCAGATCTTCAACGTGAAATGGAGGACGGCGGCGTCGATCGATCCGATCACGACTGTATCGATAACCGCGGCGGCAAGGCGCAGCACCGCTGGCGCGGCGGCGGCCTCACTCGTTTCAGCCGCCGGTTCCGGTTCGATCTCGCTCGATCGATGGCGCGCAGGGGCGCGGATCGGTTCTTCGGGGGGACCGAGGTCCAGCTCGGGTTCCGGCGGCAAGGCACTCCGGCGGGTCGCCGATCTCGTGCCTGGCTGCGTCGGCTTTGCAATCAGCGGCGCAGCCTTTCGAACGGCAAGTGGAGCACGTGGGACTGCGCCGGCGCTGACGAGGGGCCGGTCATCGTGCACTTCCCGATCGCCGAACAGCGGAAGCCGTTCACCCAGACTGAGATCCGCAAGCGGCCCTTCGGGCTCCATTCCGGTCTGAATCGGAAGGTCGATCTCGGCCGGCGCTTCGACGGAAAGTGAGAACTGGTAGCCGCAGTTGCGGCACTTGTCGCTGTTATCGAAGCTGATGTACTGGCACTTGGGACATCTCATGGGCGGCGGGGTGGGCCTTCGGGGGTGCGTGCGATCCGGCCGGCCGAGCAGACGCCGCTGGATCATCGTCTTCAGTTCATCGGCACGAGAGCGCATCGGATCGCCATATGGAATGGCATCCAGAGTCGACAATGCTTCGTGAAGGCGGCCGCGTGCGTGGAGTGATCGAGCGCGAGTGAACGCGAGCTCGGCTGGCGAGGGCACTGGCAGGGTTGAGGCCAGTGGTGAGCCGGCGACCGCGTGCGAGCGCGGCGCGAACGGCCACTCGACGACTTCACGCTGGACCAGCAAAGCCAGCACCGCGGCCCCGATGATGGCTCCGGCCACAAGCCCTGCGGCGATCCACCGCAATCTGGTACGCGCCGGTGGAGCGACGGACGGGATGTACGCGCCGTGTCTTGGCGCGACCGGGGATGGCGCCAGCGTGCGGGTACAGCGCCGCGGCGGTCTCCAGCCGCTCGATTCGCGCGAGCAGCGCCATCGCTTCGTCCCCCGACGCGCCATGCTCGACAGCTGACGCCACCAACTCACGGGCCGCGCCGGCGTCTCCGCGATCCAGGGCCGCGACCCCCGTGTGGAGCAGCTCGTCCCCCTGGCGCTGCCGTTCGGCGACGGCGCTGCGCGCCCGTTCGATGTAGGCGCGCGCCCGCGCATGGCCCCGGTCGATGAACAGCACGCGCGTCCAGACATTGATCGCCAGCTCGTGCTGTTCTGAAAAGTAGTGATCGAGCCCGAGGACGAGCAGTTCCTCGATGCGGGCATCCCGATCGCGGTCCGCCGCGGCGGTGTGTCGATCGGAACGAATCGGTTCTGTCATCTGGTCGTGCGTGGGAAAGCGTGGGGGGAATTATAGTCTTGCGATGCCGATAATTGAATCGATTCCGAACGTGAGCGAGGGACGGCGGCCAGATGTCGTCGAACGGATGGCCTCGGCCATTCGCGGAGTACCCGGCGTGCGGCTTCTCGACGTCTCATCGGATCCATCGCACAACCGTTCGGTCTTCACTCTCGTCGGCGACGCGCCCGCCCTCAAGGCGGCGACGCTCGCGCTATTCGAGTGTGCCGTCGCCTCGATCGACCTCCGGGCGCACCAGGGGGAGCATCCACGGCTCGGCGCGGTCGACGTCGTGCCGTTCGTCCCGATCGAAGGGGCAACGATGGCCGACTGTGTGGCGCTGGCGAAAGATGTCGCCGCGACTGTAGCCGAGCGTTTTGCGCTGCCGGTTTACCTCTACGAGGATGCCGCCACCGATCCGACACGGCGCAACCTCGAGGACGTCCGGCGCGGCGAGTTCGAAGGGCTCCGCGCGAAGATGTCATCGCCCGGCTGGACACCGGATTTCGGCCCGTCGGCACCCCACGAATCGGCGGGCGCCACCGTCATCGGCGCGCGAATGCCGCTGATCGCCTACAACATCAACCTCAATACCGACCGGTTGGACGTCGCAAAGAAGATTGCGGCCGCGATCCGCTTCAGCTCCGGCGGCATGCGCTACGTCAAGGCCATGGGTGTCATGCTCGAAGACCGCCGCATCGCGCAGGTCTCGATGAATCTCACGAATTATCAGAAGACGCCGATCTTTCGTGTCTTCGAGATGGTCAAGCGGGAGGCGGCGCGCCACGGCGTAATGGTTCTCGAGAGCGAGATCGTCGGTCTCGTCCCCGCCTCGGCCTTGATGGCAACGGCGGAGTACTACCTGCAGGTGGAAGGATTCAGCGCCGACAAACAAGTCCTCGAGAATCGGATGAAGACCGCCGATTGAAGATCAGGCAGTCTCTTCTTCCTCTTCAGCCTTCCGTGACGGGACGATGCCGAACGAGCGCATCTTGCGATAGAGGTTGCTCCGCTCCACGCCAAGCGCGTCCGCGGTCCGTGAAATGTTCCCCTGCTGGGCGGCGAGTGCCTTGAGGATGTACTCGCGCTCGAACCGGTCGCGCGCGTCGTGCAGCGGTTCGAGCACGTCGGGTTCCTGGGACGTCAGGCGTCCCGAACCGCCGGTAAATGCGAGATCCTCGAGCGTGATCGTCTCGCCTGGAACCATGATGATCAATCGCTCGATTACATTGCGAAGCTCGCGGACGTTCCCCGGCCAGGGATAGCTGCGCAGGCCGGTCAGTGCCCCGGCGTCGAAGCGCTTCGGCCGCCGGCCGTACTCCCGGGCCAGCTCCGACATGAAGTGATCGGCGAGGAGCGGAATGTCAGTCTCGCGCTGCCTCAGGGGCGGCACCGCGATCGGGATGACGTTCAGGCGGAAGTACAGATCCTCTCGAAAGCGGCCGGCGCGGATCTCGGACGGCAGGTCCTTGTTAGTTGCCGCAAGCACGCGAACGTCCACCTTGACGCTGGCATTGCCGCCGACCGGTTCGACGACCTGTTCCTGCAAGGCGCGCAGCACCTTGGCCTGGGTTTTCAGCGTCATGTCGCCGATCTCGTCGAGGAACAGCGTGCCGCCGTCGGCCAGCTCGAACTTGCCGCGACGATCGGACACCGCCCCGGTAAACGACCCCTTCATGTGGCCGAACAGCTCGCTTTCGATCAGCTCCTCAGGGATGGCGGCGCAGTTGACTTCGACAAACGGCGCGCCGCGGCGCCGGCTGAACGAGTGGATGCTCCGCGCGACGAGCTCCTTGCCCGTCCCGTTCTCGCCGAAAATCAGCACCCGTCCGTTGGTCGGCGCCGCCATCGCGACCTGCTCGCGCAGCTGCGACATCGCATAGCTCTCCCCGACCATCGTCAGGCGGCGATCCACGTGCGCGCGAAGTGCCCGGTTCTCGGCTTCCAGGCGCCGCTGCCGGACGGCGTTGCCAATCACCAGGACCGTTTTCTCGAGCGACAGCGGCTTCTCGACGAAGTCGTAGGCGCCAAGCTTGATGGCGCGCACCGCGGACTCGATGTTGCCGTGGCCTGAGATCATCACCACCGGAGCATCCACGCGCCGTTCGCGCAGGCGCTGTAGCGTCGCCAGGCCGTCCATTCCCGGCAGCCAGATATCGAGGACGATGACGTCGTAGGCCGAGCGCGACACCCGGTCGATGCAGGCTTCCCCGCTGTCGACCGCGTCCACCGCATAACCCTCGTCACGCAGCACGCCGCCAAGCGCGCTGCGGACGCCGGCTTCGTCGTCGACGATGAGAACAGATGGGTTTCATGCGGCGACAGTCCTGCGACGGGCCAAGGCCAACCGGCTCGACGGCCACCAAGACCACTGAGAGCACAAAGAAAAGAACAATAAATGTTTTCTTTTGTGCTCTTAGTGGCCTTCGTGGGCTTCGTGGCAGGAGCCGTGGCTCGTCCAGCGGTCAGCATGGCAGTTCGATCGTGAAAACCGTACCCGACGGAATATTGTCAGCGACATCGATCGCGCCACCGTGTTCCGCCACGATCCGGCGCACGATGGCGAGGCCGAGGCCGCTGCCGCGACGTTTGGTCGAGTAGTACGGCAGGAACAGCTTCTCCCGGTCCTCGGGCGGGATACCCGGCCCGTTGTCGGTAACGGTGACACGAGCGACGCCGTACGCTTCATCGTGACGGGTCGCGATCTGGATAGTGGCAGGACCTCCAGCCGGCGGAGCGGGGGCCGCCGCGCCGCCGAGCGCTTCCACGGCGTTGTCGATCAGGTTGATGACGACACGCCGGATCTGTTCGGCGTCCAGGCGGACAAGCGGCAGGTTCGGCGCGAGCTGCTGCTCGAGGACGATGCCCTTCAGCAGACCGTTGTAAAGGCCAAGCGTCTCGGTCATCACCAGGTTGAGATCGGTCGGAATCGCCTTGGGCGCCGGCATCCGCGCAAACTGTGCGAACTCGTCCACCAGCGCTTTCAGCGAGTCAACCTCGGTGACGATCGTCGACGTGCATTCTTCGATCAGCGCGCGGGCTGACGGCGGAGCGGTTCCGAACTGGCGACGAAGCCGCTCGGCACTCAACTGAATCGGCGTCAACGGATTCTTGATCTCATGCGCCAGTCGCCGCGCGACGTCTCGCCACGCCGCAACGCGCTGGGTCCTGATCAGCGGCGTCACATCGTCGAAGACCAGGACCACGCCACCCGGCTCGCCGCCGTCGGTGGGGAGCTCGGTCGCTGCCGCGGCGAGGTGCAGTTCGCGGCCATCGCGGGCGAGCGCAACCTCCTGCCCGGCCGGCTCGGCGGTACTCTCCTGTGCCTTTCGGATGATCTGGTGCAGCGGCCGGAGATCCTCTCGTGCGAACACTTCGTCGGCAAGCCGTCCGGTCACGTCTTCGTTCAACCCGAGCAACCGAACCGCCGCGGCATTCACCGTCTCGATGCGCCGGTCCGCGGTAATCGACACGACACCGGTCGCGATCCGCTCGAGGATCGTTTCGAAATAACGGCGGCGCTCGTCGACCTCGGCGTTCTTCTGTTCGAGGTCCAGCCGCGACCGTTCGAGCTTCTGCTGACTCGCGGCGAGCTCGCCGGCCATCGTGTTGAAGGCCTCGACCAGCGATCCGAATTCGTCCCGCGTCTCCGGCTCGATGCGATGATCCAGGCGTCCGGCACCGATTTCACGTGCTCCGGCAGCCAGCCGCTGCACCGGACGGGTGATCCGCTTGGCGAGATACAGCCCCATCCATGTTGCGCTGACAAGAATCATCAGCGTCATCATCAGGAATACGGAAAGATAGACCCCCTCGAGGGCGGGCTTGAGGACGAGCAAGCGGCTGTAACCCTGATAGGCGTCCGTCAGCCGGCGTGAGTTCTGCGCGATCGATCCCGCCAGGTAGTCGCTCGCGATCACGACGCCAATGGGCGCTCCTGACGATGGGTCCGGAACGATGACGCCGGCGCGAACGAGCTCGCCACCGCTCGTGAGCGCATCGTGAGTGGTGCTGTCGCCGGAGCCGGTTGCGATCCGCGCCGCGAGCAGGTCCGCCGATGCCCGTGCGTGCCCCCTCGGGAGGGACGGCGATTCGACCGCGACCACCGGAGTCGGTGGCCCGTTGCTCCTCACGCGATAGACCTCCACGAGCCCGACGCGCCCCTGGCGGACGTCTCCCTCGATCGCCGACCGCAACGACGCGACGTCGCCCGACTGCAGCGCGGCTGCGGAGAGCCGGCGGGCAATTTGTTCGGCATGGCCCAATACGACCGTCTGATGCTCTGCGTAGTAGTCGACGGCAATCGCCTGGCCCGACCGCAGCACTTCCTCGATCGGCGCGGCAAACCAGCGCGCCGTCGTCTGCCGGATCAGTTCTCCGCCGACGATCAGGACGAGCACGGACGGAATGATCGTCAAACCGAGCATCGCCATCACGAGCTTCGCGCGGAACCGCGAGAACGGCAGACCGCGGCGCCGCTCGACGACCAGCTTGATGATGTTGCGCGCCAGCACGAACACGAGCGCGAGCAGCATCGTGATGTCGGCGGCGGACAACGCCCAGAGCAGCGACTCGGTGAGAAAGTCCGGCGTGAACTGCGTGGACTGGTCGGCGAGATACATCATCGCGACGAGCGCCGCGATGAGCAGGGCGATCCCGAGAAGGATGAGCCGGGGGTTGTCGCGGAGCGGCCGCCGCTCTCGGAGCGGTTCCGGAGGGGTCTCCGCTGCAGGCAGCGCCGGGCGAGCTACGTCTCTGGCAAGGGCCATAAGAAGCTATCAGCTATCAGCCATCAGCCCATCAGCGCTTTGCGGCCCGCGATCCGCGAACCGCGCCCCGCTACTCTTTCGCATTCAGCAGATCCTTCAACTCCGTCATGAACTCGCCGATGTCGCGGAAGTGGCGATACACCGACGCAAACCGAACGTAGGCAACCTTGTCGAGAGACCGAAGCTCGTTCATCACGAATGCCCCGACCTCCTCGGTGCTCATCTCGCGTTCGGGCTTCTCCTGCAGCGCGGACTCGACCCGGTCGGCGACGGCCTCCAGCGAAGCCACGCTTACGGGACGTTTCTCACACGCCTTGAGAAGGCCGGCGAGAAGCTTCTGCCGCTCGAAGCGCTCGCGGGTGCCGTCCTTCTTCACCACCATGTAGGGGATCTCGTCGATTCGTTCGTAGCTCGTGAACCGTCGGCCGCAGCCCAGGCATTCCCGCCGGCGGCGGATCACCTCCCCTTCCTTGCTCTCCCGTGAATCGACGACCTTGTCGCCGAGGTGTGCGCAATACGGGCACTTCATCGTTTCGCAAGCTCCTGGGCACGCTGCAGCGTCAGCCCTTCGCGCGCCATGAAGATGGCGCCGAGGAGCGAAACGGGCAGGAACGAAATGGCGTGCAGGACGATCGCCGCGCCCGACGCGCGGTCGGGTGGCGCGCCGAAAAACGTCTGAACCGCAACCTGATAGGCCACGTGAAAGCCGCCAATCGCGCCGGGGGTCGGGACCGCGACGCCGACCACCAGCACCGTCATGACGAGGAACGAACCCGGGTACGGGAACGTAATATGAAAAGCCAGCGACGTCAGCCAGATACCGGCGGCGATCGAGAGCCACAGCGGGAACGACTGCAGCAGGGCAACCAGGAGCCGCGCCGGCTGCCGCATGACGGCAAGCCCCTGTGCGAAGGATTCGACGAACTGCGCGACGACGCGTGCGATGCGGGCCGGCAGCACGCGTTCGATCCGACCCGCCGCCCGGCCGAGCCGTTCGGGATGACCGGCCAGGACGAACAGGACGAGGAGCCCGGCAACGGCGGCCGCGGCCGCTACCCCGCCCCAGAACTTGACGTAAGCCAGCTGCGCGGCATCCCCCTGAAGCACGCCGCTCGACACGGTGAACACAAAGAGGGCGAACAGCAGCAGGACCGTTGCCGTGTCCAGCAGCCGTTCGAGAATGATGGTGGCGAAGGTTGCCGCGGGGTTCAGACCCTCCTTTTTTGCGAGAAGGTAGGGTCGAATGACCTCACCGGCACGCGCCGGCAGGAAGAAACTGGCGGCAAAGCCGATGACGGTCGTCCGGAACGCGTTACCGAAATGGGTCGGGCCGATCGGCGCGAGCAGTGCCTGCCACCGCCAGGCGCGCAAGGCGTAGGTCAGTCCGGTGATCAGAACCGCCAGGGTGAGCAGCCACGAATCGGCGCGGCGGGTTTCGGCCCACACCTCGGCAAAGTTGGCGTCGCGGAAGAAAAACGCGAGGAGCCCGACGGTGCACACGAGAATGAGGATTGCGCGGAGCCGGGTTCGCATGAGTATTTGATGAGGTTAGGGATTACAATCGTATATCAGTCCCGCCAAGTCTATGGGAAAACGTGAGTTATTGCTCGTAGCGGCATTCATCCTGGTCGGGGCCGGGGTGTATCAGGTCACCGCGCCCCCGCGCGACCCGGACCGCCCTCGCTGGTCGGTCGGCGGCATCGTCGAAAGCATCCGTCGCGAGGTGCGAGGCAACCAGGCACAGGCCACGGCAAAGATCCCCTCCACCATCCCGGCTCCCCCGTCAGTGCGCGAGCTCCGGATCATGGTCGGAAGTGTGAACGTGACGATCGTCGGAGAAGAACGGGACGACATCCAGGCCGAGCTCGACGTCACATCGAATGCCTTCGATGAGGCCGAAGCCGAACGGACGGCGAAGGCGACGAGGCTGAAAGTGGACGCGTCCGGTCCGGTGATCACGGTGTCGGTCGACTTCCCACGTGAGGGGCGGCAACGGGCCGACCTCACGCTGAAGATCCCGGCGAGGCTCGAGCTCCGAATCGAGAAGAACAACGAACTGACCGTGACCAACGCCGCCGCCGTGACGGTGACCGGGCGGGGTGACACAACTCTTACGGGAATCCCCGGGCCGGTCCACGCCACCCAGCGCGGTAGCGCCATTACGCTCACCGACATCGGTTCGCTGAAGCTCACCACGATGAGCGGCGCGGAAGCGAAGCTGTCAGAGGTCAAGGGGGATGTGACGCTGTCGCTTCAGGGGGGCGAACTGCACGCCGAAGCGCTCGCCGGAAGCCTCGAAATCGAATCGCGCAACTGCGACATCACGCTCGAGAAACTCGAGAAGGTTCGGCAGACCAGGATCAACGCGGTCAATGGCGAGATCGTGGTTCGTGACGTCCAGACCGAGTTGCGGATCGATGGCCGCGAGGCCGACATCCGCGTCGAGCAGACGGCGCCCGCTCCGCTGTCGATTTACAACGACGGCAATGAGACCGTGGATCTGGAGCTGCCAGCCGGGGGCCTCAAGATTGACGCCCGCACAATCGACGGCAGGCTGACAGTCGACGAGGCTCTCACCAAACGCGGCGTCAAAGTCGAGACGAGCGGCAGCGAGGGCGGCGAGAGCGGAAGCACCCGCGAGGAGCAGCACGTCGAGGCCGTCGTCGCCGGTGGCGGTCCGCTCATCACCATCCGCGCCCAACGGGGCGATATCTCCCTGCGATCAAAATAACTATGAACGGTGAACGGTGAACGGTGAACTGAACTCCGAGTCCTCCACGTTCATCGTTCATAGTTCGTAGTCCTTAGTTTCAGTTGACGCGCCTCGCGCCGGCCTGTAATCTTCACGCTTTCTCGGCGAGGCACCCGTGCTCTCTACTTCCGCACCAGTCCTTGAAACTTCTCTCGATGGCCTGACCGTTCACCGGCGCGGCAAGGTCCGCGACGTCTACGACATCACCCTCGATTCCGGCGAGCCGGCGCTGCTGATGGTGGCGACCGACCGGATCTCCGCGTTCGACTACGTGCTGGGGTCCGCGATCCCCGACAAAGGCAAGGTGCTGACGCAGCTGTCTGCGTTCTGGTTCGAGCGCCTGGGCGATCTCGTTCCGCACCACCTGATCTCGATGAACGTCGACGAATTTCCGGCAGCGGCGCGCCCGCACGCCGATGTCCTGCGCGGCCGCACCATGCTCGCGCGCCGTACCGAACCGATCCCGATTGAATGCGTCGCGCGCGGCTATCTCTCCGGCTCCGGGTGGAAGGAGTACCGTGAGACAGGCCGCGTCTGCGGCATCACGCTGCCGGCAGGCCTGCAGGAATCCGACCGGCTGCCGGAACCGATCTTCACGCCGGCGACCAAGGCGGATACCGGTCACGACATCAACATCAGCGAAGCGGAAGCGGGCGAAATCGTCGGTCACGCGCTCGTCCGGCGTCTGAAGGAGCTGACGCTCGAGATCTACCGGCGTGGCTGCGAGCATGCCGAGTCGAAAGGCATCATCATCGCGGACACGAAGTTCGAGTTTGGCCTGGCCCGCCGTAGCTCCGAAGGAGCGGAGGCTGGCTTGGCGGCCGATCAGGAAATCATCCTCATCGACGAGGTGCTCACTCCTGACTCTTCGCGTTTCTGGCCGCAGGCATCGTACGCGCCGGGCCACGGCGTCCCGAGCTTCGACAAGCAGTTCGTTCGCGACTATCTCGAAGACATCCGTTGGAACAAGCAGCCGCCGGTACCGACGCTGCCCGACGAGGTGATCCGGAAGACGCGCGAGAAGTACGTCGAGGCCTTCCGGTTGCTCTCCAGCCGCGAGCTGCAATAGCGCCGTGCGAGACCAGCTCGAGAAGCTCGTCCACGAGATGCTCGAAAAGGGGATCCTCTACGACGACGCCCGCCGCGAGTTCGAGAAGATGTTCATTTCGCGCGCCCTCCAGCGCTCGAAGGGGAACGTGGGGGACGCCGCCGAGATGCTCGGGCTGCACCGCAATACCGTCGCGCGCAAGATGGCCGAGTACCGGATCAGGCGCTCCTCGTAGGGACGGTTCGCGAACCGCCCCTACCGTTAGCAGTCACAGCCCTCGACTGCTTGACAATCCTTTCGCCCCTCGATAGATTTAGCAGTCGGGCCTGCGGAGTGCTACCGCTTAGGGGCCCAGCCGGGTTTTTCCTAGGCTTTTTGGCCACAAACGGTGGCCCCACAACAGAACAATTGTTTTACCGGGAGTAACGCGAAACATGGCAGCCACGAAGACAGCAGTCGGGATCCGTCCCCTGCACGACCGGGTAATCGTGCAGCGGATCGAGGAAGGCGAACAGAAGGTCGGCGGGATCATCATCCCGGATTCGGCCAAGGAAAAGCCCCAGCAGGGCAAGGTCATTGCCGTCGGCAAGGGCAAGGTCGAGAAGGATGGCAAGGTCACGCCGCTCGACGTCAAGGAAGGGGACACGGTCCTCTTCGGCAAGTACTCCGGCCAGGAAATCAAGCTCGAAGGCGAAGAGTACCTGATCATGCGCGAGGAAGAAATCCTCGGCGTCATCACGAAATAGCAGAAGTCGGGCCGGCTGAAGCCGGCCCCTACCGACGTGTAGAGGCCGACTTCAGTCGGCCAGCAACAACGGAGACATCAAGAAAATGGCAAAGCAGATTATTTACGGCGAGGAGTCGCGCCAGGCAATCCTGCGCGGCGTGAACCAGCTCGCCAACGCCGTCAAGGTGACGCTCGGCCCCAAGGGGCGCAACGTCGTCCTCGACAAGAAGTTCGGCTCCCCCACCATCACCAAGGATGGCGTCACTGTCGCGAAGGAAATCGACCTGAAGGACCCGCTCGAGAACATGGGCGCCCAGATGGTCCGCGAAGTGGCGAGCAAGACGTCCGACATCGCCGGCGACGGCACGACGACCGCGACCGTGCTCGCGCAGGCGATCTTCCGCGAAGGCGCCAAGAACGTGGTGGCCGGCGCGAACCCCATGGAGCTGAAGCGCGGCATCGAGAAAGCCGTGGAAGCTCATCGTCGCCGAGCTGAAGAAGGCGTCCAAGCCGGTCAGCGGGCAGGCGATCGCGCAGGTCGGCACGATCTCGGCGAACGCCGACGAGACCATCGGCAAGATCATCGCGGAAGCCATGGAGAAGGTCGGCAAGGACGGCGTGATCACCGTTGAAGAAGCCAAGTCGATGGAGACCTCGCTCGAAGTCGTCGAGGGTATGCAGTTCGACCGCGGCTATCTCTCGCCGTATTTCGTGACCGACCCCGAGCGGATGGAAGTCGTTCTCGAGAACCCGGTCATCCTGATCCACGAGAAGAAGATCAGCTCGATGAAGGACCTCCTGCCGCTGCTCGAGCAGGTGGCCCGCGCCGGCCGTCCACTGCTCATCATCGCGGAAGACGTCGATGGTGAAGCACTCGCGACGCTGGTCGTGAACAAGCTGCGCGGCACGCTGCAGGCTGCGGCCGTGAAGGCCCCGGGCTTCGGCGATCGACGCAAGGCCATGCTCGAGGACATCGCTATCCTCACCGGCGGCCGCGCGTTGACCGAGGATCTGGGCATCAAGCTCGAGAACATCAAGCTCGAGGACCTCGGCAAGGTGAAGAAGGTCACGGTCGACAAGGACAACACCACGCTGGTCGAGGGTGGCGGTTCGCAGAGCGCGATCGAGGGACGCGTGAAGCAGATCCGGACCCAGGTCGAGGAGACCACGTCTGACTACGACCGCGAGAAGCTCCAGGAGCGCCTGGCCAAGCTCGTCGGCGGCGTCGCCATCATCAAGGTCGGTGCGGCCACCGAGACCGAGATGAAAGAGAAGAAGGCTCGTGTCGAAGACGCGATGCACGCGACCAAAGCGGCGGTCGAGGAGGGCATCGTCCCTGGCGGCGGCGTCGCTCTCATCCGCGCCGGCAAGGCGCTGGACTCGCTGACGCTCGAGGGGGACCAGGCCGTGGGCGTCGCGCTCATCCGCAAGGCCATCGAGGAGCCGCTCCGCTGGATCGCAAACAACGCGGGCCAGGAAGGCTCGATCGTCATCCAGAAGGTGAAGGACGCCAAGGGCGACGACGGCTACAACGCGGCCTCGGACAAGTACGAGAACCTGGTCACCGCGGGCGTCATCGATCCTGTGAAGGTCGTGCGCACGGCGCTCCAGAACGCCTCGTCCATCGCGTCGCTCCTGCTCACCACCGAGGCGCTCGTCAGCGAGATCCCGGAGGAGAAGAAGGAAGCGGCTGGCGGTGGCATGCCGGCGGCGGCGGCATGGGCGGGATGTACTAAGTCAGAACGATGAACGAAGAACTATGAACCCTTCATAGTTCATAGTTCATAGTTACTGGGCCGGCTGGGAGCGATCCCGGCCGGCCCTTTTTGCTAGGCGCGGGCCAGCCGGCTCGTGACGTCGAGCACGGCGTCGATGTTGTCAGGATTGACGTAGAGGTGCGCAGACAGGCGCACGCCCCTGTCATCCCCCTGGGCCCGCACCCGCACGCGGCGCTCCCAGAGCGCATCCTGAAGCGCCTTCGCCTTCACGCCATCCACGCGGAACGTGGTGATCGCGGCGGTGAAGCGCGGGTCGGCCGGTGACGCGACGCGAGCTTTCGGAATCTTCGCCAGGCCCTCACGCAGGCGCTTCGTCAGCATTGCGTCCCATCGCGCGATCCGCGCCATGCCGATCCCATCGATGAACCGGAGTGCGGCCATCAGGCCCTCGGTCACCGGCACGCTCCCGGTCCCGAACTGCATGAAGCGGAACGCGCCGTCGTCGTGGTTGTCCCACTGGTAGCTCGCCAATGTCGTCCAGAAGCGGTCCTGGACGTCCTTGCGCAGATACATGAACCCGGTGCCCTTCGGCGCCATCATCCACTTGTGGGGGCTGCCAACGTAGGCATCGCACCCCAGTGCGCGCACGTCGACCTGGATCTGCCCCACGGCTTGCGCCCCGTCGACAATGGCGAGGGCCCCACGCTCGCGCGCCAGTGCACAGAGCTCACGTGCCGGCAGAAGCGCGCCCAGGCCCGACGTGATGTGACTGAACATCACAACTTTCGTGCGCGGCGTCATCGCCCCGGCAAACAGGCGGACGACCGCTTCGGGTGACTCAGCGAGCGCTGGTTCAAGCGGCAGTTCCTTCACGACGATGCCACGGCGTTTGGCGAGCAGTCGCCACGGAGAAATCCCGCCGCCGTGTTCCTGGTCGGTGCTGACGACCTCGTCACCCGCCGCCAGGTCCAGTCCGTTGGCGAGGAAATTCATCCCCATGGTGGCGTTCTGCGTCAGGGCGATCTCTGGCACGGTTGCATTGATGAATCGTCCGGCCGCAGCACGAACGGTATCGAGCCGCTGATAGCCGGTCAGCGGCTCGCCGTCCGGCTGCTCATACGGCCACGCCGCGAGTTCCGTCTCCAGGCGCCGGATGCCTTGCGTCAGCGCCTCCACGACCTGGCGGGGAGAGGCTCCGAGCGTCCCCGTATTGCAATAGGCAACCCCCGCGGGGATCAGGAATTGACCCCGCGCCTCCGCAAAGACGGAGGCGTCATCCGCTTGTGCATCGGGATTGAACCCGCTTTCGCCATAGCTGCGGGCAAACGGCGAGACGCGCGAGAGCGCCTCCACCGCCGGGCCCACCCCAATGAGCAGGCCGGGCGCGGCCAGGTTGGAAATGAAGCGTCGTCTAGAGTGCGCCATGCTTTTCCTTTAGAGTGCCTTTCTCATGACAATGCAGTGGCAGGCACGCGTGATGTGCTCGCCGTCGGGAAATGCACGGGTGCCGTGCTCGACATAACCGAACTTTCGATAGTACGCGGGCAGCTCCGTTCGCAGATTCACGACGTCCAGCTCCATCTCGGTGCATCCTGCGTCACGGCATGCGTTCTCCGCAACCTCGACCAGCCGAGAGCCCAGGCCCTGCTTCTGGCGTGAAGGATCGATCGACAGCACGCCGAAGTACCCGACCGCGACCGCTGATCTCGACGTAGACGCAACCGGCGATCGCGTCGCCGTCCTGAAGGACGAGGAACCGGCCGTGCTGCATCTTCTCGAGCACCCCCGCGACGTCGATACGGTCGCCGATCTTGAAGAAGTCCTCCACACGATATGCCGCGTTGATGACTGCCGTCAGTCGCGGCGCCTCCGCAGCGGTCGCCTCTCGGATGGTCATGGTCATTTGCGACTCTCAGTCCGCCAGATCTTTCCGTCCTGCCTCAAGGTAATGATGCCTCCTGAAGACGACGGCGCCGTCAGGACGTACAGATCGTCGGTCGCATGAAGCTGAGCGCCGTCGACCGTGATTGGGAATGGACCGAGGGCCGCAAGGGTGCGCGCGTATTTACCGTGCCCTTTCTTGTAGTCGGCCTGGCGATAGTAAAGGCGTCGCAGCGCCCATCTGGTTGCCTCGTCAGGATTCGGGATAAATGAATCAGATCTAAAGGGCTGGCTCGAGTTTGAATCAGCCTTGAAGGGCTGGACTACGGATGAATTCGAAAACTGCACGTAGCCCCAGCGCTCGGGCATGTGCATATCGATCGCTCCCTGCGGACTCCAGACCCAGTTGTTCTCGGGCACGGGAGTTCCCTTAGCGTCGATTCGCTTTGCGTATCGGCCGTCGCGCTGATCGAGTTGCCACTGGACGCGCGAGAAGTTGATGCGCCACTGCTCGCCGGCGCGAGGCGCGCGCGCCGCGGGTGCCGCTTCCTTCAGCGCCGCCCACGGCAGCGCGATCTCGACCGACCAGCCGTCGTCTTTGTCACCGGGGCGATTCAGCGTGCCGCGAAGGTGTACTCCGGTCTTCAACCCCGCGATGTCCCAGCCGTTGATCGCGGGCCCGCCATCGCGGTACGGTCGAATGAGCATCAGGTCCCAAACGGTGTTCAGCGCGTTGATCTCGAGCTCGTAGTATTCGTGCGAGTCGCCGTCCGGATCGATGAACACCTCGAAATCGTTGTCCTGATAGATCACTGCGTCCCGCGTTGACATCGTCGCCCAGAGGTCGGGTTCCTCGAGATCGGCCGCCACGTACAAATACTCGTCGTCCCATAACAATTTCATCCGGGTTGTAAGGCGCGGCGCCGGACGTGCGTCCCCTTCGATATCCACGAACGCCTCCGACCACGGCGCGGCTCGCCACGATGGTTCGTCGAGCGCGCCATCGATGGTCAAGCGACCAGAGGCGCGATAGCAGATCGCCGTCCGCGGCGCGAACGGAAGGCGCTCGAGGTCCACGGCGCTCTGACTGGGTATCAGCAGCAGGACGGCAGCGAACGCAGCCCCAAAGGGCTGGCCTACGACTGCAAGTCGCGTCATCGCCGCGTGAGAAGCGGAGCAACGGCCTTCAGGTAGTCAGCAGTCAGCATGTTGCCTTGGAACACGCTGATGCCGCGGGCGCCGCCAGCGAGCGCCCGCTCGATAGCCGCGGCCAGGTCGGCCGGCGACAGATCGGGAACATAGAGCCCTGAATACAGCGGAATGCGTCCGGCCAGCGCCCGCACGCCTTCCCTGGTGGCCCGCTCGATCCAGGGAACGCCCTCTTTGTAGAAGCCGTTGTAAACCATGGGCAGCACGGCGTCGACCTTCCACTTCGTCCAGTCCTGGCGGACGAGTCTTCGCGCGATGTCGGGCGTCGGAAAAACCGCCGCGGTGAGGAGCTTGCCGGCCTTATGCGTGACGCCGGCAAGCTCCGCCACGACGGCCGTTATCGAATCGTAGCGGTATTGCCGCCAGGCCCTGTGGTCGGTTGGATCGGCTATCCGCATCGGATCGACTCCCTTCCGACGTTCGAACTCTTGACGGCACACACTGCAATAGCAGAAGTCGAAATCCGGATACTCCCGGTCCTGCACGAGGTTGTACTTCGGCCAGAGCGCCACCGGCAGGATGACGTCCGGATAACGGATGTAATCGAGATGGATGCTCGAAAGACCGTCGACTGATGCCAGTTCCCGAACCACTCCGCGGAGATACGAGCGGACCTCGGCGCGCGACGGACACATGAACTTGTAGTAGTCCACGTACGGCGGCTTGACCGCGGTCGACACGCCGCTGCGACTCATCGCGTACCACTCCGGATGCGCGGTGACGTTCTCGCCCCGCATCATCGTGAACATCCACGCGTGCAGCTCGAGCCCCTCCTCGCGCACCAGCGGAGCATGCCGGCCGTACGAGTCGGCCGTGCCCGTCATGAGCACGGCATCGAAGCCGGCCGCCTTCAACCCGGCGAGCTCGCGACGCCAGGCGTCCACGTCGCGAATCTCTGATTTCATCCACGCCCAGTGCTTACGCTGGCGCGCGAGTCCCACGGCGCGGGTCGCCGGGCCAGGATCTGTCGACTGCAGCGGGAGTGCGACGGGCAGCGCCAGGCCGCCCGCGAGTGTTCCGAGGAACTCACGCCTGCCGATCATGATCGCGTATCCGTCAGGACAATAAGCGAAAGCGCGAACAACGCGGCAATCGCGGGCCACGCGGCCACGGCATGGAAATTCGCCGCTCCGGCCGGTCCGAGATGTGCGCGCACCGCGGCGATGTGCTCCGCCTCGCCCACGAGGCGGTCGCCGGGGCCGCTCGCCACCGTACGGCCCCGTCGAATCGCCTCCAGCACGCCAGCTTCCGACACCTCGTCGACGATGAGATAGGTGCGGCACAGGCCGAGAGGACTGCCGACGTGAAAGTCGGTGGAACCGATCGGAGCGATGTCGGGGTTCAATCTCTGCGCACGGTGCCGAAACTCGAACAGCTCCCCCTCGAGCTCGGGATCGGTCAGCAGCAGCGGGTGCGCCATCTCGGAACCATCGAGCGTGCGCAGCGCCTCACTGTCGTTCTCGGTCCAGGAACGGCTCACCGGGTGTGCCGCGATCGCCACGCCTCCCTGCGCGTGAATCCTGGCGATCGCTTCATGGGCCGGGAGATACGGGTCGACTATCGTCCGCACGCCGATCGCGGCCAGATGGAACCCTCCGGTCGTCAATTCCTGTCCCGGAATGACGATCGGATATGGCTGGAGCTGACCGGTGGCCCGCGCGAGGCGAAACGAACGATTGTCGTTGTGGTTCGTGATCGCGATGACATCGAGCCCGCGGCGCGCCGCTTCACGCTGAATTTCCCACACCGGCAACGCGCCATCGCCCGGCATCCCGTGGACGTGGAAGTCTCCCGCGAGAACTGCGGGTGCCACCGGGGGCGCGCCGCCGCGGCCGACATCCGTGAGCGATCCGGCGGCGACAGCGCCGACAAACAGGAGGACCGCAGCAGCCTGCGTGCGCATCACCGCGCGATTATCACCTTTCATCGATCCGCCTTAGTATTACCGTCACATGGCAGTCTCTCGCTTCGAAATTGCCGCGAGGTACGCGCGGCACCGGTTTCAAACGTTGCATCCCTTCGAGGTGCAGGCGGTTCTTCTCAATGCCTGCAACCTTCGGTGCAGCTACTGCAACTGCCCCGAGCTGTCTTCGGCGACGTTATCGACCGAACAGTGGATCGAGATCATCGAGAAACTTCGCTCCGTAGGCACGATGCGCATCAAGTGGCAGGGGGGAGAGCCCACGTTGCGACCGGATTTCTCGAAGCTCTGCGCCACCGTGCAGGCCTGCGGCATTGTCTCCGCCGTCGTAACCAATGGCACCGTGATCGCACGAAAACCGGAAATCCTCGAGCACCTCGACGAAGTGGTGGTCAGTCTCGACGCTGTCACGCCGGCGCTGCACGACCGGCACCGCGGCCAGGGCACGCACGCGCTTGCTCTGACGGCGATCGACGCAGCCCTTGCACATGGACGGCGCGTCTTCGTGAATATGGTGGTCACGAGAGATACCGTCGGCGAAGTCGAGGGGATGCTCGAGTTCTGCGAGGCGCGCGGTATCGGCATGAACGCCCAACCCGCCATGTTCTCGCGCTCGTATCAGGATGCAACGGCAGCACACCTCGGGCTGTCGGTCGACGAAGAGCACGCGCTCGAGCGCCAGCTTGCGACGTGGCGGCGCCAGGGCAAAGGGATGATGTTCTCCGCAGAGGTGTACGAAAAGGCCGCGCGATGGCCCGATTACACGACCCCGACCTCCACCAGCACCGGCAAATCCTCCTGCATGGCGGGCACTTACTACCTCCACATCGAACCGAACGGCGACGTGTTTCCGTGCGTGCTGCAAGGAGCCGGATTCGTGCCGCGCAACCTGGTGACCGACGGTTTTGAAGCGGCACTCCTCAACGCCCAGAATCACCACTGCGAAGACTGTTTCCTCCCCTACCTGAACGAACGCAAGGCGCTGTTTGCGCTCCGACCGTCGGCGGTTCTCGCGTGGTTGAGGCGGAGCTGACACAGGGCAGCGATGCGCTGGCAGGACGCGGCTCGCCGCGGCACTCGGCTGATACAGGCCAAACTCACCAGGACCCTGGTGCCTTTTCACGTCGTTGCGTTTGTGACTTCACGCTGCAATCTCCGCTGCGTCTATTGCTCGTATCCGCTGCAGAACGATGACGAGCTCACCTCGGATCAATGGTGTGCCGCTTTGAACGAGTGCCGCGCGCTCGGTACCGAACGCGTGCAGTTCTTCGGCGGTGAGCCGCTGCTCCGGGCCGACCTCGAACCGATCGTCGCCCATGCGCGGACCCTGGGGCTCCATTGCACGCTCGTGACCAACGGCCTGCTGGTACCCAGACGCCGGGATGTTGTCGGCCACATGCAGACCGTGATCGTCAGTCTCGACGGACGCGCCGCGGCGCACGACGCAAACCGCGGCCGAAGCAGCTTTGCCGGGGCGGTCGCCGGGATCGAGGCCGCACGGGCCTGGGGCGTGCCGGTAAAGGTCAACACCGTCCTCAACTCCAACAACCGCGCCGAAGTGGAGTGGCTGGTGGAGTTCACTCGGAGGCGCGACCTGCCGCTCACCCTCAATGTCATGCGTTCCGGCAGCGCCGACTTGTGCAACGACGCACCCCGGCATCGAATCGCCGACGAATCGCTTCGCGATTTACTCACTCACGTGATTGAGCTTCGACGCGACAATCCCCACATCGTGTTCTCTACAGCCACCTACCGGATTCTCCGGCGCTGGGCTGATTTCACCAAGGATCGGCTGACGCCGGAGCAGGGGGGCCACGACCAGGGACAGTCGCGTTGTTCGGCCGGGCGGTTCCATTGCGTGATCTACACCGACGGCAGGTTGTTCCCCTGCACGGTCACGGTTCGCCAGGTGGAGGCGCTCGACGTGCGTCGAGTGGGCGTGGCGGCCGCACTGCAAAGTGCGAGTCACCACGGGTGCGCATCGTGCGCAAGCGCCTGCATGATCGAAATGAATCGCTTGTTTGCGCTCGACCCGCGAGCGATCGCTTCCCTTTCGCGCGCCTACTTGTTCCGCGATGTCCATTGATCGGCTGATACAACCGGGTGCACTCGCGGCGATGGCGCTGACACCATGCCTGGTGGCCATCGCCATCGCGATGTATAGCTGGTGGCTTCACCGGGCCCCCGAGCGGCCGCCTGTGCGGCGACCGGGAGGCGCCCCATGGCCGTCCGTCGATCTCATCGTGCCGGTCTTCAACGAGTCGAAGCTTCTTGCCCGCAAGCTCGCGAACGTCGCGGGTCTGCGCTACGCACGCGACCGGCTGCGAATCATCGTTGTCGACGGCGCCTCGACCGATGGCTCCCGTGAGATCGCAGAAGCCTGGGCACGGAGCAACGAGCGCGCGATCGTCGTCACCGCCGAGCATCCTGGTAAGGCGACGCAGTTGAACCTCGCTCTTCGCCACGCGACCGGGACATGGGTGGTCGTCACCGATGCCGACGCTGAAATGCGTCCGAATACGCTGCAAGCGCTGATGCGGGCCGGGCGGGACTCCGAGGTTGGCGCGATCGGGTCGCCGGTTCTTCCCAGGAACACGCATCCAGCGGAGTACCTGTACGGGCGCGTGCTGAATTGGCTGCGGTTGCGGGAATGGCGCCGCGGCTCGGCGTCGATGGTGATGGCCCCGTGCTATGCCTTTCGCCGTTCCCTCATCGATCGATTCCCGGACGACGTCGTCGGCGACGACGTGCACGTAGCGTGGCGGGTGGCGACTCGGGGCGGCGCGATAGGGCTCGCCGGACCGGTCGTGTACGAAGTACGCGAGACTTCGACCCTTTCAGCGCTGTTTCGCCAGAAGGTGCGGCGCGGGTCCGGCTACTTCCGCGAGATATTCCGTTTTCTGCCGCGGGTGCGAGGGATGAAGCGGCCCTTCAGCATGGGTTTCGTGCTGCGCTTCTGTTTGATGTTGCTCGGCCCAGTGCTGGCGTTGTCGGCAATCGGTCTGGTCGTCGCGGCGGCGCGGTGGTTACAGGATCAAGCCGCGGCCTCGACAGCACTCATGGGTCTCGGTCTGTTGGTGGCGGCAGTGGCGCTGGACCGGCGCCTGCGGCGGTCTCTCATTCTCGGAACCATCATTCCGCTCGCAGCGACGGTGGCGCTGATGACGTATCCTCTCCGGCGGACGCGCGATTATGGCGCGGCTCTATCCATGAAACGCACTAAGAGACGGCCTGCGTATTCGCCGTAGGCTGCCAGGCATCCAACCGTAACGGCCTGATGCAGGAGCGTCCTGCGACGCGCCACCGCGGCGGAGAAGCCGAGCTCGCCGCGGCAGAGCGCGTAGAGCTTGCGGACGGTGAGCGCCAACGGAAACACGAACGTAGCCGCCAGCGGAACGATCCACGGGATCGGGTTCGGCAATAGCACCAACATCCCGGCGACACCAAGCAGCCAGAGTGACCACGGCGCATGTGTCTGGAAGTACCGCTCCAGCGCCCGCCCCATCGAAAGCCCGGACCCACGCACCAGCAGCACTCCGGTGCAGAGCTGCACTAATGGCACGACGCTCCAGCAGGCCGCGCCGCTCAACAGCAGCAACACCGTAATCCGACCGGTCGAGGCCACCGATGTCGCAGTGCCCACGATCATCGCGACGAGTACCATCCTACTGACGAGCCGCATGCGCGCGAGTATGGTATAACCCTCGTCTCGCCCCGTTCCCAAAAGAACAAATCTGGAGGAAGAGATGAAGAATGTGCGCACACTTGCTGTGGCGCTGTCCTTCGTGATGGCGCCGTGCGTCGCCTTCGCGCAGGATCCGCCGCAAGATCCGCCAGCCGGCGGCGGTCGAGGCGGCCGTCCGACTGAGCCGGAAATCCGTCCGTACGAGCGCGTCATCACGAAAGACGCCAAGTCGGACGACGGAATCTTCCTGGTCCATCGCATCAAGGACCGTGTCCTGTACGAGATCCCGAAGGACAAGCTCGGCCGCGAGTTCCTGTGGGTCAGCCAGATCGCCAAGACGACGCTCGGCGCCGGGTACGGCGGCCAGGCTGCCGGCAACCGGGTGGTCAAATGGGAACGACGCGGAGACCGCATTCTGCTGCGCGCCGTGTCATACGACGTGGTCGCTGATCCGAAAGCACCGATCGCCAGAGCGGTCGAGGCGGCCAACAACAACCCGATCCTCATGGCGTTCAACGTCGAGGCGGAAGGCAAGGACGGAACGGCCGTCATCGATGTGACGAGGCTCTTCACTACCGATGTTACGGAGTTCAGCGGCCGCACCCGAGTCGGCGCGAGGACGTTCGACGCCTCGCGGTCCTTTGTCGACCGGACAGTGTCGTTCCCCGAGAACATTGAAGTGGAGGCGACACATACCTACAACAATCCGCCAGTCGAGGCGGGAGCAGGCGGGCGCGGCGGGCCACCCACCCCCGGTGGCCGCGGCGGCGCCCCGGCCTTGCGTCCCGGCAGCCACAGCGTGGTGATGCACTACAGCATGGTGCTGCTGCCGGAGAAGCCCATGCAGCCGCGACTCTTCGACGAAAGGGTCGGCTACTTCTCCACCGCCAAGATCGACTACAGCCAGGACGAGCATCGCGCTCCGCAGCGCCGCTTCATCACCCGCTGGCGGCTGGAAAAGAAGGATCCGAACGCCGCGATGTCGGAGCCAGTCAAGCCGATCGTCTACTGGATCGATCCGGCCACGCCGGCAAAATGGATTCCTTACATGAAGAAAGGTGTCGAAAGCTGGCAGCCTGCGTTCGAGGCCGCGGGCTTCAAGAACGCGATCATCGCCAAGGAAGCGCCGACAGCACAGCAGGACCCTGACTGGAGTCCGGAAGATGCGCGGTACTCGGTCATCCGCTGGTTACCGTCGACGATCGAGAACGCCTCGGGCCCCCATGTGCACGATCCGCGCAGCGGTGAGATTCTCGAGACCGATATCCAGTTCTACCACAACGTCATGAACCTGGCGCGCAACTGGTACTTCGTGCAGGCCGGGGCGCTCGACCCCCGCGCGAAGACGCTGCCACTCCCCGATGATCTGATGGGCCAGCTGGTGCAGTACGTCGCGGCGCACGAAGTCGGTCATACGCTCGGCTTCCAGCACAACATGAAGGCGAGCTCGATGTACCCCGCCGCGAAGGTGCGCGACGCCAAGTGGGTCAAGGAGAACGGCCACACGCCGACGCTCATGGACTACTCGCGCTTCAACTACGTGGCGCAGCCGGAGGATCACATCGCGGTCGAGGATCTGATCCCGAAGATCGGTCCCTACGACAAGTGGGCGACGATGTGGGGGTATAAACCGATCCCGAACGCGACAACGCCCGAAGCAGAGAAGAAAACGCTCGACGAATGGGCCAAGGCGCAGGACGCAACGCCCTGGTTGCGGTTCACGACCGAAGGATCCGCCGGTTCTGATCCGGGCGAGCTGACCGAAGCGGTCGGTGACGAAGATGCGGTGGCATCGACAACGCTCGGCATGAAGAACCTCGAGCGGGTTGCCGGGATGCTCATGACTGCCACAACCACCCGCAGCGGAGAACCGTTCAACGATCTCGAAGAGATCTACGCGCGGCTGCTCGGCCAGTGGGCACTCGAGATGAATCACGTTGCCGCGATCGTGTCCGGGTACAGCTCGCAGCAGAAACATATCGGGCAGAATGGCGTCCGCTTCACGCTCATTCCGAAGACGAAGCAGGAAGGGGCCGTGAAGTTCCTCGTAGACAACGCCTTCAAGACCCCGAGGTGGGCCGTGAACCCGGAAATCCTTCGACGGATCGAGCCGGTCGGGGTGCTCGACCGGATCGAAGCGAGTCAGACGCGCGTGCTCAACTCACTACTTGCCCCGGCGCGCATGCTCAGGCTGGTCGAACAGCAGGCGGTCGACGGCTCGGCCGCTTACGCACCGCTGGACTTCCTGGCAGACGTCCGTAAGGGCGTCTTCAGCGAGGTCTACGGGCCGACGGCGATGCCGGTGGATGCCTACCGCCGCAACCTGCAGCGCGCCTACATCGAGACGCTCAGCAGCCGTGTGAACGGGGCGCAGGCGCAATCAGACGATGTGAGGGCGTTTTTCCGCGGCGAGTTGAAGACGCTCGATGCGGATCTCGCTGGTAACGGCGGCCGCGCCTCGGACCGCGAGACGATGATGCACATCCAGGATCTCCGCATCCAGATTGCACGCGCGCTCGATCCGACGGTGCAGGCCTCCGCACCCGCCGGCCGCGCCACCACGAATCTTGACGACGAGTTCGATGTCACCAGGAACAGTGACGCGTGCTGGATTGACTACGCGATCCAGCCGCGCAAACGCTAACGCGCGAGGAGTCGTCAGTAATCAGTAGTCAGTAGTCAGTAATCAGTAGGTACGGTGGAAGGGCCGGCGCAGCAACAGCGCGCCGGCCCTTTTTGTTGGCTGAAAGCTGATAGCTGAGAGCTATCGAAGCGTAAACGTCAGCTCGATCAGGACGAGGACAGCCACCGGTTTGCCGAAGCGGGTACCCGGACGGAATCTCCAGTTGCGAACGGCTTCGATGGCCTTCTGGTCCAGCCCGAACCGGTCATCCAGTGAACGGACGATGCGGACCTGCCCGACGGTCCCATCGTCATTCACGACGGCTTCGACTTCGACCGTGCCCTGAACCTTCGCGCGCATCGCTTCCGACGTGTACTCCGGCTTCTTCTCGTAGAGAACGTCGGGCGACACGAGGCCGGGTGTGCCGAGACGGAAAGCCCCGCCACCAGTGCCGCCACCTGATCCCGGACCCAGACCTGAGCCCGAGCCCGGTCCGGAGCCAGTACCGGTGCCCGTGCCCGAGCCACCGCCGGTGCCTGAGCCAAGCGACGCCGTGGCCGTGGGAATGCTCGTGATCATCCCGGGCAACTCCTGCACGCTCGAGGCGGTGGGCAGCGCCGGGATAGTCAGTCTGGCCTCGGGCGGAGGCGGAGTTTCCTTGAAAACAGGCTTTGGTGTCGGGGCGACTGGAACCGTGATCTTTTCAGGTCCCTTCAACTCCGTCCTTTTCGGTGGATCGGGCATCTTGTTGCCGCCACCGCCACCGCCGCCGCCGGGACCCTTCTGGATGATCCACGTAATATCCGAAGGGGTAGTGAACTGCGGGCTCGGCGACACCGTCTCGGGCCGCGTAATGACGAAAAGGAACAGCAGCACCAGACCCAGGTGAGCAATGACGCTGCCCGCCGCAGAGTTGCGCAACTGCGCAAAACCCACACTTCCGTGCGGCACCTCACCGGCGAGGAATCGCGAGTTCGGGCTTGCGCCCTGGGGGGCCTGCTGCATTGCTTTACCTGACGGGGACAGCTTTATTCTGGACGTTTCGGAGCCCAATCGCAAGGCTGCAATAAAAGTGCCCCTGCTGTTCCCTTATTTAGACGCCGTCCATTGGCGTCCGGACGTCAGCTGTTGTCGTAAGTGGACAAAGAAACGAAACTGGATCGGTTGAGATATGACGTCGCAGTGATCGGGGCCGGTCCGGCTGGGGCGTGGTGCGCCTGCCGGCTCGCTGCAGCGGGCGCAAAAGTGGCGCTGATCGACGGCAGTCATCCGCGCGAAAAGCCCTGCGGCGGGGGGGTCACGGGGCGTGCGCTCGCAGTCATTGGCAACCCGGCTGACTCGGGCACGCGAGTTCACGTCGAATCCGCCACTTTCGCCTATGAGGGACGCCGAGCCGAAGTACCCCTCGCCGCGGCCACCGACCGGATCCCCCTTGGCGTGTTTCCCCGGCGCGAGTTCGACGCGCAGCTGGTCGAGCGGGCGCGCCAGGCCGGAGCCACGCTGATCGTGGAGCGCGCGCTCGAGGTCTCGCAAACAGCGGGCGACTGGACGATCGTGACCAGAAGCCGCGCGGGGAGAGCCGGCTGCGTGCGCAATGGCTGGTCGGCGCCGACGGCGCTAACGGCATCGTCCGCAAGCGTGTCGCCGGCGCCTTCCGCCGCGAGGACCTCTCCATTGCCTGCGGCTATTTCGTCCACGGCGTGAGCGGCACACGTATCGATATTCAGTTCGAAGATGCGCCCGAGGGGTACCTGTGGTCGTTTCCGCGCCCTGACCATCTGGCGGTAGGGATTTGCGCGCAGGCAGACGTTGCGACCGTGGAGACGCTCAGACCGATCGTCGAGCGCTGGATTCGTGAGAACGTCTCCGGCGGCACGCTCGAGCGCTATGCCTGGCCGATCCCCTCATTGGGTGTGGCCGCACTCGAGCGCGAACGTCCGGCAGACGATTCGTGGATGTTGATTGGAGACGCCGCCGGCCTCGTCGATCCGATCACGCGCGAAGGCATCTACTTCGCGCTCGAATCGGCGGAACACGCAGCGGCCAGCCTCAGTCAGCCAGACAGCTCACAAGCGTATGCCGCCCGCCTTCGCGACACGATCTATCCTGAATTGACGATGGCGGCGCGGATCAAGGCAAGGTTCTACCGCCCTGCGTTCATGCGCCTGCTGCTCACTTCGCTGCAGCGCAGCGAAAAGATTCGACACATCATGGCCGACCTCGTCGCTGGAGAGCAGCCTTACGCCTCACTGCGGAGACGTCTGCTCGCGACTCTTGAATGGAGACTTGCGTTGGAGCTGTTCATGCGCAGACGCTGAACCTGTCAACTCCAAACTCAAACTCCAAACTCCTAAAGCATCCGCTTGGCTTTGGTTTCTCTTTTTGGGAATTTGGAGTTTGAAGTTTGAAGTTGACTCTACTTCACATAGTAACCATCCCTCGCACGGACGGTCAGGTTCGGCTTTTTCACTCTCACCGTAATCGATCGCCATTCGTCGCGGCCGGCGACAAACGGGCGTGATGGTGAGTAGCCGAGGAGGTACTGCTCCCGCAGCTCGGAGGCGATCTTGACGAGTGTCGCGTCGAGGGTTTTGAGATCGGGGACGTGGAAGGATCTGCCGCCCGTCACCGACGACAGCTCCGCAAAGAGCGCCGGCCGGTTCTTCGAAAACGCCACCGGGTAGATGAGCACGTTCGCCCGTCGTGCGCGGGTCAGCACCGCACCGGCTGACGCGTCGCTGTATCGGTCGTCACCGTCAGAGAGGATCACCACGGCACGGCGGCCGCGCGCCGCGTCGGTCGCCTCGATCGCCTGAATGATCGCGTCGTGGAGCCTGGTCGTCCCCCAGGCGTCGAGCACCTGGACCGCGGCCGACTGCTGCGCTCTCGACGCAGAGGCATCGGCGACCGTCGTCACCTCGCTGCCTATTCCGAGGACGACCGATTCGTCCGTCGGCCGAAGCGCCGCCAGGAAACCGAGCGCGGCGCGCTTGCTTGCCTCGAGCGGCCGTCCCGCCACACTGAAGCTCCGATCGAGCGTGAGCGCCACACGAAGCGGGAACTCCCCGGCCGCGAAGTTCGTGACCGTCTGCGCGGCACCATCCTCGACCACGTCGAAGTCCGCCTGCGTCAGACCCTTCACCGGCCGGCCGGTCGCGTCCGTAACGGTAGCGTAGACCTCCACGACCGTGGTGGAGGACGTGAACTGTGCCGAGGTAACGGCCGTCAGGAGCAGCACCCCGGCCAGCGTCGCGGTGATACTATGTGTCCTGTTTCCGCGACACGTCCAAGGAGTTACCATGTTCGGCCGACTCGGGATTCCCGAGCTCATCATCATCCTCGTGATCATCATCGTCCTCTTCGGAGCAAGCCGTCTGCCGGAGATTGGACGGGGGATCGGCAAGGGCATCCGGAATTTCAAGGACGCGACGAAAGAGGGCAAGGACGTGTAGGGGCGGTTCGCGAACCGGCCCGATACCGAGGGGCGGTTCGCGAACCGCCCCTACAGAATTACCCTCGCGTCTCCTACCCTTCGCGTCACTCGCTCACGGTCCAGATACTCCAGCAACGGAATCGCGAATTTTCGCGTGATCCCGTAGCGCTCCTTGAACACCGTCACGTCGAGCCGCGTCTCACCCGTCGCCTTGCACGCACGAAGGTCGGATTTCAAGCCCTCCAGCGCATCGGCGTGAAACAACAACTGATCGACCCGTACGAGCAGTTTTTCGCGGACGAGAAGCTTGAGAATGCGATCGGAGACGGCGTCGTTCAGGCCGGCAGCCGTCACGGCAGTTCGGGGATCCGGCGGAGCGAGTCCAGCCGTCTTGAACGCCGCCTGCAGCGCCTCACGTGCGCGCGTCTCGTCGTTGGATAACGACATCGTCCGGCCGGCGGCGGCGAGCGTATCGCGCGCGACGAGCCGGCCTTCACCCTCGAGCCGCGACAGGTACATGCTCGAAGAGATCCGGCGCGGCGCGGTCGAAAAGACGCCGGCGTACCTCCTCGCGGGCGATCCCGGGCGCCAGCGGGTCCGAGTCGTGGTAGGCCGCAACGATCTTCATCAGCGACCTTGCGCGTTCGTCAATCACCGCGGAGGCGACCAGGAACGTGCCTATCGCAACCACCTTCCCTTCGTCGCAAAGGTCGCGGGCTACAGCCGACGCGACTGACGGGGTGAGCCCGGCGCGGCTCACCAATGCGTCATGACGAAGACCCGAGGCGCCCTTCTCTTCAATAAATGCCGTGACGGCGGCTGCGTGGGTGACGCCGGAACCGAGACGCTCGAACCGCGCCGTTGCAGCAGGAGTGCGTACTGCGGTCCGCGGCGGCTGAGGATCGAGCACCGTTCCGCCACCGATCGTTACCGGAGGTGAATACGCGCGCAGGATGAAGCGGTCGCCACGCGTCATCACCGCCGGTTTTTCGAAGCGAATGCGCGCGTAGCGGGGATCGAGCGCAACCGAAACCCTTCCGAGCAATTCGCTTGTGCCCTGATGAAACCGGAGCCGCGAGCCATGCTTGAGCGGCGGCGCCCCGGCGAGCATCTCAACCTCGAGATCGGCTCTGCGGGTCGGGTCGAACGCGCCTGCCGCGCACAGCACGTCTCCTCTTGAAACCTCCGCGACGTCGAGGCCCGCGACGTTCACCGCAGTTCGTTGCCCGGCCGTCGCCGAGCCGGCAGGATGACCATGGACCTGCAGCCCGCGGACTTTCGTCGTACGTCCCGAGGGAAGCACGGCGAGGCTGTCGTCCACGTGGACCGCGCCGGACACCAGCGTGCCGGTCACAACCGTGCCGAAGCCCTTCATTGAGAATGCGCGGTCGATGGGCAGCCGGGTAACTCCGTCGGATGATCGCCGCGGCAACTTCCGGGCAAGCAGTCCCAGCTCAGTGCGCAGCCTGTCGAGGCCGGCGCCGGTCCGGGACGACACCGCAACGACCGGAGCCCCCTCGAGGAAGGATCCCTTCACGAGGTCTCGAACCTCCAGCCTGCACAACTGCGCGGTCTCGTCGTCGACCAGGTCCGCTTTCGTGAGCGCCACCAGGCCGGTCTTCACCTGCAACAGCCGGCAAATCTCAAAATGTTCGCGCGTCTGAGGCATCACCGACTCGTCAGCCGCGACGACGAGCAGGACCGCGTCGATGCCACCGGCGCCGGCAAGCATGTTCCGCACGAACTTCTCGTGCCCGGGGACGTCGACGAAGGCGAAGTTGAACCCGTCGTGCTCGAAATGCGCAAAACCGAGATCGATGGTGATGCCGCGAGCCTTCTCTTCCTTCAACCGGTCGGGATCGGTGCCGGTCAACGCGAGGACGAGACTGCTCTTGCCGTGATCGATATGACCCGCGGTACCGACGACGATGGAGCGCGATTCAGACACGCCGTTTCGCCGCGCGCTCGCGCTTCCCGATGCGTTGCTTCTGGTGCTTGCCCTTGCCTTTGTGGGTTCCCGCAGTGCGCAGATGTTCTTCACGCTTCGGCTGCACGCGGCTTCGCCTTGGGCCCCGCTGCTGCTCCGACTCGCGAACGCGTTCGAGGATCTCCGACAGCCCGAGATCGACCTGCCGCCGTTCCATATCGACCTTGATCACCTGCACCCGCACCCGATCCCCGAGCCGGTAGACCTTCCCGGTGTTCTCACCCTTCAGGAAGTGCGACTTCTCGACGAACCGGTAGTAATCGTCCGCCATCGTCGACACGTGCACCATGCCCTCGACGAAGTGCTCGATCAGCTCGATGTACAACCCGAAAGCGCTGACGCCGGTGACGTAGCCGTCGAACTCGTCGCCGACCTTGTCGGCCATGAACCGGACCTTCTTCCACTGCACCAGCTCTCGTTCGGCATCGTCGGCGCGGCGCTCGCGTTCCGATGTGTGGCGCGCGATCTCGGGCATGTCTTCGGTGAGCTCGTCGCGTCGCTCCTCAGGCACCCGTCCGCGGCGGGCTTCGCGCAGAGTGCGGTGCACCACCAGGTCGGGATACCTGCGAATCGGCGAAGTGAAATGCGTGTAGCTTTTCGCCGCCAGCCCGAAGTGGCCGAGATTGTTCTCGTCGTAACGCGCCTTCTGCATGGTGCGAAGCATCAGAAACGCGATCGGCTTCTCCTCCGGCGTGCCGCGCATTCGTTCGACCAGCTTCTGGAAGTGTTTCGGCTGGACCTCCTCAGGGCCCGCCCCCAGTCCGTACCCGAGTGTCCCGATGAACTCCTCGAACTCCGCCACTTTGAGTGGATCCGGCTCTTCGTGGATGCGGTACAGCGTCGGCATTTCCTGATCGGCCAGGTGCTGCGCCACAGTCTCGTTGGCGACGAGCATGAATTCTTCGATGATCCGATGGGCGACGTTCCGCTCGAGTGCAATGATCTCTGCCACCATGCCTTCGTCGTCGAGTACGATCTCCGGCTCTTTGAGGTCGAAGTCGATCGAGCCGCGACGATGGCGGCGGCGGTTCAGGATCTCGAACAGCTCGCGCATGTCGCGAAAGAGCGGAACGAGCGCCTCGTACCTCGCCGATATTTCAGCGTCGCCATCGGTCAGAATGGAGTTGACGTCCGTGTACGTCATCCGGGCGTCGCTGTGGATCACGCCGTCGTGCAGCTCGTATCGCACCACGGTTCCCTTACGATCGATCTCCATGAGGCACGACTGAACGAGGCGATCGCTGTCGGGATTCAGGCTGCACAAGCCCGTAGAGAGATCGGACGGGAACATATGGACGGCGCGGTCTGGAAAATATACAGAGGTCGCCCGCTCGTACGCCTCCAGATCGAGCGCGCTGCCCTCCTCCACGTAATGGGCGACGTCGGCGATATGGACGCCGAGCCAGAAGCCGCCGTCCGGCAGCCGATCGAGGGTGATCGCGTCATCGAAATCGCGGGCGTGCTCGCCGTCGATCGTGACGGTCGTCCTCGGCCGGAAATCGGTCCGACCCTTGAGATCGCTCTCGCGGACCTGCGTACCGAGCCGGCGCGCCTCGGCGACCGCCTCGTCGCTGTGCGCGTCCGGGATGCCGTACTTCCTGATGATGATTTCATTGTCAACACCCGGCTCGTCGATCGTGCCGAGAACCTCGGTGATGCGTCCGAGTGGACCTCTCGATGGCGTCGGCCAGCGGGTTATCTCCACGACCACCATGTCCCCTGGTTTCGCATCTCTGCGCTCGCCCGCGGCGACCTCGACGTCCATCACCAGACGTCTGTCGAACGGCACGACGAAGCCGCTGCCCGCAGGGTCCACGTCGAACCTGCCGACGGTCGTCTGCGAACCGCGCGTCAGAATCCGGAGGATTCTGCCTTCGGACCGCCCGTCATGTCCGATCCGCTCGATTCGCGCCACGACCCGATCCCCGTGCATCGCCTGATTCAGGTTGCTGCCGGGGATGTAGAGATCACCCGCCACTCCCTCGATTGGACGGTCGGATACCACGAACCCGAATCCACGCGGATTGATGACGATTCGGCCGGCGACGACGTCCATCATGTCGGCGAGGCCAAGCCGATTGCCACGCGTTTCGAGGATGGCGCCACGCGCGACGAGATCCTTCAGAAGGCGCCTGAACGTCCCTCGTTCTTCACGAGGTATCTTGAGCCGCTGCTCCAGCTCGCGCGGTGTCGCCGGGTGATTGACTTTTTCCTTGATCAGCTTCAGCAGCTGCTCGTGATTCAGCATTCCTGGCAGTTTAATGATTTTTTCCAACTTTCCCCTAAGTGGCTGAGTCTACACATCGAGTGACCGCGACCGGCTCCGGGCAGGCTGCCGCCGACCCCACGGACCTGGACCTCGTGCGCCTTGCGCAGGGGGGAGATCTCGATGCGTTTGGCGAGCTGGTCGAGCGGAACCGGCGTGCTGTCTTTCGTGCGGCGCTCGCCGCCGTCGGCTCCGCCACGGAAGCCGACGACGTCGCGCAGGAGGCTTTTGTGACCGCGTGGCGCAAGCTGTCCGGGTTTCGGGGGGACTCTCAATTCCGCACCTGGCTGCTGTCGATCACCTGGCGCAAGGCGATCGACCGGCGAAAGAGCATCGGGCGGTGGCTGAAGCTCGCCGCGACGCCGACCCGAGATGACGCCGGCGACGACCAGTTCGATGTGATGGATCGCGTCCCGTCCTTCGAACGGCGCCAGGATGTCGTCCTCGAAGGCGGAGAGCTGCAGGCGCAGATCCGCAAGCTGATCGGCACGCTGCCGCGAAAGCTTCGCGAGGCGCTGCTGCTGGCCGGATCCGGCGAGCACACTTACGACGAGATCTCGGAAATGCTCAACGCGCCCGTCGGCACCGTGAAATGGCGCGTCGCCGAGGCGCGACGCGTCCTGCGACGGAAGCTGGCGGCGGGTGGATATTGGAATGAGTAGCAACCAGCGTTACCAACGGCGAGCCATCGACGAAGCGATCGACCGGGCAGTCGGCGAGATGATGGAGCTCGATCCGCGACCTGGTTTGCGCCGGCGAGTCCTGTCGCGAATCGAGAAGCCCTTCGGCCGGCGCGCCCTCTGGTGGCGCGGTTCACTCGTCATGCTCCCGGCTGCCGCGTTGCTGCTGATCATCGTCGCCGTGGTCACAAGCCGCTGGCCCGAGAGTTCGGTCGAAGTCGCGCAAACCTCCGCACCCGTCGCACCCCTCGCACCCCCGGCACCCTCCGCCGCACCCCTCGCACCCCTCGCACCCCTCGCACCCTCCGCCGCACCCCTCGCACCCTCCGCCGCAGCACCCGCCACCCCCCGTCTTTCGTCCCGAAGCGACGCCCTCTTCGGCCCGCGTCGAGACCGGGTCTCGGCGGCGAGTATTGCTTCGTCAGTGCCGCGCGGCGTGGGTCGACCCGGTTCCAACCGTTGATGAAGCCGGTTCGCTTGCACCGGCGCCGATCGTCATGAGTCCACTTCCGCAGATGCAGGAGCTCCGTATCGCGCCGATCGAGATCCAGCGGATCACTGTTCCAGCCTTGTCACCACCACGCTAAGAGGGAGATCGATGCAGAAGATCACGATCAGACAATTCGCGGGCATTGCGCTGTTCTCAACGGTCGCGATCGCGATCGCGGGCGCCCAGACAACACCGCAGAATCAGCAGCCGAAGACGACCGAACCGGTCTCCACTCGGCCCGCCCCCAGCGAGCCGGCCGGGCAGTCCACCAACATCAAGCTCGACGTCACGATCACCGACCAGACCGGTCCTGGCGATCCGGTGAAGAAGGTGGTGACGATGGTCGTGGCGGATCGTGGGAATGGCAGCATTCGCAGCGGCGGACTCATCCGCGCCCAGGGGCGCGTGCAGATCAACATCGATGCCTCGCCGATGCTTCTTCAGAGCGGTGGCATCCGGCTGCGGCTCGGGCTCGAATACAACCCCCGCATGTCGGGCGGCGACGGGCCGGCGGAATCGACATTGAACGAACAGATGACCGTGATCCTGGACGCCGGCAAGCCAATGATCGTGTCGCAGGCAGCGGACCCTGCCTCGGATCGCAAGATCATGGTCGAAGTCAGGGCATCGCTCTTGAAGTAAAGGGCGATCAAGACTTCAAAAGCACATGGAGGTCACCGACGTTTGTATGCGTCGGCCCCCACCGGACGAGCGCGCCGAGCGCGTCGAGGGCGGCATACGCGTCGTTCTGCGACAGGGCATGCTCCAGGTCTACACCTCGCGCGCGCGCCTCGTCGGCGGTGTCGGAGCTCACGACGCCGCCGGCCGCGTCGGTGGGCCCATCGATGCCGTCGGTGCCCGTGCTGCAGACCACCGCCGCGACTTGCCGGCGCGCCAGCTCTTCCGCCGCACCGAGCACGAATTCCTGGTTGCGCCCGCCGCGACCGGGTCCCCGAATCGTCACCGTCGTTTCGCCTGAAGCGATCGCGCACCCGGGACCAGCTGATGTGAGAGCTGAGATTGCGGTCTCGACAAACAGCTTCCCCGCCGCTCTCGCTTCCCCGTTAGTGGCGGCGTCGATCAGATGCACCGAATAGCCACGCTCCCTGGCGTATCGTCCGGCCCCCTCGGCTGCGGTGCGCCGGTTCGCGATCACCCGAAATCCTGCCGCACCTGTTACCAAAGTGCCGGCCTTCGGCGTCTCGGGTATATCCCCCGCGGCGCCCCGTTTCAGGAGAGCGCGCACCTCGTCTGGCACGTGAGCCCCGGCGGCGTCGATTGTCTCCAGCGCGTCGTTGAACGTCGAGGGATCCGCTGTCGTCGGTCCTGACGCGATCGTCGACGGATCGTCCGGCGGCTCGTGTACATCGGAGATCGCGAGTGTGAGGCAGTTGCCGTCCGCCGCTGCCGCCAGGCGTCCGCCCTTGATTGCCGACAGATGCTTGCGCACGCAATTGATGCCTGCGATCGGCACCCCAGCCCGCGAGAGAGCGTCGATGGTGATCCGTTTGTCTTCGAGCGTAACGCCGGCCATCGGCAGCGCGAGCATCGCGGAGCCGCCGCCGGAGAGCAACGCGAGCAGCAAGCCCCGACGATCGCGGATCATCGCCGCAACTTCGAGCGCCCTCGTCCCGGCGAGGAGGCTGTACTGGTCGGGCAGCGGATGCGCACCGGGAATCGCATCGATGACGCGTGGCAAGGACCAGAATCCCGGCAGCGCTGTAACCACGCCGCAGGTCAGTCGGCTTCCAAGGACCGCGGCTGCGGCACTGGCCATCGGGCCTGCGGCCTTGCCGGCAGCGACAATGCCGATCTCACTGAATGAGTCGAGGATGTCGGAGTGCTGATGCACTGCGTCCGTGACGAGTGGACGAGGATCGATGGCGGCGACTGCGGAGCGGGCGATGGCAACCGCGTCGACGCGAAGACGGGCGATGATTTTCGTAGTCCAGCCAGGGCTGCCCATCGAAGGGCGTCCAGCCCTTCAGGGCTGTCAGTGAAGCTGCTTGGGATCCGACCAGCCCGAGAGGCCGGTGACCGCGTTGAACTGGCGAAGGAGCTTGCCGATCAATTGCTCGCCATCGTCCTGCGCGCACAGTTGGTCGATTCGGCCGAGCACGCGCGCGAGCGCTGCGTCGGCATCGGTAATAGCGGCTTCAGAAAAATATTCGCGCTGGAGGGCGAGGCATTCACGATGTCTGAGAAATTCTTCGCGGTAGAAGTCGGCTGGTAAACAGACAGGAGCTTTCGAAACCCGACGGGCCGTTACTCGTGCCATGCGACTCCTCGCGTGGATCATTTGGTTGGGTAAATTGAGTGTAAACGCGCGTCGAACGGCTGTCAACGGCAAGTACACGAATGTCGCGCCTGGCTGAGATAGCCGGCGGAATTACATTTTTGAATCCGGAATTGATTCAATTGCCCGACGGAGGGCTTCCGCTACCTTTTCCGGGTCGGCCTTGCCGCCGCTGGCCTTCATTGCCTTACCCACCAGAAACCCGAACGCCTGGCGCTTGCCGGCGCGAAACTGATCGACCACGCCGGGGTTTTCAGCCAGGACGCCGGACACCACCGCGGCAATCGCCTGTTGGTCGTCTATGCGGCCCAACCCCTCGGCGGCCACGATAGCGGCCGGTTCGCCACCGCTCGCGAACATCCGATCGAGCACTTGCTTGGCGGTAGCGCCGGTGATCGCGGCCGATTCGACCATGCGAATCAGCTCTGCCAGCGCGGCCGGAGTGATCTGCAGGTCGTCGATCGTTTGTCCGGCGGCGTTCAATCGTCCGAGCACTTCTCCCATGATCCAGTTGCTCGCCGCCTTCGCATTACCGCTCGACGCTGCGGTCGCCTCGAAATAGGCAGCCAGCGAAGCTGACTGGGTCAGCACACCGGCATCGTAAGGTGGCAGTCCGTACTGCGTTACGAATCGTTCTCGCGTCCGCTCCGGCATTTCCGGAAGCGTGTCGCGCAGTTGCGAGCTCCACTCGGGGCTGACCAGCAGCGGCGGCAGATCCGGTTCGGCAAAATACCGGTAATCGTGCGCCTCCTCCTTGGACCGCATCGATAGCGTTCGGCCGGATGCGCTGTCCCACAGCCGCGTCTCGGCCTCGATCTGCGCTCCGCCGCTGATGACATCGCCCTGACGGGCGATCTCGAATTGAATCGCGCGCTGCACGTAACGGAAGGAGTTGATGTTCTTGACCTCTATCTTCACCCCCAGAGGTTCATCCGCAGCCGAGCGCACCGAGACGTTGGCGTCACATCTGAGACTGCCCTCCTCCATGTTGCCGTCGTTCACCTCGAGAGCAACGAGGATCTCGCGGATACGGTGAAAGCACTCCGCCGCCATCTCCCCTGAATCCATATCCGGGGCGGTCACGATCTCGATCAGCGGCACACCGCTGCGATTGAAGTCGATGCCGGTGGCTCGCTCCGCCGACGGAAATCCATCGTGCACGGATTTGCCGGCATCCTCTTCGAGATGCACCCGCACGATGCCGACGCGGCGGCCGTCCTCGAGCGTCACGGAGCCGCCGGTCGCAAGCGGCCGGTCGTACTGAGAGATCTGGTAGCCCTTCGGAAGGTCCGGATAGAAGTAGTGCTTGCGCGCGAACACCGAGACGGAGTGCACGGTACAGCCCAGCGCGAGCGCCGCGCGGACGGCGTGTTCGACCGCTTTTCGATTGAGGACGGGAAGCGCGCCCGGGGCGCCCAGACACACCGGGCAGATCTGAGTGTTGGGCGGCGCACCGTACGCCGCACGACAGCCGCAGAAGATCTTCGTGGCGGTCAGAAGCTGAGCATGTACCTCCAGGCCGATGGTCGCGAGCATGTTCGAACATCTGTAGGAGCGGTTCCCGAACCGCTCCTACGCGACCCGCGGCCCCGCCGCGGTCACGTCAGCGGCGGCGTCCGCCTCGAACGTCTTGAAGTTGTCCACGAACATGCCGGCAAGCTTGCGCGCCTGTTCGTCGTACGCCGCGGTGTCCTTCCACGTCCCGCGCGGATTGAGCACCTCAGTCGGCACGCCCGGGACCGCTTGCGGGACCTCGAGGTTGAAAACCGGATCCACGGCGTACGGCACGCTGGCCAGCGCACCTGATAGCGCCGCGCTGATCATCGCGCGGGTATGGGCGATGCGCATCCGCGAACCCGATCCGTACGGGCCACCGGTCCATCCCGTGTTCACCAGCCACACCTTGGCGTTGTGCCGTGCGATCCGATCGCCCAGGAACTTTGCGTAGACCGTCGGGTGCAGCACCATGAACGGCGCACCGAAGCAGGTACTGAACGTCGCGCGAGGCTCGGTGACACCCTTTTCGGTCCCCGCAACCTTTGCCGTGTAGCCGGACAGAAAGTGGTACATCGCCGCGGACGGGGACAGCCGCGCGATCGGCGGCAGTACGCCGAAGGCGTCCGCCGTCAGCATGATGATGTTCTGCGGATGTCCGGCCTGACCCGATGGGACCGAGTTATCGATGAACTCGAGCGGGTACGCCCCTCTCGTATTCTCGGTCAGCGCATCGTCGTCCAGGTCCAGATGGCGTGTGCCGGCATCCATACGGACGTTTTCCAGCACCGTGCCGAAGCGCCGCGTGGTCGCGTAGATCTGCGGTTCCGCCTCGGCCGAAAGGCGGATCATCTTTGCGTAACATCCTCCCTCGATGTTGAACACACCTTCCTCGCTCCACCCGTGCTCATCGTCGCCGATCAGCCGTCGGTGTGGATCGCTCGAGAGCGTGGTCTTGCCGGTACCGGAAAGACCGAAGAAGAGCGCCACGTCGCCGGCGCTGCCGACGTTGGCCGAGCAGTGCATGGACATGACGTTCCGCAGCGGCAACATGTAGTTCATCACGGTGAAGATCGATTTCTTGATCTCTCCCGCGTAGCTGGTGCCGCCGATCAGTACGAGTTTCTTCGCAAAATTCAGCAGGATGAAGACTTCCGAGTTGGTCCCGTGCGACTTCGGGTCGGCGGTGAGGCCGGGCATGTCGATGACCGTGAACTCGGGAGTGTGCGCCGCGCGCCCGACGGCGTCGGGCGCCTCGATGAACATGTGACGTGCGAACAGACTGTGCCACGCCTGTTCCGTGATGATGCGGACCGGCAGCCGATAGCGCGTGTCCGCTCCGGCATAGCAGTCCTGGACGAAGAGTTCCTTCCCCTCGACGTAGTTGAGCAGCCGCTGGTGAATGGCGTCGAAGCTCGCGGACTCGATGGGGCGGTTGACTTTGCTCCACCAGACCTTGTCTTCGCTCGACGACTCGCGAACGATGAACTTGTCGTTCGGCGACCGCCCGGTGTGCTGCCCGGTTCGGCAGACCAGCGGCCCTTCGACCGAAATGCTCGCCTCGCGGCGGCTGACGGCCTCCTCGTACAGGGCCGGAACGCTCAGATTCCAGAAAACTCTCGCCACGTTCTTGATGCCGTGCCCTTCGAGACCTGTCGGCTGCTGCCCCTGTGCCATTGCTCCCCCATCCCCGAAAGCGACGATCGTATCAAACACCCCCTACGCCGTCATCGCGTAGACGGCGAGGTTGACCGCGAACTTCGTATTGTCTTCGCGCTGGAAGCGCTTGTTGCGCCAGTCGTAGTCCCATTCACACCCGTAATCCTTGTTGCTGTAGAGGACGCGGAGCCGGCCGCGGCGCTCCAGACCGCGCAGGTAGTCGTGGACGATCTCGTCTCCCCAGCCATTGAGCTCGTGCGATGTCTGAGGGGGCCCCTCGTCAAATTTGAAGAAGCTTCGGTACAGCGCATGGTCCGGCGGCAATTTTGGCAGCGAGCCGTCCCGACCGAAGATCGTCCGCATCTCCTGCTCGAACGTTCGGGCGTACAGACCGTTGACGTCGTGATTGCAGTCGTCGGAAAAGAGCAATCCGCCGTGTTCCACGAAGCTGCGGAGGCCATCACGCTCCCGCGCGGTAAAGCGCACGAGCTTGTGGCCGGTCATGAACAGGAAGGGAAAGGACAACAGTTCCTCGGACGAGGCGGCGACGACAACTTCCTCCGGAAACACACGGACAGTCGTATATTCGACCATCGAGTTGAGCACATTGGCAGCAACCTTGGGGTTGTAATCCCAGTCACCAGACTGGTAGCGCAGCCGCGCGAAGACGAATTCGGACGCGCGCGGACGCCCCTGCCCCTCCATTCCTATTCTGGGGACTTCGTCCCCAGACCCCTCACGCCGTCGCTCGCGGGGACCCCTCTCTCCCCGCTCCGCTCCGGCGGCTCACTCGCTGCGCTCGTTCGCGACATCCGGGGCATTCTAGCCGCCCCAAGCTCTATAATGGTGCCTGTAAACGTTTGATGGCGTAGGGCGTAGTTGATGGCAGGAGCCAAGGTAGCGGGGTCACCCGCTCGCGAAGCGGATGGCGCAGCGGCTTCGGCCGTCAAGGCAGCGCAAGCCGAAGGGCGGCACGCTGATGCGCGGGAGCGGTATGCCGAGCTGGTGGCGAGGCACCAGCGTCGCGCGTCCCGGATCGCTTTCCATTACCTCCGCGACTCCGCGGAGGCGGATGAGGCGGTGCAGGATGCGTTCGTCAAAGCGTATTCGCATCTGCAGACGTTTCGGGAAGAGCTCCCTTTCGAAGTCTGGTTCACGCGCATCCTGATCAACGGATGCCTGGATCGCATCAAGGCGCGGACGAGGCGCGAGCGTTGGATTACCTCGATGCCGGACGGCCCGGGCGGCGAGCGCGATTTCGCCGAACGGACCCCCGGGCATGGTCCATCGCCTGAAGAGCAGCTGTTGGCGAAGGAACGGGGTCGCAGGGTCGCCAGGGCATTGGCGAAACTGCCGGACCGGCAGCGAACAGTTTTCATGCTGAGCCACTACGAGGGCTGCAGTTCACGGGAGGTCAGCGGGCTCACCGGGCTCAACGAGTCGACAGTGCGCGTGCATCTGTTTCGGGCAATTCGCAAGTTGAGGGTTTTGCTGAATGAAGCCACTCTTTAACCGTCTCGCCGGCCGCCATCTGGATGACGCGTCGCTCGCCGCGATCTGGACGTCCATGACCGCGGCTGGCGCTTCCGTCACGGCCGGTGCGAGTGACCCGCACCTTGCGTCCTGCGGCGAGTGCCGCGTGCGATACGACGCCTTTGCCACGTGGATGGAAGAGATCCGCGCCGATGCCCGGCTCGAGGCGGACGAGATCTTCACTCCGGAGCGGCTCGCGGCCCAGCAGGCGGTGATCTCCAGGCGCCTGGAAGCTGCCGAGCGTCCGGCCCGCGTGATCGCCTTTCCGAAGTTCTCATCGAGCACCACCGGAAGATCCGCCCCGGTTCGACGCTGGATCGCCGCCGCCGCCGCCGCCGGCCTTCTCGTCGGGCTTGGTCTCGGGCAGATCATGGACCTGCGTCACTTTGGCGACCCGCGAACCTTTCCCGGCGCTCGTACGGTTCAGCAGCCACGCGTCGATGCCACGGCACGCGCCGCGGTCCCGGCGAACGCCGGCGGCAACGAGGAAGTGCTGCTCCTCGAGCTCGAGGCCGCCGCGACGCCCCAGTACGAGGCGCTTCGCGCGTACGAGACGTTGACGCCGAGGGCAGCCGACTTCCTCCAGTCGTCCAGGTAACGGTGAGCGTTCCGCAGCCAGTGATCTTCCGTAAGGGCCTCGACATGAAGGAGGCCGTCGCCGGAGAGCTCTCGGCGGCCTACGACAGTGCGCTGGTCGACAAGATCCGCGATGCGGATTTCACCTACGCCTCCGGGCGTCTGACGGTTCATCTCGCACGCGAGTTCGGATTCTGTTACGGAGTCGACCGCGCCGTTGACTACGCCTACCAGGCACGGCGGCGTTTCCCGGGCCGCAACGTGTTTTTGACCGGCGAAATCATCCACAACCCGCACGTCAACGATCGCCTGCGAGCGCAGGGCATCCGGTTTCTTTCGGATCCGCATGAACAGCGGGAGACACTCGGCCCCGAGGACGTCGTCATCCTGCCGGCGTTCGGCGTCACCGTTGCGGACATGGCGCAGTTCACCGAGCAGGGCTGCACCCTCGTCGATACGACCTGCGGATCCGTGCTGAACGTCTGGAAGAACGTCACGCGCTACGCCCGCGACGGTTTCACCTCCGTCATTCACGGCAAAGTGCGTCATGAAGAGACGCGCGCCACGGCGTCGCAGGCGTTGAAGTTTCCCGGCGGGCATTATCTCGTCGTGCTCGACCGTGACGAGGCGGGTATCGCATGCGACTACATCCGGCGTGGAGGTGACCGCGAGGCCTTTTTCGCCCGTTTCTCGGCGGCAATTTCCCCCGGTTTCGACCCGGATCGCGATCTGACACGGGTCGGCTGCGCGAACCAGACGACGATGCTGATGTCGGAGTCGCTGGCGATCGGTGAGATGTTCCGCGAGGCGATGCACGACCGATACGGCGAGGCCGAGTTGACGGCGCACTTCCGCGCGTTCGACACGATCTGCAGCGCGACACAAGAGCGTCAGGACGCGGTCAACGCGCTGCTCGACGGCTTCCCCCTCGATCTGATGATCGTCGTTGGCGGCTACAACAGCAGCAACACCTGCAACCTGGCGCGGCTCTGCGCCGAACGGGTGCCGACCTACCACATTGCAGAACCGGACGGGCTGGTTTCGGCGGACGAAATCCGGCACCGTCCCGTCGGGGCGCCCTCAACGACTGTCGGGATCGAGCGGCTTTCGGCCGGATGGTTGCCGAAAGAAGGGGAAATCGTGATCGGCATCACTGCGGGAGCATCGACACCGAACAATATCGTCGGGGAAGTGGTCCGAACGCTGGATCGCCTGACCAATCTGGGAGCGGCTCGTTAAGGCCGCGACTGGCGTAGGCGACGTTAGCGTTCGATTTTGGACAGTTCCGCGGTTGCCGCCTCGGTCAGGACGATCTTGACCTTCCGGCCACGCTGGCGGCTCAGAAACTGGTAGAGGTCGCTTCCGGGTTTCACCATGACCGTCGCCTGCTCGCCGAGGGCGAAATAGCCTTCCTGCACCTCGTGATCGGCGGAATTGACCTGCACCGTGACGACGGTTTCGTCCTTGTCGGATGCGCGGCCGACGCTGAATCCCACCAGGAGCAGCGCCATCACCATCCAACCGGTCATTGCGAGTTTCACGTCGCCGCCCCCTTGATGCAGCCGGATCGGCCATTCGACCCGTCCAGGCGCACGTGTGCAAGCGGATTGCCATGGTTCAATCTGTTTGCGGTTCAACGACATGCCGTAACAGCCTGAGCCGCTGAAAGAGACACCCACGCCACCGAGCGGGTAAACATGGCCCCCACCCTGGGTCGTAAATACACGTGTTCACCTCTTTTTCGGAGATCAGCAACACAAATGGCCAGGCAGATCAGTCGGGCGCTTCTCGTGCTCTTCGTCATTTCTGTCGTCTACTCAAGGGCTGAGTTGGCCGCTGCGGGGACGCGCGCGCCACAGCAGCAGCCGCAGACGGAACGTCGGGATGAGAAATCCTCCTCCGGCCATCAGCGGACCGCCTGGTGGAAGGACGAAAAGGCGCGCGCCGAGATCGGCTTCAATGCCGACCAGGCCGCCGAGATCGATCGGATCTTCAAGGCCTATATCGAGAAAGCCAGACCGCTCCGCGACGAAGTCAATGCCCTCGAGAAGGGGCTCTCCGAGACGATGAAGGCGAATACGGCGGACGTTTCCGTCGTCGCGCAGCAGGTTGACAGGGTAGAAAACAAGCGCGCCGAGCTGAACAAGCTTCGCGTCGTGATGCTGTATCGCATGCACCGCGTCCTGACTCCCGATCAGAACGTCCGGCTCCGGACCTACATGGACCGCCGGGAAGCCGATCGAAAGAAGCAGGACGGCGACCGCCGCTGGTAGGGGCGGTTCCCGAACGTCCCTGCCTCGACTACCATTTCGCTCGTCGCATCACTGGAGGATATTCTTGAGCACGACCGCACGCACGCTGGCCGTTGCCGGCTTCATCATCGTTTCGACGCTCCCAGCCGCCGCCCAAACATCGCAGCCGCCGACCGACGAACACGTCAAGGCACTGATCGCTCAGGCGATGCAGCAGACCGCGCAGCAGCCGCCGGCCACTGCCGGCGCCGCCTGTCGATCGCGCAGGCCGGTCCGACGAGTGAATCTGACCGAAGCAGGAAGCCGTGGCGCGGGCCAGAGAGAAGAACCTGACGCTCATCTCCGAACGCATCACGCCGCAGACCTGGGATTACACGATGGCGGCGACTCGCGCGAATTACCGATGAACGCTGACCTCGGCGGTCTCCAACCAGTCGCAGGTTCGCGTGACAACCGACGTGTTCTCGGGCGGCAGCCGAGTGCTCACGGATACGCAGAGCTGGTCGGCGGGTCTCGCGCAGAACATGTGGCGCGGCGGGGGCAATCTACACGGTCAACTGGACCAATAATCGAGTCGATAGCGATTCTCGGAGCAGCACCTTCAACCCCAGCTTCACCAGCGGTCTGCAGGGGCGCTTCACCCAACCGTTGTTGCGCAACTTCAAGATCGACGCGACCCGCGCGCAGATCCTGACCAACGAGATCAATCAGCAGATCGCCGAGATCAACGCTGAGCGCGCAGGAGGTGACGCATCCTCGCGCAGGTGCGAAACGCGTACTGGGAGCTCGTCTACGCTCGCCAGGCGGTCGAGGCGGCGCAGGGCTCCCTCGAACTGGCGCAGAAGCTGGTGGCCGACAACCGGGCGCGGGTCGAGATCGGCACGATGGCGCCGATCGACGTCGTCCAGGCGCAGGCGGAGGAGGCGACCCGCCGCCAGCAGCTGGTGACCGCCCAGGCGACGCTCCGCAACAACGAGCTCGCACTCAAACGCCTGATCGTGAGCGGCACCGATGATGAGCTCTGGCGCGCGACGATCGTGCCGACCGACCGGCCGATCGTCACGGCCCAGCCGATCGATCTCGAGGCTGCGGTGCGAACCGCGCTGAGCCAGCGCACCGACATGAGCGTCACGAAGAAGAACCTCGAAGCGACCGACATCTCGCTGCGCGCCCAGCGCAACCAGACCCTGCCGCGATCTGCAGGCTCATCGGCACCTACAACCTGGCTGGACAGGGCGGTACGCAGCTCGAACGAGACCGCCTCACGGGCGAGATCGTCAACATCATTCCCGGGCGGCTATTCGATGCGCTCCGCGCGATCGCGAATCTGGGATGCACCTCAGTGGACGCTTCAGCTGCAATTCGCCTATCCGATCGGCACCAGCGCCAACGAGGCGAACCTCGCGCGCCAGCGGCTTCTCAAGACTGCAGACCGAGGCCTCGTTAAAGGCCACCGAGCTGCAGGTCGCGACCGAAGTCACCGGCGGCGGCGCTCGCGGTCCGCAACTCGCTCGAAGCGATGCAGGCGTCGCAGGTATCACGCGAGCTGTCCGAGCAGCGGCTGACCGCCGTCCAGAGCAAGTTCGAAGTCGGGATGTCCACCAACTATGAGGTCGTGCAGGCGCAGCGCGATCTGAACGACGCGCGCAACAGCGAGCTGCGGGCGCTGCTGAATTACCAGCGCGCCCTCATCGACTTCCAGCGCGTCCAGATCACCCGGTAGCAATGCGTAAATTCGTTGTCGTTGCCGTCATCGCCGTCGTCGGTCTCGCCGGCGTCCTGTTGTACAAGCGCAACGGGACCGAGACGTCCGCGGCGGCGGGCGCGGCCGGCGCCGGCGGGCGTGGCGGCACTCGCCCGCCGATGCCGGTGGAGACGGTGCCGGTCACGCGCGGACCCGTCGCCGAGCGGGCGACCATTGTCGGGACGCTGATCGGCGCCGCGACAGTCGAAGCAGTACCGAAGGTAAACGGGCGGCTCCAGGAGGTCAACGTCCGTCTCGGGGACCCGGTTCGCCGGGGTCAGGCCATTGCCAAAGTGGAGGATCGCGAGATCCGCGAGCAGGTGAACCAGGCGGAAGCGGCGTTCAAGGTCTCGGACGCGACGATCCGACAGCGCGAAGCGGACCTGAAGCTTGCGCAGACCAACCTGGACCGCAACAAGAGTCTGCTCGAAAGGCAATTACTCCCCCGCCAGACGTATGACGACACCGAGGCGCGCTATCAGGCCGCCGTGGCGCAGCTCGATCTCGCCCGCGCGCAGCACTCACAGTCGAAGGCGCGGCTCGACGAGCTGCACATCAACCTCGCCAACACGGTGATCTCGTCTCCGGTCGACGGCTTCATCGGCAAGCGGTATCTCGATCCGGGCGCTTCTGTCAGCCCCAACGCGCCGGTGGCGTCGGTGGTGGACATCCGCACGGTTCGAATGGTGGCCAACGTCGTCGAGAAGGACGTCAGGCGACTGACCGCCGGGATGGAGGCGCAGGTCCAGGTCGATGCGTTCCCTGGCGAGAAGTTCGTCGGCCGCGTTAGCCGGATCGCGCCGGTGTTCGATCCTCAAACGCGCACCGCGGAGATGGAAATCGAAGTTCCGAACCAGAGCTACCGGCTCAAGCCGGGGATGTACGCGCGCGTCGAGCTGACCCTCGACAGCCGGACGAACGCGCTGACACTCCCGCGCGCCGCGATCGTGGAGCTCGAGGGCAAGAGCGGCATCTTCGTGGCGAGCGGGCCGGCGCCAGCCTCAAATGCGGCGCAGGCGCCGGGCGGCGCTGCTGCGCTGACCGCGCGGTTCGTGCCGGTCGTCGTCGGCATCCGTGACGAAGAGAAGGTTGAAGTCAGCGCGGGCGTCACCGAGGGCATGCGCGTCATCACGACCGGCGCCCTCGCGTCTGAAGGATGGCGACCGCATTGTGATGTCCGGGGGCGGACGCAGAGGCGGCGATGCGCCGGCGGGCGCCGGGCGCCAGGGGCAAGGGGGTGGACGGTGAGCATTCCTCGGATAGCGATTCAGCGGCCGGTCACGATGTTCATGCTCTCGGGCGTGATCATCCTGATCGGATGGTTGTCGTTCAGCGCGTCTGCCAGTCGACCTGATGCCGGACGTTTCCTTCCCGAGCCTCACCGTCCGCGTCAGCTACGCCGGCGTCGGCCCGCTCGAGATGGAGGAGCTCGTCACCCGGCCGCTGGAGCAGGCGATGAGCGCCGTCGCCGGGCTGGAGCGTCTCGAGTCGACGTCGTCCGAGGGATCCAGCCGCGTCACCCTCAATTTCGCGTGGGGCACCGACCTGAATGAGGCCGCCGACGATGTGAGAAACCGTCTCGATCGCGTCCGCGGACGCCTTCCGGAAGAAGCCGACGCGCCGGTCTTGTTCAAGTTCGACGCGAACACCTTCCCGATCATGGGCGTCGGTGTCGAAGGGGACTTCGACCGCGATCCGGCTTCGCGAGATCGGCGAGCACGATCTGTCGCCGCGGCTCGAGCGAGTGCCCGGGGTGGCGTCGGTCACCGTCGAAGGCGGACTGCGCCGCCAGATCCACGTCGAGCTCTCGAAGGAGAAGATCACCGCGCTCAACCTGCCGGTCGATCGGATCACCAACCTGCTGCGGAGTGAGAATCAGAACATCCCGCTCGGCGAAATCGACGAAGGAGATCGGACCTACCTCGTTCGCAGCCAGGGACAGTTCGAGAATCTCGAACGAGATCCGCGATCTGGTCGTCATGACCCGTTCGGGTGTGCCCGTCTACCTCCGCGACATCGCCGAGGTGAAGGACACGGCCGAGGACTTCCGGTCGTTTCACGCGCATCAACGGCAAGCCGGGCGTGCGGCTGCGGATCACCAAACAGTCCGGCCAGAACACGGTCCAGATCGCCGACGCCGTCCGCGTCGAAGATCGCCAAGATCAACCGTGAGGTGCCCGGGATCACGCTGACCGTGCTCGACGACAGCTCGATCTTCATCAAGCGCTCGATCACCGCGGTCCAGGAGCACGCGCTCCTCGGCGGTGCTCTCGTGATGCTGATCATCTTCGTCTTCCTCCGCGACATCCGCGCGACGTTCATCGTGTTCACCTCGATCCCGATCTCGGTGATCGGCACCTTCGCGCTGCTCTACTTCAACGGCTACACGCTGAACACGATGACCTTCGGCGGCCTGGCACTCGGCATCGGCATGATCGTCGACGCCTCGATTGTCGTCATCGAGAACACCTTCCGGCACATGGAACACGGCAAGGACCGGATGCAGGCGTCGATCGACGGCTCCGAGGAAGTGTGGTCGGCGATCCTGGCGTCGACGCTGACGCACATCGCGGTGTTCATTCCGCTGCTCTTCCTGACCGGCGTGTCGAGCATCCTCTTCAAGCAGCTCTCGGTCGTCGTGATGTTCTCGCTGACGATGTCGCTGTTCGTCGCGGTGACGATCGTTCCGGTGCTGTGCTCGCGGATGTTGAAACTGCCGGCGCCGGCCGAGCAGCGCCACGGCGTGGTCGGACGCCTCTACACGTGGAGCGAACGGTTCTTCGCCGGGATGGACAACGGCTACAGCCGGCTGATCCGGAAGTCGCTCGTGCATCGACCGACGGTGCTCGGCGATCGGCGCGGCAGCGGTCGTCGCGGCTGTCCTGATCCTGCCGACGATCGGCTTCGAACTGATGCCGCAGGCGGACGAGGGAGAAGTGAGCGTGACGGCGGAACTGCCGGTCGGCACGCGGATCGAGCGCGCGCAGGATGTCGCGACGCGCCTCGAGACCATGATGCCGGAGCTCGTGCCCGAAGCCGAGATGGTGCTCACGCAGGCGGGCGGCGGCGGGTCCGATGGGCGGCGGCGCCAACCGGACCAACGTGACGCTGCGACTGGTGCCGCGGGGCGAGCGGACGCGCACCAGCGAGACGATCGCCCGCGATCTGAACCGGCAGCTGGCCGGCGTCCTGCCCGGGCGTGATCATCACGACCCGCGCCTCCGGCGGCAATTCGCAGATGAACCGCATCATGGGCGGCGGTGACAGCCGCATCTCGCTCGAGATCCGCGGTGACGACCTCAAGCAGGCGGACACCCTCGCCCAGGCGGCCAAGGCGGTCATGGACAAGGTGCCGGATGTGCGCAACGCGCGCGTCGGGCGTGACGCCGGACGCCCCGAGATCGCGATCCAGGTGGACCGGCCCAAGGCGGCGCTGCTCGGCCTCTCGGTCACCGGCGTCGCGGATTCGATCCGGACCAGCGTCGGCGGCACGCAGGCGGCGTTCTTCCGCGAGTCCGGCAACGAGTTCCCGATCATCGTCCGGCTCCGCGAGGAGGACCGCGGCCGGGTCGAAGATGTCGGCAGCGTGTTGATCAGCAGCCCCGACCGGTCAGGTGCTGCAGGCGAAGAACCTGCTCGAGCTGCAGACGCAGTCAGGACCGACGGAGATCCAGCGCAAGAACCAGGAGCGCATCATCCGCGTGTCGGCGGAGCCGCAGACGACGCTGAGCGACGCGATGCGCGAGGTCCAGGCGCAGCTGTCGCAGCTCTCCGTACCGAATGACTTCGCCGTCGGATTTGGCGCCGAGGCGGAGGAGCAGGCCCGCGCCTTCAACCAGCTCAGAACCATGCTGATCCTGGCGATCATCCTGGTGTACGCGGTCATGGCTTCGCAGTACGAATCACTCCGGGATCCGCTGGTGATCATGTTCTCGGTGCCGCTGGCCGCGATCGGTGTCGTGCTCGCGCTCAAGCTCACCGGCACGACTTTCAGCCTCCAGGCCTATATCGGAGTAATCATGCTGGCGGGCATCGTCGTAAGTAATGCGATCCTGCTTGTCGATTACACCAACATCCTGCGGCGGCGCGACAAGATGCCGTTGCGCGAGGCGGTTGAAACAGCAGGCCGAACCCGGCTGCGGCCGATTCTGATGACGACCCTGGCGACGATTCTCGGCCTGGTGCCGATGTCGCTCGGCATCGGCGAGGGAGCCGAGCTGCAGGCGCCGCTGGCGCGAGTGGTCATCGGCGGACTTACCGCGTCCACCCTCATCACGCTCGTCGTCGTCCCGACCGTCTACACGATCTTCGAGGAAGGTTTGAAAGGCCTGCGCTCGGGAGCGCCGACGCACTCCTGAACGCTCAAATAGCGACTATGAAAAAACTGATACTCACGTTGATCGTGCTCGGTGTCGTCGGGGGCGGCGCTGCCGCTTATTACCTGACCAAGGACGGTCCGGAACCGACGGTCACGACGCTGCAGATCACGCGTGGCGACATCGTGGATTCTGTCGGGGCCACCGGTACCCTGGAAGCGGTCGAGACCGTCGACGTCGGCACGCAGGTCTCCGGCACCGTGTCAGAGCTGTATGCCGATTTCAACTCGATCGTGAAGAAGGGACAGGTCATCGCCCGCCTGGATCCGTCGCTGATTCAGACCCAGATCGAACAGCAACGCGCCAATGTCACGCGCGCCGAAGCGGACCTCGAGCGGCTCCGCGTCACGCTTGCCGACGCAGAGCAGAAGCTGTCACGGGCGAAAGAACTTTCCGCGCGCAGCCTGATCCCGAAGACTGAATTGGAGACGGCTGAGATCAACGTCCAGTCGGCGCAGGCGCAGATCCGGTCGTCGATGGCCGCACTGACGCAGGCGCGGTCGCAGCTGAACACGCAGGAAGTGAATCTCGGCCACACGGTGATCCGCGCCCCGATCGACGGCATCATCATCTCCCGCAATGTGGACCAGGGCCAGACGGTGGCGGCGAGCATGAACGCGCCGGTCCTCTACTCCCTGGCCGCGGACCTCACCAAGATGCAGGTCATCGCGAACATCGACGAAGCCGAGATCGGCAAGATGCGGCCCGGACAGCCGGTGAACTTCCGCGTTGATGCCTACCCGTCCGACACTTTTCACGGATGCGGTCCACCAGGTGCGGCTGCAGCCGACGACCGTGCAGAACGTCGTTACCTACTCGACCGTCATCAGCGTTCCGAACGAGGAGCTGAAGCTGAAGCCGGGAATGACCGCGAACGTGACGATCGAGATCTCGCGCAAGAACAACGTGCTGCGGATTCCGAATGCGGCACTCAGGTTCCGGCCCGACGACGGACATTTTTGCGGCGTTGAAGCAGGAGGTGCCTCCGGAACTCCAGCGCGGCTTCGGCCGCGGCGGCCAGGGTGGTCAGGGCGGGCCTGCAGGCAGTCGCGCGGGATTCAGCGGTGCATCCGGCCAGCAGGGAGCTCAGGGCTCAACTCCGGCGCAGACCTCCTCTACTCCGCCTTCTGGCGCACGGTCGGGCCAGCAGGCGGCCCAGAGTCCGGCGCCCGCTCCGGGACGGTCGCCACAGAGTGGCCAACAGGCGCGGCGCGGCGGCGAACAGCAGCCCGCAGCCCAGGGGGGCGGTGACCGTGGCGGCGATCGACCGTCCGGCGACGGCGCACAACGCGATGGGGCACCGCGGGACGGCGCGCAAGGTGAAGGACGCCGGGGCAACATGACGCCGGAAGAGCGCGAGGCCCGGCGCAAGCAGTTCGAAGAGCGCATGAAGAGCATGTCGCCGGAAGAGCGCGCACAGTGGGAAGCGCGGATGCGTGAACGCGGCCGGGGCCGTGGTTCGGCAGGCTCACCGCAGGGCGCCGATGGGCAATCCGGGCAGACGGCGGAGAATCGAGGGGGGCGCGGTGGCGGGGCTGGCACCGGCGCAGCCGGCGCCCAGAATCGCCCGAACAGTCAGAGTGCGGCGCGGCAGGGTTCGCCCAACGCGCCGGCGCAGCAGTCCGGATCGCGACTCGCGAATACGACCGCCACGACCATCGACGCACTGTTCGCGCCGATCCCGACGGTGGAGGGCCGCGGCCGTGTGTGGCTGTTCATCAACAAGCAGCTGAAGTCGGTGCCGGTGCGAACGGGCATTACCGACGGCACGTGGACCGAGATTCTCGAAACGCCCGAGACCGCACCGCTGCAGGTCGGCACCGAGATCGTGACCAACGTCACCACCGGGCTCGAGTCGCAACAGCGTCCGGGGCAGCAGGGTTCCGGCAGCAATCCCCTGATGCCGCAGCGCGGTCAACCCGGGCGCGGCGCTCCGGGCGGCGGCGGCCCAGGACGCGGCCGCTGATGCCGCCGGTCATCCAGGTACGGGACCTGGTCAAGACGTACACCGTCGGAGAAGTGACGGTGCGCGCCCTGCGCGGCGCGGACATGGACGTCAGTGCCGGCGAGTTCGTGGCGATCACCGGGCCCGTCCGGCTCCGGCAAGTCGACGCTGATGCACATCCTCGGATGTCTCGACCGGCCGACGAGCGGCACAGTACATCCTCGACGGCCACGACGTCTCGCGGATGTCGAAGGACGAGCTCGCGGTGATCCGCAACCGGAACATCGGGTTCGTCTTTCAGGGTTTCAACCTGCTGTCGCGCACCACCGCGCTCGACAACGTGGAACTGCCGCTGCTCTACAACGGCATCGCTGAAGCTGAAGACCGCTGACCGGCACAAGATGGCGATGGAGGCGTTGACTTCGGTCGGTCTCGGCGACCGTTAGCACCATTATCCGAATCAGCTGTCGGGCGGCCAGCAGCAGCGCGTGGCGATCGCGCGCGCGCTCGTGACACAGCCGACGATCCTGCTGGCGGACGAACCGACCGGCAATCTCGATACCCGCACCAGCATCGAGGTGATGGACATCTTCCAGACGTTGAACAAGGAACGCGGCATCACGATCCTGCTCATCACGCATGAAATGGACATCGCCGAATACGGCACGCGGTTCGTGCGGTTCCGCGACGGGAAGATTCAAACGGATTCGCCCGTCCATAACCGGCGCGACGCCAAGAAGGAACTCGCCGCGCTGCCGCCGCCGGAGCCCGACGAGCCGCCGCCGGCTGACGCAACCCCTGTCGCGGTCGAGCACGGCGGAGTGGTCTAGGAAAATCCAATGTCCCTGTTGATGACACTCCGGATCGCGCTGAAGGCGCTCAACCGCAACAAAATGCGGACGATGCTGACGATGCTCGGCATGATCATCGGCGTCGGCGCGGTCATCACCATGGTCGCGATCGGCAAAGGCGCCCAGACGACTATCGAGGAGCAGGTGAAGGCCGCCGGCACGAACATGATCAACATCAATGCCGGCAACTTCTCTCAGGGAGGCGTGCGCCAGGGCCAGGGCATGTCGAACACCCTGATGCCGGAGGATGCCGAGGCGATCAAGCAGATTCCCGGCGTTCAGTACGTCGCTGCGGAGACCCGCACCCGGGGTCAGGTGATCGCCGGCAACCAGAACTGGTCGACGGGAGTGCAGGGAACAGAAGTCGACCTTCCACTCATCCGCAGCTGGCCGCTGAAGTACGGCTCGTTCTTCACGCAGCAGGATGTCAACAGCGCCGCCAAGGTTGCCGTCCTGGGATCGGTCGTCGCCGACACGCTCTACGGTCCCGAGGTCGATCCGACCGGCGAGATGATCCGCATCCGCAATCAGCCCTTCAAGGTGATGGGAGTGATGATCAGCAAGGGACAGTCGGCGATGGGTCAGGATCAGGATGACGTCATCTTCGCGCCCTACACCACGATCATGAAGAAGCTGCAGGGGCAGCAACACATCAACAACATCACCGTCTCGGCAGTGACGCCTGACACCAGACCGGTTGCCGACGCCATCACCGAGGTACTGCGGACGCGGCACAAGCTCATGCCAGGCGACCCGGACGACTTCATGGTCCGCACGCTGGAGGAGATGGCAAGCGTCCGCTCCGAGACGGCCCGGACGATGGGAACGCTGCTCGCGGCGATTGCCGGCGTCTCGCTTCTGGTCGGCGGTATCGGGATCATGAATATTATGCTCGTCTCCGTCACGGAGCGGACACGGGAGATCGGGCTGCGGATGGCGATCGGCGCCCGGGGCAAGGACGTGCTGCTGCAATTCCTTGTGGAAGCGGTGGTTCTGAGCCTGTTTGGCGGGATCATCGGGATCGGATTCGGCTTTGGACTTGCAGCGGCGGCTGAAGAGTTTCTGCAGTGGCCGACCACCATCCCGCCCAACGCGATCGCGATGGCATTCGGTTTTGCGGCGGCCACCGGGGTATTTTTCGGGTTCTACCCCGCGCGGAAGGCGGCGCGGCTGGATCCTATCGAGGCGTTGAGATTTGAATAGTCGTCAGTCGTTGTAGGGGCCGTTCGCGAACGGCCCCTACTATCAGTCGGTCGTTAACATCCTCAAGGAGCGAAAGATGAAGCTGGCAAGAGTGGGTATTATCGCGGTCGCGTTGCTCGCGATCTCGAGCGTGGCCTTCGCGCAGAAGCCGGATTTCTCCGGCACCTGGACGCCTGACGCGGCGGCAGCGCCGCCGGCGGGCGGCGGTCGTGGGGGCGGCATGGCCGGCCCGATGACGGTCGTGATGAAGGGTGACACGCTCACCGTCGAGCGGATGGCGGGCGAGAACAAGATCGTGGCCACCTACAAGCTCGACGGCACGGCCTCCGAGAACAAGATGATGGGGCGTGGCGGCGAAGTCGTCACCAAGTCGACCGCCAAGTGGGACGGCGACAAGCTCGTCATCTCCACAGAACGTCCAGGGCGGGACGGCGCGCCAATGACCCAGGTGCAGACCTGGTCGATGGAAGCCGGCAATCTGGTCATCGAGCGTCCGGGCCAAGACGGCGCAACGATGAAGACGGTCTACAAGAAGAGCACTTAAAGAAACTACGAACTACGAACTCTGAACGATGAACACGGGGCCGGGCGAAAACGCCCGGCCCTTTTTGCTCGTTCCGCATCCCGCATTCCGCATTCCGGACTCACCGGCTCTTATCCCTGAGGAGCCGGCGCAACAGCTCCCCGACCCTGAGCCCGGTGACCGGATCCACCAGGTCGGGCGCAATCTCCGCCAGCGGTCCAAGCACGAAGAACCGTTCGCGAAACCGCGGATGCGGCACTTCGAGATCCGGCTCGACGATCACCTGATTCCCCGAAAGAATGAGATCGAGGTCCAGCGTGCGGGCGGCGTTCGGTGCGCCGCGCTGGCGCCCGTACGCCTGCTCAATTGTGAGAAGCGCAGCGAGCAAATCCCCGGGGGCCAAATCCGTCTCCCCGATGGCGACGGCGTTCAAGTAGAGGTTCTGGTCCTCTACTCCCTCGCCGACGGGCCATGTCTCGATCGTTTCCGAAATGCGGAAGTTGGAGAGGAGGGCTGAGAGCTGCGCGGTGGCAAATGCGATCGCCGCCGACCGGTTTCCGAGATTACTGCCGATGGCGATGGCGACGAGACACGTGATCAATCTACGTGAACAGTACGTGATTACTGCTCAACTTCTGAAAACTGTTCTCACTCCACCCAGCGGGTCGGGAGAACGACACCGGTGGTGCCGGCGCTGTCGGGGCGGCGGCCGAGGAGGTCCTGGCGGCCGGCGAGCGCCTGGTCGAAGAACCGCTGCTGCTCGAGGCTCTCGCCGAGAATCACCTTCAGCAGCGAACGGTGGCGCGCGTTGGGAAGCGCGTCAACCCGGGGCGTCCAGCGCTCGACGAACTTTCCCGCCGCATCCCGGTCCGCGGTGATGACCGACCGCTGTGCTTCTTCGCGCTTGCCCGGCGGCGAAAGGTCCGGAACGGGCTGCTCCTCCGGCGTGCCGCCAAGGTCGACGATGGCGTCCTGCAGCCAGCGGACGTGCATGTCGTCACGGTTGATGACGTACTGGTAGGTGTTGTTGAAGTTGTAGTCGGCGACGTGCCGGGCGGCGGCGACGTGGCGATTGCGCAGCGTGAGCTTGTCGCCGTAGAACGCCGTGATGAAATCGAGCAGTTCGCCGGCGGTCACGCGCTCTGCTTTTCCTTGCAGGTGATGCAGACGCGTGTCCACGGGATGGCATTGAGTCGGGCCGGTGCGATCGGTTCGCCGCAATCGCGGCAGATCCCGTAGGTGCCCTTCTCCATCCGGAACAGCGCTTCTTCGATCGCCTGCAGGATCTTCGCGTCGGTCTGCTTCAGTTTGAGCTGGATGTGAACTTCGTTGTTGCCGCTCGCCTGGTCCGCCAGATCACCCTGCCGCGTGTTCATCTCCGTCGAGGCCTGAAGCGGCTTGGTGGCGCCGCCGGCGGCGAGGATCTCTCCGCGCTTGCGCAGCAGCTGTTCTTTGTATGGCGAGAGGTCCATTTCCGTCATCTGTTCACTTGGTCGACTCATCGAATCGGCTCGCTGTCGAACGGCTCCTTGGCCGTCTGGGGAAAAGGTCAGTTTAGCAGAAAGCGGCGCCTATTCCGCCCGCAAGGTCGCCAGGGGTTTCTTACGAAGAACGTCCGCGCTGGCGATCACGCCAATGACCGCAACGAGGACCATCGTTATCAGCGCTCCGCCGATCAACAGCAGCGGCGCCGGTCGCCATTCGATCTCGAAAACATAGCGGCAGACGGCCCAGCTGAGCACGAGAGCCCCGGCGGCCCCGATCCCGCCGGCCAGGAGCCCGAGCGTCGTGTACTCCCCCGCCAGCATCGCCGACAACGTCTTCGTGCTGGCGCCCAGGGTGCGCAGGATCGCGGCTTCGTAGATACGCTGGAACTTCGTCATCGCCACCGCCCCGACGAGGATCAGCACGCCGCCGAACAGCGCGATGCCGCCGACGATGGAGATCGCCAGCGTGACGTTCTCGATGACCCCCTGGAGGGAGGCGACGACCTCGCGAACGTCGATCGCGGAAATGTTCGGGAACGCCGCGACCAGATCGTGCTGCATCGAAGCACGCGCCGCCGGCGCTTCCGGCGCACGAATGATCGCGATGTAGGTGTGCGGCGCCGCCGAGAGCGGTCCGGGACGAAACACGAACATGAATCCGCCGTTGCGCGAGTCTTCCCATTCGACATCGCGCACGCTGGTGACGCGCGCCTGGACGATTCGACCGAGTACGTCGAACCGCATCAGATCGCCGACTCCGATCGAGAAACGCTCGTGGATGCTGCGCTCGATGGAGACCTGAAGTTCCGGGGCATCGCCCGGCTGCGCCCCCTGCCCGCTCCAGAACTCTCCCTTGATCACCCGTTCGTTGGCCTCGAGGTGGTCCCGGTAGGTGATCACGTATTCGCGTGCCAGCGATCCGCGACCACGCACATCCTGGAAGTTCTCGAGGTTCACTTCGCGGCCGCGCACGGCGGTAACCCTGGCGCGGAGCACCGGAATCAGGCGCGGGGCTCGCGACCCGGTCGCGGCGCGGTCGGTCAGGAAAGCGCGGACCCGCTCGACCTGATCCTGCTGGATGTCGATCAGGAACATGTCCGGGCCGCCTTTGTCGAGCTCGACAGAGAACTCGTCGAGCAAGTTGCTTTGCAGCGCCCGAACTCCCAGGACGAAAAATGTCCCGAGGCCGACCGCGAGCAGGACGACACGTGTCTGGTTTCCTGGACGCCTCAGCCCCAGGACAGCGTGGCGCAGCGCGAATATGCGCGTCCGCGACAACGGACGAACGGCGCGCACCATCAACGCCCCCGTCCCGAGCAGGAGGAGGGCCACTCCGGCAAACCCGCCGCAGACGATCAGACCGATGCGCACTGACGCCGCCTGCCAGGACGCAATACCGACCAGCGCCGCGCTGACGACAACCGCTGCGGATACCTGGAGCCAGTCGATGGCGCGGGCGCGGTCGCGCCATTGTGCGATTGCAAACGGGACTGCCGTGACAATCGTCGGATCACCACCACGCAACAACAGCAGCGGCTTGACTCGCCGGACTTCGAGGAGCGGCACCAGCGAAAACAGCAGCGATACCAGAAGACCCACGGCAAGACCCTGCACCACCGCCGACCCGGTGAGTGCCAGCGCCTGCCCTCCGATCGCCGCGGTCATCGACTCCGGAATCGCGCGGAGCGCAATCGCGGCGAGCGCGACCCCGAGCGCGCTGCCAGTCAGCCCGAGCATGAGCACCTGCGCCACGTAGGTGGCGAGAACCTGGCGGGTCGTCGCTCCGACGCATTTGAGGATCGCGATGCTGCGGATCTTCTGCTTGACGAACACGCGGGTGACGCTCCACACGCCGATCCCGCCCAGCACGACGATGACGAAGCCGACCAGGCTCAGGTAGTTCTCCGCCCGCGCCATGTCTTCGCTGATGTTGTCTTCTGTCGATCGGTACGACCGCGCGTTGACGAACCGGTCGCCAAACTCGCGGCGCAGTGTGCGGGTCAGTGACTCGACGCCCGACGGCTCGACGCGAAGGAGGATCTGGTAGCTCGCGCGGCTGCCGACCGCCAGCAGACCGCTCCGTTGCAGGTCGTCGTAATCGACGAAGACCCGCGATCCAAAGGTGAAGGCTCCGGTACGCCGGCCTGGCTCCTTCGACAGAACGCCGCGCACCGTGAACGGCTGACCGCCAATGAGGATCGCGTCGCCCTGCTTGACCCCAAGCTGAGCGAGCAGTTCGGGCCGTGCGATCGCCCCGCGGTCGCGCAGGAGGTCGTGCGAGTAGCGCTGTCCGCCTTCCAGCTCGATCTCGCCGTAAAAGGGAAATCCCGGCTGGACGGCGCGCAACTCCACCATCCTGGCCACGTTTCGCCCCTCGGCGCGAACCATGGTCGCGGTCTCGACTGCCTCGGTCCGGGCCTGCACCGGCGCGAGTGCCAGGCGCTCTTCGATCTGCCGGCGGACGTCGAGAGCCCACGGCCGGTTTGTACTGATGATCACGTCCGCCGCCAGCATCGCCCGCGCCTCGCGTACCAATCCTCCGCGGACGCTCTGAATGACCGAGCGCATCGCGACGATCGCGCCGACCCCGATGGCGACGCAGACGAAGAAGAACACCAGCCGCCGCCACGACGCGCGCAACTCACGAACGGTCATCCGCACGACGAACCGCATCGATCAGCCCACCCCTTCCTTCGGCTCGAAGTCCGACGCGGCAACTTTCTGCCGCGCGTGGCGGCTCACAACAATCGAGTCGACGACGCGCCCATCGCGCAGCGCGATGCTCATGTCGGCGCGCGCCGCCAGTTCCGGGTCGTGTGTCACGAGGACCAGGGTCGTCTTGCGGGAGCGATTGATGTTCAACAGGAGCTCGATGATCGTGTGGCCGGTCGCCGTGTCCAGGTTGCCAGTCGGTTCGTCGGCGAGGAGCAACGGCGGATCGTTGGCCAGGGCGCGCGCAATCGCGACGCGCTGCTGCTCACCGCCGGAGAGCTGTGACGGGTAATGGTGCGAGCGGTCGGTCAGGCCCACCTCGGCCAGAAGCCCGGTCGCACGGGCGGCGGCGTCACGGGCCCCGGCGATCTCCATCGGCACCAGGACGTTCTCGTAGGCGGTCAGCGACGGCAGCAGGTGAAAGAACTGGAAAACAAAGCCGATGCGCGTCCCACGCAGTCGGGCGAGCGCGTCCTCGCCGAGCGCCGTGATGTCGACGCCGTCGATGTAGATCGACCCTGCAGTTGGAGCGTCGAGACCAGCGACGAGGCCAAGGAGCGTCGATTTACCGCTCCCGGACGGTCCGGTGATGGCCGCCACCGCACCGTGAGGAATTATCAGATCGAGTGGATGAAGGATCGTGAGTATGCCACTGCCGCTCGGCACCGACTTGGTCACGCCGCGCAGCTCGATCATTGAGTGGTGGACATCCGATCGAGTACGGGACCAAGCGCCTTCCACACAGTTTCTGAGACGACTGCAGCCCCTCGAGGGTTCGGATGAATACCGTCCTGCAGGTTCAATTCGGGGTCCGCGGCGACCCCACTCAGGAGAAACGGGATCAACGGCACGCGGTGCTGACGCGCGAGGTCCTGGAAGGCCTTGCGGAACGCCGCGGCGTATTCCGCTCCATAGTTCGGAGGCGCTTCCATTCCGGCCAGGACCACTGCGATGTTCTTCTCCCGAGCGTGCGCGATGATCTGGTCGATATTCCGTTTCATTTCGTCGACCGACAGTCCGCGGAGCCCGTCATTGCCCCCCAGTGCGACGATCAGGACTTTGACATCCCCTTCGAGCGCCCAGTCAAGGCGCCGCATGCCTCCCGCTGACGTGTCGCCGGAAACGCCCGCATTGACCACTTCGAACTTGTATCCCTCGTCGTTCAGTTTCTGCTGCAGCAGGTATGGATACGACTGGGTCGGGGCGAGACCGAAGCCGGCGGTCAGACTGTCACCGAGGACGACGATCCTCGGCCGCGCGGGCGCGCTGGCGACGGCCGGCGGCGGGACTGGCTCGGTCGGCGCCGTTTCCTGCGCCGTCTTTGCCTGGGACCGGCAGGCACTCACCAGGGCCAACAGCGCCAGGGCGTGGAGGAGCGAGAAGCGCTTCACGGGAGCTTCTTCAACTGGTCATCGAGCGCAGCGATCGCCTGTTCCAGCATCCGTGCGATGCGCTGGAGCCGTGGCACGTTGCAGGTCGCCGGCCGCGCGCGACCGAGCCAGCTCGAGTGTGGCCCGGCGCCCGGCCCTTTCACGTTCCTCGGCGGTCATTGGCGGTCTGACTGTGGGTGTTCGTGTTGCCTCTTCCTGCTGAGCTTCAACGAACTTCGAGTCGAATCCACGGGCCATACAGCCATTCTGCACCATTCGGATCCCTAATCACTGATCCCTAATCCCTGATCAACGACGATCAGCGATTAGCGATTAGGGATCAGGGATCCATTGGTCCGCGTCTTGCTGACTCGGGTGTGGATATGGCTGCCGCCCCCAAGGACGTCGTCCGGATCGCCGCGATCGGAGACCTGCACCACGGCCGGAACGTCGTCCAGGGCTCGCTGCAGCCGCTATTCGCGCAGGCGACCGAGCTCGCCGACGTGCTGGTGATCTGCGGCGATCTCACCGATTACGGTCTGCCGGATGAAGCGCGCGCGCTCGCGCGCGAGATCACCAGCGCGCTCAAGATTCCGGTCGTCGCGGTCCTCGGCAATCACGACTTCGAGTCGGGTCAGCAGGCGGAGATCGTCAAGATCCTGTTCGACGCAGGTGTGATGGTGCTCGACGGCGACACCACCGAAGTCCACGGGATCGGCTTCGCCGGCATCAAAGGTTTCTGCGGCGGGTTCGGGCGGCGGGCGCTCGGTCCGTGGGGTGAGGACATCATCAAACAGTTCGTCCGTGAAGCGGTGGATGAAGCGTTGAAACTCGAGTCCGCGCTCGCCCGGCTGCGAAACGACCGGCTGATCGCGGTGCTGCACTACTCGCCGATTCAAGCGACCGTCGAGGGAGAGCCGCGCGAGATTTTTCCTTTCCTGGGCTGCAGCCGCCTGGAGGAACCGATCGGCCGCTTCCCGGTGTCGGTGGTGTTCCACGGCCACGCCCATCACGGGCAGCCCGAGGGAAGAACCGCCAACGATGTGCCGGTCTTCAATGTCTCGGCATCGCTGATGCGCGAGTTGTTTCCAGAACGTCCCTTCCGCATTGTCGACATCCATATGACCGGCTCCCCCGCGACATCCGAGCGGCGCACCGGCGCCGATCGGCGCGGGATAGAGCACATCGAGGTGACCAAGTAATGAATGTTCTCAGCTCCCTTGTTCTCGTTGCGGTGCTCGCGCAGGCGCGTCCGGCGCCACTGCCGCCGTCCACCGCCCAGCAGGAAAAAAAGACGCCGCCCACAGCACAGGGCACCAAGCCGACCGCTTCGACCCTGACCGCCAAGAGTGCGGCTTCAGTCGACCTCGCACTGCAGGTGGCGCTCGACCGCGCCGGATTCTCCCCTGGCGCGATTGACGGCCAGGCCGGATCGAGCACCAAGAAGGCGCTCGAGGCCCATCGCAAACTGAATGGTGGCGATCCCCCGGTTGTAGAGCCGACTACGCAATATCAGATCACCGCCGAGGACGCCGCCGGGCCGTTCGAACCGCACGATCCCAAGCGAGCTTCCGGACCAGGCAAAGCTGCCGGCGCTTTCGTACAAGACCGTCGTCGAATCTCTCGCCGAGCGGTTCCACTCGACGCCGGAGTTCCTGAAGAAGTTGAATCCCAGCGCGAGGTTCGAGGCCGGAGAACAGATCGTCGTCCCGAACGTGGAGCCGATGCAGCTCCCGACCAAGGCGGACGGCCGAAGCCAAGGCGAAGCGCCAAAGCGCGACACAGGGATCGAAGCCGGCGCAGGGCGCCGAAGCGCCAGGCGCGAAACCGGAGGCGCGCGCGGAACGTCGGGCGTCAGCCGGGCGCACCGCTCCGGCAGTCGACGTCGTCGTGACCGTCTCGAAAGCGACGTCTGCTCTCACCGTCACTGATGCCGGCGGCAAGGTACTGATGTTTGCACCGGTGACCTCCGGCAGCGCCCGCGATCCACTGCCTCTCGGCGAGTGGAAAGTCAACGGCGTATCGCTCAATCCGCCGTTCAACTACAATCCGGATCTCTTCTGGGACGCCGATCCGTCACACAGCAAAGCCACTCTGAAACCTGGTCCGAACAATCCGGTGGGACTCGTCTGGATCGATCTGTCGAAGGAGCACTATGGGATTCATGGCACCCCGGAACCGACGACTGTCGGCAAGACCCAGTCGCATGGCTGTGTCAGGTTGACCAATTGGGACGCGCTCAAGCTCGCCAGCTTGGTCAAGGCCGGGAACGAAAGTGGTGTTCACGGAGTAACGCGACATGACGACGAGCGAGACTCCGGGGCGCGGCGGAATCGACTGGAAGATCGGGCCAAGGTCTTCACGATCGGCGCCGCGTATGGGTTCGTCGCGGGTGTATTTGCAACTGCCCTGCTCGCGTGGCAGTTCGGCGACGTCGTCGGAAGGCGCCCGGCGCCGAGTCGTCACTGAGAAGCCGCCAAGTACCATCGAACCGTCGGTGGATGACAAGGCGGACGCCGACGCTCCCGATCATTCAACCTCCCTCCGCTGCCGCGACCAGTGGCAGCGGCGCGGAGGTCGCGTCCCCCTCACTGAGTCCGCCGCCGGCGGCGGCTCTGGGCGGGCGGAACCTCGAATTGCCGGTCGAGGGGATACGACCGGAACAGCTCACGCGGCAGTTCAACGATTCCCGCGGCGGACGGCGGCACGAAGCCATCGACATCCTGGCACCCCGCGGCACGCCGGTAAAGGCGGTCGAGGACGGCCGCATCGCACGGCTGTTTTTCAGCAAAGCGGGTGGCACCACGATCTACCAGTTCGACCCGACCGAGCGGTTCTGCTACTACTATGCGCACCTGGACCGCTACGTGGACGGTCTGCGGGAGAACGATCAGGTCCGGCGGGGGCAGGTGATCGGCTACGTCGGCACCACTGGCAATGCCCCGAAGGACACCCCCCATCTGCATTTCGCGGTGTTTCGGCTGAACGCCGAGAAGCGCTGGTGGGAGGGCACCCCGATCGACCCCTACGACCTTCTGCGCTGAACGGTTCCAACCTTCCGTCCCCCCCGCTCCGTCCAAGCTGGTGCAGGAAAGGAGCTTGCGGACGGAAGCCACACTATTGCGGCCCGGGACGACGCTGACGGCACTCTCACGAACGGACCCTGCGGATGACGTGGCGCTTGCCGCGAGCGGGGACGTCCGCGCCTTCGAGCGCCTCTATCGCGCCCACCTGCCGAAGGTCCACAGTCTCGTCCGGCGCATGGCCGGCGGACGCGACACCGACGAGCTCACGCAGGATGTCTTCGTCCGCGTCTGGCAGAAGCTCGGAAGCTTTCGCGGCGAGTCTGCCTTCGGCACCTGGCTCCACCGGCTGGCGGTCAATGTGGTGATCGAGCGATTCCGAACCGAGACGCTCCGGCGGCAGCGGTATCACGACGGCGAAGAGATCTTCGAGGTGCTTCCCGCCCGGGGATCGAGCGGCGATCTCTCGATGGACTTCGAGGCGGCTCTCACGAAGCTCCCGGACGGCGCGCGCGAGATCTTCGTGCTGCACGACGTGGAGGGATACAAGCACAAAGAGATCGCGGACCTTCTGGAGATTTCGGCGGGCACGTCGAAGGCGCAACTCCACCGCGCGCGCATGATGCTCCGGCGCCATCTCGGTGGTCGTAGTCAGACGGGGGTCGTAGTCCAGCCCTTTAGGGCTGCATAAGCGTCAGGGCGTCCAAGGCTGTGTAGGGCTATTCGAATGTCGATGCACAACGCACACGAACACATTGTCGAGCGGCTGTCGGACTACATCGACGGCGAGCTCGATTCGCACGGCTGTGGCGGAGGTCGAGCAGCATCTCGCGGGCTGCAGCGGCTGCCGCACGGTGGCAACGGAGCTGCGGGCAGTCGCCGCGCGCGCCGCCGCCCTCGTCGATACTCCGCCAGACCAGGAGCTGTGGAGTGGGGTCGCCGCCCGGATCGGCAACCGCCCGCCGATCGTCGCATCGATCAAGGAACGCGCCCGCCGGCGCTTCTCGTTCACGTTGCCACAACTGGCCGCCGCCAGCGTCGCGCTGATGATGTTGTCCGGCGGAATGGTCTGGCTGGCGCGGTCCGGAGATCCGCGGGCGGACTTCCCCGTCGCAATGGGCGCCGACGCGGACCTTCCGGCAATTGCACCGGTGCGTTTGTCCGAGACGCACTTCGATGGAGCTGTGGAGGACCTCGAAGAGATCCTCGAGCGCGGGCGCGCGCAACTCGACAGCGAAACGGTACGCATTCTCGAGCAGAACCTGAAGTCGATCGACATCGCGATCGAAGACTGCCGGCGGGCTCTCGAGAAGGATCCGGCCAACGGCTATCTCAACAATCATCTGGCGGCGGCGCGTCAGCGCAAGCTCGCCCTTCTACGCCGGGCCACCGCGCTCACGGCGGGTTCCTGAGATGTTCATCACAGCAGCACTTATCGTCGGCGTTCTGTCGGCCCAGCCGACTCAACAAGCACGCGATACGCGCACTCCGCAGACGGATCAAACGGTCACTGTGGCGCGCGGAGCACGCCTGACGGTGAACAACTTCGCGGGTGAGGTCAGCATCAAAGCATGGGACCGCGATCAACTGCGCGTTCAGGCGCGGCATGGCGCCCGTGCCAAGGTCAATGTCCGACAGACAGCGAACGCCGTCGTGATTTCTTCCGACACTCACGGAGCGGTGTCGGTCGATTACGAGATCAATGCACCCGCATGGATGCCGATCAAGGTTGAAGGCACCTACAACTTCATCACGGTCGAAGGGACGCAGAGTGACATATCCGGGGAGACGGTACGTGGCGACGTAGTGATCAAAGGCGGTAACGGCACAATCGTGGCGAAGTCGATCCAGGGTGCCGTCAGCGTCGAAGGAGCGCGAGGTCGTATTACCGTCAGCTCGGTCAACGAAGGCGCACGCGTCTCAGCTTCGTCCGGCGACGTCACGGCCGAGACCACGAACGGTTCCATTTCGCTCACGAAAATGACTTCGCCGAATGTGGAAGCGACGACCGTTAATGGGAACGTCGCCTACGACGGCACCGTTGCGGATAACGGCCGATATCGGTTCGCCACGCACAACGGCACCATCACCGCCACGATCCCCGCCGAGGCCAACGCAACCTTCAATGTGCGGACCTACAACGGCGAGTTCGTTACCAATCTGAACCTGGCCGGCCCGCCCCGAAGCGAGGCGCGCCGAGGACGGCGCCTCTCATACACACTCGGCAGCGGCAGCGCTGAAATGGAAATGGAGTCGTTTGGCGGCTCGATTCGTATCCAACGCTCCGGATCCACCTCAACCGGGAGCAAGGACAAAGAGGACTGACCCGCAGTGGGAACCGGTGTGCGGTAGCGAACAGCGCGTTCGCGTCGCTCCGGCAGCGAAATCCCCGAATATCGGCCTGATTCTCCCTAAAATGTGTGTGGCATGGCACTTGGACAAGCGCGGGCATCAATGAACGTAGCCTGTGCTCCCGATATGCGTGTCCTCATTGCCGACGATCAGCCGGATCTTCTCGACGCCCTGCGTCTGCTCCTGAAATCTGAAGGTATCGAAATGGAGGCGGTCACGTCGCCGGAAGCGGCAATCGCCGCGCTGGAAACGCGCCGATACGACCTTCTGCTGATGGACCTCAACTACACCGGCGACACCACGTCGGGGGCCGAAGGCATCGACCTGCTGGCGCGCGTCCAGGCGATCGACAGCTCGCTGCCGATCATCGTGATGACGGGCTGGGGATCGGTCGACATCGCGGTCGAGACAATGAGGCGCGGCGTCCGGGATTTCGTCCAGAAGCCGTGGGACAACGCCGCGCTCGTGGCCACGCTCCGCAGCGAGATCAATGCGGGGCGGGAACGACGGCGCCGGGCCGAAGACGATCGTCGCGAGTACGAAGAAGCACGCCGCATTCAACGGAAGCTGCTGCCCACTGCCCTGCCGCAAATCGAGGGGTGCGAGATTTCGTCCCACTGGCAGCCGGCGGCCGGCGTTGGCGGCGACTGTTACGACGCTATCGCGTTCGGCCCGAACCGCATGGCCCTGTGCATCGCCGATGTCGTCGGCAAGGGGATCCCGGCGGCACTGCTCATGTCGAACCTGCAGGCCGCTGTCCGTGCGTTCGCAACCGAAGCGGCACAGCCTGCTGAGTTGTGTCACCAGGTGAACCGCATCCTGTGCGGCCGTATCGCCGAAGGGCGCTTCATCAGTTTCTTCTACTGCGTCGTGGATACCGCGCTGGGGACGCTGTCGTTCGCAAACGCCGGTCACTATCCGCCGATGCTCGTCAAGGCCGACGGCTGCGTCGAGCGACTGCCCGATGGCGGCGCCGTTCTCGGGGTCTTCAACGACGCCACGTACCAGCAGGGGCACGTCGCGATCGGCAGTGGCGACCGTGTCATTTTCTTCACCGACGGCGTGACCGAAGCGCACAACGAGAACGACGAGGAGTTTGGCGAGGATCGTTTGATGGAGTCCGCCGTCGCCAATCGCGCCTGCAGCGCGCCTGCGCTCCAGGCCCGTCTCGCCGAGGAAGTGTCGGCCTTCACGTCCGGCGCCTTCCAGGACGACGCTACGTTGATCGTCCTGGCGATCGACTGACTGCGCGACGACTCGCTTGGGCCGATTGGCCCCCCGACGGTGATGAATAGCGTCCGGGGGTGACGAAATCTCCGCCTGTAATCCCACCTTGACGTCCCGGGGACGAACACCGGATAGTTGCACTGAATGCAGTCCACCTGGACGCCGCCGTTCCGCTGGATTTTCGGCGTCGCGACAGCCCTCGGTCTCTTTTCCACGCTCCAGGCCTATCGACTCACCTCTCTGAACTACAAGAGCAGCGTCGATATCGAGGTCGGCAAGCTGCTGATCCTCAACCTGGCGCTGTGGTACGTGCCGGCTGCGCTGACACCGATCATCTTCCGGTTGATGAAACGCGTCAGGATCGACGAGCGCCTGATCCGCACGATCGTCGTCCACCTCCTCGCCGCGTTCGCGTTCTCGTTGCTCCACGCCGCCAGCATGGTGGCGGTTCGGGCGGTCCTGTGGGGGCCGCCGCCGCTTGGCTGGATCACGGCAATTCAGCGTGTCTACCTGCTGTACCTCGACTGGGCGCTGATGACCTATACGACGATCGTCGGCGTGACCTACGCGTACAGCTATTACCGAGAAGCGCACGCGCGGACAATCAAGGCGGCACAACTCGAAGCTCGCCTGATGGAGGCGCGGCTGAAGACGCTGGAAGCCGAGCTGCAACCGCACTTTCTCTTCAACACGCTCCACGCGATCTCCACCCTGGTTCACACCAATCCCGATGCAGCCGACCGGATGATCAGCCGTCTCAGTGACCTGTTGCGGCTCACGTTCGATCGCAGCGGCGCGGCACGCGTGCCGCTGCAGGAGGAGATCGAGTTCCTGGAGAAGTACCTCGAGATCGAGCAGACGCGCTTCCAGGATCGCCTCACCGTTCACTACGACATCGATGCCGATACCCTCGACGCCGAGGTGCCGCGGCTCATCCTCCAGCCGCTCGTCGAGAACGCGATCAAGCATGGCGTCTCGCCACGGACCGGGCTCGGCCTCGTCGAAGTTGCATCGAGGCGCGAGGGCGAGAGTCTCTGGCTCGAGGTGCGCGACAACGGCGTCGGGTTGAGTGGCACGGCGAGGACCCAGCTTCGCAGCGGCGTCGGCCTGGCCAACACGCGGGATCGCCTCGACTGTCTCTATGGCGACGCCCACCTGCTGGAGTTCTCCGAAGCGGAAACCGGTCTCACCGTGCGCATGCGGATCCCTTTCCACCGCGCTCCGGTTGTCGCTGAATCCGCGGTTGTGGCTGCATCGGCGAGTCGCGTCGCATGACCGAAGCAAAGCCCGCGCGCGTGCGGGCGCTGATCGTGGACGATGAACCGCTGGCGCGAAAGCGGCTGCAAATGCTGGCGGCCTCGGAAGACTGGTTGGAGATCGTCGACGAATGCTCTGACGGCATCACCGCCGTCACCACGATCCAGAAACTCCGTCCCGACCTCGTCTTCCTCGATGTCGAGATGCCCGGCGCCAGCGGCTTCGATGTCATCGAGGCGATCGGCGCCGAGCGGATGCCGTTTGTGGTGTTCGTGACCGCCTACGACAAGTACGCCATCAAGGCGTTCGACGTCCACGCGGTGGACTACCTGTTGAAGCCGTTCGATCGCGATCGCTTCCACCAGGCGCTCGCGCGCGCGCGCCAGCAGCTCGAGCAGCGCTCGAGCGGTGAGCTCGAACGGCGCCTGCTCGCGCTGGTGCAGGATCTGAAGCCCGCACACCAGAAGCTCGAACGGTTCGTGATCAAGTCCGGCGGCCGCGTGTTCTTCGTACGGTCCGAGGAGATCGACTGGATCGAGGCCGCGGGCAACTACGTCAAGCTCCACGTCGGCACCGACGCACACCTGTTTCGGGAAACCATGAACGCCCTCGAGGCGCGCCTGAACCCCGACACGTTCTACCGCATCCACCGGTCGCACATCGTCAACATCGAGCGCGTGCGCGAGCTCCAGCCGTGGTTCAACGGCGAATACGTCGTCTTTCTGAAAAACGGCACGCGCCTGACACTGAGCCGCGGCTACCGCGAGAAGCTGCAGGAACGAATCGGCCGGTCGCTGTAGTAATCAATGATCAGTAGGGGTCTATGGTCAGTGGTCAGTGGTCAGTAGGCCGGCGCCGGCCTCTCATTTCGTCCAGCCAATCGAAAACACCGTCTCGCCATCGCGAAGGCCCTTCGCGATATCGAGTCGGACGACGCCACTGCCTGGGACGGCGATTCGAATGCCCGCTCCTGCGTCGGCATGCCACGCGGAGCCAGCGACGCAGCCGCTTCTCGGCACCAGCTACGTCGACGAACACCGCGGGCGCGATCGGAACGATGCGGAGGCCCGGCTTGAACCACCGCCGCCACTCCGACCCGGCGTGATAAACGCGGCGGCCGAAAACATCCCCCGTGATGACGCCATCGTCGAGCAGCGGATGGGCACGCAACAGCACACCCCGTGCGTGCCCGAGGCCCGCTCCCGGCCACAGCGCAAACGGTGCGCGTGCCCCCGTGAGGTCGACGCCACCGCGCCCGATCACGACATGTCCTTCATGGCGTACGGCGGACCGCCACTCGGCGACGGCGCCGAAGGTCCACGAGGAAAAGCTCCCGGCGAAAGCAGCTGCACTTGCTCGAAGTGAGACCCGATCTCGCGCGAGACGCTGATCTGCGCCGACGTTGAGCGCAGCCGTCCTCCCACGATCCGGCCAGACATCGACTCCCCCTCCCACTTCCCACCTGAGGTTCGTCGTCGTCCAGTTCGACACGGTGGCTGCCCCCGCGACGCACTTCACGTACGTTCATGGTTCGTAGTTCAGAGTTCACCATTTCTTCGTAGCTCTGCTCATCATGAAAGAGATCGAGCTTCAGTACGCCGCCCAGAGGCGATGGCGTTGCGTACGACAGAGCGACGGCCGGACGTTTCTCCCACCAGCGCCACGAGGCGCTGAAGACGTCACCGGCGCCGGTGGGATTGGCGAACCACCCGCGCAATTCGCGATCGGAGAGCGCGCGAACGCCAATGACGGCAAGACTCGTCAGGGATGTCGGCGCCCGCGGTCGCTCGACGACGACGGCGTCCACCGCAGCGCGACCGTTCTCGAGCGGACGGTATGTCACACGCGCGAGCTGCGCTGCGGGCAACTCATCGAGCCGGCGGTTCGCTGCCAGAAGGCTGCTGGACGTCAGCAGCGTCTGCGGCGTCAGATGCATCAGATCGGTCGCCGCCCGGTGACGGGTGCGCGCGAGGCCGTGGACGGTCACCAGGTCGATGACCGGTTCGCCAAGCGGATTCCAGGCGTCCAGCGCGGCCGTGCCGTCACCGGTTACGAAGCTGCTGGTGGCGAGGATCCGCCACGCATGCGAGTCCTCGGGGTTGAGTCTTACGGCGGTGCGGGCCAGGGCGGTCGCCTTCGACCACTCCTCCTGAAGCGCATGCACGCCAGCCATTTCCCGCCACGGCCCGGACTCGGTCGGACAAAGCTCCGAGGCCGACCGGAGAGTCTGGAGCGCCTTCGCGTGAGCGCCCTCGCTGGCGCTGCGAACCCCGTCGTCGATGAGTGCGGCGCATGGAGACGTCGAAGCAGGTGTTCTGTCATCAGCTGGAACGTCCGCCACCGGTTTCTTCAGCCCCTCACTCGGAAGCGCAAGCATCGTCCAACGATCCGATTTCTGCCAGGCAGCCTCGAAAGTCGATTCAGTGAGGACGCGAAGCGGCGCGCGCGCAGGGTCGTGGACGATCACGCGCCCGTCGGCCCACGCGACGATCACGACGTAGTGGAAAACTCCAGGACGGTCTTCGATGAGTGCGATGACCGGCTGCCGATCGGCGAGGCGGCTGCGAACGAGGGGGGCATCACCGCGAAACGAACGCGCGTCCCACCCGCGGTCACGAAGGGCCGACAGAAGCGCGTCACCGCGGATCCCGCCCGCCGACCGGTCGACGAGTGACGAAAACGTCTCCGCATAGACACCGGTCTCTCCCCAATACCGCAACACCATTGCGGCCGCGGCGCCGCCACAGAGGGCTTCACTTTGCTGAATGTAGGGAACGTCGAGGACACCCGCAAGGCCGGCAGAAACGGGCGCCTGAGCACGCGCCGGCAGAGCCGCTGCCATCGCGAGGACGGCAGCGGCCACACCCGCAGACGCGCGATACGG
>CAWEMY010000003.1:0-190648 GCA_963810305.1 uncultured Acidobacteriota bacterium
ACGGATCCGATCCGATCTTCATCTGCTCATCGGCGACGATTGCGAACCCGAAGGAGCTGGCCGAAGGACTGACCGGACGTCCATTCGAACTGGTGAGCGACAGTGGTGCGCCGCAAGGGGAGAAGTTTTTTCTATTCGTGAACCCGCCGGTCGTGAACGCGGAGCTGGGGATCCGCCGCTCGTACCTGCATGAGACGCGTCGCGTGGCGATGGAGTTTCTCAAGCAGAACCTCCAGATCATCGTCTTCGCACAGAGCCGCCTTGCCGTCGAGATTCTGACCACCTATCTGAAAGACACGTTTCATGGGCCGCCCGGGTCGGCCGAAATGATTCGCGGTTATCGCGGCGGCTACCTGCCGAACCGGCGGCGTGAGATCGAGCGCGGCCTCCGCGAAGCAACGGTCAGGGCTGTCGTTTCAACCAACGCCCTCGAACTGGGCATCGATATCGGCGCACTCGACGTCGCCGTGATGGCGGGGTATCCGGGGACGATCGCATCCACCTGGCAGCGCGCCGGCAGGGCAGGCCGGCGCAGTACCCGCTCGGCGGCGGTGCTCGTCGCCAGCAGCGCACCGATTGACCAATTCGTGGTGCGCAATCCGTCGTATTTCTTCGATGCGTCGCCCGAGCACGCGCTGATCAATCCTGACAACCTGCACATCCTGCTCGATCACGTGAAGTGTGCGGCCTTCGAGCTGCCATTCTCTGAAGACGAGCGCTTTGGCGAAGAAGACGTCCAGCAGGTGCTGGCCGTGCTTGCCGAGGAGGGCTTCGTCCATCACGCGGATGGGCAGTGGAACTGGACCAACGAGTCCTATCCGGCGGATGCCGTCAGCCTCCGGTCGGTATCGTCCGATAATTTCATCATCGTTGACACGACCAACGACGAGCGCGTCATCGGCGAGACCGACTTCACCAGCGGTCCGTCAACGCTCCACGAAAAGGCGATCTACATTCTCGAAGGGCAGTTGTTCCAGGTCGAGAAGCTCGATTTCGACGGACGCAAAGCGTATCTGCGGTCGGTCGACTGCGACTACTACACCGACGCGATCACCTATACGAAGGTAACGATACTGGATACCTTCGAAACCGCGGCGCGCGATGCGCTGTGCGCCGAGCGCGACGTGCATCCCGACCCCGCGCCCCGCGCCGCCGCGCCCCGCGCCCCGCGCACAGCGTCAAGAGTCACGGAGAGGTCCACGTCGTCTCACGCGTCGTTGGCTTCAAGAAGATCAAGTTCTACACGAACGAGAACATTGGTTCCGGCGAGCTGGATCTGCCGGAGCAGCAGATGCACACGTCGTCCTACTGGCTGACGATCCCGGCCGCAGTGATGTCGGCGCTGCCGTTTGGCGGCGACGATCGGCGGGACGGCGTCGTTGGTCTCGCATTTGCGATGAAGAATGTGGCGCAACTGCTCCTGATGTGCGACGGTCATGACATCGGGTTGTCGGTTGATGGCGGCTCGCTGGACCGCTCGATGCGCACCGGCGGAACGTCCGCCGTTCCTGAGGCGCTCGCTGTCGAACCGAATGTGTTCATCTACGACAACTATCCCGGCGGTATTGGCTTCAGCCGTCCGCTCTACGAGATGCACGACCTGCTGCTCGCGCGCACGCAGGAGCTGATCTCCGGCTGCGAGTGTCAGTCCGGGTGCCCCTCGTGTGTCGGGCCGGAGGGGAACACTGGCCCCCATGCCAAGCAGGTCGCCTCACGCATACTCGCCGTCCTGGTGTCCGGCGCCGCGCTCCCGGAGGCGTCGTAGTGGACCTTACTTCCAGGCTCCGCTCGATCGTCAGGAGCGGGCCACCGAAGGACGTTCGCGAGCTCACCTACGAGCCGGACGATGGATACCGAAATGCGTCAGCACTCGACCTCGACTCCATAGCAGGCGCGCTTGGCGGGCGCCGCGTATCGACGCGGTTCGGTGAATGCCTCGTCATCGATCGCCGCTACGAATCGGACCGCTGGCATGGCGGCATCCGTATCGGTGACTGCACGCTCGATGACTTTCCATCGCTGCGCATTCTGGATCCCGGTCTCGGTGGTGCGCCAACCGATCGTGGGGCGGTCGTTTCAGGGCCGGCGAAGACTGTCTTCATTGATCTGGAAACAACTGGTCTCAGCGGCGGTGCCGGCACGCTTGCCTTTCTCGTCGGCTGCGCCTACTTCGACCTCGGCGCCTTCCAGGTGCGTCAGTTCCTCCTCACCAGCCATGCAGGAGAGCGCGCGCTGCTGGCCGCTGTCGCGGAGTTTTTCGACGATGCGGATTTGATCGTTACCTACAACGGCAAGACCTTCGACGTCCCCGTGATGGAGACGCGGTGGTCGTTTCACCGCATGGAGATGCCGCTCGACGGTGTGCCGCATTTCGACATGCTTCATTCGGCGCGACGGCTGTGGAAGAAGCGGACGGACGACGAGGGAGGCTGCCGGCTGTCGACCCTGGAGCGGCATCTTTTCGACGTGCAGCGGATCGGAGACGTGCCGGGGATGGATATCCCCTCGAGATTCTTCCGGTTCGTCCGATCCGGCGATCCGCGGCCGCTCGAAGCAGTCCTCGAGCACAACCGGATCGATCTCGTATCGCTCGCCGCGGTCACGGCACGCGCGTTACAGCTGGCGCGCGACGGGCGCGACGCCTGCACCGATTGCTCGGAAGCGCTTGCGCTCGGACGGATCTTCGAGCGGGCGGAGTATGTCGGGCGCGCGGAAGCCTGTTACAGGCACGCGGCGCAGGCCCGTGACGCCGCGACCCGCGCCGAGGCGCTGTTCCATCTCGCTGTGAGGCTGCGGCGCGACCGCCGGTTCGTCGATGCCGCTGATGTCTGGCGCGAGCTGATGGAGCTGACCGAGCCTCGTGCCCTGCGTTCCGGGCGGATTGGAGACCTGCGCCAGGTCGCTGCCGAGGCGCTGGCCATCCACCATGAGCATCGCGCGAAAGACCTGGCGGGCGCGAGGGAGCTCGCATTTACCGCACTCGAAGAGACAGACGGGCGCCGCGCCGACGGCGTCCGCCACCGCATCGCCCGCCTCGATCGCAAGCTCGCCGCCGGTTACAACCCGCAGCTCTGGTAGAGGCCGGCTTTGGTAGAGGCCGGCTTTAGCCGGCCTGGCACGGCCGCCGTCCTGTAATAGGCCGGCTGAAGCCGGCCTCTACCTGCCGGACTTGACAATCATTTTCTGTTTTGTAGAAATAGACCATATATGGGACGCAGCGGATACCTCGGAGAACTGGAACAGATCGTCATGCTCGCCGTCGCGCGCCTGGAGCAGGACGCCTACGGCATGAGCATCCGGCGCGAGATCGAAGACCGCACCGGCCGGAGCGTTGCCATCGGCGCCGTGTACTCGACGCTGGAGCGCCTGCAGGACAAGGGCTACGTCCGGTCAGTCGCGCCGCCGGGAGACGCGGAACGTGACGGTCGTGCCAGGCGGTTTTTCGAGCTGACCCGAGGCGGGATCGATGCGCTGGACGCGTCGTCCCGGATGCAGACGCGGATGTGGGCGGGCCTCCGCCTCAAGAAAGCCGGACGCTCGTGATCGAACGTCCTCCGCGACTTGCCCGTTGGCTGCTGGCCGTCCTGCTCCCCGCCGACGAGCGTCGCGCCGTGTTGCGCGATCTCGATGACGAATTGGCTCGGCACGTGAGCCCCGAGCGTGGCCCGCGCGCCGCCCGTCACTGGTATTGGCGTCAGGTCTTTGGATCGATTCGTCCCGCTCTTGCGATGCGGGGCAGGCGCTCGTCGGGAACGTTCGGGCGCACCGCCAGTGACATTCGATTCGCGCTGCGCGCATTGAGGCGCCGGCCGGCGCTCACCGTCGCAGCGATCGCGACGCTGACACTCGGCATCGGCGCGAATACCGCAATCTTCAGCGTCGTGGATACCGTCGTGCTTCGTCCGCTGCCGTATCACGAGCCGGAGCGCCTCGTCCGGATCTGGTCGGCGAACCCGCGCGGGATTCCGCGCAATTCAGTGTCGCCGCCGGACTACTTCGACTTTGAAGAACAGGGTCGCGCCTCTGGCGCTTTCATGTCGATCTCCGCGTTCACCCAGGGTGACACGGCAACCGCCGGCGGGCTCGCAACAGTGAATGACCCGTCCCGAGTAATCGTGTCGATGGTGTCGCCCAACCTGTTCGGAACCTTGCAGGTGTGGCCGTCGCAGGGCCGCGCCTTCGCGCCCGCGGATGCCGTCGACGGCGCGTTGCGCGTCGCAATCCTCAGCGAGAGGTTTGCGAGCACCAGAGGCGTCTCTCTGGGCTCACGGATGAACCTCGATGACGATCCGGTAACCGTTGTCGGCATCATGCCCTCGGGGTTCGGATTTCCGTCCCCGGCGGTGGACCTCTGGGTGCCGATGAGGAATGCGCTCCGCGAACGCTCGCGTTCCGGGCATTACCTGGAGGTGGTCGCACGGTTGAATCCGCCAGCGAACCTTGATGGCGCCACCGACGTGCTGCGCACGGTGGCGGCAAGGCTCGAGACAGCATATCCGGCGACGAATCGCGGATGGGGCGTCACGCTCGTGCCTCTCCACGAGAGCGTTACCGGGGACGTAAAGCGTCCTCTGCTCGTCCTCCTGGCGGCCGTCGGCTGCGTCCTCCTGATCGCCTGCGCCAACGTCGCCGGTCTGCTTCTGGCCAACGGCCATGAACGAGCGCGGGAGCTTTCGCTGCGGGTTGCGATCGGCGCGTCGCGCGGACGTCTGATCGGGCAGCAGTTGATCGAGAGCCTGTTGCTCGCGACCGGCGGAGCGGTCGGGGCAGTGGTGGTGGCGCAGATCGCGCTGTCGCTGCTGCAGCAGACGGACGGATTTGCGCTGCCGCGCGCCGAATCGATTGCCCTCGATTTGCGCGTCCTGGCCGTCACCGCTGGCATCACCCTTTTGACTGGCGTCCTCTGCGGAGTCGCGCCGGCGATTCGGGCCTCGCGCAGTGACCCGGAAATGGCGCTGAAGGGAGCGCGCGCGGCGGGGCCGGCGGCGCCTGCCCGGCGGCTTCGGGCCGTCATGGTTGCCGCGCAGATCGCGATCACATTGTGTCTGTGTATCGGTGCGGGCCTTCTGATGCGAAGTCTCGGACGGCTGCTCGATGTCGACGCCGGGTTTGACGCAAGTCACGCGGTGGTGGCGCAGGTGACTCTGGCCCGATCGCGTTACGAGCCGGACCGCTGGGTCGCGGACGTCGCGCGGTCGCTCGACGAGTTGCGAACGTTACCCGGTGTGACGGCCGTTGGTGCGGGCTCACCGCTCCCGCTCGCAGGGCAGCAGGGCCTGCTCCGCTTCGGCGTCCGCATCGACGGACAAATTCTCCCTCCCGACGGCCGATCCGACCGGGCCTACTTGCGGTGGGTCACACCTGGCTACTTCGAAGCGATCGGCATTCCGCTGATCTCGGGACGCGCCTTCGAGAATCATGACGACGCGCGCGGCATACCGGTGGCAGTCGTGGATCGCACCTTTGTTCAGAGATACTTTCCTGGAGAGCAGCCGATCGGCCGCCGGATTCAGATGACCAACGAGCGCATGCAGCGGCAAATCGTCGGTGTCGTTGGCGCTGTCCGGCAGACCAAGCTGGAGGACGGCGCGGATCCCCACGTGTACATTCCACACGCGCAGAACCCGTCCCCGGTGATGTCGTTCGTGGTGCGCACCGCCGGTGATCCGGCCGCGCTCGCCACGCCGGTGCGCGAACGTCTTCGAACGGTAGACCCGTCGCGTCCTGTTTACAACGTCACGACTGTGGAGGATCTCGTCGCCGGCACCGTCGCACCGCGGCGTTTCAACGCGTTGCTGGTCACGCTGTTCGCGCTGCTGGCGGGAATGCTGACGGTAGTCGGGATGTATGGACTGATGGCCGGGTGGGTGGCAGAGTCCCGCAAGGAATTCGGCGTGCGACTGGCACTAGGCGCCGAGCGTCGCGCCGTCCTGGGTCTCGTCGTCCGGCGCGCACTGCTGATCACCGCCGTCGGTATCGCGGCAGGGCTGCCGGTTGCCCTCGCGTCGACCAGGATCGTGGGCACGATGCTTTTCGGGATCGGAGGGCGGGACCTGCCGACCGTGGTCGGCTCCTGTGCCGTCCTGCTTGCGGTCGGGCTCGTTGGGGCCTACCTGCCAGCCCGTCGCGCAATCGCAGTGAATCCCGTGGACTCGCTGCGCGGCGACTTCTGAGTCGCGGTTCGCGACGCGCTGTTCGCGGTTCGCGGGGCGCTGTTCGTAGAGCCCGGTACTTATTTCGCCGCGGCCGGCTGCTTCTTCGCTTTCGCGGCAGCCTTGCGGCTCTCTGACGTCTGTGCGCCAAACCGCTTGGTGAAGCGCTCGACGCGACCCTCGGTGTCGACGAGCTTCTGGCGTCCTGTGAAGAACGGGTGGCAGTTGTTACAGATTTCGAGGTGCAACTCCGGCTTGGTCGACCGCGTTTTCCACGTCGCGCCGCACGCACAGCGGGCTTCGATCTCGTGGTACTTCGGGTGAATTCCTTCCTTCACGCTGTCTCCTTCGCATCGCAGTGGGCTGCGCGGCTTCCGTAGTCCAGCCCTTTAGGGCTGTAATCCCCGTTCAGGGCTGAATTCATGACGCCGGATTGTACCCAGACACGACAGCCCTAAAGGGCTGGACTACGTGCATCTGCCAGCCATTTAGCGCTGTGCCAAAAACGTCAGTTTACCACACTTGACACGCTACTACGTCCCGCGTAGTATTACGTCAGACGTAGCAAATGAGACACGCCGATGCCCGAAACTGAGCAGAATCCTGACCTCGAAGACTTCGGACGGTTCTCGGAACCCGCCCTTCTCATTCTGATCAGCCTGGCAGATGCCCCCAAGCATGGCTACGCGATGACAGTCGACATCGCGTCGATTGCGGACGTGAAGCTGGGACCGGGAACACTCTACGGCGCGATCGCGCGACTCGAGTCCCGAGGATTGATCGAGGCTATCGAGTCCGCCGATCGCCGCAATCCGTATCGACTCACGGGCCTGGGAGAAAAGGCGCTTCGATTGCGCCTCGCGACCCTCGAGGCGGTGGCGCGCGCTGGCCGGCAACGGCTCTCATCGCCGGAGGCCGGATGACCGCCGTGATCTCGGCGCTCGTTCGCCTCTATCCGCGCGCGTGGCGGCAGCGCTACGGACCCGAGATGCAGGAACTGCTGGCCGCGGAGAAACCCTCGCTGCGCACCTACGCCGACCTCATCGCCGGCGCTGTCGATGCGCGTCTCAACCCTCAATCCACGCCGGCCCAACGCGCCGGTCACAAGGAAGGAAACCAGATGGTAAAAGCATTTCGTTGCGCACCGGCGGGCGTGTCAATGGCGGACCAATGGCGGAGCGCGGCATGGATGGTCGGCGGATCGCTTGTTCTTATCGCGATCAGTCTGATCCTCCAGCAGCAGATCGGCCGGAACGCTTTCTCGGAAAGTCTGCTGTACTCGGCTTTCTGGGCGTCGCTGATGTTGTCGATGGAGTGCACCTACCTGAAGCGATATTCCCGCTCGGCACGCCTCGTGATGTCTGGTCGGCGGCGCCCTGTTCATCATCGGTCTGATGTGGGCTTCGGTCGCGATCGGCTACCGCATTTGAGAGGCCGAGACGTTGCACCGTGGCCCTACTCGGCGCGCAGCACCATGGTGGGGTCGACCCGCATCGCACGCCTCGCGGGAACCCACGATGCGATTGCCGCAATCGCGAGAACGGCAACGACGAGCGCACCGTAGGTAGACGGATCCGCCGCCTCGATGCCATAGAGGAGCGTGGATGCAGAGCGGCCGAGCGCATATCCGCCAGCAAGGCCGAGGGTGGCCCCGACGATACAGAGGAGGATGCCGCTGCGGGCGATGAGACGACCGATATCGAATTTGGTGGCGCCGAGCGCCATGCGGATGCCGATCTCCTGCGAGCGCTGCGCCGCTGTGTACGAGATTACGCAGTACACACCGGCGACCATCAGCAACAGGGCGATGACCGCAAATCCTCCCATGACCGTCGAGATGAAACGGTGAGGTGCGAGATTTCTGTCGACGACTTCCGCGAGCGGACGGACCGATGCAATCGGCAGCTTCGAATCAAGCGCCGCTATTTGTGCACGGATCGCGGGTAAGGCCGCATTACCGGTCGGCGATCGGATGAGGATCGTCATGCGCGACTGCGGCTCCTGCAGGTCGCTCAGGTAAAACTCGGCGACCGGTTCATCGCTGAGCGCGGCATTTCGCGCATCGGCGACGATGCCGATGACGGCGATTGGCGGGCTGAAGAGCACGCGGAATTGCCGGCCGACAGGGTCCTCGCCGGGCCAGATCTGACGCGCCATGGTCTCGTTGATCACTACGGCTGGCGGCGCCTGCGACTCGGCGAACCGTTCGGGCAGCGGCTGCCGTTCGAACCAGCGAATCAACGGAACTGCCGGCCGCGCATCCGTCGCGTCGAAGGTGCGGCCGCGGACCGTACGAATGTTCAACGTCTTGAAGTAGTCGGTCGAGACGACCCGATATCGAGCGGACGTCTCCTCACCAGGGCGCGCCGGTGGACGTCCTTCGACAGCGATGGCAATCCCGGAAACGCCACCGCCGTGAGGAACCATGTTGGTCGCTGCCACGCTCTGCACTCCACGAACACCGCGAATCCGTTCGACCGCTTCGGTGTAGAACGCCCGCTGTCGTACGGCTCCTGGATAGCGCGCAGCCGGCAGCGTCAGGTCCATCGTCATTACGTCGGTCGAATCGAAGCCGGGGTCAACCCGGTGCAGCTTGAAAAAACTCTGCAGCAGCAGTGCCGCGCCGATCGAGAGGGAGACCGTGAGGGCGACTTCCGCGACGATCAACCCGCTACGCAACGGATGGCGGACCGGCGATGGCACCCCCTTGTTCCCGCTCCGGAGACGATCTGCAACCTGAACGCCGAAGAGCTGCCAGACCGGCACCATGCCGAACACCAGTGTCGTCGCGAGCGCCACCGCGCAGGCAAATGCAATTGCGGCAGGATCGATCGCGACAGTGGCGAGCCGGGGGACCTGCCCCGGCACCGCTGAGCGAACCAGGTCGACGAGCCACCAAGCCAGGCATAAGCCGATCACGGCTGCGGCAAGGGACAGGATGCCGGCTTCCGCGACGAGCTGACGCGCGATCCGTCCCCGGCCCGCGCCGAGCGCCGCGCGGATGGCGATCTCCTGCCGCCGTGCGGTGGCACGTGCCAGCAGCAGGTTTGCGACGTTGCAGCATCCGACGAGCAGCACGACGGCAACTGCCGCGAACAGGATCAGAATGGCGTTCCGCACGTCGTCCACGAGCTCCGACTGCAGCGGCTGGACGTTGACGCCATGCTCCTTGTTCGGAGGAAATTCCCTCGAGATCGCGCCAGCGATCGACGTCAGCTCGATTTGCGCCTGCGCCTGGGATACTCCGGCGGCAAGCCGGCCGATGACGAAGAGAAAGTGCCGGCCGCGGTATTGATAGATCGGCTCCGCAATCGGCGTCCAGACGTCGGGCGCGAGGCCAGCTCCGTTTGCCGGGAACTGAAAGCCCGCCGGCATGACCGCCGCGACGACGTGAGAACGATCGTTGAGAGCGATCGTCCTGCCGATGAGCGCCGGATCGGCGCCGAACCTCTCCGTCCAGAGGCGATGGCTGATGACGACGACGTCACCTCCGCCGGGGGCGTCCGCTTCGGCCCCGAAGACCTGCCCCGCGATCGGGGCTACACCGAGAACGTTGAAGAAGTCGGAGGTGACCCGCACGCCGTTGAGGGCTGCCGGATCCCCTGCGCCGGTCAGACTGAAGTCTCTATCGAACGTAATCGCCGCCATTACGTCGAACGACTGACTGCGCTTCTTCCACTCCGGGAACTCATGGCCACCCACCGCATTCCGGCGGACGGCATGCCGCTGCTCCCAGACGAACATGAGCCGGCTGACATCCTTGAACGGCAAGGGCCGGAGGAGCACCGCGTCTACGACGCTGAAGACCGCGGTGGTCGAACCAATCCCCAGTGCCATCAGCAGGATGACGAAGACGGAAAACGCGGGCGTGCGGCGGATCACACGCGATGCGTGACGGACGTCCTGCCGAAGAGACTCCATGATGTTGCTCCTCGCCGGAAGCCGCTCCCGAATGACCGACCGCGCGGTGTCGTAGAAGACGCCGCTCCACAGCGAAATCCACCCGGAAGGGGAGCGGACGGCGGTACGGCGCGCCGAGAACATCTCCAGCATCTCGCTGCCGAACCGCTGGCGGAATGCCGCCGGATAGAGCCGCAGCAGCGCGCGGAAGACACGGTCGCTGATATTCATGTGCGTTTCAGCGCGCGTCGACGCATGGCTGTACCGACCAGCGAGGCCAGGCCGTCGGTTTCAAGCTCCAGCGCCCGGCGTCCGAGGTCGGTGATGCGGTAATACCGCCGGCGCGGATCGTCAGCGTCCCCGTCCGGGCTGTCCAGATCCTCGACCAGTTCCGCGTCGAGCATGCGTTTGATCGTGCCGTAAAGCGTACCCGGCCCCAGCACCGAACGGCCGCCGGTGAATTCCTTGACGTCGGCCGCAATGCCGAGACCGTGGCGGGGCTCGGACGAGAGGGACAGAAGGATATGGAGCACTGCCGGTGTCAACGGCAGCAGCTGCCTGGCGCGTTCATCGGTCGTGAGTTTCTTGAGGGGTGACATTTATCCGTTACTGATATATCCGTTACGGATAATTGTGTCAAGAGGTTCCATGGGCGCGGTTCGCGGCGCGGTGCGGGCGCGGGGCGCGGGGCGCGGTCGCGGGGCGCTGGTCGCGGGGCGCTGGCCGCGGGGCGCGACGGTCGTGGTAGATTCGACGGGCGTGCTTCCGTCGATCATCCCTCCCTCCTATCAACAGCAGGTCGGTCATGCGCGGCGAGTCGAGCTGGCGTCAGACCGGCCGATTCGGCTCCGGAACAAGATCAGCTATCGCCTGGCACACTGGCCGATCTGGATCTGGGTGTTTTTCATTGCACCAGGGCCGCTGACCGCGGACCTCTTTCATTCCGGGTTCAACCGGCGGATCCTCCTGTGGCTGGTGGTGGTTGTGGTCGGCACAGCGATCGCGGCGATCCGCGGACGTTTACCAGGCGTCGAGCCTGCCCCCTACATCGTCCGGTTCACCGAGGACCGGCCGAATCCGCTCTATCGGCGTGTCTGCTACACGCTTGCATGGAGCGAAGTGATCGCGTTCGCGGTGTTGAATATCGCGGGGTTGTTGTACGCGCTCTACTCGGGGGAATGGAAGCTTCGGCAGATGTACGACGTGGCCTACTTTCCGATCGCCATTTCCGCGTGGATCGCGGGAGCCGCGGGCTGGATGCCTCGCGTGAAGCGGTCCACCCGAGGCGAAGGGCACGAGCGCAGGTTTTTTTACGGGTCGGTGTGGGCCGTCTGCATCGCGCAGCCGGTGCTGTGGTTCTTATGGGCCGTGCTGCCGGTCAGCCCGACCTCTGACGCCGTGAAGTTGGCGGTCTTCGTCGGGATCCTCGCGGTCGTCGGCAACCTCGCACGGCTCGGGTTACTCCCACGCACCCGCCCCATCCTGCCCGGCGAGGTGATCGTTTCGGATTAGCGGCTGGAACCAGGGCCCGATTCCGACGAATCGAAGCCGGTCATCTCCCTCGCGCGGTCGCCGCCGACATCTTTGCCCGCAGTGAGGCGATCCACCGGCGCGCGGCGCGGTGGACCACGAGGAGGATCGCGAGACCCGCGATGAGTGAGACGGGGATCACCCAGTAGCCGCCCACCAGCTCCATCCCCGGAGGGACAGGGAACTCGGCCCCAAACGACCGGGGCACGCCGTCCTTCAACCAGAGGCCGACGTTGCGCGGAAACACCGGTTTCAGTGCCGCGAGCGCGACAAACGCCGCTCCGATCATGTATCCGCAGAACAGGCCGATCGCGACCAGGAAGCCCCGCACGCCGGAGGCCGCGGCGTGCAGCAGCGAACGCAGGACCGGGAGGAGGCGTCCACCGACTGCCGCTTCCTCCATGACCATTTCGAGGGAGTAGGCTCGCGCGACAGCGGTCGGACTGCCGAGTCGTGTCAGGATGGCTTCGAGGGCATCGCGCTCGTTTGGAGTTCCATCGCTCTCGGCGATCCGCTCGCGAATGTGCGATTCGACTTCGCGGACGGCATCGCTCGCGAGCTGCCCCGAGACCGCCGCGCGCATCGAGCGTTCGAGCACGTACAGGTAGCCGCGGACTCTCGACTCGCCGGTAGCGCTCAACTGCGTCATCGATCCCCCTCCGCGGCTTCAATCAGCCGCTCGATCCTTGCCGTCACCGCGCGAAATTCGGAGGTCATCTGCTTCACGCGAGTCCGGCCGTGGACGGTCAGTCGGTAATACTTCCGCGCGCGCGGACCCTCGCCTTCCACCCATTCCGCGCTCACGAGACCGTCCCGTTCGAGCCGTGCAAGCAGGGGATAGATCGTGCCTTCGGTCAGCACCAGCGCCGTAAACTCGAGATGCCGGAGTATTTCGAGCCCGTAACGCCGCTCAGGCGCAACGGCGAGGAGCACTGCCAGTTCGAGCGTGCCCCGCCGCAGTTGCTCCTGCCAGTTTTCGATGGTCATGGGTCTTTACCTTGTGTCACAAGGTAAAGACGAGAAGAGGGGGCGGGGAGTTCAGAAGAGGCAGTGACCGGTAGGGGCGGTTCGCGAACCGCCCCTACTTTCCGGCGGCCATCGACGACAGGAACTCGTTGTTGTTCTTGGTCTTGCCCATCTTCGAGAGCAGCAGTTCCATTGCCTCGACCGGGGAGAGCGGCGTCAGCACCTTGCGCAGGACCCAGACCCGATTGAGATCCTCTTTCGGCAGCAGCAGTTCTTCCTTCCGCGTGCCGCTCTTCTGGATGTCGATCGCGGGGAATACCCGGCGATCGGCGAGTTTGCGATCGAGGTGAATCTCTGAGTTGCCGGTGCCCTTGAACTCTTCGAAGATCACTTCGTCCATGCGCGAGCCGGTGTCGATCAGCGCAGTGGCGACGATGGTGAGCGAGCCGCCTTCTTCGATATTGCGCGCTGCGCCGAAGAAGCGCTTCGGACGCTGCAGCGCGTTACTGTCGACGCCGCCGGAGAGGACCTTGCCCGACGGTGGCACGATCGTGTTGTAGGCGCGGGCCAGACGGGTGATCGAGTCGAGCAGGATCACGACGTCCTTCTTGTGCTCCACCAGCCGCTTGGCCTTCTCGATGACCATCTCGGCGACCTGCACGTGCCGGGTCGCCGGCTCGTCGAAGGTGGAGGAGATGACTTCTCCCTTCACCGAACGCTGCATGTCGGTGACTTCTTCCGGCCGCTCATCGATCAGCAGGACGATCAGGTAGACCTCGGGATGATTCGCCGAGATGCTGTTGGCAATGCTCTGGAGGATCATCGTCTTGCCGGTGCGCGGGGAAGCGACGATGAGGCCGCGCTGCCCCTTGCCGAGCGGCGTCATCAGATCCATGACGCGTCCGGAGAGGTTCTCGGGCGCCGTCTCCAGATTGACGCGCTGCTGCGGATAGAGCGGCGTCAGGTTCTCGAAGAAGATCTTCTCGCGCGTCTTCTCCGGCGGTTCGAAGTTGACCGCCTCGACCTTGATCAGCGCGAAGTACCGCTCGCCGTCCTTCGGCGGCCGGATCTGGCCGGATACGGTATCGCCGGTGTGCAGGTCGAACTTCCGGACCTGCGAAGGGGAGACGTAGATGTCATCGGGGCCAGGCAGGTAGTTGTAGTCGGGGGCTCGCAGGAAGCCGAACCCGTCCGGCAGCGTTTCGAGCACCCCTTCGCTGAAGAGCAACCCGCTCTTCTCGGCGCGCGAGCGGAGGATCTCGAAGATCAGCTCCTGCTTGCGCATGCCGGTCGCGCCCGGGACATCGAGTTGCTTGGCGATCTTCGTCAGCTCGGTGACGCTGAGGTCTTTCAGCGTCGACAGCTCGACGACCGGCATGTCCTGCTTGGCCGGAGCGCCGCCGTCCTGCTTCACGGCGATGGCGCCACCCTTGTCGTTCTTTTCGTTGCTCATCTGCGTTCCTTCGTTCCCCTGACCACTCTTGCTACCCTTGTCCACAGTTCGTCCAGTCCTTCGCCGCGTTCCGCCGATACCGGCAGGGCGGCCGTTCCAAATACCCGTTTGAGTTCCTTGAGATTCCTCACGCGGTCCGCCCGCGACAGTTTGTCGATCTTCGTCGCGATCACCACCGGCTCGACGCCGAACGTTCGCAGCCAGCCGTGCGCCTGCACGTCCGAATCGAGCCCCGGATGCCTCGAATCCACCAGCAAGAGCGCCACGCGTTGCGTCGCCTCCGCGTGGCTGCGTGTCCGGGGCTCGGGGCCCGGGGCTCGGGGCTCGGTTCTTCTCCGTGCCCTCCACCGAGTCCCGAGTCCCGAGTCCCGAGTCCCGGAAGTATCCTTCAGCGACCGCCCTGAGTTCCTCGGCTGCGCTCGCCCCGCCACGCGCGTATCCATACCCGGGCAGGTCGATGAGGTACAGGTCCCAACGCCCCGGGCCGCCCCCTTCCACCGTCAGCCGGTAGACGTTCGCGAGACGCGTCTTGCCTGGCGCTGCGCTCGTGCGCGCCACCTGACGCCGACTGAGCGCGTTGATCAGCGTCGACTTGCCGACGTTGGATCGCCCGGCCAGTGCGATCTGCGGAAGACCGTCGCGCGGTATCCCGGCTATCGCCGCCTGCCCTGAGCCTGTCGAACGGGCCGGCCCTGAGCCTGTCGTCCCTCGACCGGGCTCGGGACGACCCTGAGCCTGTCGATGGGTCGAACGGGCCTGCCCTGAGCCCGTCGAAGGGCCCGCCGCGGCGCTCGTAACGAATTCGACGGAGATGACTTTCAAAGCGCGGTGCGTCGTGCGCGGCGCGCTGTGCGCAGCCCGCTGCGCGACGCCTGGCGGGCGATACGCCTCTCCACGGTCAAATCAGCTTGTGGCCTTCCGCACCGCGCACCGCGCATTCCGATTCCGCCCGCCTCCGCGCTTCGCGCGAAGGCGGATCAGTGAGTAATGGTGTCGTCCGAAATGGCGGGCTGCACGACGGTCTCTGCGGCCGCGGCCGTCGCCGCCAGGCTCGCCAGCGGCTCGGTCAGGGCCACTTTCAGCACTTCGTCCATGTTGTCGACCAGGTAAATGCCGAGCGTGTCCAGCACGTTTTTCGGAATGTCCGCCAGGTCCTTTTCGTTGTCCTTCGGAAGAATGATGTTCTTCAGGCCGGCGCGATGCGCCGCCAGGACCTTTTCTTTCACGCCGCCGATCGCCAGGACCTTCCCGCGCAGCGTGATCTCCCCGGTCATCGCGACGTCCTTGCGCACCGGGATGCGCCCGAGCGCTGACACCAGCGTCGTCGCCAGCGTGATGCCGGCCGACGGCCCATCCTTCGGAATCGCTCCTTCGGGAATGTGCACGTGGACGTCAGTCGTACGGTTGAAGTTCTTGGGGATGCTGAATTCGTCGGCTTTCGAGCGCACGAAACTCATCGCCGCCTGCGCCGACTCCTGCATGACGTCGCCGAGCTTGCCGGTCAGCGTCAGCCGTCCCTTGCCGGGCATCAGTGTCGCTTCGATCACCAGGATCTCGCCGCCGACCTCGGTCCACGCGAGCCCGGTGGCGACTCCGATCTCGTTCTTTTCTTCGGCCAGCGTCGGTCGGAAGCGTGGGACACCGAGGTATTCGGTCACCTTGGCGGCGCTGATCTCTTCCTTGAACGCGGCCCCCTGGTTCACGACCTTACGCGCGACCTTGCGGCAGATCGCATTGATCTCGCGCTCGAGGCTCCGCACCCCCGCTTCGCGCGTGTAGCGCTGAATGATCGTGGAGTACGCCTCGTCCAGGAACGTGACGTTCTCCGGCGTCAGGCCGTTCCCCTCGAGCGCCTTGGGACCGAGGAAGCGGCGGGCGATCTCCACCTTTTCCTGCTCGGTATATCCGGCGAGCTGAAGGACCTCCATGCGGTCGCGGAGCGCCTGCGGCACGGTGTGGAGCACGTTGGCCGTGCAGATGAACATGACGTGTGACAGGTCGTACTCGACGTCGAGGTAGTGGTCGAGGAACGCGTTGTTCTGTTCCGGATCGAGGACCTCGAGAAGAGCCGCCGACGGATCGCCGCGGAAGTCCATCGACATCTTGTCGACTTCGTCGAGCAGGAAGATCGGGTTCTGCGTGCCCGCCTTCTTCATCATCTGGATGATCTGGCCCGGGAACGCGCCGATGTAGGTGCGTCGATGCCCGCGGATCTCCGCTTCGTCGCGGACGCCGCCGAGCGACAGCCGCACGAACTTACGGTTCATCGCGCGCGCGATCGATTTCGCCAGCGAGGTCTTGCCGACTCCGGGAGGGCCGGCGAACGTGAGGATCGTCGCCTTGGGCTTCTTCACCAGCGCCCGAACCGCGAGAAACTCGAGGATGCGGTCTTTGATCTTCTCGAGGCCGTAGTGGTCCTCGTTCAGGATCGTCTCCGCGCGCTTGAGGTCGCGGCTCTCCTTCGTCTTCTTGAACCACGGCACCGCGATCAGCCAGTCGAGGTAGTTGCGGGAGACCGTGGCTTCGGCCGACATCGGCGGCATCGACTCGAGCCGCTTCAGTTCCTGGATCGCCTTCTCCTTCACCTCGTCAGGCATGCGCGCCTGCTCGATCTTCTTCTTCAGCTCTTCGATCTCGTTCCCCTTTTCGTCCTTGCGTCCCAGTTCCTTCTGGATCGCCTTCATTTTCTCGTTGAGGTAGTACTCCTTCTGCGCCTTCTCCATCTGCTTCTTCACGCGCGACTGGATGCGGCGATCCACCTGGAGCTTGTCGACCTCGGCTTCGAGAATGCCGGCGATGCGGTTCAGCCGTTCGATGGGGGAGATGATCTCGAGGAGATTCTGCTTTTCGTCGACGCCGACGACGAGATGGGCGGCGATGGTATCGGCGAGCTTGTTCGGGTCGTCGACGCGGACGGCGGCGATCATCGCGTCGTACTGCAGGTTGTTCGACAGTTTGACGTACTGCTCGAAGAGCGACACCACGCGGGTCATCGTGCCCTCGGCGTCCCCGCCCGTTTCCCGCGGCTTCGAGACGACCTTGACGACGACGCGATAGAAGCCCTTGTCTTCCTTCCACTCGATCGCGCGGGCCCGGTCGATCCCTTCGACCAGAAGCTTGATGTTGCCGTCAGGCAACTTCAGGCTCTGGACGACATTGGCGACGCACCCCATCGTAAAGATGTCGGAGGGCTGCGGGTCGTCGACCTGCGCGTCGTGCTGGGCGGCGAGGAAGATCCGCTTGTCCTTCAGCAGCGCATGCTCCAGGGCACGCACCGACGACGGACGCCCGATGACGAAGGGCAGCATCATGTGCGGAAAGACGACGACGTCTCTCAGCGGGACTATGGGTAAGGTTTCGTAAAGTTCCATGTGTTGGAGGCTCTCAGCGTTCAGCTCTCAGCTGCTGATGGCTGACAGCGAAGACTAACCGGCTTTTTCGATGAGTGTCGTGATGGGCTTTTCTTTACTCATGACGACCTCGCGGGTGATCAGGCACTCGCGGATCTTCTTCTGCCCAGGGAGGTTGTACATCAGATCGAGCATGAGATCCTCGATGATCATCCGCAGGCCGCGGGCGCCGATCTTGCGCGCCAGGGCCAGTTCGGCGATCGCCTCGAGGGAATCGTCCGTGAACCGCAGCTTGACGTTCTCGTACTCGAACAGCTTCTGGTACTGACGCGTGATGGCGTTGCGAGGTTGCGTCAGGATCTGAACCAGCGCCGCGCGGTCGAGCTCGTGCAGCGTGCCGATGACCGGCAAGCGGCCGACGAACTCCGGGATCAGCCCGTACTTGATGAGATCCTCCGGTTCGACCATCTCCAGCGTCGTCCCGATGTCGCGATTCGACACTGACTTCACGTCCGCCTTGAAGCCCAGGGTCTTCTTGCCGGTGCGGCGCTCGATCTGCTTGTCGAGGCCGACAAAAGCGCCGCCGCAGATGAAAAGGATATTGGTCGTGTCGACCTGGAAGAACTCCTGGTGCGGATGCTTGCGCCCGCCCTGGGGCGGAACGTTGGCGACGGTGCCTTCGAGGATCTTGAGGAGCGCCTGCTGGACCCCTTCACCGGAGACGTCACGCGTGATCGACGGGTTTTCGTCCTTGCGGCAGATCTTGTCGACTTCGTCGATGTAGATGATCCCCTGCTGGCACTTCTCGATGTCGCCGCCGGCGGCCTGCAGCAGCTTGAGGATGATGTTCTCGACGTCTTCACCCACATACCCTGCCTCGGTCAGCGTCGTCGCGTCGACGATCGTGAACGGGACGGAGAGGAGTTTTGCCAGAGTCTGCGCGAGGAGGGTCTTGCCGGTGCCGGTCGGGCCGATCAGCAGGATGTTCGACTTGGTGAGCTCGATCTCGTTGCGGCCGCGTGCCTGCTTCTGGATCTCGATGCGCTTGTAATGGTTGTAGACCGCGACCGCGAGTTTCTTCTTGGTCTGCTCCTGGCCGATGACGTATTCGTCGAGGAACTTCTTGATATCCTGCGGAACCGGCAGCGACGAGGACCGGGCGCCGCCGCGCGCCTCGAACTTGTTGTCGTCGGCGATGATGTCGTTGCAGACCTCGACGCACTCGTCGCAGATGAACACAGTCGGACCCGCAATGAGCTTGCGGACGTCGTTCTGGTCCTTGTTGCAGAACGAGCAGCGGAGGATCTCGCCGTCGCCGGCTTTCTTCACCATTGGTTAAGCGCGCTTGCGGATGACGTCATCAATAATACCGTATTCCTTCCCCTGGTCGGGGCTCATGATGTAGTCGCGCTCTGTGTCATCCTGGATACGCTTGAGGGGCTGCCCGGTGTGGTCGGAGAGGATCTGGTTGAGCCGTTCGCGGGTGCGGAGCAGCTCGCGGGCGTGAATATCGATGTCGGTTGTCTGCCCACCCAGCCCCTGCACCCACGGCTGGTGGATGAGGATACGCGAGTTCGGCAGGGAGAACCGCTTTCCTTTCGCCCCTGACGCCAGCAGCACCGCCGCGACCGACGCCGCCTGGCCCAGGCAGTACGTCTGCACGTCCGGCTTGATGAACTGCATCGTGTCGTAGATGGCCATGCCGGCCGTGACCACACCTCCGGGGCTGTTGATGTACAGCAGGATGTCGCGATCCGGATCGTCCGCTTCGAGGAAGAGCAGTTGCGCGATAACGAGATTGGCGATCTGGTCGTCGATCGGCGTGCCGATGAAGATGATGCTGTCTTTCAGCAGTCGCGAAAAAATGTCGTAGGCTCGTTCCCCGCGGTTGGTCTGCTCGACCACCATGGGGATGAGCTGCATACGTTCAGACATGCGAATTGAATCCTTTATCGGTCAGATGCGGGTCGCCCGTGAGAGCAGGAATTCCACGGTACGTTCTCTGCGGATACCTGCATATATGCGGCCGAGTCCGCCTTCTTTTTCGAGTCGGGCGCGGACCGCCGCCGGCGTGCGCCCGCTCCGTTCCGCGTAGCGCGAGATCTCCTCGTCCACGTCGGCGTCACTGGCAGTGACGTTCTCGCGCCGCGCCACTTCGTCCAGGACGAGCGCGCTCTTGACCGCTTCGGTCGCGGCCTGACGTTGCTTGTCGCGGAACTCCTCCCAGTTGATGTTCGTGCGCATCGGATCGACCTGCTGTTCGATCAGGCGGCGGACGAACTCTTCGACCCGCCGGTCGATCTCGCGTTCGAGCAACGTCGGCGGCACGTCGACGGTGACCCGCTCGGCCAGCTGCTTGAGGAGCTCGCCGCGGATCTCGCGCTCGTTCTCGTGCATTTGCTCGTGCTCGAGATCGGCGCGTACTCGGGCGCGCAGCCCTTCAAGGTTGTCGAAGTTCCCGAGGTCCTTGGCGAACTCATCGTCCAGATCCGGCACCGCCCGCTTGCGGATCGATTTGACCGACGCGTCGTACTTCACCGTCGACCCCGCGAGCTCGTCGATCGTGTAGTCGTCGGGATAGCTCACGTCGAATGATTTCCGGTCGCCGGCATTGAGGCCGATCAACGCCTCGTCGAATCCGGGGGGATTGGCCGGCGCGCCGATGTCGACGCTGACGGCCTCGTGCTTGTCGGTCTGCGGTGCGCCGTCGGTGCCGGCAGCGGTTCGCTCGAGATCGACGACCACCGAGTCGCCGGTCTCCACGCCACGGTCCTCAACCGGTTCGTACCTCGCCGCCCGCTCCCTGAGCTGAGACAGCGCCTGTTCCACTGCACTGTCATCGACTGACGCCGCCCTGTTGCGCAGGGTGAGTTGTCGCGTAATCGCCCGGATCGATCGGCGGCACCGTCTCGAAGCTCGCGGTGAACTTGAGCGGCTGCCCCTCCTCGACCACCACATCCTTGATGTCAGGCGTGTCGACCGGTTCGACCCCTCGCTCGCGCAGCGCCTCGTCCACGGCGCGCGGGATCAACCCGTGCGCGACGTCGTGAAGGATCTGGTCGCGAAACCTCTGGCGTACAACTTTCGGCGGCACCTTGCCGGGCCGAAATCCCGGGATCCGCGCCGCCTTGCTGTAGTCACGCGCGATCTTCTCGATCTCGGCATCCACCACCGTGCTGGGGATTTCGACGACGAGGTTCTTGCGCGTTTCTGAAAGGTCGATGAACTCGGTCTTCATCTGGTGCTTTTGTCGGGAGCCGGGCGAGCGAATGGCTGGATATGCGAAAGGGGGGAGTCGAACCCCCATAGCCTTGCGGCTACCGGATCCTAAGTCCGGCGCGTCTGCCAGTTCCGCCACTTTCGCGTCGGACCGGATGCCTCTAGGTTAACACGTGGCAGAGGTCTGGGACGCGAGAGTGATTCCTCACTCCCTCAACTGTCTGTTTTTGCTGCAAATAGTAGCACGCGCTCTCAGCACCACTACTAATGGGCCACGGGCGCTGCACAAAACGGGGCCTGACCCCAATTCTGCGCTGAGCCGGCAGAATTGGGGTCAGGCCCCGATCCTGCATCCCTCCTTTTCGGCACGACATATACAAAAGGAGAGAACCGTGGCGCGGGCAATGTGGAAGGGATCGATTGCGTTCGGCCTGGTGAACATTCCGATTGAGCTCTACAGCGCTGTGCGGGACCACCGGCCGAAGTTCCGGCTGCTGCACGCGAAGGACGAGTCTCCGGTCCATTACGAGCGGATCTGCCAGCGCGAAGGGAAAGCCGTCGGCTGGGAAGATCTCGTCAAGGGTTACGAATACGAGAAGGGGCAGTTTGTCGTGCTCACCAAGGACGACTTCAAGACCGCCGCAGTCGAGAAGACGAAAACCATCGACATCCTGGATTTCGTCGACCCGAAGGACGTGGATGAGCGCTACTTCGAAACCCCCTATTACCTCCAGCCGGGGAAGGGTTCGGACCGTGCCTATGGGCTCCTCCGAGAGGCGATCGAGAAGTCCGGAAAGATCGGCATCGCCAAGATCATCCTCCGCGACGCCCAGCATCTCGCCGCGGTGGAAACCATCGGCGACGCGATTGTCCTGACGATGATGCGGTTTGCGGACGAACTGGCCGACCTCGAGGACTTCCGCTTCCCGAAGGCGGAGGGCATTCGCCCCGGTGAAATGAACATGGCGCTGCAGCTGATCGACTCGCTCAGCGCGAAGTGGGAGCCGGAGAAGTACACCGACGAATACCGCGACAACCTGATGCGGGTGATCCAGGCGAAGCTCAAAGGCAAGAAACCGCGTCTCACCGAACGCGAGACGCCGCAGCAGGCTGAGGTGGTGGACCTCATGGAGCGCCTCCGGGCCAGCCTCGAAGGCAAGGGGGGCAAGGCGGCCGCGACCCGCAAAACTGCCGCCCGCAAGAAGAGTCCAGCCCGCAAAAAGAGCAAGCGGGCGGCATAACAACCAGATGGCCCTTTCTGAGTTCTAATAGGCGGATGTCTCTCGTTCAAACGAGGGTTGACCGGGCTGCGGCGGCGGAATGGTACGCGCGCAACCGTCGGCGCACGCGCGCGATCTTCGACATGATCGATCCCGTCGCGTATTACACGCGGCCGATCTCGTTGAGAAATCCCATCGTCTTCTACGAAGGGCACCTGCCGGCCTTCAGCATCATCGCCTTCATCAACCGCGGGCTCGGACGCGATGGAGTCGATCCGCGCCTGGAACAGCTGTTCGCACGCGGCATCGATCCCGAGAGCGAGGATAACGCGACGCCTCGCAGCGGTGCGTCAACCGTCTGGCCGCCGCGCCAGGAGGTCCTCGAGTTCGCGGCCGCCGCGGACGCGCTCGTGGACGATGCGATTCGCAACGCGCCGTTCGACGAGTCACGCCCCGCCATGCGACGCGCCGAAGGACTCTTCACCGCGCTCGAGCACGAAGCGATGCACCAGGAAACACTTCTCTATATGTGGCACCGCCTGCCGCACGAGCTGAAGGAGCGTCCCGGATACCTTCGCTACGAACTGCGCGGCGATGCTCCGAAGTACGCCGCAGTCACGATTCCCGCCGGTAACGTCACCCTTGGAGCTGTCCGCCCTTCGACAAGCTCAGGGCAGGGGATCGAATTCGGGTGGGACAACGAGTTCGATGCACACACGGTGGAGGTCGCGGCATTCGACCTGGACGTCCACAGCGTCACGAATGCGGACTACCTGCCGTTTGTCGAAGCGGGTCACGTCGAGCCTCCCGCGTTCTGGTTGAAGCAGGACGGCCAGTGGTACTGGCGCGGCATGTTCGAGAACATTCCGCTGCCGCCCGCCTGGCCCGTGTATGTCGCGTATGACGATGCGGCCGCATACGCGCGATCGAAGGGTCGCCGGCTCATGACGGAGGCGGAACATCACCGCGCGTCCGAGGGAGTGGACCTCCACGCCGGGCATTCCAACTTCACCATGTGGGAGCCGGTGGTCGCGGGTCGCGTCCGAAAGGCATGAGCCGCGGGGCGTTCATGATCTGGTCGGCAACGGCTGGGAGTGGACGTCCACGATCTTCGCTCCGTTTCCCGGCTTCGAGCCGATGGCGTCATATCCGGAATACTCGGCGGATTTCTTCGATGGTCAGCACTACGTCATGAAAGGAGCGTCACCGGCGACCGCGCGTGAGCTCATTCGTCCGAGCTTTCGCAACTGGTTCCGGCCGAATTATCCGTATGTCTACGCGAAGTTCCGGACCGCCGCCGATGCGTGATAGGAGCCGCGTCGCTTGTCGCTGCATTTCGCCGCGGACGTCCGCCGCGATCTCTCGCTGACTCCGAAGCAGCTCCAGTCGAAGTATCTCTACGACCAGCTCGGCTCGAGCCTGTTCGAAGCGATCTGCAGGCTTCCCTGGTACCGGATCACGCGCGCGGAGTACGGCCTGCTCCGCAGTCATGCGGCCGAGATCGTGGACGAGTTCTGCGGCGGCACCATCGTCGAGCTCGGGTGCGGCAGCGGCGAGAAGATCGTGATGCTCGCCGAAGCACTCCAGTCGCGCGGCGGTTCCGCCCGAGTGCATCTGATCGACATCTCGTCGCAGGCACTCGAGCAGACCGAACAGCGGCTCACGCGTCTCGAACATGTCTCGGTGGTCGGCCATCAGTCCACCTACGAGGAGGGTCTGCGCAGCGCTGCAGCGGCGCGGACGACCGACGATCCCGTGCTGGTGCTGCTCCTCGGCTCGAACATTGGCAACTTCGATACGCCTGCGGCCCTGGATTTTCTCGACCGGATTCATCGCAGCCTGCGTCCGGGCGATCTGCTGCTGCTCGGCGCCGACCTGATCAAACCCGAGGCGGACCTGATCCTCGCGTACGACGATCCTCTCGGCGTCACCGCCGCCTTCAACAAGAATCTGCTCGTCCGCATGAACCGGGAGCTTGGCGCTGATTTCAATCTGACAGCGTTCGCGCATCGCGCTGTATGGAACGCCCCTGAGCAGCGCATCGAAATGCACCTGGTGAGCCGCGCCAGCCAGGAAGTCTCCATCCCCTCGTCCGGCCTCGTCGTGCCGTTCGCATCCGCGGCGAACACATCTGGACGGAGAGCTCCTACAAGTACGATCCTGACCAGCTGCAGGAAATGGGGGCCGACGCCGGATTCATGATGCTGAGGCAATGGATCGATTCTGACGACGCATTTGCGCTGACGATTTTCCTCGCCTGATTCGTTCTGAATCCGGCGGCTCATCACGCTATTCGTAGTCCAGCCCTTCAGGGCTGATAACGCTCGCTGTGGTTCGCCCTCATGCAAACCATTGCAGCCACCACCTATGCGTAGTCCAGCCCTTCAGGGCTGATAACCCTCGCGGTGGTTCGCCCTCATGCAAACCATTGCAGCCACCACCTATGCGTAGTCCAGCCCTTCAGGGCTGATAACCCTCGCGGTGGTTCGCCCTCATGCAAACCATTGCAGCCACCACCCCGTCTAAGCCCGCTGAGTACCGCACCATGAACCCCCTGGTTTTTTTCGCGCTGACCGTCGTTGTTTCCGTTTCGCCTGACGCGGCTGAAACCCGGTCGTCCACTAGTGCCGAGACCAGACGGGTCACGGAGACCGTCTCGCGAATCGCGGCGACGGCAGTCCCGGCGACCAGCGCGGTTCGGGTGGATGGCGACCTCACCGATGAGGTGTGGCAGAAAGCGCCCGTGATCACCGGTTTCAAGCAGCGAGACCCGCAGGACGGCGCGCCGGCAACGTTCGAGACCGAGGCGCGACTCGCGTATGACGACAATGCGCTCTACGTCGCCGTCCAGGCGACTGACCCGGACCCCGGAAAAATCATCGGACTGCGCACGCGCCGCGACGAAGGCTCCCCCTCTGACTGGCTTCGCGTGGTGGTCGATTCCTTCCACGACCGCCGGTCCGGCTACGAGTTCGCCGTGAATCCGGCCGGGGTCAAGCAGGACAGCTACTGGTTCAACGACGGCAACAGCGACAGCGGGTGGGACGCGGTGTGGGACGTGGCAGTGGCGCGCTCCGATCGAGGGTGGCGGGCGGAGTTCCGGATCCCTTTTTCACAGCTGCGATACCACCCGGCCGAGAATGCCACGTTTGGACTTGCCGTGATCCGCCAGATCGGCCGCCTGAATGAGACGTCGTCATGGCCGCTTCTGTCGCGCAACGTCAACGGATACGTCTCGTCGTTCGGTGAGCTGACCGGGCTGCGCTTGACACAGTCCGCCAAGCGTCTCGAGCTGCTGCCGTACGTGGTTGGCGACGTCAAGACCCAGCAGCTGCGCGACGACAACCCGCTTGTCGAGCGGCGGGATCCGAATGCCTCGCTCGGCCTCGACATGAAATACGCGCTCAAACCGGGGCTTACGCTCACGGCCACGGTGAATCCTGACTTCGGCCAGGTGGAAGCGGATCCGGCGGTGGTGAACCTCTCGGCATTCGAGACCTTCTTCGACGAGCGGCGGCCGTTCTTCGTCGAAGGCTCGGGAGTCTTCCGCTTCGATACCGACTGCAACGATGGCCAGTGCAGCGGCCTCTTTTATAGCCGGCGAATCGGACGCTCGCCCAGGGGAAGTGCCGACGTCCCGGACGGAGGCTACTCGACCCAACCCGTGCAGACCACGATTCTCGGAGCGGCCAAGCTGACCGGCCGGATCGGCGCGTTCTCGATCGGAGCGCTGAACGCGATCACCGACGATGAAGAGGCGATCGTCGCCGAGGGCCAGACCCGTACTCGGTCAGACCGTCGAACCCATGACCAGCTACACCGTGATCCGGGCGAAGCGCGAGTTTGCCAACCAGTCATCGCTCGGGTTCATGACCACGTCGACCAACCGGCGGCTGGATGAGGCGACGCGGTTTCTTCCGGGCAATGCCTTCACCGGCGGCCTCGACTTCGACTGGCGGCTCACGCCACGGTACTCGGTCACCGGTTACGGTGTCGGCAGTTCTGTCCGCGGCGACGCCTCGGCGATCGCGGAGCTTCAGCAAAGCAACGTCCACAGCTTTCAGCGTCCCGATGCGGAACATGTCGAGCTGGACGTGACCCGCACCGCCCTGAATGGGTACGCCGGCGGCTTGAGTGTCAACAAGATCGGCGGCGAGCGCACCCGGTTCTCGAGCAACGTCAGCCTGAGAGACCCCGGCTACGACATCAACGATGTCGGCTTCCTCCGTCGCGCCGACCAGAAGACAATGAGCAACTGGTTCCAGTGGCGGCATGATCGCCTGACCCGCCTGACGCGCAGCTTCCGCTGGAATCTGAACCAGTGGGCCGGCTGGAACTACGACGGCGACGGGCTGTTCTCGGGCGGCAATTTCAACTCCCACGCGGTGTTCGTGAACCATTGGAGCGCGGGCTTTGGCGTGAACGTCGATGCGATCGGCTTCGATGACCGCGCGACTCGCGGCGGCCCGGGCGCCTATCGCAGCGCGTCGAAGAGCCTGTGGACCTACGTCAACACCGACAGCCGCAAGCGGCTCTCGCTCTATGTGAACACCTTCAACTCATCGCTCAACGACGGCGGCGGATTCAGTGACGTCAGTCCGGGCCTGACCTTCCGCCCGGCGACCTTCGTGACGGTCAGCGCCGGTCTCTCGGTCAGCCGCAACAAGGATCCGCAGCAGTGGATTACCGAAGAGGATGGGCATTACGTCTTCGGACGAATCGATCAGAAGACGGTCAGCCTCACCGCGCGCGTCAACTACACCGTGACTCCCGCGCTGAGCCTCCAGCTGTACGCGCAGCCGTTCGTGTCGGCCGGCAGCTACACCGACTTCCGCGAGCTGGTCGATGGCCGTGCCAAAGAGATCAGCGCGCGGTTCGCCCCTTACGACTACTCCGGCAACCCCGACTTCAACTACCGTTCCTTCCGGACCACCAATGTCGTCCGCTGGGAATACAAGCCCGGTTCGACACTCTTCGTCGTCTGGCAGCAGGGTCGGGAGGATGAGACCGTCAGGGGTCGCTTCGACCTCGGGCGGGATTTTCGTGGCGCGTTCGACGCTCCCGGCCGGAATGTGTTCCTGGTGAAGTGGGCATACTGGCTGAACTACTGACAACTCCGGAACTTCTAACTTCTAAAGGCAGCATTAGGCGCTTAGCTGTTAGGCGCTTAGAAGTTAGGAATGTCGTAGTTCGCGCGTGCGCCATGCAGCTCCGCGAGGATTTCATCGCGGAGCGTATCCGGCGCAACGACGGTCACCATCTGGCCGAATCCCAGAACCCAGCTCTTGAGCGCCCAGTCGTTGCAGACATCGAGCGTCAGCCGCAGCGATCCATCGGGATCGTCGGTCGTCTGCTGCGACGGATGCCAGATGCGCTCGCGGACGTAGCGGGCAATCTTCGGCGCGAATCGCAGCTCGATCCTCTCCGGCGTCCCCTGATTGATGCCGAGTGAGTGGGCGAAGGCGTCCTCGGGGAGCTCCAGCGGCTCGAACCGGTCCTCGGTGAGAGAGACCTGCGCGACCCGGTCGACGGCAAACGTTCTGAGCTCGCCGTACTCGGGGACGAACCCGATCACGTACAAGCCTCCCTGCGCAAACACCAGGCGATACGGCTCGAGCGTGTAGGTCTTTTCGCGATTGCTCGAGAACGAGTGGTAGCGCATCGTCAGGCGGCGATGGTGCAGCGTGGCTTCGACCAGCTGTGCGACCTCCTTGGTGCGCGGGGCAACGGCCTGCGCCCCGGGATCCGCCTTGGCCTGCATCACGAGCGGCATGCCGTCGAGAAACTGCTTCATTCCCGGGGTCAGCGCGCCCCCGAGCTTGTCAAAGGCGCTGCGGACGTCGCGTTCGAATGGCGTCCCCGACAGGCATTCGACGAGCGTGCGCGAGAAATAGAGTGCACTCAGCTCCGCGAGGGTGAAGGCGGTGTCGTCGAGACGGCGAAAGGCTTTCTGCTCGAGCGTCCAGTATTTCTTGCCGTCGTGGGTTTCGTCGAAGAGCGGAAAGCCCGCTTCCTGGAGTGCGTCGAGATCACGGCGGATCGTGCGCGTCGTGACACCAGTGTGGCTGGCGAGATCATCGATCGTCACGCGGCGTGAGGCCTCGAGCTCCTTGAGGATCGTCCACTGACGAATGACCTCGGCGTTGCGCGGCACTAGACGACCTGGACGGCGGGGCGCGGATCGGTCGCGGCGAGCCGCGCGACAAAGGCCTGGCGCCGCCTGTCGGTCCACCACCCAAAGCCCCAGTGTCCGGGGCCCATCAATGCGAACGAGGACGGTGAAAGAAACGCGACCTCGCGCGGCGCGATGAGCGCAAACAGCATCGCGAAGAGGCCGACTCCGGCCGAGACCAGATGGTGGCCGGCGATCGCGCGCGCATCGAAAGCTTCCAGTTCGCTCAAGCCGAGCGCCGCACGCTTGCGATGCGCGTTCAGGTACATCAGCGAGAAAAGTCCCATCAGGATGAAGAACCCGAGCCCGTAGATCATCGAAGCCCGTGCCAGCTCGTTCAGTGACATGCCGACCACAGGGGCGCTGCTCTGCAGCCCGAACACCTGGAGCATGAAGGAGTCGAACATGAACTTGAGCGGATAGATATAGAGCAGCACGGCGAACAGGAGCGCACTGTTCAGCAGGATCGTCACACCGTCTTGAAGCGGGTAGCGCTCGAAGAAACTGTCGTGCTCGTGCCAGATCCAGACCAGAAGAGCAAAGCAGCAGGCAAAGGCGGGGATGCCCTGGACCAGCCTGATCAATTGTTCGTAGCTCCGCGGCACGTCGGCCGTGATCACCAGCAGCGTCAGCGCAAAGCCGAAGACCGCGTCGCTGAACTCCTCGAGCCTGGAAATCTTGTGTTTCCGGAGGGTTAGCATCGCCGGAATATAACCCAGCTCGCTGTGACCTTCCCTGTCACACCCTCCTTTTAGAGTGGGTGGCGACAAGGGGGCGTGAATGACGCGGATGAACGGGTCGGCGGCTTTGAAGCTCGATTTCGGCGATGTGGCCGTGACCGTGAGCGGCAACCGGGGAGGCCGGCCGGTCCTGCGCCTGGCTTCATCCGGGCTGATGCGCGGTCCGGACAAGTACAAAGTTCTCGAGCACCGGCGCCGCCAGGCGCAGATCCGGGCCAGACACTTGCTTCACCTGATGGAAGGAGAGTGGTGATGGCCAGCTGCAGGCACGGGAACGGCCGGGCGCTCTGTTTCGACTGCTTCAAGGCCGGCATGGAGCGAACTCGTGCGCGCCGTGCCGCGTGGACGCAGAAAGAGCTCCCGTTCGCGCCAGCGGAAGCCGCGCGCAAGCTCTCCGAGCAGGAAGTGGCGCACCGCCGCCGGATGCTCGAACACCTCGTCCAGAAGGCGCGGCGCGGAGCATGAGTCGGAAAAGTCACCACAGAGGCACGGAGACACAGAATGTTCTTCTTGTTTTACAAGAGAGTTCTCTGTGTTCTCCGGGTCTCTGTGGTGAACTCCCCAACGGGCAGTACCGAAGGTTGTCGTTGACGCGGCGGCCGCCGCGCTATATATTGTCCGACAATATATGGCCCCACAGACCGACCTGAAGCGCGGTACCGCCGAACTCATGGTCCTCGCGACGCTCGAGATGCGCACCCGGCATGGCTACGAGATCGCGAAACTGATCGACGATCGCTCCGGTGGCGTCCTTCGATTCCACGTGGCGTCGCTCTACCCGATGCTCTATCGCATGGAGCGGCGCGGCTGGATCGACGGCAAGTGGATCGAGAAGTCGGGCCAGCGGCGCCGGCGCTACTACAAGCTCACGCCGGCCGGCCGCAAAGTGCTCGGGGAACAGCGCGCGAGCTGGCGCGAATTGCTGGTGGCGCTGCAGAGCGTGACCGGCATCAATCCAGCGGGATAGGGCGATGGACTTCCGCCGCTACGTTCGCGAGCAGCTTCCGCCGCTGACCATCGCGCGCGAGCCGGAGATCGTCGACGAGCTCGCGCTGCATCTCGGCGAACTGTACCGGGAGGCCCGTGCCTCCGGCCTCGATCACGACGAGGCGCTGGCGCGCGCTCTCGCCGCGATCCCCACCGCCTCGACCGACTTCGCCCACGATCTCGAAGCCGCGAGTCGAGCGCTCCCCGGCTTGATCGCCGACCGCTGGCGGGCGCAGGACGACACACTCCTACACGCTGACTCTTCACGGAGCGGATCAATGGTTGCCGATCTTCGTCGCGATATCCGTTACGCCGTCCGCATGCTGGCGCGGACGCCGGCGTTCACGTTCGTCATCTGCCTGACGCTCGCGCTCGGCATTGGCGCCACCGCCGTCATCTTCAGCGCCGTCGACGCGGTGCTGCTGCAGCGCGCGCCAGTCGCCGATCCGTCGTCGGTCACCAGCATCTACACCACGAGCTCTGATGGCCGTGACCGATTTTCGACCACGTCATATCCCGATTATGTCGATCTGCGCGACAGCGGGATCTTGGGCGGCCTCGCGGCATTTGCCAGCGTCCCCTTCGTGCTGCAGGGGAGCAATGGCGCCGAGGCATTGCCGGGCGAGCTGGTGACCGGCAACTACTTCGACGTGCTCGGCGTCCGTATCCCGCTCGGGCGAACGTTCAGCGTGGACGAAGACAAGCCCGGCTCGCCGATTCGCGTCGTCATCCTGTCGCACGGCGCATGGACGGCGCGCTTCGGTGCGGATCGCAACATCGTTGGCCGCCTGATCACTCTCAACGGCAACAGCTACTCGATTGTTGGCGTCGCGCCCAGGGGGTTCGTCGGGCCGATTCTCGGGCGCGCTCCAGAGATCTGGGCACCGATGGCGCTTCAACCGGAGCTGCGTCCGCCAAGTGCGGGGCTACGTCGTGCGCTCGGTGGCACCAACATGCTCGCCGCTCGCGGGCCGCGGTGGCTGAACATGATCGGACGTCTGGCCGCCGGTAAGACCGTTGCCGGCACGGCCGCGGCCGCGGACACGCTCTCGGCGCGGCTGGACGCGAGTTACCAGAGTACCAACCGCGGCCGGCGGTTCACCGTCGTCCCGCTCGGCGATGGTCCCGGCGTCCGCACGTCGGCGCGACCGATGCTGCGGCTGCTCAGCGCCTCCGTCGTTGTCGTGCTGCTGATCGCGTGCGCGAACGTTGCGAGTCTCCTCCTTGCACGCGCCGTCACGCGACGCCGCGAGGTGGCCGTCCGCATGGCCGTGGGCGCCGGCCGAGGGCGGCTCGTCAGGCAGTGGCTCACCGAATCGGTGCTGCTCGCGCTGATGGGATCGCTGGGAGGCCTGCTGATCGCCTGGTGGGGGGCGCCACTTCTCCATCAATTCGACATTCCGGCATCGATCAACCTCGGCGTCACGCCGCGAGTGTTCCTGTTTACTTTCGCGGTGGCGGTCGGGAGTGGCGTCCTCTTCGGCCTCGCCCCGGTGCTGCAGACCCTGCGGCGCAACACCGTCGATGCCCTTCGTGATGAAGGAGGCGCGGTCGCGAGCGGCGTCGGGGCCACTCGCATGCGCAGCACGTTCGTCGTCGTGCAGGTGGCGCTTAGTCTGATGTTGCTGGTCGGCGCCGGTCTCTTCCTGCGGACCCTGAAGAACGCGACCGCGGTCAATCTCGGTTACGACATCGATCGAGTGCTGCTCGCGGACATCAACATGGACGTTCGCGGCTACTCGCAGGACGCCGGTCAGGCTGCCTACGGCCAGCTGCTCGAGCGCGTCAAGGCCGCTGCCAGGGGTCGAAGCCGCCGGCGCGGCACGCGTGACGGTGCTGAGCGGCGGCGCCAGAACGATCAGTGTCAGCACCGATGGGCGGCCGGTGGCAAACGACAGCAGCAACAGCATCGACGTGCGCGCCAATGTCATCAGTGATGGATATCTCGACGCCCTCGGCATCCGACTGCAGAACGGACGAAACTTCTCGCCCGCCGATGCCCCTGGCACGCCACGGGTGACGATCATCAGCGCCTCGCTTGGCGCCAAGCTGTTCCCCGGCGCTGATCCGCTGGGCCGCACGGTGATGGCTGGCAACGATCCTCTCCAGGTCGTCGGAGTGGTGCCCGACACCGTGTACCGCAGTGCGCTGGAGCAGAATCCACCGCCGTTCCTCTACGCGCCGCTGGCGCAGAACTACGAGTCCGGCATCACGCTGCACGTCCGCGTCGCCGGCGAGCCCACCGGGCAGATCGCCGCTCTGCGCAGGGTTCTGAGCGAAGTGGATCCACAACTGGTACTCGGGCGGCCGCGTGTGCTGCGCGACGAGTTCGAACGCTCCATAAGCGATCAGCGAATGATGGCAACTCTCGTCGGTCTCTTCGGCGTCGTCGCCCTCGCACTCGCGGCAATCGGCCTGTACGGGGTGATGGCACACCTCGCCACCCAGCGGACGACGGAGATCGGGATCCGTCTCGCGCTCGGGGCGAACCCCGCCTCCATTCTTCGTCTGATGCTGTCGGACGGGCTGCGGCTGGTTGCGCTCGGATCCGTACTGGGGCTGGCGGGAGCATTTGCCGGCGCCCGGTTCGTGCAGAACCAGCTGTTCGGAGTCGAACCAACCGACCCCGCCACGTTCGCCGGCGTCTGCGCGACGTTGCTGATCGTCGCCATCGCCGCATGCTTGATCCCCGCACGCCGAGCGATGCGAGTCGAACCGGCGCTGGCGCTACGGGCAAACTGAACCAGCGTTACTTTCTCGTCATTCGCGGTTCGGTTGACACATCGAAGTTGTCGACGACCCAGACATCCGATCGTGACGAGTAGACCGCCACGACAAACCTGCGACCGTCGGGGGTCATGGTGACGTCACCAATTTCCTCGAATGGAAGAGACGCGACGGTCTTCACGTACTCGCCATTCGAGGACACGATCAAGATCTTCGCGCCTTTCAGGGTGTCTCCACGCCCGCGCATCTTCGCGGGTTGCCCTTCAACCGCGTAGATCGAACGTCCATCGACGGACCATCCGATGGGAATGAAAGAAGAAGGCACCGAGGTCTTGTAGATCAGCCTTTCAGACTGTTCTTCGGTGTCGATGATCCAGAGACCCCGGTTCGGCCGGCGATTCCAATGCACGGCAATCTTCCGGCCGTCCGGCGAATAGACCGGGCGAAAGAGCCACCCGACTGAACTGTCCGTTGCGAGAAGCCGTTCCTTACCGGTTGCCGGATCGAGGGCGTAATAGTCACGGTTCCCGGCCCGCTGATAAAGGATCCGAGGACCTGGGGACCACACGACATCGAAGCTGTAGCTCAAGTCACCGGACGAAACAGGGCGTGGCGTGCCACCGGCGGCGTCGATCGTCCAGACACGCGACTTGCCGCCCTGGGTCGAGGCAAAGGCGATCTGCGTTCCATCGGCCGACCAGGCGCCCCCCACGTTGAATGAGTCAAGGAACGTGAGCTGCTTCGGAGAACCGCCCGTAATTGGCATCGTGTGGAGATTGGCGAGCGGTTCATGACCGACGCTGAAGACGATCGACTGTCCAACAGGCGACAAGCGAGGTCTCTCGATCAGCGACGTTCCGTTGGTCAGCTGCTTCCATTCGGTCGGTGAGTGCTTACCGTTCCCAGGCGCGTCGAGCATCCACAGATTGGAGTGATACGGAGCCCGTGCGTAGACAAGCCGTTTGCCCTCTGCCGACAGCGAATAGGCCCGATCGGTCTCGATGCCTGTCAGCAGGGTCGTGGTGTCCGGCCGTCTATTTTCTTGACCCGGTTGCGCCGCGATTCTGAAGAGGGAAACGGTCTGGTTGGCCCGGTGCGAGTAGTAGATGGCATCTCCCTGCGGGGCCCAACGCGCAGCAAGGATTTCCGTATCCTCTGACAGAATCCTCGTTTGATCGCTTCCATCCGGCCGGACAGTCCAGATCGTGAAACGCCCCTGGGGATCGCTGCTGACAAACGTCAGAAGGCCGGTTTGGGACGACCAGTCGATGTCCCAGATCGACCAGCTGATGCCAGGTAGAGAAACGGTTCGCTGGACCTCTCCACGCCTGTTGAAAAACCAGATCTTGCCGGCCAGGTAACTTGCCACTGCGATCGTAGAGCCATCCGGCGACCAGCAGCCGATGTACTGACCGTCAGCAATCCTGACCGGGGTTCCACCCAGCTGCGGCACGGTGTAGATGCCATTCTTTCCTGCGCCTCGCGCCCAGAGCAGCAGATCAGAACCGTCCGGAGACCAGCGCAAATGCCCGACTTCCGGCGCGTCAAAAATCGCGAGCGGATGGCCCCCTGCCAATTCCTGCACCATCACTCTTGGTTCCGGAGGTTCGTTCGAGACATACGCGATTCGTCTGCCGTCTGCGGAGAGCGTGGGAGCGCCTTCTTTGCCGGTGAACGTGACCTGTCGGTGTTCCGCAACAGCGGTCCGCGGTAGCGACGCCACCGCAGTCTTTGCCGGCTCGCTCAGTCGAAGAACCGCGTAGGCCAGCGCGCCAACCACTAACAGCAATCCAGCCATACCTGCGGCACGCCTGGAAACGCTGGCAGGGAGGTCGGCGGCGGTCGGGTTCTCCAACCCGGCTGGGGATGAGGGAAGATCGTCGTCGAAACGTTCGGTGACCGGCGCGACGAAGCGATAACCAAGCTTGGGAACAGTCTGGATGTACTGCTCGCCGGAGGCTTTTTCGCCGAGGGCCTTTCTCAGAATCGAAACGTTGCGGTTGAGACCTCCTTCCTCGACAAAGCTGTTTGCCCAGACCTCTGAGAGCAAACGTTCTTTCTCGACGAGATGTCCGGCGTTCTGGACGAGCACGCGCAGAACGTCGAAGACCTTCGGGGTGAGCACCACCGGTTGGCCATCCCGCAACAGCAGGTGCTCCGACACATCCAGCCGGAACGGCCCGAACTCGTAAGAGGGCGTGGCCTGGCGGTTCATGACCATCCAGTCTGAAGGAAGTTCGCTCGGGGGAATCTTGAAGCTTTTTTGAAGCTTTTCGCAAGGACTATCGGACGCGCCAGACAGTATTCATTCACGGCTGACCACTTGAAGCGTCAGACGGGAGATATCCATGCGAAAGCTACTCTTGTCGGGTCTCTGTCTTGCCCTGGTTGCCGCCGCGTGTGACCGTACCTCCGCACCAGCCGCTCGTCCCAACCCGCTGGCGCCCGATCCACCGCCGACGTCCTCCGGTTACGCCGTTGGTCCAGGCGGGCTGTCGCAGGTCTTGTGCGCTGCGACGCTTCTCGAGAGTGTGAAGCTGGATCACGATCTGACCTGCACCGGCAACGGTCTGATCGTCGGTGCCGACGGCATCACGATCGACCTGAATGGTCACGCGATAACCGGGGCCGGCAGCGGCATCGGCATTGCCGTAACCGGACGAAATGACATCAGGATTACGGGAGGCGCCATTAGAAACTTCGCGGTGGCCGTGCGCACGCTCATGTCGACGGGGGTTCTGATCGACCACAACGAATTCGACGGAAACCCCGAAGGGATCGACCTTCAGGCCGGAAGCATCAGGAACACCATCAAAGACAATGCATTCCGAAACAGCGTCACGAGGGGAATCATGCTCAGGGGCGACACGAGCGCCAACGACATCAAGGCGAATACATTCTCAGGGAACCGTGTCGGGATCCTCGTGTTTGGTGCCACCTTCACGACCTTGAAGGACAACATCATTTCCGGAAGCGCAGTGGCCGGTATTCGAATCAATGTCATCGCGACTGGGAACGTCCTCAAAGACAACACGGTTACGTCGAACCTCGCCGGCATCGAGTTTCTGGTGACCCCCACCGGGTCCGCAGTCAGTAATGAGCTGAAAGGCAACACGATTCTGACGAACACTTGTGGCCTGAAAGGGCCAACTGCGAGCAACAGCCTGAAAGACAATTCGTTTCAGGGGAACGTCGCCGACACGTGTTCGTAGCGGCAGTCGCGAGGCATCGTAAGGAGGCAACAGGCCCGCGAGCCCTACCCGGCCCCTGATCCGCCTCCTCCCGCGGCGCCTCCACCGCCAGCGCCCCCGCCCGTACCTGCGCCGCCGTGGCCGACGAAGGCGACGAAACCGGTGTTCGCGTCGGCGGCAGACGCAGCGTGGAACCAGGGCGGCAGGTGCGCCGCGCGATCCTTGAAAATCTTGGCCCACGCGGCCGCGAGGCCGAGTGCGACGGCGAGGGGAAGCAGGTCGCCCGGCGATCGTCCGCCGGTCCAGTCGGCGCGACGCAGATCCTTCGGAACGTCACGCAGCTGTTTCTGGTAGGCGCGCCACGCCTCGGCCCGCCGGACGCCCAGATTTGAGAGCGGCGTGTGCGCCGCCGAGAAAATGAAACTGGTCACAGCCAGAATCGCGATGGCCAGCGGCACGAGAAACGGCCACGGACCTATGCGGTCCACAACAACGATAGCCGGAACGAGCGCAATCCCTGCGAGGATGAGCAGAACGATCCCCGACCACGTTGTAGCGGCGGCGTATCTGTCGCCGCCCTTCGTCGAACAGACCCTCGTCGGTCATCTCTCGCACGACGATCGCCTTGAGTTTCGAGAAGTGACGGACCAGGTGCGTCCGAGCCTTGTCCAGGGGGACCTCACGCTCGGACGCGCCTTTCGCGCTGAACACTTCGTGCAGCAGCGCCTGTTCGTGGGGCGCCAGCGGGCGTGAAGCGTGCCCTTTCCTGATCGTGAACTTGCGCTGGCCGAAGGCGCCCTTGGCCTCCTCGCGAATATCGATGATGCCGCGCGAGGCCAGCGCGAAGAGCGTGCCCATCGCATGTTCGAGGTGCAGGCTTCCATTGGTCGTCAACGCACCCGCAATGGCCGGGGCCGCGGAGTCCGGAGGCCCGGCAAACACACGGGCGGTCTGGATGTCACGCGGTGGCGAATCGTAGTTCTGCCGGATGCCGAACAGGACGACGAGGCCGGCAAAAAAAACAATCGCCGCGGCGATAGCCGCGGGCCGCCGGTATCCCTCATGCCGCAGCTGCCGCTGCTGCCACGCCGGCGTCACGTCGATGACGCTGCCCCTCGGCATGCGCGTCCAGACTTCGAACCAGCCGTTCTTTCCAATGTCGTTCGCGGTCACGAGGACTCGGGCGTCGGAGTGCGTTTCGGTCCACGTCGTTACCCGGCGCATCTCGACCGTGGGCGGTTCGGCCGGTGTGGACGGAAGGACGACTTCGATCCGGCTCGATTCGATGCGGTAATCATGCTCCGTCGGCAGGGCACGCCAGGGGATCAGGTCCCGCTCGTTTGCCGCCCGTGCGACACCCTTGGCGATGTAGGTCAGTTCGAACGTGTGTGTCGACGGCTCGGTCTTCGGGAAGTGCCACTCCACACGCAGGCCGTTCTTTCGCTTGACCTCCACCTGGCCCGGCTCTTCGCCGACCGGGAACGCGCGGCCGTCCATCGACGCGCTGACGAAATCGATGCCGTCGGTCCGCCTGGTCGGAATCGTCCGGTAGAAGAAGGTGAACGTCCCTTCCTCGAAGCGGATGACGATTGTCTCGGTGACCCGCAGCGATCCGCCTTTCATTACTTCGATGCGCGAGTCGAAGCGTTCGGCGGTGTAGTCCTTGGCGTAGGCCGCTGCCGGAAGGATCGCGAGCACCAGAGCGGTCAGCAAAGTGCGCATGCGAACATCATAGCGGGATGCGGGATGCGGGGTGCGGATGGGGATTCATAGTTCATCGTTTCTTTGTATGCTGCGGAGATGAAGTACGCGCGCCTTCCGCTGCTGGCCCTGGCGGTCGTCACAACGTCCGTCACACTCCCCGCGCAGACCCGGCCTGGGGCAGTGACGGTCCCGGTCGAGTATCACAAGCTCGAGAACGGACTGAAAGTCGTTCTCTCGCGCGATGCCTCCTCACCAACCGCCGTGGTCGGCGTGTATTTCAATATCGGATTCCGCATCGAGCCGAGGGACCGCACCGGCTTTGCCCATCTCTTCGAGCACATGATGTTCCAGGGCTCGCAGCATCTCGGCAAGAATGCGTTCAGCGGCCTGGTCGAGTCGAACGGCGGCATTCTCAACGGATCGACTCGCTTCGATTTCACGAACTACTTCGAGATCGTTCCCAGTCATACCGTCGAAACCATGCTGTGGGGCGAAGCCGACCGCATGCGCGGTTTGAACATCACGCAGGAAAACCTCACCAACCAGCAGGGGGTCGTCAAGAACGAGGTCAAGGTCAACGTGCTCAACCAGCCGTACGGCGGGTTCCCCTGGCTGGACCTGCCTCAGGTGGCGAACACCAACTGGTACAACGCCCACAATTTCTACGGGGACCTGGAGCATCTCGACGCGGCAACGTTGGCCGACGTCCAGCAGTTCTTCAAGACCTACTACGCCCCGAACAACGCCGTACTCGTCGTGACCGGGGACATCGACACTGCGCAGACGCTCGGGTGGATTCGAAAATATTTCGCGGATATCCCTGCTTCGAAACTGCCGCCCGAGCCCGACATCGAGGAGCCGCGCCAGGAGAAGGAGAAGCGGACGAACCGGGACGACCCTCTGGCGAACCGGCCCGCACTCGCTCTGGGTTATCACCACCCGGACCGAAAGACCCCGGAGTTCTTCGCGATGGGCCTCATCGATCAGTTGCTGGTTCAGGGGGAAGACAGCCGCCTGCACGAGTCGCTCGTTCAGAAGCGCGGCCTCACTGGCGCGGTGTCTGGCGGCGCCAATCCGGGTCTCGGCAGCATGTTCGATATCAAGGGACCGACCCTGTGGACCGTGTATCTGATCCACGACGCCGCGAAGTCCGCTGACGAGATCATCAAGGCGATCGACGACGAGATCGCCCGGCTGCAGAACACCCCGTGACCAGGGAGGAGCTGGAGCTCGCGCTGGTCAAGCAGCGGTCGCAGCTCTACGCCGAGCAGGAGCAATTCGTCCGGTTCGGCCGCGCCAACCTGCTGGCGTCGTATGCACTCTTCGATGACAACCCGGGCAAGATCAATACCCTGGAGGATGAGTTCCGCAAGGTGACACCGGAACTGATCCAGAAGACGGCGCGCGAGTATCTGCGTCCGACCAACCGCACCGTGCTGACGATCACGCCGAAAGGGAAGTGGGAGCATGTGTCGTCTTGATTGTCGCGCGATCAGTCCTCTCTGTTGTGTGCGCATCCTCTGCTCTGTCCTGCCGGCACAGTTTCCGTCGGAGCCGCCGAAGCCCGGGGCGCCGAAAGACTTCCGCGTCCCGGAGCCGAAACGCTTCACCCTCGACAACGGTCTCGAAGTCGCGCTGGTCCAGTGGGGGAACATGCCGAAAGTGCGTGTGACCCTCAGCGTCCGCACCGGTAACGCGTTCGAAGGCGCGGGCGAAGTCTGGCTCGCGGACCTCACTGGTGATCTGATTCGCGAAGGGACCGCTGCGCGCAACGCGACTCAGGTCTCGCGCGAAGCGGCCCGGATGGGTGGCGCGCTGAACATCAGCGTCGGCAGCGATTCGACCACGATCGGCGGCGACGTATTGAGCGAGTTCGGCCCCCAGATGGTGGAGCTGGTTGCTGACGTCGTCCAGCATCCGCGATTTCCCAGCGCAGAGCTCGAACGGCTGAAGACCAACCTGTCGCGGAATCTTGCGGTCTCGCTCAGCCAGCCGCAGCAGCTTGCGCTCCAGAAGTTCCGCGCCGTCCTCTATGGCGATCATCCGTACGGACGGGTTTTCCCGACCGACGCCATGATCCAGGGATTCACGACGGAGCAAGCGCGAAAGTTCCATGCGGTCAGTTACGGCGCAGTGCGCTCGCGGCTCTACGTGGTCGGGCAGTTCGACGCACCGGCGGTCGAGGCGATGATCCGAAAGTCGTTTGCTGGATGGAAAAAGGGGACGCCGGCCGTCCCGCACGCGCCGAAACCGGTGACGAAACGCGCGGTGCACCTGATCGATCGGCCGGAGGCGCCGCAGTCGACGATCATCCTCGGGGTGCCGGCAGTCGATCCGTCGCACCCCGACTTCGTCCCCCTGACTGTCATGGACGCGCTGCTCGGCGGCGCGTTCGCTTCGCGGATCACGAAGAACATCCGTGAAGACAAGGGCTACACCTACTCGCCTTACAGCGAACTGTCCACCCGCTATCGCGACACCTACTGGGCGCAGAATGCCGACGTCACAACCGCGCAAACCGGGTTGTCGTTGAAGGAGATCTTCGCGGAGATCGACCGCTTGCAGAAAGACCCGCCGTCGGACCAGGAGCTGAAGGGTATCCAGAACTATCTGGCGGGCACTTACATCCTTCAGAATTCGAGCCGCGGCGGCATCACGGCGCAACTGCAGTACGTGGATCTTCACGGCCTGCCGGCGACCTACCCGAACACGTACGTGAAGCAGGTTTATGCGGTCACGTCCCAGCGCGTCACCGACGTTGCAAGAAAATACCTGAAGGACGACCAGGCCACCATCGTCGTCGTCGGCGACCGAAAAGCGATCGAAGAGCAGCTGAAGCCCTACGGGACGATCATCGATAAATAGGCCGGCTCGAAGGCCGGCTAAAGCCGGCCTCTACCGGCGTAGTGTTTCGATCGGATCCAGCGCGGCGGCGCGGCGCGCCGGGTTGACGCAGGCGATCAACGCCACGATTGCGAGAAACGCGGGCACCGCTGCAAACGTCGGCAGATCGAGCCGCGTCACGCCGTAGAGCAGCCGTTCCAGCAGCCGTGTCAGAAACACCGCTCCGGCGAGACCGAGGGCGACACCCGCCATGGTCATCATCAGCCCCTGCCTGAGCACGAGACTCACGATCGCTGCACGGCGGGCGCCGAGCGCCATCCGGATGCCGATCTCCTGCCGGCGCTCGGTGACCATCAGGGAGATCGTTCCGTAGATGCCGATGGCGGCCAGCGCCAGCGCCAGCGCGGCAAAGCTGGCGAGAAGCGCCGTGGTGAAGCTGCGCTCTGACAACGCCTCCGTCGTTACTCGCTCCATCGTCCGCACCTCCGACACCGGCAGGTTGGGATCCATGGAACGCACCGCCGCGCGCAGCGCGGGGGCGAGCGACATCGGTGCGGAATCGGCGCTGATCACGATCGTCATCGCGCGAGGGACGCCTTCCGTCTCGCGGGCGACTTGCGCGTGGGGCAGGTACATTTCAGTCCGCGGCTGCTCGAGGATCGTGTTATGCCGAACCGCTCCGACGATACCGACGATCGTCAACCACGGCTGGTTCCTGGTTCCGAGGTGGAATCGCTTCCCGAGCGCGTCCTCGCCGGGCCAGTACTTGTCGGCCATCGTCTTGCTGATGACCACCACCAGCGGTGCGCTCTCATCGTCAGTCTTGGTCAGGAGCCGCCCGCGGAGCAGCTGGAGGCCCATGACTTCGAAGTAGCCCGGGGTCGCGTACTGGAAGTCGCCGTTGGGGTTCTCCGCCGGGGCATAGGGACGCCCTTCGATCGTGATCGACCAGTTCCCGATCGTCCGCGCGAGCGGGAGGATGCGGACTGCGCCCGCGGCCCGGACACGCGGCGTTTGTTCGAGCCGATCGAGCAACTGGCGGTAGAAGCCGACGACGCGCTGGGCGTCTGGATAGTCGCGAGTCGGGAGCTGCAACTGCGCGGTCAGGATGTCGGCGGTCCGGTAGCCGAGGTCTACCCGATTGACGGCGATCAGGCTGCGCGTCAACAAGCCAGCGCCCACGACGAGAACAACCGACAGCGCAAACTGCATGACGACGAGCCCGCGTCGCGCAGCGAGACGGCCGCGGCCGGCGGTGCCGCTGCGGCCGCCCCCGTCCTGCAGCGCCGACGTCAGATTCGGCCGTGACAGCTGCAGCGCAGGGGCGAGTCCGAAGAGGAGACCCGCGCCGAGCGATAGAATCGCCGCGAACCCGAGGACGCCGAGATCCACCGTCGCCTCCCCGACCCGGGGCACGTGCGCCGGCCGCATCACGGCGATCGCCTGCAGCCCACTCCAGGCAAGCACCGCGCCGAGAGCACCGCCGCAGATTGCCAGGAGGATGCTTTCGACGAGCAGCTCCCGCACCAGCCGCGAGCGCCCCGCCCCGAGCGCCGCGCGGATGGCAACATCGCGGGTGCGCACGTCAGCTCTGCTGAGCAGAAGGTTCGCGACATTCGCGATGGCAATCAGCAGGACGAATGCCACCGTGCCCAGGAGAATCAACATCGGTGTCCGGACGGTCCCGGTGATGAACTCGTCCAGCGGCACCGCGGCACGGGCGAACGGGTTTCCAGGCTCGTCGTGCACGTAGCCGGCCTGGACCCAACGGCGCCAGAGGACCGCGAGCTCGCTCGTCGCCGAGGCGGGCTGCGCTTCGGGGCGAAGTCGTGCGACGACGATCGCACTCCTGTCGCCCCAGTCACCGGGGTTCGCGGGATCGATGGTGTAAGGGTAGAAGGCTTCCGTCGGACGATCGTTGCGGTAATCCAGCGGCAGGCGGAAGGAACGGTCCATGACACCAATTACTGTCCTCGGCGTGCCCTGAATCAGCACCGTTGTCCCGACCACCGAATGATCCGCGCCGAATCGACGGGTCCAGAGGGCGTGCGAGAGGATGACGACATCGTTGCTTCCGCCGCGCGTGATGTCTGCGCTCGCGAACGTCCGTCCGAGCGCCGGCGTAGCACCGAGCGTCTCGAACAGTTCCGGTGTGACCGCCGCCAGCCGGACTCGCAAGGGTTCCTCGCCCCCGGTGAGGTTTGCCTCGGTCTGAACGAAAGCCGAGACACGCTCGAAGCTCGAGGCGTCACGCTGATAGCTGAGGACCTCCCGGTCCGACAGCCACGTAGTCGATCCCTCACCCCGTGTGGTGTCCCACACGATCACGAGCCGATTGGTATTGGCGTACGGCAGCGGTTGCAGGATGACCGCTCGGAGAATGCTGAAGATGGCAGTGTTCGCGCCGATCCCGAGAGCGAGCGTGAGGACGGCCATACCCGTGAAGGCGGGCTGTCGTACGAGTTGGCGTACCGCGCTCCTGAGATCCTGACGGATGCGTTCCATGGGTTGCTCCGTGACCTGCGGCCCGCTGAGAGGCGGGCCTCACCGTTTGACGGGACGCGGCGCACAAGGGTTGGAAACAGGCCGGCTAAAGCCGGCCTCTACCGACTACGGCAGCGCAGCGGGGAACAGGACGTTGAACAGCAGCTTGAACGTGCCGTGGGGCTGCGCGCGCTGCAGGATCTCGGGGCCGTAGAGCAGTACACGTCCTCGCCCGACGGTCGCTTCGGCGGCGATGACTCCCTTGTTCAAGTACTTCTGACCCCACGCCCAGCCGCTGTGCAGCGGCGTGTCGGTGTCGAAGCTGGCGATCGCCCGAACCCCCGGACCGGTAATCCGGAACACCGGACTGTTATCGAAGAAGAAGTCCGTCCGCTCGCTCATGCCGGCGGCCGCCGCATGCTTGGTATCCACCTTCGCGGTGAGCACCGACCCTGGAACGAAGTACTTGGAACGCGGCAGCGGCTTGCCGTCCTCGACGAGATGGTCTTGCACCGGAAGCTTGAAGTGCGCGGCAAGGTTGGCGGCGAAGCTGCCGATCGCGACGATCGTGCCGCCAGCTTCCACGAACGCGCGAAGTTGCGGCATGGTTTTCTCCGCCGTCATGCGCCCGAGTTGTTCGTGGTATTCCGCAGGCACGTCCGCCTCGGTCAGCTCACGCCTCTGGCCGGTCTGCCCGGCTCCACCACCGCGGCCTGCCCCGGCAGGTGCGGTCGCGGGCGGGATCGCGCCATCCACGAAAATCAGGACGTCGTACTTGGCGTTCAGACTACCGGCATCGAGCTCACGCGCGAACACCCGTGAGAACGGAAACTCGAATTGTTCCAGGATCCAGCGCGTCCATCCCGACGGGATAGAGCCGCCGTACTGGTCCCAGAGACCGATGCGGGATGGCGAAAGACGTGGCGGCGCCGACGCGAAGTCGACCTTCACGGGTTGGAAGCTGACACCGAGCTCCGCCGCCACTTTCTGCAGCCGCGTAATCGTGGCGGTGGTGGGCGCCAGCAGAAAGTCGGCGCCGGCCGCGGAAACCTGCTCACCAAGCACCATGAGGCGGTTCACCGCGCGGAAGGCATCGTTGGTCGCGCGGCTCAACGTATAGCCGGTCGCATCCGCCAGGGTTCCGACTCGCCCTTGCGGCGGGCGGACATTCCATGTGGGCACCCGCTCGAACGGTCCCGTGAACGGTTCGAGGATCCGGTCGAACTTCACTCCCATTTGAAACGCGAGCGTCCAGCCGGCGTTGTCGTAGGGCGGCGTCGGCGCGGCGCCAGGATACGGGATCACATTGGGATGATCCTGCGGTTCGAACATGTCGAGAACGTGCGGACGGAATGCCTGCGCGGTGAATACGACGAACGAGCCGACCGGATACTTCTTTTCGGCGACGGTGAAGTCCGCCGTTGCGCGGTGGACGGTGACGTTGACCTCACGTAATGCGTTGATGAACTTCACTGCCGTCGGGAAGTCCGGCTGATCGGCGGGAATGATGTAAGCCCGCGGATCGCGCAACTCCGGCTTGCGGAGGTCCTCCCAGGTCACTCCCTCCTTCACACGGGCAGGGGACGGCGTCCAGGTGTCTTCATTGCCGCGCTGGATCGCACGCTGCCCCATCTTGTAGATGTTGAAGAGCAGCAGCTCGCGGTTGCGCGACGCGTAATCGAGCACCGCCCGGTTGAATGAGAGCGAGTAGTCAACCGATTGCCAGAACTTCCACTCCTGCGGCGCAATCGGGAACGGCTGGTCGCGATTGGGAAGCTGCCGCTGCGCGACAAACGGAATACGCATCGGCGTCGGGCTGCCGATCGTCTCGGTGAGGATCGCGATGATGTTGTGGAAGTTTCCGGTGTTCCTGATCCCGCCGTTCCACCATCCGTCATATGCGCCACCGGACGCCATCGTGGCGCCCGGCTTCCCCTCGGTCGCGAGCCGTTGATGGAGGTGGGTGCCGACGGCCTGGAGCCCGAGAATCAGCAGCGGATCGAGGTTGTAGTTGTAGGGATCGCGCTGGGGAGAGGACCACACCACCGTGCCTGCCGGGCCGCTCTGGTGGTGGTTGTACAGAATCTGTGGATACCAGTCGTGATAGAGGACGCGGTTGATGTTCTCGGTTTCGACCTGGGTGGAGGCAAAGAAGTCGCGATTGTTGTCGTGGCCGATGTACTTCTGATAGAGGCGCGGAAGCCCTGAAAGCGTCCGTTCGGTCGGCGTCTCGGTGCGCATATACCAGTCGGCGACCAGATCGTTGCCGTCTGGATTGGCGTGCACGAACAGGATCACGCAATCCTCGAGAAACCGCATCGTCTCATCGTCAGTCCGGCTCACCATCTCGAAGATCATCTGCGTGAGCTGCTGGGCGCCGAGGGTCTCGGTGGCGTGCAGCCCGCCGTCGATCCAGACGACGGCTCTGCCCTCGCGTGGCGATGAGCCGGGCCTGCTCATCGGTCAGCCCCTCGGCCAGTGCCATCCGCCGCGAGATCTCCTTCAGGCGCGCGAGACGCTTGTGGTTTTGCGGCGATGTGACGATCGCCATCAGCTGTGGCCGGCCTTCAGCGGTCTTCCCGATCTCCTGAACGACGAGCCGCTCCGACTGCGCGTCCAGCTTTCGCCAGTACTCCGCGATCTGCTTGTAGTTGGCGAGCTGATAGTCGTCGCCGAGACTGAACCCGAAGTGTTCCTTGGGCGTACTGATGATCTTCACCTGCCCGGTGACCGCTGACGCTGAGGACGACGATCGAGAGGAGGGAGATGACGGCCTTCGTCATCAGGCGAGTATAGCGGGGCGCGGGGCGCAGGGCGCGGCGCGCGGATCGCGGCGAACTTGAGAATCGCGATCTGAGTTGTGAATTCATCGTTCTGCGTTCATAGTTGATAGTTCATAGTTCAACGGCTGCGCGCGCGGCCGATCACGGTGACCCGGCACGGCGTCCGGGAGGAGTTCGATGCAACACACGCCCACCCAGGCAGATCTTTCCCACGTCAGGCTGATTGAGTCCTCCGCGAGTGAAATGCGGCTGGCCGAGGCGCGCCGCTTCGTCCGCGAGCGTGCGCGAGAAGGGGACGTGCTGCTCGTTGCGGGATCGCGCGGCGCCGCCGACGATCTCGCGCGCTCGATCGCGCGTGAGAGCGGCGCAACGATCGGCCTGCATCGGTCGAGTCTGACCCAGCTCGCGGCACGGCTCGCCGCGCCGGTCCTGGCGGCGAACGGCCGCACGCCGGCGACTACTCTCGGGTCTGAGGCAATCGCCGCGCGCGCGGCCTTCGAAGCGCACAAGACCCAGTCGCTGCAGTACTTCGATCCGGTCGCGCGAACGCCCGGTTTCCCGAGGGCGCTCGCCCGTACGCTTCAGGAACTCCGTCTTGCCGACGTTCGTGCCGGACGCCTGGCGACGCTTCCGCTTGGCGGTTCTGACCTCTCCGTTCTTCTCGCGAAGTTCGAAGAACAGTTTGGCGCCGCATCGTCCACCGACCGCGCCGCGCTGCTCCAGCGTGCGACGGAGGTTCTGCAATCGCGGGGTTCGGATCCCCTCGCGCCGGCGCTGCTCCTCCTCGACGTGCCGCTCGACTCACATGTGGAGTTCGAGTTTGCCGGCGCCCTGATGCGCAGCTGTCCTCACGTTTTGATCACGTTTCCCTTCGGAGATATCAAGGCGCAGGAACGGCTCGCGCGACAAGGCGTCGAGCCGGAAGTCCTGGTCCAGGAAGGTGATTCGGATCTTGTCGCGTTACGGCGGTTCATGTTCGCGAAGTCCACGCTGAGGGAGCGCGACGCCGTCGGGGATGTCAGGTTCTTTTCCGCCCCCGGCGAGGGGCGTGAGTGCGTCGAGATCGCGCGGCGTATCCTCGACGAAGTACGTGCCGGTGTGCGCTTCGATGAGATCGCAGTCTTCGTGCGGTCACCCGAGCGCTACGGAGGTCTGCTCGAGCACGCGTTCCGGCGAGTCCGTTCAGCCGAGCGTACCGGGTCCTCAGATCCACGGGACGCAGGCGCCGCCGGCATCCCCGCATGGTTCGAACGCGGAACTCGCCGCCCACACCCGGCAGGGCGCGCATTTCTCGCCATCCTTGCCTGCGCGTGCGAAAAATTGTCCGCCCGGCGATTCGCGGAATACCTCTCCCTCGCGCAGGTGCCACAACTCGATGGCTCCCCGCGCGAGTTCCTGTTCACCGTTCCGGACGACGAGGTCCTGGAGGCTTTTCGGCCCCCAGCCGAAAGCACGTCGCACGTTCGCACGTCGCACGTCAGCACTTCGCACGTTGCCCCGTCGCACGTGGCTGCGGTGGTCGACGGGTCCCTGCGCGCTCCCTGGAAGTGGGAAGCGCTCATCGTCGAATCCTCCGTGATCGGCGGCGACCCGAATCGCTGGCGCCGGCGGCTCGATGGTCTGGACAGCGAATACCTGGTCAAGATCCAGCGCGAAGCGAAAGACGATCCTGAGAGCTCGCGCCTCGCGCGCCTCGAACGCGACCGGGACGATCTGCGGCATCTCCGCGCGTTCGCGCTGCCGATCATCGAAGAGATCGCCTCGTGGCCCGCCGACGCGACGTGGGGGGAGTGGCTGGACCGGTTCGAGGCGCTCGCGCCGCGGATCCTGCGTCATCCCGAACGCGTCCTCCAGGTGATTGCGGCGCTTCGGCCGATGAGCGGCATCGGGCCGGTCACGCTCGATGAAGCGCGGGACGTCATTTCCGACCGGCTGCTGCTGCTCGAGCAGGAGCCGCCGAAGTCGCGCTACGGACGCGTGTTCGTCGCCGGGCCTCACCAGGCGCGCGGCCGGACGTTCCGCGTCGTCTTCGTGCCCGGTCTCGCGGAGCGGATGTTTCCGCAGAAGCCGCACGAGGACCCGATGATGCTCGACGACGAAATGCGCAAGCCGCTCGGCGCCGATCTGGTCGATCAGGAGGATCGTGGCCAGGCCGAGCGTCTACTGCTGCGGCTGGCCGTGGGCGCCGCCACGGAGCGGCTCTGGCTGTCGTATCCGAGGATCGAGATTGCCGAGTCGCGGCCCCGGGTGCCGTCGTTCTATGCGCTCGACATCGTCCGCGCGATCACCGGGCGCATACCCGAACCATGAGGATCTTCAGGACCGTGCCGCGGCAGAAGGAGGAGCGAGCCTCGCGTGGCCATCGCCTGAGAGGGCGGAGGTCGCAATCGACGATCTCGAACATGACCTCGCCGTGTTGCGCGGGCTGCTGCAGGCAGACGGCGCCAGGGTCCGCGGTCAGGCGCACTACCTGCTGCGGCTCAACGACTGCCTGAAGCGTTCGGTGACCGCGCGCTGGGGGCGCGCGAGATCGCAGTGGACGCCATTCGACGGCGTCACGCGCGTGACCAGCCTGACCAGGGCGATGCTCGACTCGCAGCGTCTCGGCGTCCGGCCGTATTCGCTGTCGGCGCTCCAGAAGTTTTCGTCCTGCCCGTACCAGTTTCTCCTTTCGGCGATTTACCGTCTCGAACGCACCGAGGAGCCGGAACCGCTTCAGAAGCTTGATCCGCTCACGCGCGGCGCGCTGTTTCACGACGCGCAGGCCGAGTTTTTTCGCGCGCTGAAGCGCGACGGACTTCTGCCGGTCACCGCGACCAATCTGACGGTCGCGCTGGACGCGATGGACCGGGTGATGACGGATGTGGCGGCGCGATATCACGAGAAGCTGGCGCCGGCGATCGAACGCGTCTGGCGCGACGAGGTCGCCGACATCACGAGGGACCTGCGCGTGTGGGTACGGCGGCTGCCGGAAGCCACAGACTGGCTGCCGATGTACTTCGAATACAGCTTCGGGTTGAGCGATGAGGGACGCGATCCGAACAGCCGGCAGGATCCGGTGGTCGTCGATGGCCGCTTCAAGCTGCGCGGCTCGATCGATCTGGTCGAGCAGAAGCTCCAGCCCCACGCCAGCATCTACCGCGTCACCGATCACAAGACCGGCAAGAACCGGACGACCTGGAAGACCGTGATTGGCGGCGGAGCGATTCTTCAGCCAGTGCTCTACAGCCTCGCGGCGGAGCAGGCGCTCGACGCGCCCGTGACCTCGGGGCGGTTGTTCTACTGCACTGCGCCGGGCGGATTCACCGATCACGAGATACCCATCAACGATGCGAACCGAAGGTCCGCGCTCGAGGCGCTGGAGATCATCGATCGGGCGATCGAGCTCGGGTTCTTACCCGCCGCACCCGCATCACGCGCGTGCGCCTGGTGCGACTTCCGGCCGGTCTGCGGCCCGCACGAGGAACAACGCGTCGCCATCAAACCGGCGGACAAGCTGGGTGATCTCGACGCATTGAGGGAGATGCCGTGATCCGAAGAAGCTCACCACAGAGACAGACCACAGAGACACAGATTTCACTGGCTCTTTTGCTAAGAAAGAGTCTCTGTGTTCTCTGTGTCTCTGTGGTTTTCCCCCGCAGCGTTCGATGAAGGTGCAAGCTCGCCGACCAGGACGCCCGGGACGCCATCTCGAACGCGCTCGACGAAACCGTCGTTGTCGAAGCAGCGGCAGGGACCGGAAAGACAACCGAGCTCGTCAAACGCATCCTCAGGATTCTTTCCACCGGCCGTGCCGAGGTCCGCGACATTGTCGCGGTGACCTTCACCGAGAAGGCCGCGGGCGAGCTGAAGCTCCGCTTGCGCGAGGCACTGGAACGCGAGCGGACCGGTGCCGCGGGCGAGGTGAAGCAGCGGCTCGACGATGCCCTCGCGCGACTCGAAGAAGCGCACGTCAGCACGATCCACGGATTCTGTGCGGAACTGCTTCGAGAGCGTCCGGTAGAAGCGCACATCGATCCGCTGTTCACCGTTCTCACCGAAGGGCAGGCGGAACGTCTGTTCGACGAGGCGTTCGCCGGTTGGATTCAGGCGCAGCTCGCGCATCCCCCCGAAGGGATCCGGCGTGCGCTTCGACGGTCCGTGTGGTCCGGGTACAACCGGACGTCGCGCGAAGATGGACCGATCGACCGCGTTCGGCGCGCCGCCTGGGAGCTGGCGCAATGGCGCGATTTCGGGGCCCCCTGGACGCGCGGAGCCTTCGACCGCGACGGTGACATCGACCGGGTGATCGCCGAGCTGCACACCTTTGCCGCTCTCACGATGAAGCCGTCCTACGCGAAGGACTACCTGTTTCTCGACACCGCTGCCGCACGGCATCTGAGTCAGGAGATCGCTCTTCATCAGTCCTTCGGTCACACGGATTACGACGGGTGGGAGGCACGGCTCGTCGACCTTTCGCGGGATCGAAACTTCGCCAAGGCGCGGCATGGCCGTGGCCCCGGTTACGGCGCGGGCGTGGCCCGCGACGCCGTACTCACGGCTCTCGAGAGTCTTCGCAGCCATCTCGATCAGTTCCGGATGGCGGCGGACGCCGATCTTGCGGCGGCTCTTCAGCAGGAGCTCCGCACCGCGATCGAGCGTTATGAGGAGCTCAAGCAGCGCGCCGGCGCTCTCGACTTTCTCGACCTGCTGCTCAAGGCACGCGATCTGGTGCGCAGGGATGCCACCGTTCGGCAGGGGTTTCAACGGCGCTTCACTCACATTTTCGTGGACGAGTTCCAGGACACCGATCCGCTGCAGGCGGAGATTCTGCTGCTCCTGGCCTCCGCCGATCCTGCCGCCACCGACTGGCGCACCGTCGCGCCCGCGCCTGGACGCCTGTTCATCGTCGGCGATCCCAAACAGTCGATCTACCGCTTCCGGCGCGCGGATGTCGGGATCTACCGTGAAGTCTGCGAGCGCCTGGAAAAGGCCGGCGCGCGGATCGTGAAGTTGACGACCAGCTTCCGCAGCGTCCCGGAGATCCAGGCCTGCGTGAATGCGGCTTTCGCTCCAGTCATGACCGGCGACACGTTCACGCTGCAGGCGTCGTACGTGCCGCTGGCTCCGTTTCGCCCGAGCCTCGGAAAGCAGCCTGCCGTCGTCGCGCTGCCGGTGCCGAAACCATACGGCATGCGCAATATCTCGGCCGTTGCGATCGAATCGTCGCTGCCGGATGCCGTCGGCGCCTACATCGACTGGCTCGTCACCAGCAGCAAGTGGAAAGTTACCGAGCGGACAGGCGACCAGCCGGTTCCGTTGCAGGCACGACACATCTGCATCCTTTTCCGCCGCTTCATGTCGTTTGGCGACGACGTCACGATGCCGTACGCGCATGCGCTCGAAGCGCGCGGCGTCAAGCACGTGCTGGTCGGCGGCAAGACGTTTCACGACCGTGAAGAGGTCGAGTCCATCCGCGCCGCGCTCGCCGCGATCGAGTGGCCGGACGATGAGCTGTCGGTGTTTGCAACGCTGCGGGGATCGCTGTTCGCGATCGGCGATGAAGAGCTGCTCGACTGGCGGCAGCGTTACAACAAGTTCCTCCCGACCTTTGTGCCGCCCGAGGCACGGGAAGATCCGTCGGTCCGCCCGATCGTCGACGCCCTTTTGACACTGAAGACGCTGCATCGCGAACGCAATCGCATCCCGGTCGCCGATACGATCCACAAGCTGTTGAATGTGACGCGCGCACATGTCGCACTCGTGCTGCGTCCGGCCGGGGAACAGGCGCTCGCCAACGTCCTTCACGTCGCGGAGCTGGCACGGCAGTACGAGGCAAACGGCGGCATCTCCTTCCGCGGATTCGTCGACGAGCTGCGGATCGCCGCTGAAACGGCGCAGGCCGCGGAAGCTCCTATCCTGGAGGAGGGCAGCGACGGCGTGCGGATGATGACCGTCCACAAGGCCAAGGGGCTGGAGTTTCCGGTCGTGATTCTGGCCGACCTGACCTGCCGCTTGTCGAGGACCGACGCCGGTCGCTGGATCGACGGCGCGAACAACCTGTGCGCGCTCAAGATTGGCGGCTGGGCGCCTGTCGATCTGCTGCTCCACGATGCCGAGGAGGCGTCGCGCGACAAGGCGGAGTCGGAGCGCCTGACCTACGTCGCCGCCACCCGCGCCCGCGATCTGCTGGTGGTGCCGACCATCGGTGATGGTCCATACGAAGGGGGATGGCTCGATCCCCTGACGCCCGCCATCTATCCGCCCGAGGCGCAGCGCCGCAGTCCACAGCACGCGGAGGGGTGCCCGCCGTTCCGCTCGAAAGACTCCGTGTTGAATCGTCCCGACATGGATCCTGCCCGCGCGACGACCGTCGCGCCGGGCCGGTTCGAGTTTGCCGGTCATCCCGCATCCCGCATCCCGCATCCCGTCAACTATTCAGTTACCTGGTGGGATCCGTCTCTCCTGCATTTGAACGCCGCTTCATCGTTCGGGCTGCGCCGCGACGATCTGATCGTGAAGGACGGCGACATGTTCGCGGTCGAGGAGCGACTGGCCGAGTACGAGCGCTGGCGCGCGGAGCGCGAGCAACTGGTCGAGCAGGGAAGCGTCCCGAGCCTGCGCGTCCAGACCGCAACCTCCTGGGCGGCGGAAGCTGCCGCACTCGGGATCGACGATGCGATTGCATCGGCGTCAGGGATCGAGGTCGTGCACATCGCCGGCGCCGAAGGACGTCCACGCGGCGCCCGCTTCGGGACGCTGGTGCACGCGATACTGGCGATCGTGCCGCTCGATGCGAGCGAGGAGATCATCCGCCGAACCGCCGAAGTTCAGGCGCGGATCATCAACAGTCCAATTGAGGAAGTGATCGCTGCGACCCATGCGGTGCGAACGGTGCTGCAGCACGAGCTGATGGCACGCGCGAGGTCCTCGTCGCGCGTCCGCCGCGAGACGCCGATCACCTGGACGCAGAACGATGGTACGTTGATCGAGGGGGTGCTGGACCTGGCGTTCGACGAGCAGGATCTGACCACCGTCGTCGACTTCAAGACCGATCACGAGCTGTCGGCGGGTGAGGCGCGGTACCGCGCCCAGCTTCAGAAGTATATTGACGCTGTCGCGGCCGCAACCGATCGGCGCGTCGCCGGCGTTCTGTTCAAGGTGTAATGGTGCGATGAATCAGAGAGTGCCCGAGATGACGGTCGAAGAGCTGAAGGCGCGGCTCGACCGCGGCGAGGCTGTGAACATCCTCGACGTCCGCGAGCCGAACGAGGTCCAGATCTGCCGGATCGAGGGCTCCACACTCATTCCGCTCGCGCAGCTGCCGTCGCGCGCTTCAGAGCTCGATCCCGACCAGGAGCTCATCGTCCACTGCAAGATGGGCGGACGCAGCGCGCAAGCCGTCGCGTTCCTCCGCCAGCGAGGTTTCAGCAAGGCCTACAACCTCGCCGGCGGCATTCTCGCGTGGATCGACCGCGTCGACCCATCCCAGTCGAAGTACTGACGCACGTCCGCACGTGCACGTCCGCACGTCCGCACGTGGCAGCACGTCGCACGTCGCACGTCGGCACGTGCACGTGTCTCTATTTCTTGCGAGGATCGTCTTTGGGGTCGGCGTAGGTAATCCCGAACGGGCCCATCGCGGTCAGCTGGAGAACGGTTTCCCCCTTCATCCGGACGTAGTGGTTCTGCTTGGCCGGCATGAGGGCGTGTCCGCCGGTGTCCAGTGGCCCGCATCGCCGCGTCATCCCATTTCTGCCCCATCCCAACCATCAATGCGCCGGAAAGCACGGTCACGTGTTCGTCGGCCGGATGCCAGTGAGGCATGATCTGCGTCCCGTCAGGCGCCTTGAGGCGGACGGTGAACAGGCCTGGCTTCGTTGGGTCTCCATCCAGCACCGTCGCCTGCACCGCCGCGGGCAATCCCGGAGGAGCCGGACCCCACTTGAGGTCGGCCGCGTTGATCATCTTGTGCGCGGGTGCTGCGTGCTGCTTCTCCGCCCCGACGCCCGGCGCGGTGAGTGCCGCAAGTGCGGTGGCTGCTGAAAGTGAGATAAGAGTCCTTCTTAGTCGTTGCATCAAGCCTCCTGTTTATTGGCGGCGATTATTCCTCACCACCTCGTATCGGGCAAACTCGGCCCCAGCTTAGGTGTCCGACGCCGGGCAGTTTTCTGCCGAGCGCAGGCTGGCACACAATGACGCCATGCGCCTTCGCCACATTACGCCGCTGCTGATCGCCGCCGGACTCATTCTGCATTCGGAGCTGCCGCGGGCGCAGCAACCGCCACCGAAACCGCCGGCGCAACCGCAGAAGCCCGACCCGGCCACGTCCCCGGGAGAGAAGACTCCCGCGCCGCCGGATGCCCAGCCGAAGCCGCAAGTGCCCTCGCCGGTCACCCCCCCGGCGGGAGGAGCACCGCCGAGGATGGCGAACGCATATGCGTCGACTTATCAGGCGTTGGCGTCTCGAACGACGGTGATCAGGAACGCGACCATCCTCACCGCGGCAGGTCCGCTGATCGAACGTGGATCGATCCTGCTCCAGAACGGCAAGGTTGCCGCCGTCGGCCAGAGCGTGAATGCTCCCGCGGACGCGGTGGTCATCGATGCCGCCGGCAAATGGATCACGCCCGGCATCATCGACACCCATTCGCATCTCGGCGTCTACTCGGCGCCCGGCATCGAATCGTTGCAGGACGGCAACGAGATGACGAGTCCGGTGACCGCGGAAGTGTGGGCCGACCATTCGATCTGGCCGCAGGATCCTCAATTCGAGCTCGCGCTTGCCGGCGGCGTGACGTCGATGCAGATCCTGCCAGGATCCGGGAATCTCATCGGCGGCCGCGGGGTCACGGTGAAGAACGTGCCGTCGCGCACGGCGGAGGGGATGAAGTTTCCCGGCGCGCCGGCGGGGCTGAAGATGGCGTGCGGCGAAAATCCGCGGCGTGTCTACGGGCAGCGCAACCAGGCGCCGTCGACGCGAATGGGGAACATCGCCGTGTTCCGCCGCACCTGGCAGTCCGCCGCTGACTACCGCGACAAGTGGAAGAAGTGGCGCGACGAGGGATCCGACGTGGCCAAGCGTCCGGAGCGCAATCTGCAGATGGAGACGCTCGCCGGCGTCCTCGATGGTGACATCCTCGTCCACAACCATTGTTACCGGGCAGACGAGATGGCGACCATGATCCAGATGTCGAAGGAGTTCGGCTTCCGGATCGCCTCCTTTCATCATGCGGTCGAGGCCTACAAAGTCCGCGATCTCCTGGCGCAGAACAACATCTGCGCGAGCATCTGGGCCGACTGGTGGGGGTTCAAGCTCGAGGCGTACGACGGCATCAAGGAGAACATGGCGCTCGTGCACGACGCGAAGGGCTGTGTCGTCGTCCACTCGGATGATCCCAACGGGATCCAGCGGCTCAATCAGGAGGCCGCCAAGGGAATGCGCGCCGCCTGGGAAGCGGGCATGACGCTCGATCGTGCCGACGTCGTCCGCTGGCTGACGATCAACCCGGCACGCGCGCTCGGGATCGACAAGGTGACCGGTTCGCTCGAACCGGGGAAGAACGCCGACGTCGTGATCTGGTCCGGCGATCCGTTCAGCGTTTACGCAAAAGCCGAGCGGGTCTTCATCGACGGCGCGCTGATGTACGACCGTTCGGACCCCGCCCGCCAACCCCGCCGCGACTTCATGGTCGGAACGAGGCCTGACCCCAATTTCGTCCCCTTTTCCAAGCCCGGCGCGACCGCGGCACGTCCGAACGAGCCGATCGCCGCAAAAAAGCCCAACATCTTGGGGTCCGCGCCTGGGGCGAGCGGATTGGGGTCAGGCCCCGTTTCGGGGCCTGACCCCGTTTCGCGCGTTTCGGGGCCGGTTATCGCGATCACGAACGGGCGGATTCTGACGGGGACGGGCACCGCCATCGAGCGCGGGACGGTGGTGATCTCCGGCGGGAAGATCGCGGCGGTCGGGGCGAACGTGCCGGTGCCGGCGGGTGCGACGGTCATCGATGCGGCGAACAAGATCATCACGCCGGGATGGATCGAGTCCGCTACGAACATCGGGATCGTCGAGATCGGCCTTTCCGCCGAAGGAACGGCGGATCAGAACACCACGGACAAGGAATTGAGCGCCGCCTTCAACGTCGTGGACGCCTTCAACCCGCTGTCGACGGTGATCCCGGTCACTCGCGTCGAAGGCATCACCCGTGCCCTGGTGGCGCCAGGCGGGACCGGGAACGTCATCCTCGGTCAGGCCGCAGTGTTCGACCTGGGAGGCGAGCAGGTACCGGCCAGCATTACCAGGGCACCGGCGGCAATGTTCGCAGTCCTCGGCGAAGCAGGCGCTGGACTGGCCGGCGGTTCACGCGCGTCGGCAATCCTGCGCCTGCGCGAGACGCTGCAGGACGCCATCGACTTCCATCTCAATCGCGCCGCCTGGAACGCGGCGCGGCGCCGCGACTACGCGCGCGGACGGCTGGATCTCGAGGCCCTCGGTCCGGTGATCCGCCGCGAGATCCCGCTCGCGATCCAGGCGCATCGCGCGAGTGACATGCTCGCGGCGATCCGTCTCGCCGAAGAGTTCAAGCTCAAAGTCGTCCTGCTCGGCGCCTCGGAAGGATGGATGATCGCCGGCGAACTCGCACGGAAGAACATCCCGGTCGTGGTCAAGCCGCTCACCAACATCCCGTCCTTCGAAGCGCTTTCGGCGTCGCTCGAAAACGCCGCGCGGCTGCAACAGGCCGGCGTCACCCTGGTCCTGTCGTCCTTCGATACCCACAACGCCCGCAACCTCCGGCAGGAAGCAGGCAATGCTGTCTCCTACGGTCTGGATCGCGCTGCTGCACTGCGCGCGGTCACCCTCACACCGGCAACCGTCTGGGGGATCGCCGATCGCACCGGCTCGCTCGAGATCGGCAAGGACGCCGACCTCGTGGTCTGGTCAGGAGATCCTTTCGAGTTGACGACAGCCGCCGAACGGGTTTTCATCCGGGGGAGGGAGATCCCGAAGGACACCCGGCAGAAGGCCCTGTTCGAAAGATATCGAACGATCCCCCGCTAACTGAGCGCCGCCCGGTGCGGCGCCGTCCAACAGCAGCGCCAGCAACGAGGCGCCGGCTCGCCAGCGGTCCCTGCAACGCGAGACCCTACCCGGACGTATTCAGACCAGGCGGCCACACCGATCCACGACTACTGAGTCAGGGCTATGGACCACCGTGTTCTCCGGAATTCCGAATTGCGTTATCGCCGGCTGTTCGAAGCGGCGCGGGACGGCATCCTCATCCTCAACGCCGAAACGGGAAAAATCGTGGAGGCCAACCCCTTCATGACCGAGCTGCTCGGATACTCCCATGACCAGCTTCTGGGCAAGGAGCTGTGGGAAATCGGCGTCTTCAGAGACATCGAGAGCAGCAAGGCCGCCTTCCGCCAACTGCAGCAGAACGGCGCCACCAGGTATGAAGACCTGCCCCTGCAGGACATCGATGGAGCCGTGCGGGAAGTGGAGTTCGTCAGCAACCTCTACGAAGAGGACGGGCGGGATGTGATCCAGTGCAACATCCGCGACATTACGGACCGCAAGCGACTCGAACGCCAGTTCGAGGACCATTCGAAGAGAATCGCGGAGGCGGATCATCTCAAGAGCGAATTCTTCGCCATTCTGTCGCACGAGTTGCGCACCCCCCTGACGGCGATTCGCTACGCGCTTCCGCACATTCAGAAGGCACCGCTCGACCCGTCAGCAAAGAGAGCCCTCGCTGTCATCGGGCGGCAGTTGACGCAACTCGTGCGTCTTCTCGATGACCTGCTTGACGTGACGCAGGTCGAGAGCGGGAAAATTGCGCTGAAGACGGAGCCGGCAACGCTCGACTCGATCGTCGAAACCGCCGTCGAGTCCGTGTCGCCAGTCATCACCGCCGCGCGGCACGCGTTCGAGGTGGTGATGCCTCCTGAGCCGCTCCTGCTGGAAGTGGATTCTGCCCGGATATCGCAGGTAATCAGCAACTTGTTGATGAACGCGGCCAAGTACACGCCGCGGGGCGGCAAGATCAGACTGGAAGTAGGCAGAGACAAGTCGGAGGCTGTCATCCGCGTCATCGACAGTGGCATGGGCATCCCGGAGGAGCAGTTGCCCAGGCTGTTCGAGATGTTCATGCAAATCAACCCTCCTGAGAAGTCCCACGGCGGGCTGGGTGTCGGGTTGTCGATCGCCAAACGCCTGGTGCAGTTGCACGGCGGCTCCATAGAAGCGCACTCGGGAGGGCCGGCACGAGGGGCGGAGTTTGTCGTTCGGCTGCCGCTGGCCGATTCACCGTCAACCAACCGGACGCAGCAGGCGCAGCCGGCGGATACTCGAGCGGCTCGCCGGCTGAGAGTTCTCGTTGCCGACGACAACTACGACCTGGTGCAAATGCTTCAACTGGCGGTTGAGACGATGGGCCACGATGTTCGCAAAGCACTCGACGGGCAAACCGCCATTTCGGCGGCCCTGTCATACAAGCCCGATGTCATCCTCCTCGATCTTGCCCTGCCGGTCGTCAGTGGTCTGGAGGTAGCACGTGAGCTGCGACGGCATCCCGAGTTGGCCAACACCCGTCTGGTCGCCCTGACCGGCCGGGGCCAGGCAATAGACCGTCGACACACCTCAGAGATCGGCTTTGACTACCATCTCACCAAGCCAACCGATCCGGAGGAGTTGGAAAGAGTGCTGGCGAGCCTGGCGGCGGAACGCGCGTCGTAAAGGATCCGCCGGGCGTAGGATAGGCATCCCGTATGCCTCTGTCACCCGGGACCAGGCTCGGCCCATACGAAATCGTTGCCTTTCTTGGCGCGGGGGGCATGGGCGAGGTTTACCGCGCGCAGGACGTTCGCCTCAATCGCCATGTCGCCATCAAGATCCTCGCGCCGGCGCTGCACGCGACCGCAACGCTGCGCGACCGCTTCGAGCGTGAGGCAAAAGCCATCGCCGCGCTCGCGCATCCACACATCTGCACGCTCCACGACGTTGGCAGTCAGGAGGGTATCGACTTCCTCGTCATGGAGCATCTCCAGGGGGAGACCCTCGCCGCGCGGCTGGCCCAGCGTCCAGTGCGGCCGCGGTCGACGCCCTCAGGCTCGGCAAGTGCCAGCAAGAACGCCGCGGGAACAGCGGGGAAGCCGTCACACAGCGCCTCTCGATTCGAGCCCTTGCCTGTCGAGGAGACGCTTCAGATCGCCACCGAGCTCGCTGACGCCCTGACCGCCGCGCATCGTGCCGGGGTCGTCCATCGCGATCTGAAGCCCGGCAACCTGATGCTCACGAAGCGCGGCGTCGTCGTGCTCGACTTCGGCCTTGCCAAGCTCGCCTCGGGTCATGTTGCGACCGCTGACATCGAGACGATCAGCGACGCGCGGCCGTTGACCGGCGCCGGAGCTGTCCTCGGGACGCTGCCGTACATGGCGCCTGAACAACTCGAAGGTCGTGACACCGACGCGCGCACCGACATCTTCGCGTTCGGCGCCATTCTTTTCGAGATGCTCAGCGGACGCCGCGCCTTTTCAGGCGACTCACAAGCGAGCTTGATCGCGGCGATCATCGAGCGCGAACCGGCGTCCCTCACTGTGCTGTCACCCGGCACGCCGGCCTCGCTCGATCGACTCGTTCGAAAATGCCTGGCCAAAGACCCCGATGCGCGCTGGCAGAGTGCGAGCGACATCGCCGACGAACTTCGCTGGATCGCATCAGGTTCCGGCGTGACGGCCAGGGTCACCGCTGCCGCTCCGATGCGCCGCACGCGCAAGTGGTGGATGGTGGCCGGAGGTATCACCGCGCTGCTGGTGGGCACCGCCGCGGTGTCGCTCTGGAAGACGCCCGGGAAGACACCAGCAACGGCGATAACCCACCGGCAGATCACCTACTCCGGAGAAATCGTGATGGCTGCGATGGCGCCCGACGGCAAGATGATCGCGTACGTCACCGGTGACGATCGTGAGGGGATGCAAGTATTCGTACGCGACCTGGCGGAAGGCCAGGCCGTGGAAATTCTGCGCCGACGGCTGGTAACCGATCTGGTGTGGATGCCGGATGGCTCTCGAGTGATCGTGGCCGGCTTCGACAAAGATGATCGAGGGGCCTGGTCCGTCCCGAGACTTGGCGGCGACGCGCAGCGGCTGCGAGCCGAGGCAAAATTCGACGCGGCCTACGTGACGGTCGCACCCGACGGGTCGGCAGTAGCGCTCACCAGCATGGATCGACCAGGTTTCCAAGTGGTCACGCTCGACGGCCTGCGGCAGGCACCGGTCCGGCTGGAAGGGTTTCAGTGGCTGAATGGCATCGACTGGACACCCGAGAATCGAATCGCACTGTTGACGGTGGATGCGAATGGCCAGTCGATCGTCTGGACGGTCTCGCCGTCAGGCCAGGACTTCCGTCGCCTCCATGCCAGTGGGGAACCGCTCGAGGGGCTCTGCTCCTCGCCTGACGGCCGGACTCTTTACACGTTCCGGCATCGCAACGATGCCGCGGAACTCATTCGACTGCGCACGGATACGGGCAATGACGTCCGGGCGGAAGTCGTGCTCAGCGGGGTTCCGGTGGCGCGTTCCGCGAACGCACGTCTCGACTGCAATGCCTCTCGTGACGGGGAGAGGTTGTTGTATTCCCGAGGATCGGCACACGCGAACCTGTGGAGCGCGGCGATCGACAAAGGAGTCGCAACGCCGAGCCCGATCACACGCGGCACATCGCTGCTCGGGCACCCGGCGATCTCACCTGATGGAGGATGGATCGCCGCCGTGGTTGGCACGGACGCAAACGCGCAGATCGTTCGTCTGCCGATTACCGGCGGAGAACCCGTCCGGCTGCGGCCTGGCGGCCCACCCGCCTGGTCGCCGGACGGCACGCAGCTGGCGTTCGTCGCTTCCGACGGAGGAACGGACCGCGTTTGGGTGAGCGATCCTGATGGCCAGGGCGCCACACAGGTCATGGGAGCCGTTCCCTCCAACCCGTTTCTTATCTGGCTCCCGGATGGCCGACTCGCATGGTCCAAACCTGATGCGACCGACTTCAGGATTCGCTCGGTGAGCGACAGTTCCCGCCCGGAAGAAGGGCTCCAGACCGACAAGCCGGTCGGATGGATAATCGATGCCCGTTTCTCGCCGAAGGGAGATCAGGTCGCGGTTTACTGGAATCGCGACAAACACGTGGCGCTGTGGGTGATGGCCTGGCCCGGGCGCACGGCGCGCGAGCTGGCGCGGGACCTCTGGCCGATTGCGTGGTCAGCCGACGGCGAATGGATCTATGCGCACGACGAGAAGCGCGAGGTATTGCGCGTGTCGGCAGCCACCGGCAGATCCGAGCTCGTCGCCCGCTTCCCGACCGGAAGCCTCGAGTTTGGCTGTGACATCACGCCCGATCGGAAGACGCTGATCTGCGCCGTCCAGGAACAACAGTCCGACGCGTGGCTCGCCGAGCACTTCGATCCCACTAACAATCGCGCGCGGTGAAAGCTATTTCCCCTCCCCAATGCCGTAGACGTGACCGAGCGTGCGGACGATGATCAGCCCGTCGGAGATTGCCGGCGTGCTCATGATCACTTCCTTCATCGAGTTCTTCGCCAGCTGCTCGTACTTCCGGCCGGCGCGGACGACGAAGACGTCCCCATCTTCGTTGGCGAAATACAGTTTGCCGTCGGCGGCAATCGGCGAGGCGGAGAACGAGCCGCCGGCGCCGACCCGCGCGCGGAGGATCCGCTCGCCGGTCTTGCCGTCGTAGCCACTCAGCACGCCGTCGTTGCCACACGTGTAGAGAACGCCGTCGTAGTAGATCGGAGTGGGGATGTAGGTGCCCGACGTGTTGCTCCACGCGACCGCGTCGCTCGACGTCTTGTCCTTGGGCAGCGAAATGTCACCAGCCGCGGTCGGCCGGACGGCATAGATTGGCCGCACCGGAGGATAGCCGCCGGTGATGTAGATCAGTCCGTCTCCGACGACCGGCGTACCGACCGTGACTTCGGAGTTGGGCCCGAGCTTCCATAGCAGCTTGCCGGTTTCAGGATCGTAGGCGCGTACCGGTCGGTCCGTTCGTGACGATCTGCTTCCCGTCGAAGACCGTCGGAGTGCCCCACGACGAGATCTCCTCCCGGTCCGTCTTCCACACCTGCTTGCCGGTCTTCACGTCGTAGGCGGCGATGAACGAATTCTTGTAGACGTCCGCCTGCACGATCACCTTGCCGGCATGAATGATCGGCGAGCTCGAATGTCCCCACTGATACGTGGGATCGAAGAACCAGCCGCTGTCGAGGACGCCGACGTCGGTCTTCCACAGCGGCTTCCCGTTCATGTCCCACGCCGCGAGCATGCCGATCGATCCGAACATCGCAACCACGCGAGTGCCGTCGGTCACCGGAGTGGAGTTGGCCTGGGTGGACTTGGTGTGGCGCTTCACCTTCGGTACTCCGACGTGCGCCACGTTCTCCCACAGAATCTTGCCGGTCGCCTTATCGAGGCAGTAGATCTTCCAGGTGTGCTCCGAAAGGTCTTCGACCGGCGCGACATCGCCGTAGAGTCCGGTCCGGAATGTCTTGTCCCCTTTGCTGCTGATCGCGGTGACAGCAAAGACCTTGTCTCCCCAGACGATCGGGCTGGCGGTAGTAAAGCCGGGGATCGGCGTCTTCCAGCGGACGTTCTTTCCGTCCTCCACGTTCCACTCGGTCACCGCGCCCTGGCCATCGCCGTTACCGGAGGCGTTATTGCCACGGAATCCTGGCCAGGGGCGCGGCGCTGTCCGCGCCGCGGCCGGGGGAGCTGACGCAGAGGGTGCGGAGGGAGCTGACGCTGAGGGTGCGGAGGGGACTGACGCTGAGGGTGCGCCGGGTGCGGGGGGTGCGCCGGGGGCGGCGTCGGTCACCCGCGTGTACGACTGCGCCGAGCCGTTCCCCTGCGTCACGGTCAGACGCTCGATCGTTCCGCCGCGCCCCGCGAAGGCGAACGTGACGCCTGGCGCTTCTGCGATCGTGAATGCCGTCTCGGACGTCGGGAGCAGCCCAAACGCCTGCGGCGCCCCCTGCGGCTGAATGAGCAACTGATCACCCTTGAGCGTCACCACCATCGTGGCGTTGTCGTTGCGGTAGGTCGCCACGTACGACTTGAGCACGTCCGGGGAGATGGTTACGGCCGGGGCCACCGCCTCCGCCGGCATGCTCGCGATCTTCTTTTCGATCAGGGGAAGGATCTCGGGGTTCGGCTCACGTTTGGCGACCGCGAGGGCGGCGCGCAGGTTGGCGGCAGTGAGCCCTTTGGCTTCGAGGGCCGCAGTGACCAGCGGCACGTTCTTGCGCTGGACACCCATCACGAGCGCGTCCCCCGCGCCTTCGGACCCGCGCTCGAGCAGCAGAGCGGCGGCAGGCGTGTGGTTGTTCATCAGCGCCATCATCAACGGGCGGAATTTGTAGAAGCTGTCGAGCGCGTTGACCTCTGCGCCACGGTCGATCAGGAGCTTGATGACCTCCACGTGCCCCTTGTCGGCGGCGAAGAACAATGCCGTGGCCTTGTAGCGGTTCCCGGAGTTGATCTCGGCGCCGCTGTCGAGCGCCTTGGTGACGCGGGCGACATCGCCGGCGCGTGCGGCGTTCCACAACTCCTCGTTGAGGGCGGTCTTGTCGGTGGCTTGCGGCGTTTGGGCCAGGATCAAGGCAAGAAAGGCGGCTGAAATCATCATGGTTCAGGGCTCCTGATCGCGGATAGGATAGCGCGATCATCCGCCTTCGCGCAGAGCGCTTCGGCGGGACAGGTCGGCTCATCGGCGAATGGAGCCGTCAGATCGGCTAACGGAGGTCAGCGCGCCATGTATGTAGTCACTCGTCGTCTCTTCCTGGCCTTGACGGTCGCGATCATCGCGGCCTCGGCTGTGGTGCCGGCTCAGCGCGGCGGCCAGATGACCGCCGAGCAAATGGAGCAACGCTGGCAGCTCGAGCGGGAGCTGCAGTCGCTCGCGATCGTGGATCGCAAGGTGATGATGCCGATGCGGGACGGCGTCCGGCTGGCCACCGATATCTACCGTCCCAAAAATGCCAGCGGCAAGGTGCCGATTGTCTTCGTGAAGACGCCGTACAACTTCAACTACTGGGACGTAAGGAATCGGGTTCCATCCGACATGACCGCGGCGCTGACCGCCATCAAGCGGGGCTACGCCTACGTCGTCCAGAACGAGCGCGGACATTTTTTCTCCGAAGGGAACTACGACATTCTCGGGCCGCCGGCCACCGACGGCTACGACACGATGGACTGGCTCGGGAAGCAGGAATGGTCCAACGGGAAGGTCGGTGCAACCGGCTGCTCGTCGACCGCGGAGTATCAGCCGGCGGTAGCGGCACAGGGACATCCCGCGTTCGCGGCGATGAACGTGCAGGGCTTCGGCGCCGGGATCGGTCGCGTCGGGCCGTACTTCGAGCAGGGCAACTGGTACCGCGGCGGCGCGGTGCAGATGCTGTTCATCACCTGGATCTACGGGCAGCAGAACCAGGTCCGCCCGATGTTCCCACCGAACACACCGCAGGCGGACCTCGTCGCCGCATCTCGCCTGTTCGACCTTGCGCCCCAGATGCCGTCGGTCGACTGGTCGAAAGCGCTGGCGCACCTGCCGGCGCAGGACATCCTGAAGAACGTCGACGCGCCGCGCGGCATCTTCGCCGATGACATGCCGGTGGCGACCGGCGGCCGCATGATCCAGCGGACGCCGAACGACCCTGCCTGGTATAAGGGCGGGCTGTGGCACGACAACATGCCGATCAACGTGCCGGGGCTCTGGTACATGTCGTGGTACGACGTGTCAGTCGGCCCCAATCTCGAGGCGTTCAACCACGTCCGCAAGACCGCGAGCAAGGAAGTCCGCGATCAGCAGTGGGCGATCATCGCTCCGGTCGCGCACTGCGCGTATACCCGGGCGGCGGAGACCACGGTCGTTGGCGAGCGGGGAATGGGAGACGCGCGCCTCGATTATCAGGAGATCATGTACGGCTTCTTCGACCGCTTCCTCAAAGGCCAGGAGGGCGGGCGTCTTGCCACGTTGCCGAAGGTGACCTACTTCACGATGGGCTCGAACAAGTGGCAGTCATCCGAGACGTGGCCGCCGGTCGGCGCTCAGCCGATGACGCTGTACCTCGCGAGCAACGGCCGGGCGAATACGCTGAACGGTGACGGCACGCTGACGGCTGCCGCGCCGGCCGCCGACAAGCCGGATTCATTCACCTACGACCCGATGAACCCGGTGCCGTCATACGGCGGCAATGTCTGCTGCACCGGCAACGCAGTCACCGCCGGCTCCTTCGACCAGCGCAAGAACGAAGGGCGGGACGATGTGCTGGTGTATACGTCGGAGCCGTTCAAGGATGGGGCGGAGCTGAGTGGACCGATCACGCCGACGCTGTACGTGTCGTCGGACGCGAAAGACACCGACATCACCGTGAAAGTGCTGGACGTCTATCCCGACGGGCGCGCTTATAACCTCGACGAGTCGATCCAGCGTCTTCGCTATCGCGAGGGCTACACGCGGCCGCCGGTGTGGATGGAAAAGGGGAAGGTTTACAAGGTGACGCTGCAGCCGCTCAACACCAGCAACTACTTCGCGCCTGGACACCGCGTCCGGATCGAAGTGTCGAGCAGCAACTTCCCGCGCTTCGATCGCAATCTCAATACCGGCGGCAATAACTATGACGAATCAAAGCCGGTCGTCGCGCACAACACGATTCACCACTCGAAGCAACACCCGTCCGCGGTGACTTTCACGGTGGTGAAAAAGACCGGGTCGACGCAGTAGGTGAACCGTGTCAACTTCTAACTTCTAACCTCTAACTACTAAGATTTTAGAAGTTAGGCGTTAGGAGTTAGGCGTTATCTCTTCTTGAGTTCCGCAGCGATTTGCTGCATTGCCGCTTGCTCTTCGGCGGACACTGAACCGATGCCGAAGAGGCCGCCGGAGGCGTGCGCGATCTCTTCGCAGTACTTGAGCAGGTCATCCGCGGTGATGTCGGCGTGCCCTTGCTCCGGGTGCTCGACCATGGCGCCGATCAGGCGTCTCGCTTTCCGGAACGTTTCGGCGGACGGAGGGTGCTCGAGCCACGTCTTCAACTGATGATCCGCGACGGAACCGTCGGCAATGCCGCGCGTACGCGCAAGGTCGAGGATCGCCTTCCGCTCGGCGGCGCTGACCCCGGCCTGGGCCCACGCCACCTGAAGCAGCGGGATCAGCGGCAGGAGCGCGATCGTCTCGGGCGTGAACCCGAGCTCCTCCAAGTCGCGCAGCAGGTCGGGATCGTGAAGCCCGGTCTCGTCCTCGAGCGCTTTTCGCGCCTTAGCCGTTTCGGACGCAAGGCGCATTTTTTCGAGGAGCTCTCGGTCCTTCCGGCGGAAATATTCCTCTTCGCGCTTTCGAATGTCGTCGGTGATGCCGCGCTCGTCTTGTGACACGCCTGCCTCCTGCGGAGAATGCCATCCTAGCACTCCGGACCGATCCCTTGACATGCGCCGGCCCGCCGGCCTACTGTTGATCTCGTGACGTTCGCGTTCGCGGCAACCTTCCGCTCGTTTAATCGGGGCTTTAATCGCCCCGGCGGGCGCAGTCTTGCCACGGCCGCATGCTGAAGTAGTTCAACAGAAGCAACGCCGCACAGACTCGAGCCCGCCAGGTCAAACTGGCGGGCTTTTTCATTTGGGCGGCATTCAGCATTGAGCATTGAGCATTGAGCATTGAGGATTGATCACTGTTTTGAGGGGTCGCCAAGCTGGTAAGGCACCTGACTGTTACTCAGGCCATGCGCAGGTTCGAATCCTGCCCCCTCAGCCAGACTTCGCTCGCGCTTCGCGCGAGCTACGTCTAGGCAGGCAAGTCGTCGCCAGTTCCTTGCCTGCCTGCTCGCGAGTTACAACAGGCGAAGTCTGTCTCGCCGTAGCGCCGGCAGGCGCGAAGGCGGACATCACTAAGGATCAAGGTCATGCGGATCGCGTTCCAGGGAGAGGCAGGGGCTTACAGCGAAGCGGCGGCGCTGCGGTTTGCGCCGGAGGCCACGGTGATGCCGTGCCGCAGCTTTGAAGACGTGTTCGCGGCGGTGGCCGAGGGACGCGCGACCCGAGGGATCCTGCCGATGGAGAACTCGATCGGGGGAAGCATCCATCGGAACTACGACCTGCTCGTCGAGCACGAGCTGCCGATCGTCGGTGAAGTGGAGATCGCGGTGGACCACTGTCTTCTGGTCCGGCCGGGAACGCGCCTCGAGGATCTCGCGATCGTGTACTCGCACCCACAGGCGCTCGCGCAGTGCGAGCAGTATCTCGCCAGGATTTCCGGCGTCGAGATCGTCGCGGTGTACGACACCGCAGGCGGCGCGAAGATGGTGGCGGAAGGGGAGCGCGCTGATGCCGGCGCAGTGGCGTCGCTGCGCGCCGCGGAGGTCTTCGGTCTCGAGGTCGCCGCAGAGAAGATTCAGGACTACGAAGAGAACATTACCCGCTTCGTTCTGATCGGACGGACGCCTGCGGCAGCCGAGGAAGCCACCAAGACCTCGCTCGTCTTCGCGCTGCGGAGCACGCCGGGTGCGCTGCACAAGGCGCTCAGCGGCTTCGCGCTCCGCGACATCAACCTCACGAAGCTCGAGTCACGCCCGATTCGCGGGCGGGCGTGGGAGTACATGTTCTACGTGGATATCGACGTCGCGCGGCAGTCACTCGAGTGCGGCCGCGCCATTACCCACCTGGGCGAATTCTCCCGCTGGGTGCGCGTTCTCGGCAGCTATCCCGCCTGGAGCGTTGACACGCGAAGCTCGCAGGAACGGCATCATCGCGCGGAGTGAGGCACCGACTTCCTCGATCGGATGTTGCTGCTCACGCGCGCGCACCTCGTTGAACCAGCGGCGGCCACCGCGGTCCTCCTCGATCCAGCGGCGCGCGTAGGTGCCGTCCTGGATCTCCGCGAGCATCCGGCGCATCTCTTTGCGCGTGTCCTCGGTCACGATTCTCGGTCCGCCCGTGTAATCGCCATGCTCCGCGGTGTCGCTCACCGAGTAGCGCATGTAATTGAGCCCGCCTTGATACATCAGGTCGACGATCAGCTTCAGCTCGTGCAGGCACTCGAAGTACGCCACCTCCGGTTGATAGCCCGCCTCGGTGAGCGTCTCGAAGCCTGCCTTGACCAGCGCGCTGACGCCGCCGCACAGAACGGCCTGTTCGCCAAAAAGATCGGTCTCGGTTTCCTCGGCGAACGTCGTTTCGATGACGCCTGCGCGCGTGACGCCGAGCGCCTTGGCGTATGAGAGCGCGAGCGCATGCGCCGCTCCGCTCGCGTCCTGATGGACGGCCAGGAGCGCCGGCGTTCCAGCCCCTTCCTCGAACAGCTCGCGCACCCGGTGGCCTGGCGCCTTGGGGGCGATCATCGAGACGTCAACATTACCGGGCAGGTCGAGCGTTCCGAACCTCACGTTGAACCCGTGCGCGAACATCAGCGTGTCACCGGAGCGCAAGTTCGGTCGGATCGCGTTCTTGAAGAGCGCCGCCTGCACCGTATCCGGAACCAGCACCATGACCACGTCCGCCCAGTCGCAGGCCGCTGCCGGCTCGACGACGGTCAACCCCTGGGCGCGCGCCTTCGCGCACGACGGGCTGGTGGGCATGAGCCCCACGCGCACGGTGACGCCGCTGTCGCGCAGGTTCAACGCATGCGCATGTCCCTGGGATCCGTAGCCGAGGATGGCGACGTGACGTCCCCGGATGATGCCGAGGTCCGCGTCGCGGTCGTAGTAAACCGTTTCATTCAATGCTCCCGAGTGCAGCCCTTAAGGGCTGGACTCGTCAGTTACACCGAATACGAAATGCCTTCATCGACTTCGAGCGCCACTGAAGGACGCTCGATGCTCTCTGCTCCGCTGCCGCGGGCGATCGCGATCCTTCCCGTGCGGACCATTTCCAGCACGCCATACGGTCGCAGCACCTCGAGCAGACCGTCGATCTTCGCTTCCGACCCGCTCATCTCGAGGACGATCGATTCCGGTGCAACGTCGACGATGCGGGCGTTGAAGACGTGGGCAAGCTGCACGATGGACGACCGCGTCTGCTGATCCGCTGTCACCTTGATGAGCGCCAGGTCGCGGACGATCGCCGGCCGGGTCGTGATGTCCTCGACGCGGAGCACGTTGACGAGTTTGTAGAGATGCGCCTGGATCCGCTGAGCGCCGCCCGGATCGGTCTGCACGACCGCCGTCATCCGTGACACGCCCGGAACTTCACTGGAGCCGACCGCCAGCGAGTGAATGTTGAACCCGCGGCGCCTGAACAGCGACGCGACCCGGTTCAGCACGCCAGGCCTGTCTTCGACATACACGGCAAAGGTGTGAAGACGTCACTTCGACTCCTAACTTCTAACTTCGATCACGTCTCATTGAGCCCCGAGCCTCGAGTCCGAGCGGTCTAGTCCGCCGCCGTCTCGGCGATTGGGTTCGGTCTGCGGATCATCGCGTGGAGGTCGGCCCCTGCGGGAACCATCGGGTAGACGGTGTCTTCCTGCTCGACACGGAAGTCGATCACGACCGGGCCGTCGTGCGCGCGGGCGTCGGCGATGGCCGGCAGCACCTCGCCGCGGGTCGAGACCGCCGACGCGCGGATGCCGAACGACTCGGCCAGCTTCACGAAATCAGGACCGGAGAGCGGGGTGGCGGCATAGCGGCGCTCGTAGAAGAACTCCTGCCACTGTCGCACCATCCCAAGAAAGCCGTTGTTGATGATCGCCACCTTGATCGCGAGACGTTCCTGCACCGCCGTCGCCAGCTCGCACATCGTCATCTGGAAGCCGCCGTCGCCGACAATCGCCCAGACCTCCGCGTCAGGCCGCGCGCGCTTCGCGCCAATCGCCGCCGGCACGGCGAATCCCATCGTTCCCAGTCCTCCGGAGGTGATGAGGGAGCGAGGAGCATCATGGTGGTAGTACTGCGCCTCCCACATCTGGTGCTGGCCGACGTCGGTGACGATGATCGTGTCGGGTGGGCAGCCCTGAAGGGCTGGACTACGGCTGCGCCACAAATCGTTGATCACATGCGCGGCGTAGAGGTGTCCGTCGTCGGGCAACTGCTGAATGTCGCGGACCGCGGAGTCACCGCGCACGCTGGCGATACGCTCGGCCCACGCGGCCCGCTCGTTGAAGGCAATTGCCGGCAGCAGGCGCTCCAGCACATCGCGCAGGTCGCCGACGAGGCCGACGTCGACGCGCACGTTCTTGTTGATCTCCGCGGCGTCGATGTCGATATGGATCTTCTTTGCGTGTGGCGCGTAAGTCTTCAGATTGCCGGTCACGCGGTCGTCGAAGCGCATGCCGCATGCGAGCAGCAGGTCCGCCTCCTGGATCGCGGTGTTGACCCATGCCTCACCGTGCATCCCCATCATGCCGAGATTGAGAGGATGCGAGGCGGGGAAGCCGCCGATGCCGAGGAGCGTCACCGCGACCGGGATGTGCGCGCTCTCGGCAAGCTGGCGGACGTGATCCATGGCGCCCGAGATCAACACGCCGTGGCCGGCGAGAAGGACTGGACGCTCCGCGGCATTGAGGAGCGCAGCGGCGTGCCCAAGCTGTTCCTGCCCGATGGGGTGGGCATGTCGCCAGCCTGGGATCGTGGGCGCCGCCGCGCACCAGTCGAAGATGCACGATGCCTGTTGTGCGTCTTTGGTGATGTCGATGAGCACCGGGCCGGGCCTGCCCGCCTTTGCGATCACGAACGCTTCGCGCACCGTCCTGGCGACGTCCTCGGCCCGGGTGACGAGGTAGTTGTGCTTCGTGACCGGCAGCGTGATGCCGGTGATGTCGATTTCCTGGAAGGCGTCGCTGCCGATCAAACGGCTGCCCACCTGGCCGGTGATGCACACGATCGGCGACGAATCCAGCATCGCGGTGGCGATGCCGGTGACCATGTTCGTCGCGCCCGGACCGGACGTTGCGATAGCGACGCCAACCCCGCCGCTGGCGCGGGCGTAGCCATCCGCCATGTGTGTCGCCCCCTGCTCGTGTCGCACTAACGTGTGGCGGATCGGGTAATCGAGCAGCGCATCGTACGCCGGCAGGATCGCTCCGCCCGGATAGCCGAAGACCTCCGTCACGCCTTCACGCACCAGCGACTCCCAGAGGATCTGTGCGCCCGTGAGTTTCATGCGGTGACAGCTCCCCTGGAGGCGCACGACACCAGCCGCGCGTACTTGGCCATCACGCCGCGGGTGTGACGCGGAGGGGGTTGCACCCACGCCGCCAGCCGTTCGGCGATGCGTGAAGGCGCGAGCTCGACGCTGATCGAACGCGCACCGGTGTCGATCGAGATCACGTCATCGTCACGGACGGCCGCGATCGGACCGCCAGCGGCCGCCTCGGGCGCGACGTGCCCCGCCATGAGCCCACGCGTTGCCCCTGAAAACCGGCCATCCGTCACGAGCGCAACAGAACCGCCGAGGCCCGCGCCGACAATCGCCGCTGTGACGCCAAGCATTTCGCGCATGCCCGGCCCCCCGCGAGGGCCTTCATAACGAACGACCACGACATCACCCGCACGAATGCGTCCCTGCTGGACTGCCGCAAACGCGTCCTCTTCACGATCGAACACGCGCGCCCGGCCACGGTGCGTGGCGTGGTCCTCGCCGGCGACTTTGACGACGCATCCGTCGGGCGCGAGATTGCCGCGCAGAATGACGAGGCCGCCGGTGGGTTTGAGCGGGTCCGTCGCGGTACGGACGACGATCTGACCGGGCGTTTCCGCTGCACCGGCAGCTTCCTCGGCGAGGGTCCGCCCGGTGACCGTCACCGCATCGCCATGAAGCGCCCCGGCCTCCAGCAGGCGCCGCGCCACCAGTCGCACGCCTCCCGCGGCGTGCAGATCGGTAGCGACGAATCGGCCTCCCGGCTTGAGATCGGCAATGAGCGGCACCCGGGCGCTGACCCGATCGAAGTCGTCCAGCGTGAGCGCGACATCGGCCTCGCAGGCGATGGCGGTCAGATGCAGGACGGCGTTGGTCGATCCACCTGTCGCTGCGACGCAGGCGATCGCGTTCTCCAGCGACTGCCTGGTAATGATTTGGCTTGGTCGCCGATCGGCGGAGAGGACGTCCATCACCAGCGCGCCGGCCCGTTCCGCGACCGTTCCCTTGTTGCGATCGGCGGCGGGAACGTCGCCGCTGCCCATCGGCGCCAGCCCGAGAAACTCGCAGGCCGTGGCCATCGTGTTCGCCGTGAACTGACCGCCGCAGGCGCCTGCACCCGGGCACGCACGATCCTCGAGATCGCAGAGCCCCTCGTCGGAGAGGCGGCCGGCCGCGTGCGCGCCGACGCCTTCGAAGACATCCTGGATGGTGACGTCGCGCCCGTCGACACGTCCCGGCGCAATCGACCCGCCGTACAGAATCAGGCCGGGAATATCGAGACGGGCAAGCGCCATCGCGGCGGCGGGGATCGTCTTGTCACAACCGACGAGAATCACGAGGGCGTCGAACAGGTTGCCTCGCGCCACCAGCTCGATCGAATCCGCGATCACCTCGCGGCTGACGAGCGAGGCTCGCATGCCAGGGGAGCCCATCGTGATGCCGTCGGAGATGGAGATCGTGTTGAACTCCATCGGCGTGCCACCCGCCGCGCGGATGCCGTCCTTGACGTGCTGCGCCAGGTCGCGCAGGTGGTAGTTGCAGGGGCCGATCTCGATCCAGGTGTTGGCGACGCCGACGATGGGCCGGGAGAGCGCCTCGCGATCGAAGCCGGCGGCGCGCAGCATCGCGCGCGCCGGCGCGCGGCTCGGGCCGTCAGTGATCGCGCCGCTCTGCCACTTGCCGGGACGGTGCACAGCAGCCATCCTGCGACGAGCGGCAGGTAGAAATCAAACTTATTTAATTTCTGAAATGATAAGCAATAATAATGAACGTCAATCCGGATTGATATATCGGTACAGCAGGCGGATCAGCGTGTAGGCCCTGGGCATCGTGTCGGCGGTGAAGACGATGGTGTCGGGCGCAGGACGCTGCATGCCGGGGAGGTTCTCGGCGACCTCCGGGATCGACACGTCCTGGAACTGCATTTCAACCTTGTAGCTCGCTGCCCGGCGCGTGGGAAATTTCTTTGCGCCCGACACACCCTCGCGGGCGGCGGCTTCGATCTCACGGTGTACTTCGCTGAACGGACGCAGCTCCACCGCGCGCGGGTTGATCGCGCGCTTCACGGCCACCGTTTTAGCGGTCGTCGCGACCTAAAGGGCTGGACTACGACTATGGCAGCCCTAAAGGGCTGGACTACGACTGTGGCAGCCCTGAAGGGCTGGACTCGACGGGCAGCCCTAAAGGGCTGGACTACGGGAGTCCCGCCATTTCGAAGATGACCGTCGCCAGCGCCGAGTAGTCCATGTCCCCTTTGTCCGCCGCGAGCTTCTCGACCAGTTGCTGGACGACGGCGGATGCTGGCGCGGGAGAGTCGTGGGCCGTAAGGGTCTCGGCCGCAATGCGCATGTCCTTGCGTACAGCGCCGCCCGGAATCCCGGTGTGTAGTTCGATTTCAGGATGCGTTCGCCGTGGACTTCGAGGACGCGGCTGGCGGCGAATCCGCCGAGGAGCGCGTCGCGAACGCGGGCCGCGTCCACGCCAGCCTTGCGGGCGAGCGCGAACGCCTCCGACACGGCGACCAGCGTGCCGCCGATCACCATTTGATTGCACACCTTGCAGATCTGCCCGGCGCCGGAATCGCCAATGCGGATCACTTTCTCGGGATTGCCGACGGCGTCGAGCAGCGGCTTCACGACCGCGAACGCCTCTGCACCGCCGCCCACCATGATCGACAGCGTGCCGTCGATCGCGCCGATCTCGCCGCCGCTCACTGGCGCGTCCAGCATCGCCGCGCCGAGGGTTCGCGCCCTGGCGGCAAGCCGGCGCGCAACCGCCGGAGAGATGCTGCTGGTGTCGATGATGATCGTGCCGGGCTGCAGCGCGCCGAAGATGCCGTCGGGGCCCTCGAGGACATGCTCGACGTCCGGCGAATCGGGGAGCATCGTGAAGATGCGCGTCGCACGCCGTGCAACGTCGGCCGGCGAAGTGGCGCGCTCGGCTCCTGCGGCAACCAGTTCGTCGACTGGTGCAGGGCTGCGGCTGTGGACCACCAATGGAAAACCAGCCTTCAGCAGGTTCTTCGCCATCGGTTTTCCCATCAGACCAAGGCCTATGAATCCGATCATCGCGACACCTTCTCCAGCCAACGTTCGACGTCCTGACGAAAATCTTCCGACTTCGCGCCTTCGCTGCGCACATCATCCTCCATGTGCGCGACCTCGAACAGGTGGACGAAAAAGTCGACGAGCTGGACTCGGTCGACCGAGGACCGAACCCGGGACGGCGGGCCACCGCTGATCTCGATCCCGAAGATTTCACCTGCGGATTCGGCCAGCAGCTCCAGAAACAGCTGCTCGGTATCGATCTCCGAATCGCGGCGTCCCGACGCAAGGATGCGCGATTCCTCTGGGCTCGAATCGCAGAACAACCTGACGCCCGCGCCGAGCGGCAGCAGCCACAGCTCCCACCAGGCGCCATCGTCCCATCGGAAGTGCAGGAGGGTCCGCGATTTCAACGTGGAGATGTCGAAGCGCGCCGCGTCATGTTCGAGCGCACGGCGGATGAGCCGATCGAGGACGAGCGGCTCTCTGGGGATGCGCAGCGGCCAGACCGTCTCACGCGTCCTGAACTGTTTCACCGCGCCCTCGAGCGTCGCGAGAACCTTCTGATGAAGCAATTGAACTATGAACGATGAACTATGAACTATGAACGTCGCCCCGCGCACTGCGCACTGCGCGCCGCGCCTTGCGCCCCGCTATTTCCTGACCATCGATGCGATTCGTGCGGTCTGCCCGTCGATCCCGTTCGCCGGACGGAGGCCGAGCTGCTCGGTCATGAACGGATACACGTCCACGTTGTCGATCGGATCGATCACGGTGCCGGCGCGGATCTGGGGGCCCATCGCGACGAATACTGCGCGCATGGCAGGAACAGCCGGGTCCCAGCCGTGTGCGCCGCGACGTCCGACCTGGACCAGTTTTGCCGCGGCCCGCTTCAGCGTCCACGGTTCGTCCATGACGACGATGACATCGCCGGCGCGCGGGTGCGCAGCGTAGTGATAGCGCTCGGGAAGTTCGGCGCGGAGGTAAGCGCGCCCGTGGCGGAGACGCGCGTTGAGGTCGTCGCGCAGCTGCGCGGCGCGCGTTGCATCGCTGCCGGCAACATGGAAGCTCGTCACCGGACCAACGAAGGTCTGCTCGACACCGCTGAGATCCACGAGCGATTCAATGGTGATGGAACGGCTCCACGACGTATCGACCATTCCGTGATCGCTGGTGATGACCAGGTTGACTTGCGATCCGAAGGGCAGCGCGTCGATGCCATCGATGAGCGCACCAATGCTGGTGTCGAGCGAACGCGCCGCTGTTTCGATCCTCGGGGAGTCGAGCGCGTTCCGATGTGAGGCGGTATCGAGCTCGCTGAAGTACAAGGTGATCACGTGCGGCCGGCGGTCCGCCGGCAACCACAGCCAGTCGAGCGTGCGTCTCACCCGCTCGTCGTTCGGCGTAGCTTCGTCGTAAGGCATGAAGAACGTCGGACGGACGCCGTTGATGGCGGCTTCGGATCCTGGCCAGAAGTAGCACGCGGCAACCATCCCCTGGGTCTCGGCGGTGACCCAGATCGGTTCTCCGCGGTACCAGGTGCCGTCGGTGACCGCCGCTCCCTCGTGCATGGCGTACTTCTGCCGGCGGGCCGGGTCGTAGAAACTGTTGCCGACGATCCCGTGTTTCTCCGGGTGCAGACCGGTGACGAGTGAGTAGTGATTGGGAAAGGTCAGTGACGGAAAGACCGGGTTCATCCACTTCGCACGAGCGCCGCGCTTCATTACACGTCCGAGGTTCGGCAGCCTGAATCGATCGAGATAGTCAGCGCGAAAGCCGTCCAGCGAAACCAGGATCAGATACGGCTTCTCGCGTTGATCCGGAGTGTTGACCCCGCCAGTGCCGGCCTGTGCGCCGGCGAGCGCGAGGGCGCAAAGGAAGACAAACACAGAGGCACAGAGGACACAGAGGACTTTTTTCAGGAGAAACCTCGCATCCCGCATTCCGCACCGCGCCCCGCGAACCGCGCCCCGCGCACCACGCACCGCGTCACTTCTTCAGTAGCGCCGGCCAGTTGACGACGAGGTTGAGCGGCATCGTGGTGGCCTGGCTCTCGACGACGGTATTGACGAGGAAGCGATTTCCGTCGGGGCCCACGTCGTAGAAATAGGCGTCGAGCCGGTTCCTCGACCGTGGACGCATTTGAAACAGCGGCTGCACGGTCTTGACCTCGAACTGTGGCCCCCGCCCGTTGACGGCCGCTGACATCAGGGTGTTGTTCGGCGAGACGAAGAACAGCTCCGAACCGTCGCGGGACCACTGGGGCCACTGGCCTCCGTCGGTGGAGACTCGCGCGGGCTCTCCAGGTCCGGGATATGGTCGCACGTAGATCTCCAGCCGCCCGATCGTATTCGATGCATAGGCGATCCATCGACCATCCCGAGAGAACCGCCCCTGCGTTTCGACGGCATCAGAATTCAGAAACGGCTTGGGCCGGCGATCGCCTGCAATCGGAAGCAACATCAGGTCGCTCCTGCCGATGGCGCGGCCGCCGCCGATATAGAGGATCTCTTTGCCGTCGGGCGACCAGTGGGCGGCGAATTTACCGATGCCGGCTGGGCCGGTGTCCAGCCGCTGCTCGCGTCCTTCCGATGTTCTCTCGTACAGATCGACACCGCCCTCGCGCGCGCTGCTGAAGATGACCCGGTCGCCACGCGGTGACCAGACCGGTGCGAAGTCCTCCGAAGTTCCGGTGGTGAATGGTTCACGCAGCCCACGCAGTACGTCGAAGATCCAGATGTCGCGCGTGCCGCTCTCTGGCTGCAGGACGCTGGTCGCCACGCGTTCCCCGTTCGGCGACAGCACCACATCGAGGTAGTCAGCCTGATCGCCCAGACTCCCGAGCGGTTTGCCCGACCGGTCGAACCACGTCAGCTGGGTGCGATTCAGCGGCGCCGTCTGATACATCAGCACGCCAGTGTCCGAGGCTGAGAATGCCGATGCGGCGTTGCCGACGGCGACGCGCTCCGCCAATGGCTGTGGCTCGCCGCGCGGCTCCAGCCGATCTGGATCGAACGTCTGAGCCATCAGCGTGGCATCGCGCTTGAAGAGTAGATATCCGCTCGCGTATACGGCGTTCACGGCGCGCTCCAGAACGGGCCGTGGAGCATCCTTCGAATCGAGCGTTCCGAGGTAGACCGCCCGAGCGTCGGTCGCCCCGCCTTTCGCACTCCCGATGGCGGAGTAGAGAAAGTGCCGGCCGTCGGGAAGGAACGCCGGCTGGGAATGCTGCACCTCTCCGGCGGCAACGTCGAGCGTCGTCGCGGGGACGGCCAGACCCCCGCCTGCGCTGATCCGGTGCAGGGGAGCGTTGCCCGCCGGCGTGAAGAGGATCACGTCACCGCTCCAGGCCGATGTTGCACCGAAATTGAGCGCGGTCAGGGTCACGAGCTGGCCACCTTCCGCCGGCACCTTCTTGAGCTGCCCACGCATGGTCACCAGGATGTCCGCCGCGCGCTGTATGAAGCCGATGAATCGCGAATCGGACGACCAGAATGGATACGTCGCCCCTTCGGTGCCCGTGAGCGGCTGCGCGACCAGACCATCGAGCGGCCGCACCCAGAGCACGGGTCTGCCGTCTGGGCCGGTGGCGATGAAAGCCAGCTTCTTCCCGTCAGGCGACAGTGCGAACCGCGCGGGATCCTCGTCTGTTAGCGTCACCTGTTCCGGAAACGGGATCACCGCGCGATAGGTTCGAGTGTCCTGATCGACGCTCGGCGCCGGCCGGCCGCGGAAGATGAGGAACCCTGCCAGAACCGCAGCGAGGGCCACCGCGATGATCCAGGCGCTACGTTCCCGGGTTGTCACCCGACCGCGCGCCGTCATCACTGCCGGCGGCATCGGTCCCGACTCGCCGGGTTGCGTCAGCGCTTCGTCCAACTCGATGCGCGCATCCGCGATGTCATGCAGTCTGCGCCTGGGATCTTTCTCCAGGCATCGCCGCAGGAGCCACTGGACGCGGGCGGGTGTCGCTGCTGGAAGCAGCGTCCAATCCGGGTCGCGGCTGAGGATCGAGACGAGGACGTCCGAGACGTTTTCGCCAGGGAATGGATTGCGCGCTGCCAACATCTCGTAGAGCACGCAGCCAAACGAGAAGATGTCCGTACGTTTGTCGAGCGTCTGGCCACGCGCCTGCTCCGGACTCATGTACGCCGCGGTGCCGAGCACGACCCCGCTCTGCGTGCCGCCGGGGGCAACAGTCGGCGCGTCAGCGGTGACCGTAGAGGCTTTCGCCAGGCCGAAATCCAGCACCTTGACGTGACCGTCGGCGGTGAATGCGATGTTGGCGGGTTTGAGGTCGCGGTGAATGATGCCGCGGTCGTGCGCCGCCTGTAGCGCGTCGGCGATCTGGCGTGCGATGGTGATCGCGTCACGCACAGGGAGGGGGCCCGTCCTCAATCGGTCCGAGAGCGTTCCCCCTTCGACGAGCTCCATGATGAGGAACTGCGCGCGGTTGGGGGAGCCGGGAGGACCCGATTCCTCGAGACCATAGAGCGCCGCAATGTGCGGATGACTGAGACCGGCAAGAATCTGCGCCTCGCGTTCGAAGCGTTCGATACGTTCCGGGTCGTTCGCCGAAGAGGCGGGCAGTGCCTTGACCGCCACATCGCGTCCAAGACGCGCATCGCGTGCGCGATACACCTCTCCCATGCCGCCGGCGCCCAGTGGCGCGCCGATTTCGTAGGGCCCAAGCCGTGTTCCGGGTGTGAGGGGCATCCGATCGCGCGTGTCCCGGCAGTATAAACTGACGTCCGGAGAACAAGACGCCGCTCGCTGAAGGGACTCGCCTCGGCCCCTACGAGATTCTCACGCACGCCGGCAGCGGCGGCATGGGAGAGGTGTACAAGGCGCGAGACACCCGTTTAAACCGCACCGTGGCGATCAAGGTCCTGGCCGAGGACTTTTCGCTCGACGCGGACCGTCGCCAGCGTTTCGAGCGCGAGGCGCGGGTCGTCGCTTCACTGAGCCATCCCAATATCTGTGCGCTGCACGACGTCGGCACCGAGTCGTCGAGCTCGAACGAGTCCGCACGCGCCTACATCGTGATGGAATTCCTCGAGGGAGAAACGCTCGAGGATCGGCTCGCTCGCGGCCCGCTCCCGCTGACCGACATCATTCGCTACGGCGCCGACGTCGCGACGGCGCTTCACGCCGCCCACCGCCAGCACATCGTCCATCGCGATCTGAAACCCGGCAACATCATGATCACGCGTTCCGGCGTGAAGCTGCTCGACTTCGGTCTCGCCAAGCCGGCCGATCCGATGTTTGCGGCATCCGACGCTCATTCGACGCGCGTGCTCACCAACGTGACGATGGCGGGTGCGGTGATGGGGACGGTTCCGTACATGGCGCCGGAACAGCTCGAGGGGCGGCCCGCCGACTGGCGCAGCGACATTTTCGCCCTCGGGGCCGTCCTCCACGAGATGGCCACCGGAAAACGCGCGTTCAACGGTTCCAGTCAGGCATCGATCGCCTCGGCGATCCTGACGTCCGATCCGCCCCCGATTGCGTCGTCATCAGCTTTGGATCGGATCGTTCGCGTCTGTCTGGCGCGTGATCCGGACCGTCGCTGGCAGTCCGCGCATGATGTCGCGCTTCAACTCGAAGGCCTCCAGAATCGGGTGGATGCCGAGCCTCCGGTATACCGCGGCCGGGCGTCATACCTGCCATGGGCAATCACCGCAGGTGCGCTCGTCGTTGCCGCCGTGGCGCTGATCTGGAGTGCCAGCCGGTCCACGGCCGGCACCCAGGGGACGGGATTGCCCGCGGCCAAAGTCGTCATGTTCCCGCTGCATCCTCCGCCCGGCGGCAGTTTCACGCAGTCGGTCGAATGGAATCCGGTTGCCGTGTCTCCCGACGGGCAGAGGATCGCGTATTCAGCGCGGTCCGCCGACGGGCGCGTTCGGCTCTGGTTGCGAACGCTTGGCGCCGTGGACGGGCGGCCTGTCGAAGGTACTGAAGGGGTCTCGTCGATGTTCTGGAGCCCCGACGGCAAGTCGCTGGCGTTCTTTGCGTTCGGCAAGCTGAAACGCTTCGAGCTTTCCGGCGGTGCGCCGGTAGCTATCTGCGACGTGCGAGAGGGCATCGGCCAGACCGGCACCTGGGGTGCCGACGGTCAGATCGTTTTTGCGTCAGTTCAGGGAGAGGCTCTGTTGAGCGTCTCGGCCTCGGGTGGGAGCCCTGTTGAAATGCGGAAGCGCAGTCTCGGTGGAGGCGAGAGGCGTCTCACCTGGCCGACCTTTCTTCCCGACGGGCGCCGCTTGTTCTATCTCCTCAGCGCTCGGGACGATACCGGCTCGGTGATGTTGCTTTCGCCTGACGGCAGCTCGCGAGAGGTGCTGAAGGTCAAATCAAACGTTCAGTACGTCGACCCTGGATATCTCCTCTATTCGAGCGATGCGACGCTGGTGGCGCGCCGCTTCGACCTGGCGACCGGCGCGATCAGCGGCGATCCGATCGTCGTCGGCGACCATATCAGTTATTTCAGGGCCACCGGCCTGGCCCCGTTCTCCGCATCGAGGACCGGCGTCATCGCGTATCAGGCGAACCAGGACGAGAGCCGCATGGCCATCTTCGACCGGACGGGCCGCGAACTGGCGCAGGTCGGCACGGGGGGCGCCTTGAACGTCCGTTTGTCTGCTGACGAGCGCATGCTGCTCTTTTCACGCATCGACCCTCGCACGTCCACGTTCGATATCTGGACGCGCGATCTCGATCGGGGCCTCGAAACGCGCATCACCACCGATCCAGCGACCGACGTCATGCCCAACTGGGCGCCGGACGGAACGTTGATCTACTCCGCGGTCCGCGGCGCCGCTCCGCGCCTCTTCCGACGGACACTGGCGACCGGTAAAGATGAAGAACTGTCGCCCGAAGGCGTCGGCATGCAGACGGCTACCAGCGTTTCACCGGATGGTTCCTCGTTCTTGTATTCGCAGCGGACAGACCGCGGCAACTATGATTTGATGATCCGGCGTTTCTCCGACAACGCGACCACACCGTTTCGCACCTCGCCCGCGAGCGAGGAGGACGCGCGCTTTTCTCCCGACGGCAAACTCGTCGCATTCGTGACTGACGAGACCGGTCGCGGCGAGGTCGTCGTCGCCCCGTTCCCTTCAGGACCAACCACCCCGGTGTCGACCACGGGTGGAGCGAACCCCCGGTGGAGCTCGAACGGACGGGAGTTGCTCTACATCACGCCGGACGGTGAGCTGATGGCCGTCCCGGTCCAGCCCGGCCCGCCGGTGACGATCGGCAAGGCGGCCCGGCTCTCGGCCGCGCGCGCGCCGGATGGGCGCTGGGGAGAATTCGAGGTCATGGCGGACGGGCGGCTGCTGGCCGTCGTCCGTACCAGGGTCGCATCTCAGCAGCCGATGACCGTGATCGTCGATTGGCCGGCCGCTCTCTCGCGTTAAAATGATGGAAGCGATGGAAGTATCGCTCGAGTCACTCGCCACGTCCGCCGGCTGCGTCGACGGCGTCCGAGCCGGAGACGTCCAGCCCGGCGATTGGATCATCGTCCGTACCCGGAACTCGACCTACTCGCTCCTGGTCAACGACGACGGGACATTCGATGCGACCGGCGGCTGGTTCAGCCGGGAAGAGCAGTCGGGCGCGCGGCTTCGGGTCGCCGGCTGCACCTGGGGCGGGACTGCGATCCTGACCCGCATGATCGCCGCTCCCGGGATGTTTCTCGAGTTCGCGAACAACGTTCGCACGACGCGCATTTGTGAAGTGCGCGTCCTCCGGCCTCACGAATCCACCTCGATCCACTAACGCCTAACGCCTAACTGCTAACGCCTAACTTCTCAGGGATCCCTCCGTTCCTTCCCCCCTTATTTCACTGGGCCGAGATACTTATCGTACCAATCGAGGACCTCCCGATACAACGCGTGCATGTCATTCGGGACGTGGCCTCCCTCGAGCCGGACGGCTTTCTTGTGCTCGGGGGGTGTGCCGAGCAGTTGAAAGAACCGGTCCTGCGCGGCGATGGGAACCTGGAAGTCGTCGCGCCCGTGGACGAGCAAGACCGGCACCTTCACACGCGGCATGAAGTTGGCGGGCTGGGTCTCAGGCGGGGAATTGAACCTCAGACCACCCGCGGCGAACGCGGCCACCTTGATGCGGGGGTCGAGCGCCACAGGGATCGGTCCGGAATACGGCACCCATGCTCAGGCTGTAATAAGCCACTTTCTGCTTGTCGATCTCAGGTCTGCTCTCGAGGTAATCAACGGCCCGGAAAACATCCTTCGCCCGCTGCACCTCGCGATCACGTCTGGCGGTTCCGCCACGCGCGGCCTGCCCTTGTCCTATCCGTTCGAACGTCCCCTGATACACCGGATAGAGGACGGCGCGTCCGCTGCGGACGAGGAATTCGAAGGTCCAGAGGTCGAGCACGCTGCTGGTCCTCATCGCTGTCGCGTAGGAGGTGGGGAAGAAGACCACGGTCTGATACGGCGGGCGTGCATTCTTCGGAAGGAACAGATATGCAGGGATTCGCTCTCCGCCGTACGCGGCCGCGAACGACACTTTCTCTTTTTTCCAATGTGGCGATTCGTCGACCGCTTCGACGACGCGCGTCGAGTGGAACCCGGTCGTAATCGTAGAAGCGCTTGTAGAGCCGGAATTCCTCGTCTGAGACCGGCACCAGACTCGCCGGATTTCCGTGCACGTTCGCGACCGGCGCGCTCGCTGCGGCGCTGACCGTGCCGATATTCTTCACGAAGCGCACGCCGAAACTCGCGTCGCGGAGCCACGGATCGCGCGCTTCCGTTTCCTGAAATCGGTAGCCCGGCTCGTTCCACCCGCCGCCGAGAATGTACCGGCTGGGACTGTCGCCGGCCCGATTGGCGCACCACTCCTTGACGTTGCCAGCCGTGTCGTACGTGCCCGAGACGCCCACACTCTGCCGCTCGCCGACTTTTACAGGACCGCGCGAATCGAAGTTGCTCACCTTGAGGATGTCCGCGAAGGCGTCTTCCGCCGCGCGGGTCGCGCGGTACCAGTGATAGATCGTCGGCAGCTCTTTCCCGGTAAAGCGGGCGTAGGCGGCCGCCTCGTACCAGCTGATGCCGCCGACGGGGAAGTCCTCCTTTCCCTCGGGATAACTTCCCAGCTCCCATGTCGCCGGACCGCTTCGCCCCGTTCTGTCGCGAAATCGCGCCACCGCCTCTTCGAAGGACACCGCTCGTTTGGCGTCGATGAACGGCTCCTTCCAGTACTTCCGATCGGCGTATCCGCCAGCATCGACGAATCTCTTGAACTCACGGTTCGTCAGCTCGTACTTGTCGATCCAGAACGCCGGCAGCGTCACGGGCGCCGCGACTCCGACGGTGAACGGCCCCCCCTCAACGCGTACCATTCCCGGTTCGGCCGACCGTTCGTCGACCAGTGTGATGGTCAGCGCTCCGACCGGATGGCTGACGTCTATCGGAACGAAACCGGCTTTCGTGATGCGCACGCGATACGGGACGAACGGAACCTTGGACCCGCGGATCGGAGTCGTGCCGAGGCGATGCCATTCGCCGTCCAGGTTCGAATAGTTCCGGATCGTCACTTCAGCACCAGCAGGGGTCGTATCGATGTCGAGGTCGAACCAGGTCTCGCGGATGCGACCGATCTCCTCGGGGGCGTATCGGCTCGCCCGTTCGGCAAGGCGCACGGCCTCGAGCGAACGATCGGTGGATTGGAGCTTCTCGATCTGCGGGATCGTTTCGCGTCGGACACGTTGTGCCTCCCGCGCTTGCATCAACTGCCAGACGCTGAAGCCGGCCACGGCCAGGAGAAGGACGACGACCGGAACGAGGACCGCTGGCCTGCGCCAGCCTCCCTCTGCCGGCCGCGTGAGCTTTGCGTGCGCGGCGGCGAGATCCGCCCGCAGCGCGGACGCATCCTGATACCGCGCCGCCGGATCTTTCGCGAGCGCACGTTGAATGATGGCGTCGACGTCGGCCGGCGCGTCGGGCCGTGTGTGCCGCACAGGCGCCGGCTGATCGCGCAGGATCGACGTGATGACGCCCACATGCGTGGAGCCGCGAACGGCCGCCGGCCCGCGAGCATCTCGTAAAGGACGGCGCCGAACGAAAAGATGTCGGACCGCGCATCCACCGGCGCGCCCTTCCGCCTGCTCGGGCGACATGTAGGCCGCAGTGCCCATGATCAACGCCCGGCTCGGTCGCGACCGCGGTGATCGTGGCTTCGGTCGGCGCCAGCTCGATCAGTTTCGCGAGACCGAAGTCGAGCACCTTGGCGCGTCCGTCGCGCGTGATCGACGATGTTGGCCGGCTTGATGTCGCGATGGATGATGCCGTTCGCGTGCGCGACGGCAAGGGCGGATGCGATCTGGACGGCGTAGTCGAGCGCGTCGCGACCGGCAGGGGCCCGCTCGGCCAGCAGCCGGTCGAGCGGCGTGCCGTCCACCAGCTCCATCGCGATGAACGTCGTTCCCGCATCCTCGCCGATCTCGTAGATGGTGACGATGTTCGGGTGGTTCAGCGCCGACGCCGACTGCGCCTCGCGCACGAATCGCCGGTGCCGCTCGGCGTCCGCCGTCGCCTCAGGCGGCGAGCACCTTGATCGCCACGGGCCGCCCGAGCCTCGTGTCGACGGCACGATAGACAACGCCCATCCCGCCGCGCCCGATTTCTCCTTCGATGCGGTAATGCGAGATGGAATCGGGCGAGTCAGCGCTCGGGAGTTGGGAGTTGGGAGTTGGGAGTTGACATTCGAGCGGCGTCTACTTCACCGGCCCGAGGTACTTGTCGAACCAGTCGAGCACCTCGCGGATCACGCCGCGCATGTCGTTCGGCACGTGGCCGCCGTCGAGCGCAACGTGACGCTTGAGCTCCGGCGGCGTTCCGAGCAGTTCGAAGAAGCGCCGCTGGTGATCATAGGGCACCTGGAAATCCTCTCGGCCGTTGACGATGCAGTACCGGGATCTTGACGCGCGGCATGAAGTTCGCCGGGTGGATCTCGGGTGGAAAGTTGAACCGCAGGCCTCCGGATGCGAACACCGCCACCTTGATCCGGGGTTCGAGGGCGACCGGGATCGGTCCGAAAAACGCCCCCATGCTCAGGCTGTAGTAGGCGAGCCGACTGTTATCGATCTCCGTGCCGCGTCTCGAGGTAGTCGACCGCCCTGAAAAAGTCTTTCGCCCACTGCACGTGCAGGTCGCGCAGCCGCCCCGGTGCGTCGATCGCTTCGGCGCGGACCGGGGCCTCGGCGTCGGGCTTTCGGCGCTCGAACGTGCCCTGGTAGACGGGATACATCACGGCGCGTCCGCTGCGAATGATGAAATCGAAACGGGAATAATCGAGGTTTCGGCTGGTGCCGGCGTTGACGCGCGTACGCGCTCGGAAACAGGATGATGGTCTGATAGGGAGGTTGCGCGTTCTTCGGCAGAAAGAGATGCGCCGAGACGCGTTCGCCCGCCATAGGCGGCATCGAAGCTGACCGTTTCTTTGCGCCAGTGTTCGGCGCGCTGTCGTCCGCGCTTCGACACGTGCGTTCAGCGGCGTCCGGTCGTAGGCAGTAGAAGCGCCTGCAGACTTCGAAGAGCTCGTCGGATACCGGAATGACACTCTCGGGATCCGCCGGTGAGTCGGGCGGCAGGACGTGCGACATCGGCGACGCACCGAGCTTTGTCGATCAGGCGCACGCCAAACGTGGGTCGTCGGTCCCAGGGGCTGCGCGCATCCTCCTCGACGTACCGATAGTGCGGCTCGTTCCAGCCGCCGCCGAGGATGTAGCGGAGGCCTGTCCCTCGACGGCATTCGGCGCACCATTCCTTGACGTTGCCCGCCATGTCGAACGTTCCCCACGGACCGAGGCCCTGACGTTCGCCCGCCTTCAGCGGACCGTTGCCGTCGAAGTTGCTCAGTTGCAGGATCTCGGATGAGCATTTCCTCGACGCGGAGCAGCCCGATACCAGTGATAGATCGTCGGCAGAGCCTTGCCGGCGAAGGCGGCATACGCGGCCGCTTCGAACCAGCTGATGCCGCCGACAGGATGATCCGATTGCCCCTGCGGAAACGATCCGAACTCCCACGACGCCGGGCCCGGTTCGCCCGGTCGAATCCCGGAACCGCGCGATCGCCTCGTCGAATCTCAAGGTCCGATCGCCGTCGCGGAAGGGCTCGCTCCAGTACTTCGGGTCACGATATCCGCCCGCATCCACGAACCGCTTGAATTCCCCGTTGGTCACCTCGAGTCTGTCGATCCAGAAGTTCGGCAGCATCACCTGCGCAGCGACACCGACGCGTATAGGGCCCGCCATCAACGGGCACCATTCCGGCTTTCGCGTCCTGTTGTGGTGCCAGTCTCACGGTACCCGGGCGGCCGATGGATGTGGCGAACTCCATCGGCGCGTAACCCGGCTTGCTGATGCGCACGCGATAGTAGCCGAGCGGCACCCGAACATCCTGCAGAGGGGTTTGGCCGATCGGCTCCCACGGGCCATTGACGTCGAGATAGTCCTTGATCTCCACGTTCAGCGCCCGGAGGATCCGTGACGAGGCTCAGCGGGTACCAGGCTTGGCGAACAATCTGGATCTCAGCTGACGCATAACGTTCGGTCTCGCGAGCCTTCCGTAGCGCGGCGAGATTCTGACGCGCCGTCTGCAGGCGTTCGATCTCGGGGATCGCCTCACGGACCCATCGCACGCGGCGAACCTGGACCGTCTGCCAGATGCCGAAGCCGGCGACGGCGAGCAAAAGCAAGGCGACCGGCACCAGCACCTGCGGTCGCCGCCAGATGGACTCCGGTGCGCGCGTGAGCTTCGCGTGCGCGGTAGCGAGCTCGGCGCGCATCGCCGCCGCGTCGGGATAGCGGGCCGCGGGATCCTTCGCGAGCGCGCGCTGGATGATCGCGTCGACGTCCGCCGGCACGTCCGGCCGCGCGGTGCGCACGGGCGCGCGGCTGATCGCGGAGGATCGACGTGATGACACCGACATGCGTCGAGCCGCTGAACGGCCGCCGGCCGGCGAGCATCTCGTAGAGGACCGCGCCGAACGAGAAGATGTCGGACCGCGCGTCGACCGGTCGCCCTTCGGCCTGCTCCGGCGACATGTAGGCGGCCGTGCCCATGACCATGCCCGGCTCGGTCGCGACCGCCGTGATCGTCGCTTCGGTCGGCGCGCAGCTCGATCAGCTTCGCGAGGCCGAAGTCGAGCACCTTCGCGCGTCCGTCGCGCGTGATCATGATGTTGGCGGGCTTGATGTCGCGATGGATGATGCCGCTGCCGTGCGCCGCCGCGAGCGCGCTCGCGATCTGCGACGGCGTAATCCAGCGCCGTGGCGATCGGCGAGCGGCCCTTGCGCCAGCAGCCGATCGAGCGGCGTGCCGTCCACCAGCTCCATCGCGATGAACGTCGTCCCTGCGTCCTCGCCGATCTCGTAGATGGTGACGATGTTCGGATGATTCAGCGCCGAGGCGGATTGCGCCTCCCGCACGAAGCGGCGATGCCGCTCGGCGTCCGCCGTGCGCTCAGTCGGCAGCACCTTGATCGCGACGGGCCGTCCGAGCCGTGTATCGACGGCGCGGTAGACGACACCCATCCCGCCGCGGCCGATTTCTCCCTCGATCCGGTAGTGCGAAATGGACTGGACACTGGCCGGGATTATAGCGTCCAGGTCATTTATCATTCAGATCAACAGGAGGGTGTAATGAGAATCCACCCCGCATTTGCCGCGTCGCTGATCGCTGCTCTCAGCCTGCAGAGCTGGTCGGAGCGCAGACGCCTTCCGGCCGGAAGATCCAGGCGAAGAACGGCGATGTGATCCTGGTTGAGAACGCGGACCGCGTGGGGCTGATGCGCCGAAAGAAGCACAGGTCCGCGCGATCAACAACTCCTCTGCAGCGATGGCTGGTGCGTCTGCTGGTGGATTACGCCCCGCCGGGCGTCGATCCGGACGGCCAGGTTGACGCCTCCTATCGGTACCTCGACGTCGCCGGCGAATGGCCGCTCGGCGAACGATGGGAGGGGCGTGCTGTCATCGACGATTACTCAATGGCGGGGGAGGGGAGGTCCGTCAGCATCGGCTTCTCGACATCGCTGGGGACGTCATTCAGGTCCTCGGGACCTCCCGGCAGTTCACCCTTCAAGGACGCGTCTGCCGTCGCAACGCTGTCGTTCCGGGGATCCGGCCGGGCCGGCCGCGCGTCGTCGTTCGACCTCACCGAACAACAGGAAGTCGCGACGGTGAGCGCCGGGATCCGCGCGAGCACCCCCGCCGCACCCGCGCAGGGTGGCCAGCAGCCGATCAGGGTTGGCGGCAACATCCGTCCGCCCACGAAGACTCACGATGTCCGTCCCGTGTATCCGGACGAAGCGCTCCAGGCGCGGATCACCGGAGTGGTAATTCTGGAAGCCACTATCGGCGTGGACGGGTCTGTGACCGATGCCAAAGTCCTCCAAAGTATTCCGATCTTGGACGCCGCCGCGGTTGATGCGGTGAAGCAGTGGCGTTTCGAGCCGACGTATCTGAACGGCGTCCCCGTGCCCGTCCTCATGACGGTGACGGTGAGTTTCAATCTGAAATAGAAACGGGTCTACTGAGGTTCCGCGAGATACCCGGTGGCGTAGCGGAGGTTCGCCACTGCGCAGCTCCACTTTCCAGACAGACGGTTGACGGCAGCGAGCAGGAGCCGATATACTCCTGATCAGGAGTCTCCACATGATCAGCCGGAAAGCCGCCTACCCTCGCTCCCGGGCCGTGCCCGCGCCGCCGGTCGACCTGACCGACCGCGCCGTCCGCGACCGGCTGAGCCGCGCTGCGGTGCGGGCGTTCTTCAACATCATGGCGCGCTGGAACGTTCGCGACGAAGACGCGCGCGGGCTGCTGGGCGGCATGACCAACGGTCCTTATTACGAACTGAAGCGCAATCCGGACCGCGTCATGGACGTCGACCGGCTCACACGCGATTTCGCTGCTCATCGGCATCTTCAAGGCGCTCAACATCCTCCACTCCGAGGCGCTGGCCGACCGGTGGGTCCATCTGCCGAATACCAACAGGATCTTCGGCGGCGCCACGCCGCTGGCCTACATGCTGCGCGGCGGCCTGCCCGCGCTTCTCACCGTCCGGCGGCTGCTCGACGCCAGGCGCGCCGGCTGATGCGGCATCCGCCGATCACTCCGCTGCGCCAGGAGGACACGCACCGACTGGTTCCATCGCGCTACCTCCCGGCGGGCGACAGCGTGCTGACCCGAGTGGCTGATGACGACGAGCATCTCAAGGGGATTTTCGAGCTGGACGATGCGACCAACGAGCGACTGCTGGCCGAGAGAAATCAGGGCCGCGGCATCGGGCCGGACGAACTGCTGGCCGCCGTGCCGCTGGCCGCCGTGGTGAACGCCGCATTTGCGCATCCGCATCCGCTCGGCGCCAGGTTCAACGGACCCGACCGGGGCGCCTGGTATTCCGCGTTCGACCTGGAGACGGCGCAGGCCGAGGTCGGCTTCCACAAGACCGTGCAGCTCGCCGAGATCGGGATGCCCGACGACTCGGTGACGTTCGATGACTACCTGGCGGACTTCAACGCCGATTTTCACGACCTGCGCGGGGCCCACGGCTTCAAAGGGTGCCTGTCACCGTCAGCTATGAGGCTTCTCAGGCGCTTGCGTCGGACTTGCTGGAGAATGGTGCACTCGGGATCGTGTATCCGAGCGTGCGGCGGGACGGGGGCACTTGCGTCGCCTGTTTTCGCCCGGCGCTCGTCGGCCGCGTCCGCCGTGCGAAGCGCTGGCGCTTCAGTTGGCGGAACGGCGCCGGCCCGGTCATTACCCGCGACAGTCGTAGTCCAGCCCTTTAGGGCTGCGTTCGACAGCCGTAGTCCAGCCCTTCAGGGCTGCGTGACAGTCGTAGTCCAGCCCTTTAGGGCTGCGTTCGTAGACGTCGTCAAGGACTTTAGGGCTGTGGCGGTGTGGCGCGTTGTGGATTTTTCGTGGAGCAGATCATGAGCTATTGCGAACATTGCGAAGGGCAGCGATTCGATCGTGCACGCGTCCTTCGCGCGTTGCGTCAGGTACGGAAGCAACTGTCGGCGGCCGACCGGCGCACATGCGATGCGGTTCTGGAGCGCGCAGTGAAGGCGGTCAGGGAACTCGACCTTCCGCATCTCGAGGTGGTGGACGTCGGCAACGAGATCATCCACTAGACCGGAGTCGGGAGTAGGGGCTCGGGGCGGTGCGCGGACTGAGGGCTGGGGGCTCTGGGCCGGGCTCGACGCGGTGCGCGGATTGAGGCTTTCCGTTTATACTCTTGGCCGCCCTCAAACCTCAGTAGCTTTAGGAAATCACAAGTCGCCGTTTTGCGCTCGCAGCCCTGTGTCTGCCCGCCCTCCAGGCGCAGACCCAAGGGGGAATCAATCATGTGGAAATCAATCGTCGCCATCGCCGGAGTCGTCACGGTAGCGAGCATCGCGGGATCTGTAAATCACGCCCAGCAACCGCGCCAAGAAGGTCGATTTCGCGACCGAGGTCCTGCCGATCTTCCGGCAAAACTGTTTCACCTGCCACGGCCCGAAGGAACAGAAGAACGGCTTCCGGCTGGATCGTCGCAAGGACGCGATGCGTGGCGGCACGATCGCGATGATCGGTCCGGGTAACGCCGACGGCAGCCGGCTGTATCAGAAGCTGATCAGCTCGCATTTCGGGCCGCAGATGCCCCCAACCGGGGCGTTGCCTCCATCACAGGTTGCGACGATCAAGGCCTGGATCGATCAGGGAGCCGAGTGGCCGGATGCGCTGTCCGGGGACGTTCCCCCGTCACCCGCCGATCCTTCCGCGACTGCGCTGATGGACGCCATTCGGGCCGGCGATCGTTCGAAGGTGGCCGCGACGCTCGCATCGAGCGCGAGCACCGCGTCAAAACGCGGCCCGGGCGGCGCGACACCGTTGATGTACGCGACGCTGTACGCGGACATCGAAACGATGAAGTCGCTCCTCGAGAGCGGCGCGGATGCGAAGGCCGCCGACGACTCGGGTGTCACGGCGCTCATGTGGGCGACGCCCAGCCTGGAAAAGACATCGCTGCTCATTGAGCGCGGTGCTGATGTGAATGCGCGCTCGGCCGATGGGCGCACTCCGCTGCTGATCGCTTCGGCTCTTCCGGGTTCAGCGCCGGTCGTGAAACTCCTCCTCGACAAGGGCGCGGACATCAAGGTTCGCGGGCCGAGCCTGTTCGGGGACGTCACACCGCTGGTGCAGGCCGCGTACATCGGCGATGGTGAAACGTTCAAGCTCCTGGTCGAGCGTGGCGCCGATGTCCCAGGCGCCGGGATCGCAGCTCTCGGGCTGGGCATGCGGTCTCAGTGCAAGGTGTGCGTCGAGACGATGCTCGGCGCTCTGCAGCAGCCGGCGCTGATGACGGAAACCATGTTCCTTTCGGCACCGCCGAGCGGGCCGGCCCTCGCCACCGGTCTGCTGCTCGAGCGCGGCGCCGACATCAACGCGCGGGATCCGGAAGGACGAACGGTGCTGATCCTCGCGTGCGGGTCGGAGGCTGTCCCGGTCGACATGGTCAAGATGCTGATCGCGAAGGGCATCGACGTGAACGCGAAGAGCGCTTCCGGAGACACCGCACTGACCTACGCAAAGCGGTATGGCAATACGGCGATCGTGGAGGTGCTCGAGAAGGCAGGCGCGGTCGAGGGGAATGCGATGCCGGCGCCGGAGATCAAATTCATGCCCGCGGGCTCCGCACGTGCGGCGGTCGCGCGCAGTCTGCCTCTCCTGCAGAAGTCGGACGCGATCTTCCTGCAGAAGTCCGCGTGCGTCTCCTGCCACAACAACTCCCTGACGGCGATGACCGTGTCGGTGGCGCGTGGCAGCGGAATCCCCGTGGACGAGACCATTGCGAAGAAACAGACGCAGGCGGTGGGCGCCTACCTGGATACGTGGCGCGATCGCGTGCTGCAGGGGATCGGCATCCCTGGCGACAACGACACGACCAGCTACATCCTGCTCGGGCTTGCGGCCGAGAAGTTTCCGGCCAACGCCGCCACCGACGCGATGGTCCGCTTTCTGCGTTATCAGCAATCACCAGACGGTTTCTGGTTGCCGCTCGCTCATCGTCCTCCGCTCGAGGGGAGCATCATCACCGCGACGGCGCTGACCATGCGGGCGATCAAGGAGTACGCGCCGGCACACGATCGCGCGGCCTACATGTCGCTGGTGGCCCGCGGTGCGGCGTGGATGGCCAAGGCGGAGCCGCACACGACCGAAGACTTCGCCTTCAAGGTCCTCGGGCTGCACTGGGGCGACGGCAGTCGCGACGAAGTGCAGAAAGTCGCCGATGCGTTGATCGCACAGCAGCGCCCCGACGGCGGGTGGGCGCAGCTGCCGTCGCTGCCGAGCGACGCATATGCGACCGGCCAGGTGCTCGTCGCCCTCGCACACAGCGGTCTCGTGCCGGCAACGCATCCCGCCTACAAGCGTGGCGTGCAGTTCCTGCTGAAGACGCAGGCGGCCGATGGCTCGTGGTACGTGCGCCGCCGAGCCGTTGCTCTGCAGCCGCACTTCGAAGCCGGTTTCCCGTACGGGAAGGATCAGTTCATCTCGGCCGCGGCGACCAACTGGGCGACGATGGCCCTGGCCTTCGCGGCGAAGAGCGGTTCGTGAAGAACAGGTTCATCGTTCATCCTTCATCGTTCGTCTAGTTTCTTGAGGCGCGCATCGATGAGCGCTGCGTCGCTCTCCTTGCTTTGCGCTTTGAGCGCTTGCAGTAATCCGCCGAGCGACCAGACGTTCTCGGGATTCTTCTTCAGGTCTTCCCAGTAAACCGCTTCCGCTTCGTCGGGCCGGCCGGCCTCGAGGAGCACGGCGCCAAGGTTCTGCCGGACCGGTGCGTGCCAGTCGGGCGGCTCCTGGTAGATCAGCGCGTCCTCGTAGCGGATCGCGCGATCGAGATGCACCGTGGCGGCGTCCCAGTCCTTGCGCTTCGCGGCGATCTCACCCTCGATAACTTCCGGCGCGATCCGCAGAATTGCAACACCGGTGTTGGTCGAGAACGTAGTCTGGCCTTTGAGCGACTCGTCCTTGAGCAGCGTCTTGAGTTCCGCCAATTCTTTCTCAGCCTCTGGCAGCTGTCCCTTGGACGTGAACGCCATCGCGCGGGCATAGCGCCACGCGCCGCGCGTGAATGCCGTTTCGTGCCGCGGTCCCTTGTCGGCGAGGATGTCGTCCCACTTGCCGAATCGCACCATCGTCCAATACGGCACCACGACGAAGCCTTGCAGGATCGGAACGGTTCCGAGCGCCTCCTGCGGAATGGAGTTGACGACACGCTTCGCGGAATCGAGCGCGAGCTGTTCCCGCCCCGCAGCCGTTGCTCCCATCCAGATGAAGTGCAGGTTGTGCGGGTAGTAACTGAGCGGATACATGCCCTGCGCGCGGCACTGGGCGATGTAATCCTCGTCGGCCTTCGCGGCGGCGATGTTCGAGGAGATGACGTCCGCATGGCGGCCGACGCGTTGATAAATGTGCGCCGGCATGTGGACGACGTGGCCGGCGCCCGGCATGAGGGGAAGGAGGCGATCTGCTTCAGCCTCGGCGCGCTCGGGCGTGTCAGTTGCTTCCCAGAGATGGACCCACAGGTGCAGCGCACCGGGGTGATTCTTGTTCAGCGCCATGGCGGCGGCGAGCCCGGCGTGAACCTCGCGCGTCTCGTCGTACGGTTGCCCGTCGCGGGTCCAGTAGTTCCACGGGCGTAGATCCATCAACGACTCGGCGTAGAGCGTCCATGCATCGGCATCGGTCGGGTAGCGTTTGACCAGCGCGTGCATCGCGTCCGCGTACGCGCGATCGGCCTTCTGTCGATCTTCCGCCCGGCCGGTGTAGCGGGCGGTGAGCGCATCGATGTAGGCGCGCTCACGCGGTGTAGCGTTTGGTTTCAGGCTGACGGCTTTCTTCACCAGCTCGAGGGCCCTCGGCTCGTCAGCGGCATCCATGGTCGCATTGATGTTCGGGCCGAGGACGAGCGCCTGTCCCCAATACGCCATCGCGCACGCGGGATCCAGCCGCGCCGCTTCCGCGAACGCGCGACCGGCTTCGGCATGGTTGAATCCGTACGAGAGATTCACTCCCTGATTGATGAAGAGCTGCGCTTTCGGGCTCTTCGTTTTGACCTTGAAGGTGTGGACGCCAAGGTTTTGCAGACGCGGCGCCAGCGGCATCCCCGGCGCGGGCGCCTGGGTGTAGCCGTCCGGTTTTTCGTAATGTTTGTGCTGCGGGGTCGGCGCCTGTGCCGCGGCGTTAGCCGCGCCGAGCAGCAGCAACACGACTGCGGTATGGGGGGCTTTCATCGATACCTCCGGCGCGGTCAATTATAAGGAACCAGTTGCTTATAATGTCGGCAGGAGGGAGCGATGCGGCGGATCCTGATGGCCATTGTCGGGCTTGCGATGATCGCAATCGCCGCGTGCGGCGGCGCCACGCCGCCCGCCTCTCCCGCCAGCGCCCGTCCCGGTGACGTCAAGACGTTAATGGACGTCACGACCGGGCTCGAGGTGACCAGCGGGCAAGTCGGCACCTTCAATTTCGCGGGGCAGTCGTTTGTCGTCCCGGACGCCGGTAGTTACTCGAGCATCCGCTTCCACTGGTACACCTTCCAGCGGACGCCTGCGGCATTCGGCACCTTGACGCTCCTCACCCAGGAGTATCTCGGCCTGCCACGCGAGCTTGGGCCTTCGACACCCGGGTTCGTCGCGCGTTCCGAGCGTATTGCCGACAATCAGTACGTGTTCAGCGACAACGTCTCGATCATTGGTGGCACGAAGTACTGGGTGTACACCGATTCGCAGGGATCGTTCGCAGGCAGTTTCGACCAGGACATCTATCCAGGCGGCGACCTGTACCTCACCGGGATCCCGAGCCAGCCATTCCGCAAGGTCCCCGCGAGCGGCCGCATGGTCAACGGCACGTTCGTCCCTGGGCCCGCCGGCGTGTTCCTCGACGCGAACTTCAAACTCCAGGCAAGATAGGTCCGATCACCGCTAACGTCTCCGGTTCCGCCCCCTTGACCGCACGTACGGGGATGGTGCGGTCGAATGTCGCCAGCCTGCCGCTGCGTTTCACCGCGAGGCCAAGGAGATACACGTCCGTCAGCTGACGCTGTCCCTTCACGAATGAGTAATCGAAGATGTCATCCGTGAGATCGAGGGAGTCGCGCCAGAACTGGTGATCGCCGCTCGATCGAAACTGGCGGAAGCGCTTGACGATGGCGGCGGCGCGCTCGGCGGCGGATGAGTAGACGGGATTGGCGAGGATGCGGACGAGTGCGAGCTCGGTCAGCGGACAGGTGGCCCAGCCGTCCTGTCGATTCTCCCCGAACCACTCATGCGCATCGTCATGATGGATGTGATCCGGATCGAAGAGCGCGACGAGGACGTTGACGTCGAGCAGCGCCGGCCGGCTCATTCGTCGCGCAGGCCGTTCACGCGCGCCATCGTGATCCTGACGGAGCCTGCCGGTCGGCGCGGCATCAGGGGCACGCCGTTTCTCAGCCCTTCGCCGGTCGTTCCCGCCTGCTGAAGTCCGCGGCGCGCGAGCTCCGACAGCATCCTCCCGGCCGTGCTGCCGCGCAGGTTCGCCAGCTCCTTGGCGGCCTGCAGGACGTCATCATCTATGTCCAAGGTCGTGCGCACGCGCGATATCATCACGCATCACGCATCAGATGACAAGCGAGATTGGCGCGGCCAGGACGGGGCCTGACCCCGCTAACGCCTCGCCGCGCCAAAAACGGGGCCTGACCCCGGCTAACGCGCAGGCACGGGGTCAGGCCCCGTTTCAGGCCGTCCGCTGGGATTGGGGCAGATTTACGGCGGCCGCAAGCTCTTTGGTGAAAGGGGTAGCGGTTTCGGCGCTGAGAGCGACTTCGATTTGCGCATCGAGGAGTCCGCCCGCCAGTGGTCCTTCGAGAGCGGCGCGCTGACCGTACAGCTGACGCCCGCACTCGATGGTTTCCCGCAGCCGGCGGATGCGATCTTTTTCCGGACGCTTGCTCTCGAGGTCGGCGAGGAACATTTGTTCGGCTTCCTGCAGCAGCATGCCGGCGTAGTCCCGGAGGTCCTTGAGTGTTTTCAGCTCCTGCGTCAGCCGCGTCAGGAGAATTTCGGTGTGCTGCAGCAGCACAGTGGCGAATGCCGCGTGCGCCGATTCCCAGGCGATTTCCGAATCCGCATACACGACCGCGAGGGTTTCTCCCTGGAACCGGATCGGCAGGGCGATGGCGGCCGCCGGGATTCCGCCGAGCGGAGAATTGCCGGTAGATGCAGGACTGCCGGCGAGGTCCTCAACGGTGCCAAGGTTGGCCGCGCGTGTGATCAGAGAATCCATGCTCATCGGGATCACCAGCTTGGTGATGTCGGTGCTGGTGTCGAGGCCCGATCCGCGTTCACCTTCGAGGTGCTTGCCCTTCATGCGGAAGAGCGCGACACGCGGGAACTGAGCAGCGAGCTGGCGGACGAAGGTCGAGAAAAGATCGGCGACGTTTGCTGCTTTCCCGAGCGCCGCGATCGCGCGGACGGATGCCATCAGCAGCTCGGGCTCATGGGAGATGCCGGCAGCGGCGCCGGCGGTCCCCGATTTCGCTGCGGCTGCCTCGCGTCGCGCGGCGGCGAGGTCGGCGCGCAACGCCACGATTTCCGCGTCCGATTCTTCGCGGATTTTCTTGGTCGCCGATTCGGCCGCGGACGTCAGGGTCTGGAGCAGTCCGTTCATGTCCCCTGACTGCTTCCGCAACGACGATTCCGCGGCCTCGGCGCGGGCCAGTTTCGCTTCCAGGTCCACGATGGTCTGTTGGCGCGCCTGCTGCTCGGAGCGAAGGGTGTCGAGCGCGGCGCGTGCCACGACCAGGTCCGCGTCGATCGACGCCTTGTCGGCCAGCGCGGTTTCGAGCACCGACTTCTGCGCCATCTCCGACTCGAGCACCTCTTCGAGCTGGCTGATCTCGCCGCGTGCGCGTTCGAGGTGCTCGCGGGCGGTGCGCAACTCCTCTTCAATGCGGAGGCGATCGGCGTCGACTGACTTGTGCGCCTCGATGACCGTATCGAGATCCGCCTCGAGCGACGACGCGCGCGCCGTCTCCTTGTCGGCCTGTTCGCGCAGCCCGTCCGCCTGCTGGCGGACCGCCGCGATCTTCTCCTCGTATTCGGCGCGAATCTTCTCCGTCGCTGCTTGCGCGGCGCCGGCCAGCCGCTCGAGGAGGGCCGACGCTTCGTTCTGTGCGAAGTCTTTGAATTCCATCAGTCTTTGTGCGTCTCCGGGGGGCGCGAGCGCCCGATATCAGCAACGGGTGCGCCGCGGCCGTCATTCGCCGACACCACCGCAGAATCGTGCCGCTAACCCCTTGAGGATCTGCGGGTTCCACGATTGGGGTCTGACCCCTTAAGGGGCCTGACCCCGGCGGCGTTCGTGACAGAATTGGGGACTCGTTGACGGATCTGTAAGTCGGGGGGATGAACATGAGGCCTTTTGCCACGGGCGGGCTCCTTTTCGTAATTGCCGGCAGCCTGGCGCTGGCGCAATCGCGAGCCATTGACGTCTCGAGCCACCGCATGGTCGACCTGTCACATGCGTACGGCGCGAGCACTCTCTACTGGCCCACGTCGCCGACGAAATTCACCCTCGAGACGCTCGCGAAAGGGCAGACCGAGGGGGGCTACTTCTACTCGGCAAATACGCTGAGCACACCGGAGCACGGCGGCACGCACCTGGACGCCCCGTTCCATTTCTCAGAGTCCGGCCGGACGACGGAACAGATTCCGCTCGAGCAGTTGATCGCCCCGGCCGTCGTCATCGACGTTCGCACGCAAACCTCAGCGGATCGCGATTACCGACTCACGCGGGCGGACGTCATGCAGTTCGAGAAATCGCATGGGACCATCGCGGCCGGCACGATCGTCCTGCTGCGGACCGGCTGGAGCCGCCACTGGCCGAACGCGAAGGCGTATCTCGGCGACGACACGCCCGGTGACGCCTCGAAGCTTTCGTTCCCGTCCTACGGCGCGGACGCGGCGAAGCTGCTGGTGGAGGAAAGAGCTGTCGCCGCCATCGGGATCGATACCGCTTCGATCGACTATGGCAAGTCGACCGCGTTCGAAGTGCACCGCATCGCGGCGGCAAAGAACGTCCCCGGGCTTGAAAACCTCACCAACCTCGACCAGTTGCCACCGCGCGGCGCGCTCGTCATCGCCCTGCCGATGAAGATCGAGAAAGGATCCGGTGGCCCTCTCCGCGCAGTCGCCCTCGTGCCCCGGTGAGTCCGGCCTTCTTGACCATCGGCTGACGCCGAATTTGTCAGCGTGCCCGTCTCCAATCATCCGTACTTCGCCGGACTGAATGTCCCGCAATGGCAGAAGTTTCATTGGCGGCACACCGGACATCATCTGAAGCAGGTACGGGAGAGATCGCACGCGTGAGTCCCCCGCCGAAAATGTTGCAGTTGAAGGCCACGCGCCTGATTCCGGTGCGCCCCTCGATCCCGTCGCCGTATGACCCGTGTAATCCCAGCATCCTTTTGACCACTGACGGTTATCTCGTCAACTGTCGCGGCGTGGACATCCGACGACGACGGTCGCGGCGGCGCGGCGGGGAGGATGAGGTGGTCATCCGGAGCCGCAACGTCCTCATGCGTTTCTCGCGGGAGCTCGAGCTGCTGGACCAGCACCCGATGGTGATCGATGAACCGCCGCTGCGCGATACGAGCATTCGGGGGCTCGAGGACTGCCGGTTGTTCGAAGTCGACGGTGCCATCTATTTCTTGTGCGCGACAGCGGACCGGCATCCGAGCGGACACATTCATCTCTCCGTGTGTCAGCTCGAACGGGACGGACGTGTATCCGCGCATCGGCCGCTCATCGGCGCGTTCGACGATCGGCCTCAGAAGAACTGGCTGCCGTTTGTCGGTGCGGACGGCGGCGTTCGCGCGATCTATGGTTACGCTCCGCTCACCGTGTTGCGGCTGGATGTGCTGTCGGGCCGCTACGAAGTGGACGTCCAGGTACGCCATCGTCGCCGCGCAAGAACCTGGCGAGGATCCGCGGGGCCGGTCTCCATACCGGACAGCGATCGGCGACTCATGCTGGTCCACGACGTCATCATCCGGAATCGTCCTGGCGGTCGTTCCCAACGTACCTATCTCCATCGCTTCATAGAATGCGATGCGGCCTTCTCACTCACTCGTGTCTCGCGCCCGTTCGTCTTCGTGGAGGAGGGCATTGAGTTCGCCTGCGGGATGACGCTCAGTCACAATGGCGCGAACCTGGTGATCGGCCTTGGCGTCCAGGACGAACGCGCCTATTTGTGCCAGGTGCCGCTCGCCGAGGTCGAGAGGATGTTGAGCAGACCCTAAAGGGCTGGACGTCCTGCGATGGGCAGCCCTAACCGCCTCCGCCAAGGCTACGGCGAGTCTCGCCGAAGCGCTACGCGCGAAGGCGGAAGGGCTGGACGCCCTGCGATGGGCAGCCCTAGAGGGCTGGACGCCCTGCGATGGGCAGCCCTAGGGCTGGACGCCCTGCGATGGGCAGCCCTAAAGGGCTGGACTACAAGGACAGCCCTGCCAGAATGTCATTTGCCGGGCGTGATTGCAGCGGCGGTCCCCAGGCGTGCCGCCAGAACTCACGATCCAGGATCCGGTTCAGGTCAGGGCGCTTGAAGAAGTAGTGATCGATCGAGAGATGCTGCGTGCGGTGAGCACGCAGCGCGGCCGCACGTCGTTCACGCCATTCGGCGACGTCGATCACGAAATCAATACCGGGTGTATCGTTCGCGCCGGCAGCCGCAGCACCCGGACCTGCGGAATCAGCGCTGGAAATATCCCAGGGCGCGACCGGCGGTGTCCACAGCAGGCGTGCGACAACATGCGGCTCGCCAGCGCCGCCGTGCCAGCGCGGATCCGCGGCCGCCGCGATCGCGTCCGAGGTGAACCGGCTGATGGCGACGTGATCCGGGTGGACGTTGAAGCCGTTCGGATCGAACGTGATGACGACCTCTGGACGGGTCCGTCGAATGATCGTCACCAGCTTTTCGCGAATCTCCTCCGGCTTTGCGTCCGCCAGCTCCTTGTCGCGGTATCCGAGCAGGTGCAGTTCGTCGAACCCGATGATCTCCGCCGCGTGGCGCAGCTCCCGCTCCCGCACCGCGGGCAGTTCCGCCGCCGTGCAAATCGCCGGCTCGCCGGTCTTGCCACGCTCGCCGAGCGTCGCGGTGACAAGTATTGTCCGCACGCCCCGCGCCGCGTACTTCATCGCCGTACCCGCGCCCGAAAAACTTTCGTCGTCCGGATGCGCGAAGCAATAGAGCAGCGTCGAACTCATCAGAAAACGCTCTCACACCGGGACCTTCTCTTGCACGTTGTATTTTGCGATCGATATCGCAGCCTCAGCCAACGCTGAAGCTCATGAGGAGGACACGCATGGCAGACAATTACCCGCAGGACTGGAATACCGAAGACGCCTATTGGCGCACGAACTATCGCAATCGTCCGTACGCCTCATCGGGTTCGTACGACTACGAGACCTATCGTCCGGGGTATCGGTACGGATATGAATCCGCTCATCGGTATCAGGGGAAGAACTGGAACGACATCGAATCCGACCTCTCGCGCGACTGGAACGCGTACGAGCACCGCGCCCACTCGACTTGGGAGCAGGTGAAGGCCGCCGTCCGCGACGCCTGGGATCGCGTCACCAGCAACCGCCACGTCGGAACGCGGTAAAGCGGTAGTTCGGGTACGGAACGTGTCACAGCTGGCACGTTCCGCACTTCGCGGGGCGCAGTGCGCGGGGCGCGGGGCGCAGTGCGCGGGTCGCACTTGGCACCCGGCACCCGGCACCTCTAGAACCGGTAAGTAATCCTCGAATACACGAACCGGCCGTTCATGCCGAACGGAGAATGACTTGGGTAGGGAAAGATCCCGAAGTTCGAATTCGGCGCGACGGTTACATCGGGAAAAACGTCGAAGAGATTCTGGATTCCCACACCGAGGAGCGCTTTGCCGAAGCTGACTGTCGCTTCGAGGTCAGTGATCCACTCTGCTTCGAAATCCTGGTCAACGGTCACGCCGTTGACGATCACCGCGCGGTCGACGCTGCAGTACTCACCGTAGCGTGCGACACGGCCGACGACGCCGAAGCGGGTGGCATTCCAGTCGCCCGAGAAGCGGAAGTTGTTTTGGGGCTGGCCGCACTCCACCCGACGGCGCTCGACCCGATCGAACAGGACTGACTCGAATCCTGCGAGTTGCGGCGGCGTCTCGGCGATTCGCAGGATGTCGTTGTCGGTCAAGTTGTACGAGGCGCTGAGACGCAGGCGGCTGTCGGCATCCAGCGCGATGGTGTAGGTGGCGGTGAAGTCGGCACCGTCTGTCCGCGTGTCGATCGCGTTAGTGAAGAACCGCGCGCCGTTGGCGCCAAGCGGCCGCAGCAGATCGCTGATGCTGCCTCCCGTGAAATTACCCGAAATCACGATGCGGTCGTCGATGTCGATTCGGTAGACGTCCGCGGTGAATTCAAGCGTGTCGACGGGATTCCATACGAGCCCGGCGCTGAAATGGACGGACTCTTCCGGTTTCAGATCCTCGGCGCCGAGCACGCGCGCCGGCGGACTGCTGACCGGAAACGTGCCGACTTCGAACGGAAGGAGCTGCCCGCCGACCGGAAGGAAGTTCGTGCTGATCGCGGAGAAATATGACTGAGCGAGCGCCGGCGCGCGGAAGCCGGTGCTCACCGCGCTGCGCACGACGAACCGTGGATGCGGCTCGAGTCTCACCGTCAGCTTGCCGTCGGCGGTGCTCCCGAAGTCGGAGTAGTACTCGTACCGCCCGGCAAGCCCGAGGCGGAGCAACCGATGCAGATTGGCCTCGAGGTCCGCGTAGGCCGCAACACTGTTGCGTCCCGTATCGACCTCGTTCGAAGGACGGAAACCGGGGAACACCTGCGCGCCCGGCACCGCCGGCTGGCCCAGGCGGTTCGGCTGCCCTCCGTCAATGTACGAGTTCGGCTCGCCGGCGATGATCTGGTAGTTCTCGTGCCGGTACTCCGCACCGAGGGCAACGTTCAGCGGGCCCGATAAACCCGCATCGACCTGGCGCGAAACATCGAAGTTGGTGAGGAACTGGTCGAACACCAGCGATCCCGAGTAGAACTCCCGCTGGGTGCTGGTGGGCCCCAGCGAGACGTTGAGGCTGTCGGTGACGTTGAAATCGAAGCTGTTGTAGCCGTACTGCGCGCTGGCGTCCCAGAACCATCCCGATCGGGTGCCGCGCAGGCCGCCGGTGGCCGACCAATCGACGATGTCCGGTTCGATCAGCGGAAGAAATCCCTGCGGATAGATCTGCGGCCAGTTGGTCGCATCCATTGCGCGCCGGAAAAATCCGCCGTGCGACGCCCTGACGCCGGCTGATGCCGCCGAACGCATAGAAGGACGTGGTTCCGGTCGAGATCGGAAATTCTGCGTTGGCGAACGTCATCAGGTCGGTCGTGTCGGCATCTCCCCAGTGAAAGTTCGGCTGCGCGACAGCGTTGTTCCCTGCGTCTCCCGACAACGATCTGGTCGCGTGGATCGACTCCGGCGCGGTTGGTCTCGCCGCGGTCGCGGAATTCGATGGTGGCGAAGACCGCTCCGCGGCCAATGTTCCATCCGCGGTTGGCGCTGACGTCGAACAACCCTCCGTCGTCGTGCGTGGTGATGCCGGCTTTCGCATTCAGCGTCGTTGGACTGACCCCTGCTTTCAACACGATGTTGATCACGCCGGCGATGGCATCGGAGCCGTACTGCGCGGCGGCGCCGTCGCGCAGGATCTCGATGCGCTGGATCGCCGACGCCGGGATCGCGTTGAGGTCGACGCCGGTGGAGCCGCGGCCGATGCTGCCGTTGACGTGCACCAGCGCGCCAATGTGGCGGCGCTTGCCGTTGATCAGCACCAGCACCTGGTCCGGGCCGAGCCCGCGAAGAGTCGCCGGCCGGACCGAATCGGTGCCGTCGGTGATCGTCGGACGGGGAAAGTTGAAGGACGGTGTGAGCGCCTGGATGATCTGGTTGGTTTCGCTCGCGCCCGAGGTGGCGATCTGGTGCGGCGTCAGGATATCGACCGGGACCGCCTTCTCGGCAGCGGCTCCGGCCAGCCGTGACCCCACGGTGATCTCTTCATGGAAACCGAACACGAGACCGAAATCACGCACGATCGGTGCGGCTCCCGACAGCACGACGTTGGCCGATTGGGTCTGGAGACCGAAGTAGATGACCTTGACTTCGACGGTCTGTCCCCTCGCATCGCTGGCGGGCACGGTGATCGAGTAAGTCCCGTCCTCGCCGGTTTCCGCCGAGAGTTTCAGGGCCGGGATCGTCACGGTTGCCCCGGGCAGTGCCAGGCCATCGGCCGCCGTTGTGACTTTGCCCGTGAGTGTCACGGTGTCCTGTGCCTGCGCCACCGACATCGTCAATAAAGCAAACATCACCGTGAGAACTGTCGAGCGTAACCATCGATTCATGATTCCTCCCCAAGGGTGTGGAAGGGGATAGTACCCCGGCGAGCGGGTCGCGCAGCGAAGCGTGGTAAGCTGATAGCCACTTTCCTGAGTCACCGGCATAGCGGGGCCGCTCTCACCTAAGGAGCCAACTATGCCGTATCCGACTACTTATCCTCGTCTTACGTCTGTCGCTCTTCCAATTCAGGCTGGGCCTCTGCCTTTTTCTGGTGGTGTTTTCATGATGAATAGATTCTTCGAATTTCGGGCCCTTACCGCGACGTTCGCGGTCGTAGTGCCATTCGCCGCACTCGCCTGGTTGTTTGCCGTTCCGCAGATGATGTCGATGGTGACGCTGGTAGCGATGATCCTGGTGACACTCGGGGCCGCGCTGGTCGGCTTCAACACATGGCAAAATGGACAGGCGACGCGCAACGTCGGGCACGTGCTCAACGATGCCGAAGCGGCAGCCGCCTCGGCGGCGCCGAAGCGCACTTGACGAGTTGCTTCATGACGCTTGCGACGGCGGGCTCCGTCTCGATGCGATCGCTGGCGATTGGCGGCGAGTTGCTGCTGCTCGTCTGGGCCGTCCCGCTGGCGATCCTGCTCGTCGGCTGCCGATCGTGCTCGCGCCGCCGGTCGACTGCGCCGTCATGTTGTTCGGACGTTGAAAGGGACCCGATAGATGTTCGTTCTCCTGGTCATCGCGGCCGTGCTTACCGTCGTGGTAATCGTCCACCTCGTGAGCCGTGGTCATGCGCGGCGTCCCGCGCTCGGGTCCGTCAGCGACAGCTGGCTCTCGGAAGAGCGCGCGTCAGAGTCCAACCGCACGTAGAGGCACGCCGCCCGGCGGCCTTATCATTCTGGTATGCGCAATTACTGGTTGACCACGGCTGTGGTCGTGCTGGTCGCCGCTGGTCTCGCCGCACAGCAGCCGACGTTCAAGAGCGGCGCGAAGACCGTCGCGGTGTTCGCCACAGTCACCGCCGGCGGGGAGATGATCACCGGCCTCGCGCGGGATGAATTCGAAGTACGTGACAACGGCAAGACACAGCCGATCATCGTCTTCTCGACCGACGTCCAGCCGATCTCAGTCGTCGTCATGCTCGACCGAAGCGGCAGCATGCGCGGCAACCTGCGGCTGGTCGAAGGAGCGGCCGAGGCCTTCGTCCGCGAGATGTTGCCATCCGACAAGGCGCGGATCGGGAGCTTCGCCGAGAACGTGCAGATAGACCCGGAGAACTTCACGTCGAACAAGGAGGAGTTGGTCGGGATCCTGCGGTCACGTCTCCAGCAAAAGGGACCGACACCGCTGTGGAACGCCATCGACCAGGCCGTTGGGACCCTCAAGTCGCAGGATGGCCGCAGAGTCGTGCTGGTCTTCACCGACGGCGCCGACAATCCTGGAAATTTCCGCATCAACAACATGAGCTTCATGGATGTCATGCGACGTGCGCAGGAAGCCGACGTGATGGTCTATGCGATCGGCCTCGAGGGGCGCGGCACTCCAGTCGGCGGCGGCGGTTTCGGCGGGATGAGCCAGAGTCCGGACGCAGGGCTTCCGGCGATCGCGGCGGAAACCGGCGGCGGCTACTTCGAGCTCAGAAACACACAGGACCTCGCCGCCACATTCGCGCGAGTGGCCGACGAGCTGCACCGGCAATACTTGATCGGCTTCGAACCGGCGAAGCTTGACGGGAAGATGCACAAGCTCGAAGTGCGCGTGAAGAAGCCCAACGCCAAGGTCCGCGCGCGCAAAGAATACCTGGCGGCGAAGTAACGTGCGACGTGCGACGTGCGACGTGCCACGTGCGCACGTGCGCACGTGCCACGTGCGCACGTGCTTACGTGCTGGGTTTTCTGCGGTATATTCGTCGCCGAGGAGAGATGCCATGAAGCTGTTTCGATCTGCCCGCTTTGCTCTCGGTCTCGTTGTATTCAGCGCCGCCCCGCTCGCCGCGCAGCAGGCGCCTCCGTTGCCGAAGCCGGGGCCCGAACACGAAGTGCTCAAGATGGACGTCGGCACCTGGGATGCCACCGTCGAATTCTCGATGGCCCCCGGCGCGCCGCCTCAGACTTCGAAGGGGGTCGAGGTGAACACCCTGAGTTGCGGCGGGCTCTGCCTGATCTCGGACTTCAAGGGTGAGGCGATGGGCTCACCGTTTGTCGGCCACGGCGTGCTGACCTGGGACGCAGGCAAGAAGAAGTACACGGGAAGCTGGACCGACTCGATGTCGATGGGGCTCGCGCTCATGGAAAGCACCTACGATCCGGCCACGAAGAAGTGGAGCGGCTGGATGGAAGGTCCCGATATGACCGGCAAGGTCATGAAGACGCGCAACACGGTGGACGTGAAGGACGCCAACAACCGCGTCATGACCGCGTACGCGACCGGACCCGACGGCAAGGAAATGCAGGTGATGAAGATCACCTACGTTCGTAAGAAGTAAGTACGCGGATACCGCCGGCCGTTCAGTCTACGGACCCGAGGACCTGACTTTCGCGTATTCGTCGCGCGCCTGACGGAGAACCGGCAGATCCGGATCAGCGCTGGCCCACGTCGCGAGCACCGCTTCATACGCCGCGCGGCTCTTCGCGAAGGCCCCCATCCGGTTGTAGGCGCGCGCGACACCGAGCTGCGCCATCGCGACAACCGGTGAGAACGGATCCGCCCCACGGTTGGCGAGGAGGGATTCGAACTCGCGGACGGCTTCTTCAGCCGCGCCGGCGCGCAGGCGCGCTTCGCCGCGGACATACACCGGCAGCAACGCGGCCACCAGTCCGTTCTCGTACGGAGAGGCTCGACGCAGTGGCTCGATCGCCGCGTCGGGCTGACCACGCGCGAGAAGCGCCGCCGCTTCGACGACCGGCAGATAGGCGTTCTGCAGCAGCGTGTCCTGCGAGCGGACGCCGCGGAACCGGCGCACCAGAGCATCCGCCTCCTGCGCCTCGCCGCCAAGCGCCAGCGCGGCGGCGGCTCTCAGCTGCGGCTCGAACGCGGTGGCGGTCTGGACGACGACCCGCGCCTGTTGAAGCGGCGGCCGCCCGTACCCGTAGATGACTTCCGCAAAGGCGGCCTGCGCGGCGTAGCCGGACGCGACCTGCGGAAACCCGCGTGCCGTCGCCGCGCTCATCGTCTCCTCGAAGAGCTTGCGCGCTTCGTTCACGCGACCGTGAAACAGCGCCACCTGGCCGCGGGCGCCGCTGATGTCGAAGCTGCGCGCGTGGTTGGTCGCCCACTCGATCTGGCGTCGCGCCAGGTCCGCGTCCCCCTGCAGTTCGCCGAGCTGATACAGCAACCGCCGCATCGGCATCGTCTCGAGCTTCTCGGACAACGCTTTCTCCGCGACCGCGCGGGATTCGGCGTAGCGTCCGGCCCCCCTGAGCGCATGTGCCAGGTTGGATCGCGGAAACGCGTGCAGCGGATTCCGCTGCATGGCGTCTTCCGCCTCGGTGACGGCGGCGGCGTAGTCACCCAGCCGGATGTGCAGCAGCGCGAGCGCGTTCGACGGCCGATAGTCCTTCGGATACGTTCGCTTCCACACCTCGAGCGCTTCCCGCGCCTTGAGTTGATCCCCAGTGACACGATCGTGGTACTGGTAGGTGATGAACAGCCGCTCGCGTTCGCTGACGCGGTCGCGGTAGTCGTATGCCAGCCGCGCGTACTCTTCGCTCCGTCCGGTTTCACCGAAGCCGCCGTAGATGCTCGACAGCGTCGTATGCGCGAGCGCAAATTTGGGATCGATGGCGATGGCCCGCTCGAGCAGCTCGACGGCTGAAGCCTCTGCCCCCGCCGCCCGCTTCGTCACCGCTTCCGTGTATGCCTTCAGCGCCTCGAGCGACGGCGTCGTGGCTTCTTCGATCGGGACGTTGTTCCGCGCCAGAGACGCGCCCGATTCTCCGAGCGAGCGGCGAATGGCGGAGGTCAGCTGGCCGAGCGCGCGCAGGACGTCTTCCTTGCGCTCCACTTCGACGTTCTCTTTCGCGATCGTCGCGTCGGTGTAGCAGTCGGTGGCGGCGAGCGCGACCACCGTCGAACGGCCGACCGCGGCGACGCTGCCTTCGAGCATTGCCTGCAGGCCAAGACGCTGGCACAGCTCCGCCGCGACGTCGTGCGTCAGCCGCGCGTCCGGTTTGCGCCCCATCAGCTGCAGCGTGCTGCGAATCCGCTCGTCCGATACCAGGTCGAGATACGGCGACTGCGCGAGATAGACCGAGATGCCCTGTCGCAACGTCCCGTCGAAATCGGGATCACCGGTACCGTTGGCGATGTCGCCGACGAGGATCGCGCTGCGCTCGACCACCGGCGTCCACCGCCAGCGTGCGAACCCCATCATGGCGAGGACGGCAATCGCGACGACGGCTGCCGCAATGCCCACCCGCAGCCCCGCTCTCGTACGCCACCACGAGCCGGAGCTGACGCGCGCGTCGATCGTGCGGCGGGCGCGCCGCAGATCGTCGACCAGCTCCGAGGCACGCTGATACCGCCGATCGGGAGTTTTGTCGAGAGCGCGGAGGATGATCGCTTCCAGTGCCGGAGGCACATCCGACCGCACGTCGCGCGGCCTCGCCGGTTCCCGCGCACTGATGTCCGAGGTTATTTCAGCGAGCGTGGCACCCTTGAAAGCAGGCTGTGCCGGTCGCCATTTCGTAGAGCAGGGCGCCGGTCGCGAAGATATCGCTTCGCGCGTCCGCGAAGGAACCCGCGACCTGTTCCGGCGAGAGGTACGGATGAAAGAACTCGCTGGCAAGCGAAGGCGGGATGGCCGGCACGGGCGTGACCGACGTGGTCTTCGCGCCGGCGTCGCCCGGCGCCGGTGGTTCTTCAGTCGCGACGGCCCCTGCCGCGCCAAGCTCCAGCAGCTTGACGTGCCCGTCGTTGGTGATGAACACGTTCGACGGTTTCAGGTTGGCATGCACGACTCCGCGGCGGTGAGACGCGACGAGGGCATCGGCAATCTGCAGCCCGATGTCGATGACGCGGTCCTGCGGCAATGGTCCCTCGGCGGCAACCGTCTCGTCGAGCGCGCGCCCTTCGAGCAGCTCGCAGACAAGGAACGTCTGCCCATCCGCTTCGCCGGAGTCGTGGACGGTGCAGATGTGCGGATGCGTGACGAGCGATGCGATCCGTGCTTCACGCCGGAACCGGTCGAGCGCGCCTGGCCGGGCCTTTTCTTCCGGACGCAGGACCTTGAGGGCGACATCGCGCTCGAGACGCAGATCGCGCGCCCGATAGATTTCGGTCGGCCCGTCGCGTCCGATCCTGGTCAGGATCTCGTAGTGCGATATGCGAAGCGGAGTCTTCACGGCTGGGTGGTCGAGCCGACGAGGCGGGCGTACTCCGCGCGAGCGGCGAGCAGGGGAGCGAAGTCGGCGTCCGCCTTTTTCCAGATGGCGAAGAGCTCCTGGTAGGCGGCACGGCTCGCGCCGGTGTCGCCGTTACGCGCATGCGCGCGCGCGAGGCCGAGCTGTGCGAGTGGAACCGTCGGCGCGAACGGATCCACGCCGCGATGCTGCAGGACGTTCCGGTACTCGCGGATCGCATCGACGTACATCGACTTCTGCACGAACGCTTCCCCGCGAAGATAGGGAGGCACCAGGCCGGCCACTGTTCCGAGCTCCGTCACCTGGGCTGCCTTCAATGCGTCGAGAGCTTCGTCTGGCCTCTGTGCTTTCAAGGCTGCGGCCGCGCGTGTCACCGGGCCGAGCACGCTCCGCACGAAGGTCGCCTCGGGGTAGCGCTGCTCGGCGCGCTGGACGAGTGCGAGCGCCTCGGCACTCAATCCGCTCATCGCCAATGCCGCCGCCGAACGGAATCGCGGGATCGTACCCGGCCCGTCCGAATCCGTATCGGCGAGCGCGAGCGCGCGGCGGACACTTGCCGCTGCGTCGGTGGGGTTGCGATAGAGCGCTTCGGTCCACGCGAAGTGCGCGGCGTAGCCGGACGCGGTGCCGCGAAGGTTCCGCGCAAGGGCCATCTCGGCCGCGCGGCGGTACCGCTCACTGGCCTCGACCAGACGTCCTTCATAGGCGGCGACCTGCGCCTGCGCCGATACGAGGTCGAACTCACGAGGGCGGTCTTTCGCCCATTCGACATGCGCCGCCGCCGATCCGTCCCCGGTGATCACTCCGATCTGGTAGAGCAGACGGCGTGTCGGTGTCGTTTCGACGCCGAGTTTGACCGCTTCTTCGCCGATCTTTTTCGCGTCCGCATAGCGGCCCATCGACCGGTAGGTAATCGCCAGGTTGGAGAGCGGGAACGGATGCCCCGGCGACCGCCGCAACGCCTCTCGCGCTTCTTCTTCGGCGCGATCGTAACGCCCCATGCGGTGATGGATCAGCGCCAGCGCATTCGATGGACGTGACTCGCGAGGATACGCGGTCTTCCACAACTCCAGCGTGCTTGCCGCCTTGTCCTGGTTGCCGGTTACACGGTCGTGGTACTGGTAATTGATGAAAAGCCGCTCGCGTTCGCTGACGCGTTTCTGCAGCCCGAACGCGAGCCGCGCGTACTCCTCGCTGCGGCGCAATTCGCCGATGCTGCCAAAGACAGTGGACAGCGTCGCGTAGGCGGCGGCGAATTCCTTGTCGAGCTCGATCGCCTGGTTGAAGAATGCGATCGACTCCAGCTCCCGCCCGCGGCGGCGCTCTTCCAGGCCGAGCGCGTAGGCCTTCAACGCCGGCAACGACGGCGTCGTCGCCTGCTCGATCGGCACGTCGAAGCGTTGGATCGACGGGAGCGACTCGCCGAGTCTCCCGCGCATCCGCGAGGACATCGACCCCAGCTCGCTGAAGACGCGCTCCTTGGCGGCCTCGGCTTGCTCGCGGGCGAGCGGCTCGCCGGTCTGGCAATCGGTCGCATTGAGGTTGAGCACGTAGCTGGTGCCGAGCGGTGCAATCGAGCCGTCGAGCATCGCCTTGAGCCCGAGCCGCTGACACACTTCCCGCGCAACCGGCAGAAGTCAGACGATCGTCGGCCGGGCGCCCCATAGAGCGGAGCGTCTCGCGGACGCGCTGGTCGGAGACGATGTCGAGAAATGGCGACTGGTTGAGTTGCGCGCTGAGCGCCGTGCCGAGCGTCTGGTCAAAGTCGGCATCACCGGTCGTGTTCTCGAACGCGCCGATCAGAATGCTGTCGCGATCGGTGAGAGCCGCGCTGCGTGGTGTGAGCCAGGTGTAGGCGGCGACGCCGCCGAGCAGAACAACCGCCAGGCTCGCGGCAATCGTCCACTTGATCCGGGATCGCCTCGACCCGGAGACCGAAGGCTCCTGCGCGGGGCCGATGGAACTCGCGTCGGGATCGAACCGCAGCAACGCGGCCCGGACGTCGGCCAGCAGCAGCGCGGCCGTCTGGTAGCGGTCGTTCGGATCGGTGGCCATCAGCTTCAGGATGATGGCTTCGACATCCTCGGGGATATCGGGATTCACCGTGCGGGGAGATACCAGGATCCCGTTCACGATCCGCATCGCGATAAGCGCGAGGTCGTCGCCGCCGAAGGCCCGGCGCCCGGTCGCCATTTCGTAGACAACCGCGCCCAGTGAAAAGAGGTCCGACCGCGCGTCGAGGGGCTGGCCGTGCGCCTGCTCCGGCGACATGTAAGCCGCCGTGCCGATGGCCACACCTGTCGCGGTCAGGTCTGGTGCTCCTTTGACCGCGACCGTGGGTGACGAGGGCGTGTGGGGGATGGCGGTTGCGGTGGCCGAATCGGCGGCGGTCGTCTTCGCCAGGCCGAAGTCGAGCACCTTCAGGTGGTTCCCGTACGTGACGAAGAGGTTCGCGGGCTTGATGTCGCGATGGATGATCCCGCGGCGATGCGCTGCGTCGAGCGCGTCAGCAATCTGCCGGGCGAAATCGAGTACGCGCGGGATCGGGATCGGTCCTGCTTCGATCAGTTGCCGGACGGTTCTTCCCTCCAGCCGTTCCATGGCGATGAACGGCTGACCGTCCTGATCGCCGAGCTCGTGGATCGTGCAGATGTGCGGATGCTGGAGGGACGACGCCAGTCGCGCTTCGCGTTCGAACCGCGCGCGCCAGTCCGGAGTCGTGCTGACATCTTTCTTCAGGAGCTTGATGGCAACTTCACGGCCGAGCCGGAGGTCCTGCGCGCGGTACACCACTCCCATGCCGCCATCGCCGAGGCGGTCGAGCAGACGGTAGTGGGAAATAACGGACGGTTCCATCGCGATCGTGCGTAACTGTAGTCCAGCCCTTCAGGGCTGCCCATCGTCAGGGCGTCCAGCCCTTTAGGGCTGCCCATCGTCAGGGCGTCCAGCCCTTCAGGGCTGCCCATCGTCGGGGCATCCAGCCCCTTTAGGGCGGCCCATCGTCGGGCGTCCAGCCCTTTGGGGCTTATGAATGAGGTTTTGCCGAGAAGGCAATCCATTCTATCAAAGGAGGTTAGGGGCGGGTCGTGCTGGTGTGCGAGCTGGGCCGCAGATACCCGCCGGAAGGCGGTCGCGACCGTTCGTTCCGTGCGCTCGCCGGGCGTTCGCGCCAGAGCGGTTTTGGCCGATCATGCCATCCACAGAGATAACCCAGCAGGCCGATGAGGACGCGTGGATGCAGGAGCATCTCCGGACCCGTCAACATGTTCATCACGGAAAGAAGCCGACGCCGCACGGCGGTGTCCATCGTGGCGGTGGACACAACGGTGTCGAAGTATTTCTGCATCAATCGATCGCGCCTGCGGAGCTGCGCTCCCGTGGTGGTGGCGAGCCGCAGGTCTTCACTTGTCGCCAGGTCCCAGGCGGGACGGATCACGCGCGCCATCTGCTTTTGCACGTAGAGAGCGAATCCCCGCTGGAAAGTGCCGGATCCCGACCACTCCTCATCGATGCGCGCTTTGAGCTCCATCGCTCCCAGAATCCCGGTGGTCATCCCCTGGCCGTAAACAGGATCGAAGCAGCACACCGAATCGCCGGCGGCGATCAGACCCTCCGGCCAGTTCTCCATCTCGTCGAAGCGCCGCCACCTGTTCGCGGTGCGCCGATGACTGATGATGGGGGTAAGCGGCGTCGCGTGCTGAAGGATATCGGAGAGGATCGGGCTGCGGAGCTCCTCCATGAATGCGTTGAATCCGGCTTCGTCGGTCCGCGGTGCGGCCTCCCCGTAACCGAAGAGCGTGAGGTGCCAGCGATTCCCCTCGACGGGAAAGAGGATGCCTCCTTGCGGCGCTCCCGGCAGAGCCGCCTGTACATAGGCGGCCCGCCACCCGTCGAGCGCCGTGTCTTCCAGCGCAAAGAAACGGCTGGCGTAGGTCATCCCCGCGTCGATGACCTGTTCGCGGACAGGGCCACGTTCCATCCCGATCAACCATTGAGGAAGTTGTGACCCGCGTCCGGTCGCATCGACTACCAGGTCGCCGATCACGTGGCGCCTGCCGTCCGCACCGCTGCGGCGCCGATCGCGTGCCTGGACGCCGACCACCCGCGAGCGGGAGTGAACCGTGACGAGACCGTCTACTGAGATACCGTCGCGGAGAGTGACGTTCGGCAGTTCCAGCGTACGACGCCGAACCTGCGCCTCGATCAGGTCGCGACTGGCGCAACACAACTCGAAGCCGGACGCGAAACGCGCGCCCCATCCGCCGGGTGTCAGCCAGGCCACGTCGTGACCGACGTCCAGTACCCGCGCGCCATCCTCGACCATTTCACGGAGGAAGCCTGGAAAAAGCCTTTCCAGCTCCTGGGCACCTCGTGCGAGCAGCACGTGAACGTGGCGTGACTGCGGCACGCCGGCACGCGGGCTTGGAGTACTTGGTAGCTGATCGCGCTCGAGAATCGTTACTTGTTCGAAACGTTCCGACAGGATCGCTGCAATCACGCATCCGACGACGCTGCCGCCGACGACGATCGCATGAGTGGAGTTGGTGGTCTGGTTCGAGGTAGTCACTGGGGTCCTGCTCCGTTAAAATCAGCGCCCCACACATGTAGAGGCGAGACTGGTCACGATAGCGGCCAGGCGCGAGCGATGTCTTGAGGCGGCAGTGAATTTTGGATGAAAGTGCGATGAAGTCGAGCGCTTCGAACGGTCTGGCTCGTCCGTATCGCTACAGCTTCGGGCCCTACAGCCTCGAGACGGCTGCGAGGCTGGTGACGAAAGGGAGCGAGTCGCTGCCGCTGCCCCCTAAAGCCGTCGAAACCCTCCTCGTTCTTGTCGAACGCGCCGGGCAGGTCGTCAGCCGCGACGACTTGATCCAGCATGTCTGGCCCGACGCGTTCGTGGAGCCGAACAACCTGGCGCAGCAGATCTCGATGGTGCGCGAGGCGCTCGACGACCGCGGCAAGCGCCCGCAGTACATCGAAACCGTTTCGCGCCGCGGCTACCGGTTCATCGCGCCGGTTACGTCGCACGCCCGCTCCACATCGATCTCGCAACCAGCCCCGGCCACACCGGAGGCGACGATCCCGCAGGTCCATTACACGCGCAGTGGAAACGTGAACATCGCCTACCAGGTCGTCGGCGAGGGCCCCCTCGACATCGTCTTTGTCATGGGTTGGGTGTCACATCTCGAAGAGTTCTGGACCGAGCCTTCGTTTGCGCGCTTTCTCACCCGCCTCGCCGGCTTCAGCCGGCTGATCCTCTTCGACAAGCGCGGCACCGGCTTGTCGGATCGTGTCTCGGAGCTGCCGACGCTCGAGCAGCGGATGGACGACGTGCGCGCGGTGATGGACGCCGTGGGTTCGACGCGCGCGGCACTGCTCGGCGTGTCAGAAGGCGGGCCGATGTGCGCGCTGTTTGCCGCCACCTACCCGGCGCGGACGCTCGCGCTGATGATGATCGGCTCGTACGCGCGGCGGCTGTGGGCCCCCGACTATCCGTGGGGCCCGAGGGAGGAACAGCGCGAAGCGTTTTACGCGGAGATCGAGCAGCACTGGGGTGGACCGCTTGGCATCGAGGAGCGTGCCCCCAGCCGGGCGAATGATCCGGCCTTTCGCGACTGGTGGGCACATTACCTGCGGCAGGGAGCGAGCCCGGGGGCGGCGCTCGCGCTCACACGCATGAACGCCGAGGTCGACATCCGCGAGGTGTTGCCGCTGGTTCGCGTCCCGTCGCTGGTGATGCACCGGACCGGCGATCGCTGCCTGCTGGTCGAGGAAGGCCGCTATCTGGCCTCGCGGATCCCCGGCGCGCGCTTCGTCGAGCTGCCCGGCAACGATCACCTGCCGTTTGTCGGCGATCAGGACGAAATCGTCTCCGTGATCGAGCGTTTCGTCGAGACGTTCAGCAGCGTCGGCGGCGAGGAACGCGCCCTCGGGACAGTACTCTGCGTCCTCAAACGCACTCCGCCTTCGCCAAGGCTACGGCGGACAGGCCGGCGGACAGGGCCGGTTGACGATGCGGCTCGTGTGGAGGATCTGATTCGCCCCATCGCCGCACGCCATCGCGGTCAGTGGTCGGGATCGAGCGACTCGGCGTGGATGATGACGTTCGACGGTCCGGCACGCGCGATCCGCGCGGCGGGCTTCGTGTTGGCTGCGCTGGCGCAGAGCGGCATTGTCGCCAGTGCCGGCCTTCACACCGGTGAATGCGACCATCGCGACGGAGTCATCGAGGGAATGGCGGTCAGCGTTGCCCGCGCAATTGCCGAGCGCGCGGCGCCGGGCGAGCTGCTCATCTCCCGCACCGTGAAGGATCTCGTCGCCGGCGCTGCCTTCCGTTTTACCGAACGCGGCCGGCATCCGATGCCCGAAGATGCGGGGGAGTGGCGCCTCTACGCGGTGGAGTCGTTCGCGGGCGTATGATCCTTCAATGACGCGCCTCCTGGCCGCGCTCGCGCTCGTGGCCGCCGCCAGCACAGTTCCTTCGCAACATCTTCTCGAGATTCAGGCCGTGGCCGTCGATCGCAACGGCAATCCCGTAACCGATCTCGAGCAACAGGAGCTCGAGGTCTGGATCAACGGATTTCGCGTCCCGATTCAATCGATCGCGGCGGTCACGCCTCTCGCGGACGCGCGCGCCGGACGCCTGATCCTGCTCCTCCTCGACAACATCACCATCGATCCGCGCCTGGTGCCGCGCGTTCGGGAAGTGGCGCGGCGTTTCGTGACGAAGATGCTTCCCGAGGATCGGATGGCGGTCGTCCGGCTCGATGGCGACGCGGTCGAGATCACGGCTGACTCGTCGCGGCTCCTCAGCCGCGTCGAGTCGTACAACCAGACCGCGGGGGTGGTTCAGCCGCAACACCTTGGACCGCAGGTGCTCACCTCGGTTGCAGCACTCGCCCGCGAACTGAGCGAGGCTCGAGAGCCTCGCAAGTTCATCGTCGCCATTGGTTCCGGCTGGCTGCTGGACACGCCCATCCCGCCGCCACAGGTCGCTACCGAAGTACGGCGCGAGTGGCTCGATGCCGTCCGCGCGATGGCGGCGGCGGACGTGAGTTTTTACGTGATCGATCCCGGCGGCGTTGGCACGGCACGAGCCGGCATGGGCAAGGATGGCTTCGCGCGCGACGCCGGCGGTCATGCGTTCATCAACACCAACGATCTCAATGGCGCGGTCGACCAGATCCTGCGGGAGGCTCGCAACTATTACGTGATCGCTGTCAGCGATCCGCCGGTCGGCCGTAAGGCGCCGGTGCGCGAGCTCGACGTTCGCTCGCTACGGCGCGACGTGACCGTGCGCGCCCGCCGGGCGATCCCTGGTGGAATCGCGGATCGCTGAGCGCCGGGCGCGGTTCGCGGTTCGCGGTTCGCGGGATGCGGGATGCGGTTCACTTGTGCGGCACGCCCTTTCGTCCTGTGATCCTGATCTGCCCGTCGTAGGTCACTTCGTCGTCGGCGCTCGCCAGCGCGGAAAACCTCAACCCGTCGAATGCATCATAGGCCAGTTGGCGGCCGGCGAGACTGAAGCACGCCGGCGCCCCCCGGACTTCGGAAATGAGTTCTTCTGATCTCCTGCTTACGAACTAATTCTCCTGACCTCCTTATCTCCTGTTATCCACCTCTTAAACTCAGAAGATGACTTTGATCGCGAGCTGCGTCTGGCGCGGATCGCCGACGCCGGTTCGCAGGAATCCGGCGAAATCAAACAGCGCCGGCGTGCTGAGCGGGTTGATGTTGTTCGCGTTGTTGAAGGTGTTGAACATCTCGATGATCGGCACGATTTCGACGTTCCCACCGACCTTGAATGCACGCGAGAGGCGCCAGTCGAAGCTGAAGAACTCGTTGTCTTTGCGCTCGCCGTTCCGTCCACGATCCGCGCCGTTGAGGACCCGTGGACTGGCGGTGATCGGCTGCGCCGTCCGCGCCTGGATGCGCGCGTTGGCGCGGATGTCGGCCGGCAGCGTGAAGTATCCGAACAGATTCACTTTGTGACGGATGTCGCGGTCCGACGGGCCCCAGTCCTGCTCCAGATCGAAGAAGTTGAAGCTGCGGTCGGTGAACGGATCGCGCTCGTTCGAATCGTTGTCTTCGTCCTTGGCGAGCACGTAGTTGCCCTCGAGCTGATACCCCTCCGAGAAGCGCTTGCGAATGCCGATTGTCAGGGCGCGGTATTTCGACTCGCCGAAACTGTTGGCGACCATCACCTCGCCGAGGAAGGGGCTCCACGGTCCGTCGGCCGGGTACAAGAACGTGTTGCCGGTACCGGGCCCGTCGTTGCAGCACGTGCCGGGCAGTCGGTTGTAGTTCAGGAACCGGGTCAGATTGCGCCCCTCAGTCCAGGTGAAATCGCCGTAGACCGCCCAATCGGCCATCAGTTGCTGCTCGTAGGCCACGTTGTAGGCGTAGATCCGCGGATTCTTGTAGTCGCGATGGAACACGCGGACGCCGCTGAACAACGGGAACTGTCCCGGCGCGACCGCCTGCACCGGCAGCACGCCGGGCCAGGTCGGTGTCGGCGCTCCGAACGCAAGTAGATTGGCCGTGTTCGTGAAGAGCGTCTGCTGCTGGACGCCGTTGGTCGTGACCGATCCGACCTGCGAGAGCATGTTCTGCCTCGCGGAGTAGATGCCGACGCTGCCGCGCAGCACCGACCTTCCGTTGCCCATCACGTCCCACGCCACACCTGCCCGCGGCTGGAACATCGCCCACTGATCGGGGATCGTGCCGTCGGACGGGAAGGCAGGATCGTCGAGAAACTGTCCATACGCCGTCGTCGCTGGATCGATTGTTTCGGGCATGAGCTGAGCGTCCCACCGCAGCCCGTAGTTGATCGTCAGGTTGGCACGTGGCTGCCACTGGTCCTGCGCGAACAGCGAGAACTCGTCGTTCGTGATCTTCGAGGCCCCCGCCGCGTCGTTTGCGGGGCCATCGAGCGCCGCCCCCTGCAGATAGAGCAGCAGCGGACCACCGGCCGTCGTTCCCGCGCATGTTGTCGGATGGGTCACGAACGAACCGTTCGAGCATGAGACGGTGTTTGGCCCGAACCCGCCGGGCGCCGCGGGGGATGAGTAACGCAGGAACCCGGTGACGCTGTCGAAGATGTAGCGGCCGCTGAAGAAGCCGCGGAAGACCTGGTCGTTGAGCGTGTGCATCCACTCGCCGCCAATCTTGAAGGTGTGGGATCCACGTATCAGCGAGACGTTGTCCTTGAGCTGCGTTCGCCAGATCAGTTCGTCGACATTCGGCTGCAGAAAGAACGGATTGCCGAAGCGGAACGTCGGCACGAACCCCATCCCGGTGTCGGCCGCGACCGCGGAGTCGACCGCCGTACGCGGCCGTTTCTCGCGCGAGTAGGTGAAATGCGCTTCGTTCAGCATCCGCGACGAGAGCGTCGTGAACCAGTTCAGATTCAGCACGTTGATGCGCGCCGGATCTCCCTCGATGCCATTGGCGGACGAGCCGTAGGTCGCGACGTCGAACGTCTCGTTCTCCTTCTTCGAGTGATTGAAATTCCACGATCCGGAAAAGTTGTTCTTGTCGTTGGCGACCAGATCGATCTTGGTCAGCAGCGAGATGGTCTCGACCGGATGTTCGATCGGCGTCCCCTCGTTCTGGCTGAAACGGCTCTGGAAAAAGGAGAGCAGGGCCGTCCGCTGGCAGTCCCCGTTCGCGTTGATCAGCGCCTCGTTCTGCTGGAGCGTGGGGTTCGCCACCGGGCAGGGCGTATCGCCAACCTGCCGCCCGAGGTTCGGCCGTTTGAAGTTGCCCGTGATCCCCTCGAGCGCGACGAAGAAGAATGCCTTGTCAGTTTTCAGCGGACCGCCGAAGGTGCCACCAAACTGTTCGCGCCGGAAGTCTTCCAGGCGGGTGCCGTCCGACAGGTCTCCGGTCAGGGCCGCGATCCGCTGGAAGTGAAAAAGGCTTCCGCTCTTCTGGTTCGTGCCCGACTTCGTGATGACGTTGACGACGCCCCCGGCCGTGCGGCCGAATTCCGCCGGGGCGCCGGTGGCAATCACCTGGAACTCCTTGATTGCTTCGAGCGTGATGTCCACCGCGGCGCGCTGCCCGCCGGCTTGTTCCCCGAAGAACCCGTTGTTGTAGTCGCCGCCGTCGAGGCTGATGTTGTTGAAGATCCCGCGCTGCCCCGCGAAGGTGATCTCGTCGCCGTCGGGCCCCTGGACGATGGAGACGCCGGGCGTGAGCGTGAGGAGATCCTCGAACTTGCGTCCGAGGTTAGGGATGTTCTCGACCGTCAGCGTGCCGAGCGTGGTCGCCGAGGCCGTGCGAGTGGAATCGACCACGCTGGTGCCCCCGGTGACCGTCACCGTTTCGGCGACGCCGCCGACTTTCATGGCGACCGGAAGTGTCACCGTCTGCCCCACCGTCAGCGGCACGTCCTCCTGCACCAGCGTGGCGAACGCCGGGATCTTGAAGGTCAGACGATAGGTGCCTGGAGGGAGCTGCAGGAACACGAACCGCGCGTCCTCTCCGGTAGTGAGCGTTCTCGTCAGGCTGGTGCTGACGTTGACCGCTTCGACAGTGACCCCGGGCAGAAGGGCACCCGTGGCGTCGGTGACAGTCCCCTGGATCACGCCGGTCGTGATCTGCTGCGCGGTGACCGTATGGATTCCCAGGAAGAGAAGTAAGAAAAGGGTGAGCCGGTTACGCATGCGGACGCTCCGTGTCAGATTGGTTTGGGGTCCCGTGGTGGAGCATACACCGGGATGCGGAACGCGCGGGTCGCGGGGCGCGGGGCGGTGCGCGGGGCGCGGTGCGCGGGTCGCGGTACGCGGGGCGGAATGCGGTACGGGCAGCGCTAAGAGCTGGACTATTGCAAAGTCTCGAGCAGCGCCGGCAGCTCGCGCATGTGAGAGATCTCGTGGAAGTGAACGTCTTTCAGCGACTCGGCGGACACGCGTTCGTGGACCCAGCTGACGACGTACGGAACGTGGACCGCGTGCCCGCCCGCGCCGATCACGGGCAGGACGTCCGACCGCAGTGAGTTGCCGACCATCACGAACCGTTCCGGGCGAACGCCGTAGCGATTCATGATCCGGCGGTAGACGTCGGGGTCCTTTTCCGAGACGATCTCGATCCCTTTGAATAGATGACCAAGACCTGAGCGCGCGAGCTTGGTCTCCTGGTGGAGGAGGTCTCCCTTGGTGACCAGGATGATCGGATAGTCGCGGGCGAGCGTCTCGACCGCCTCCTGCACGCCGTCCATCAGCTCGATCGGCGCGGCGAGCATCTCGCGTCCCCAACCGATGATGGTGCGGACGTCGCCGGCCTCGAGCCGTCCGTCGGTCAGTTCGATCGCTGTTTCGATCATCGACAGAACGAACCCTTTGACGCCGTAGCCGAAATGCGCGAGGTTCCGCAGCTCCATTTCATTCAGATGGTCGTCGAGCGCCGCATGGTGTGCGTACTTTGCGAGGAGTGCGCGGAACTGCTCGCGACAACCGGTGTAGAGCGGCTCGTTGTGCCACAGCGTGTCGTCGGCATCGAGCGCGACGAGTTCGATCATGGATGGATTGGATCACAGGAGGTCAGGAGGTTGCAGGAGGTCAGGAGATCAGGAGCGGTTTTTTCAAAGACCAAGACTTACCTCAAGCGTCGCGGGGCAGCAGCTTCGGTGTACCGGCTATCTTGACCGCCCCGAAATGGCGGACGTCCAGCGTCGCGATCGCGGTGGCGCGGCGGCGGGCGGCGATGGCCATGACGACGGCATCGACGAGCCCGAGACTGAGCGACGCATACTGTCGATTCAGCCGCGCGGCCTCGTCGAGATCGGCGTCACGCCCCCACTCGACCTGATAGGACCCGTCGGCGAGGTCGGCGAGGAAGGCCTTCTGCGCGGCGTCGCCGACGTGGGCGCCGAGCAGGTAATCGACCTCGGGCAGGATGGCCCAGGGGAGCAGCCACTCGTCGGGCCCCGACTCGAAGATCCGGCGAAGGACGCGATGATGGCGGTCCTTGCGATCGACGAGGGCAATGACGGCGCCCGTATCGGCAATGATCACCGCTTCGAACCCAGGCCCGCGAGTAACGCCTCGGCCCGTTCGCTGATGTCCCCGGTGCGGCTCCGCCCTGCGCCCAGGCTGCGCGGGGCCTTTCGCGGCTTGTGCCGGGCCGCGTACTCGGCCACCGCCTCTCGCACCAGCGCCGCCGGTGCCCGTCCCTGCGTCCGCGCGATCGCCTTCAGCGCCCGATAGTCCGCCTCATCGAGATAGACAGTCGTCTTTTGCGGTTTGGCCATGCCATATATGGTAACTCATACTAAAGCGTGGGGGTGCGGGGAGTGCGGAGGGTGCGAGGAGTGCGGGGGAGTGCGAAGAGTGCGAACGAGTGCGGGGGGGGAGTGCGAAAGAGTGCGGGGAGTGCGGAGGGTGCGGCACGTGAGCACGTCAGCACGTCGCACGTGAGCACGTCGCACGTAAGCACGTGTATCATTCCGCCCATGCCGCTGACACGCCGCCATTTCCTCGCCACCTCCACCGCCGCCCTCGCCGCCGGAACGCTGGGGAGGGTCGAGTTCTTCGCCCAGGTGGCGCCCGCGCAGGGCGCGCAACCCCCCGCGCCAGTGACACCTGTCTTCAAAGAGCTCCGCCGCAACACTGGCTACTGGACCGCGCGCGGCGGGACGATCGGGTGGCTGATCAATCCCTCCGGGGTCATCGCCGTCGACAGCCAGTTCCCGGACACGGCCGCGCTCTGTGTCGAGCAGCTGCTCAAGACTTCGGGGAAGCCAGACATCGCCGCGCTCATCAACTCGCACCATCACGGCGACCACACGGGCGGTAACGGCGTGTTCCGTCCGAAGACCAGGCAGATCATCGGCCACGAGAACGTGCCGAAATACATGAAGTCGACGTTCGACCAGGCGGTCGCACGCCGGGCGCAGCAGAATCCGCCGCCGACGACTCCACCGCCCACCGAACCCGTCGTCCCCGACAAGACATTGACCGACGCGCTGGCGTTCGATCATGCGGACGAGCGCGTCTCCATGAAGCATTACGGCCCGGCTCACACCGGCGGCGACATCGTGATCTACTTCGAGAAAGCGAACGTCGCGCACATGGGGGACTTGATGTTCAACCGCCTGCACCCGGTCATCGACCGCGCCAACGGGGCGTCGATTGCGAACTGGACGAAGGTTCTGCAGACGGTGGCGTCAGAACTGCCGGCCGACACGCGTCTACATCTTCGGGCATGCCGGCGCGAAGTTCGAAGTCACCGGCAGCCGTGCTGACCTGAATCACCACGCGAACTATCTCGTCGCGCTGCTCGACTATGTGCGCGAACAGGTGAAAGCCGGCAAGACCCGTGACCAGGTCGTGGCGTCGACCGACATCATCAAGGGGTTCGAGGACTACGGTCCGCTCATCGCGCGGCCGCTCGGCCCCGCCTACGACGAGGTCACTGCCGCGGGCTGATGAGCGAGGACTCTGCCGCGGCTGGAGACGACTCGGCCGGATGCTGAACCCGGCTCCGGGAGAAACGGCTGCGCGAGCATCCACGGCAGGGTCTGGTGCTTGCGGTCCTCGAATCCGGGAAGACCGAACGACATCTCTTCGTGCCCCGCCGCCGGCTGATCGACGTAGGTGCCGAACAGCCGATCCCACCACGAAAACGTATTGGAGAAATTCGACCGGCTCTCGCCCGGTGCCGTCGAATGATGGATCCGGTGCATGTCCGGCGTCACGAAGACCAGCCGTAGCACGCGGTCCAGGCGCACAGGGATGCGCACATTGGCATGTTCGATGAAGTTGGTGGCGCTGGACATCAACTGCCAGGTAAACACCGCCACTGGCGCACCCCCGAGAGCCATCACCGCCCCGAGCATCGTCGGTCGTTGAAAACATCATCTCCAGTGGATGAAAGCGGAGCCCGGTTGTCAGGTCGTAATCGTGATCCGAATGGTGCGTCCGATGCAGCCGCCAGAGAAATCCCACTCCATGCAGCAGGCGGTGCTGCGCGTAGACGAATACGTCGAGCGCCAGAATCGTCAGCGCGAACTCCAGCGCCGATGGCAAGCCGATTCGATTGAAGAGCCCCCAGCCGCGCTCGTGGCACAACACGGCCCATGCAATCCCGATAATCGGGAACAGCGTCCGAACCAGGATGGTACCGAGCACGGTCAGGGCGGCGTTGCCGAACCAGCGTAAGGCGAGTGTGTCGCCCGGCGTGCGCCGGGGAACGACACACTCGAATAGTGCAATCACGATCAGCACACCGAAATAGTTGAAGGCGTGGACTCGTGAAGCGTGATTGAGAAAGTCTTCCATCGCGGATGCTCAGTTGGCGTTCACCGCTTCCGGTGCATCCGTGCCCTCAGGATCATTACAGCGCCGGCAAGGAGGCCCAACCCGGCCGACAGAGAGCTGGCGTTGACCTCCGGCACGCTGGAAATCGTTGCGTAAACAGTGCCCGTCGCCGAAGCAAGTATCGTCAGCATGCCGAGCGACCAGATCGCGAGATTGCGTTTCGATTCCATAGCCTATTTCCTTCTCATACGAGCGCGCAGCATCAGGATGCCGCCTCCGAGGAGACCGAGCCCCGTCGTCAGAGCGCCGCCGCTGATCTCTGGAACTGGGTTCGCACCCGCGATGACCCCCGTCGAGAGAGACGCCAGAACCATCAATAACCCTGCACCGTAAGCAATCCGTCTCATGCACCCTCCTAAACTTCCTGGATCCCACCGTCCGACAACCCGCGGCAGTCTACCACCCCCTTGCGGGCAGACTGTGACCTGATCCCGAGCTATTTCCTCCCGAAGCGCGCCCGCAACATGAGAATGCCTCCGGCGAGCAGACCGAGCCCCATGGAGAGACTTCCGCCGCTGACCTCGGGCACTCCGGATGGCGTACTCGCCATGGCTGCGGTGGACAGAGAGGCCAACACCATCAGAAACCCCGCGCCGTAAACAATCCGTCTCATAGATCCTCCTTCATTCCTACGACCACACCGACCATCGACCGGTGGCGAACACGTAGCACACGATCAGGCCGTTCGTAGTGGCATGTGCGAGGACCGCATCGCCGAGTGACCGCCGCCGGTACATCGCCAACCCGAATGCCATGCCGGCCATCGTTCCGGGCAGCCACAGCGGGCCATGAAACGCTCCAAAGATGAGTGACGTCAGCAGGAATGACGTCCAGGAAAACGTGCCGACGGGCACCTGATCGATGTTTGACTGGATCAGACGCCGCGTGAGGTATCCGCGAAAAGCGAGCTCCTCGGCTATCGGCGCAATGACGACGTAGCCGAAGACCCGCACTAACAGCCATACGCCAGCCCAGAGGGTCGGTACGGACTGCAATGCCGCCGGCCAGCCATCCTTCGCCGTGAGATCCGCGGGGAGCAGGGCCACCCAGAGCACGAAGGTCAGAAAACCGATCACCACTGCGGTGGGAGAGCCGCTCCAGCGCACGGCCTGGTAGGCCGCCCGGCAGCTCCAGATGACGAGTGCGACCGCGGCAACGCGCACCGGGTAGAGCCAGTCGAAGCCCGCCGAGAAGGCCCCGGTCACCATTGCCGCAGCGAGGAGCGTCACGAACGGACCGAGAAAGGCGGTCGTGGAGTCGGCTGCCTGGTCGCGCGTTCTGACCGACGATTTCAGCGGGTCTTTCGTGAAATATCCGCCGTGGTGGATCAGGGCGACGAAGGTAAGGCCGACCGCGTTGAAGAGCAGCCAGCCGGCCTGCGAGTGAAAGCCGCCGAGCGCAATCTCGCGCCAGCCCGACGTCCCGATCGCGATCAACGCGACGATCCGGACAGCGTTGAGGATCCAGATCACGACCGCGCCGAGTGGCAGAAGCACGAGCGCACCGGGAAATCGCAGCTCTTTGCGAAACAGATAGAGATAGATGCCGAGGAATGTGAGGATAAGCCCCACGCCCTCGTATCCGGAGCAGGTGGGAGCGATGTTGACCCTGAATGCAGAGGTGCCGACTACGAGGCGCTCTGGGATGATGACCACATCCGGGTAGAACGCACCGAGCATCCACGCCACGGACGCGAACGTGTAGCGCGCGAGGTGGGTCCAGGCCCCTTCGGTGGCCAGGCCGGCTGCCCAGACCGCCGTACCCGCGACGAACCCCCAACAGATGACCCTCCACTGGCTGGTGATCAGGCCGCGCCATTGGGCTGGCGGGAAGAGCGCGACCCCCCACGAACCGATCGTGAGCGTTCCGGAGAGCCCCCAGGCCGCGGCCCATAGCCCCGGGTTGGCGGCAACGGCACTTCCAGCGCCGAAGACCGTGCCACTCACAGCAACGAATCCGAAAAGCGCCACTCCGTGCAGGGCGAGGTACGACAGCTGGGAGGACGCGCGCGGTGCAGTGCACTGACCGAGAGCTGCGATGAACCGACGTCCGCCGATTAGCCCGGTCAGAACAACGACCGAGATCGCCAGGCGGAGCAGCAGCGGCGACCAGCCGACGACCGTCGTCCATCCCGAGGTGCTGGACGCGAGAGCTTGCGAATCGAATCTGAGTGTGAGGTAGAGGATTTCCCCGACCAGCAACGCCGCGAGCGCAAGCTGCCGCTTGGGCCGCGGCGGCGCGGCGACGGCGAAGGAAGGGGCGGCGGTGATCGAGTTCAATCGTAACGGGTGGACAGCGCCGAGCAAGAGATATGCCGCGAGTTTTCGCGCCTCAGTCACGCTCTCCCCGGAAAAGGAACCCCAGTCGCTGACTTTTCTCTCGCTTGTGCGGGAAACTCCATTCAGGCCGCGCCCCGCGCCCCGCGCCCCGCGCCCCGCGCCCGCCGCGACCCCGCGCACTGCGCCCCGCGCACCGCGAACCGCGCCCCGCGAACCGCGCCCCGCGCGTCTATAATCACCGCCACACATGATCGGAACACAGGTAGGACACTACCGGATCGAGCGCCTGCTCGGTACCGGCGGCATGGGCGAGGTGTATGTTGCGGACGACCTGAGGCTCGGTCGCCGCGTCGCGCTCAAGGTTCTCTCGAGCGATCTCGTCGGCGACCCGCACCGTCGCGAACGCTTCGAACGCGAAGCGCGCGCCGCCGCCGCCCTCAACCATCCGAACATCGTCACCATCCACTCGGTCGAGGAAGCGGACGGCATTCCGTTTCTTACCCTCGAGCTCCTCGACGGCAAGACGCTGGGCGAGATCGTACCCTCCGGAGGGCTGCCGCTCGATCGGCTGCTCAACCTCGCCATTCCGCTGACCGACGCAGTCGGCGCGGCGCACCAGGCGGGGATCACGCACCGCGATCTGAAGCCGGGCAACGTGATGGTGACGTCGGACGGACGCGTCAAGGTTCTCGATTTCGGTCTCGCCAAGGTCAAGGAGGACGTTCGAGCCAACGCCGACACCGTGATCCCGACGGCGTCCCTGACCGGTGAAGGGCGGATCGTCGGGACGGTGATGTACATGTCCCCCGAGCAGGCCGAAGGTAAGCCGGTCGATCTGCGGTCGGACGTCTTTTCGCTCGGCATCATCCTCTATGAGATGGCGACCGGTGTGCGGCCGTTCGCGGGCGACACGCAGATGTCGATTCTCTCGGCGATCATGAAGGACACGCCGAAGCCGATCACCGAGACACGCGCCGGGCTTCCGCGCGAGCTGTCCAAGATCGTGAGCCGCTGTCTCGCGAAGGATCCGGAAGATCGCTACCAGTCGGCGAAGGACCTCCGCAATGACCTGCGCGCGCTCAAGAACGAACTGACGTCGGGCGAGATCGTACCGCTGACCGCGTCAGGTGTCGCCGCGGCGCCGCCGGTGCCGCGCGCGCCAACGCGCTCCCGTGTCCCTGTGCTGGTCGTCGGTGCGACGCTGGTGGTTGCCGCCGTCGTGGGCGGCTTCCTGTGGTCGAAGCGCACGGTCAATTCCACAACGAGCGCTGCGCGGCCGTTCGATTCGATCAACCTGTCCCGTCTGACGACAACGGGCACTGCCGGCCTCGCCGCGATGTCACGCGACGGCCGCTATGTCGCGCACGTGTCGACGAAGGACGGCAAGCAGAGTCTCTGGTTACGCCAGGTTGCGACTACCAGCAACGTCGAGATCGTCCCTCCCGGAGAAGTCCGTTACGTCGGCGTGAGCTTTTCCCCGGACGGCAATCACGTCTATTACGCCGCATACCAACGAGGCTCCAATCTCGGCAACATGTACAAGGTGCCGGTGCTCGGCGGCGGCGCACGGCTGATCGCTGAAGACGTTGACACGCTGGCGACGTTCTCTCCTGACGGCTCGCAGCTGGCGTTCCTGCGCGGAAATCCCGACGCGCGCGAGAGCGCCGTGATCGTTGCCACCGCCGACGGAGCGAATCAGCGCAAGCTGGCCGTGCGCAAGATTCCGCTCGAGTTCCCGCTGTTGGGTCTCTCCTGGTCGCCGGACGGCAAGACGATTGCGGCGACCGGATCGAACGTGGCCGACCTGAGCGGCCAGGTCGTCCTGGTGGACGCCGCTTCGGGCACCGAGCGTGTGCTGCCGACGCCGCACTGGCGGCAGGTCGCCGGCGTCGCCTGGCTGGCCGATGGCAGTGGTCTTCTCGTCAACGCGCAGGAGACCGCGGGTGAGGCGTCGAGTCAGATCTTCCTCGTCCCCTATCCGTCGGGCGAACCGCGGCGGCTCACCAACGACCTCTCGAGTTATGCGGGGCTGTCGGTTGCGCCGGATGGACGTTCGTTCGTCTCGATCCGCAACGAACGTCGCGCCACGATCTGGACGCTGCCGTTCGACCAGGCTGAGAAGACGAGCAGCATCACGACCGAGGCCAGTGCAGACGATGGTTCGAGTGGTGTGACGTGGACACCCGACGGGCGGATCGTCTACACGACCGAGGCCAGCGGCAATCCTGACGTGTGGATCATGGCCGCCGACGGCACGCGGCGCGTGCAGTTGACTTCCACCACCGGACAGGACATCTCGCCGCAGGTGACCAGCGACGGCCGCTTCATCGTCTTCGTCTCGGATCGCGATGGCGGCAGGCGTGTCTGGCGGATGGCGCCGGACGGCAGCGGCGCGACGCGGCTGACGTCTGACACGGTCTTGCGGTGGCGGTTCAATCTCTCCGCCGATGGCAAGTGGGTCTACTACAACAACGACACCGACGAGTCGCTGCGCGTGTCGATCGACGGCGGTTCCCCCGAGCCCGTGCTCACCGCCGATATCCTCAAGCGACTCACCGAACCGCTACCGAAGGGATTCCACGAGCCGATGGCGTCGCCCGATGGTGTCTTTCTCGCCGGCCACTACAGCGACGACGCCGCGCGTGGCGAACGAATGGCGTTGATTCCGCTCGCAGGCGGGGCCGTGCGCAAGCTGACGACGGTGCCGTCGACCGCCACCTGGGCGCCGGACGGCAAGAGCCTGATCTACATCGAGTCGCGCGCCGGGGTGTCGAACCTGATGCGCTACTCGATTGCGTCAGGCGCGGCAGTGCCGCTGACGACGTTCACGTCCGACCAGATCTTCGGCTACGCCGTGTCGCCGGATCAGAAACAGGTCGCCGCCGTCCGCGGCCGCGTATCGTCGGATGTCGTGTTGATCTCGAGCGCCAGGTAGTAGCTCCAGCCCTTTAGGGCTGCCCATCGAAGGATGTCCAGCTGATAGCTGACGGCTGATAGCTGACAGCCGCCAAATGTAATAATCCTCCTCCATGCCCTTGGCTACCGGCACTCGTCTGGGTCCCTACGTGCTGGAGTCGCTCATCGGCGCCGGCGGCATGGGCGAGGTCTATCGCGCACACGACTCAAGACTGAATCGCACCGTCGCCATCAAGATCCTCGCGCCGGAGATCGCCACCTCAGACCGCGTTGACCGGTTCACGCAGGAAGCGCGTGCGGCCTCAGCCCTCAACCATCCGAACATCCTGACCATCCACGACGTCGGACGCGAGAACGATATCGCGTACTTCGCGATGGAGTGGGTGGACGGTCGCACGCTGCGCGAGCTGTTGAAGGCAGGTCCGGTTCCCCTGCGCCAGTCGATCGAGCTCGGCCACCAAATTGCCGAAGGACTGGCGAAGGCGCACGCCGCTGGCGTGCTCCATCGCGACCTGAAGCCTGAAAACGTGATGGTGACCGGTGATGGCCTGGCCAAAATCGTCGACTTCGGTCTTGCCAAGATCGCCGGCGCCAGTGCGGTTTCTAACGATAGTCCAACGGTAACGCGGGCGGCGGGGACTGAACCCGGGATCGTCATGGGCACCGCCGGCTACATGTCGCCGGAACAGGCGAGCGGGCGACAGGTGGACTACCGCTCCGATCAGTTCTCCCTCGGACTGCTGCTCTACGAGCTGTTGACACGGACGCGGCCGTTCGAGCGGGCGACCACCGCGCAGTCGCTGGCCGCGACGATCGAGGCGGAGCCGCCGCCGGTCGAGACGTTGAACCGCGACGTTTCTCCGCACCTGGCCGTCGTCGTCGCTCGCTGCCTGGCCAAGGATCCGGCGGAACGGTATGAGTCCACGCGCGATCTCGCGCGCGATCTGAAGACCGTCGTCGACGGCCTCTCGCGCACCGCGGTGGCCGCGCCGGTGCCGGTTCAGCCCCGTCGGGTTCGCGCACCGTATCTGATCGGCCTGGCCGCGCTCGTCCTGCTCGGAGCGGCGGTGACGACCACCTGGCTCTGGCGCCGCGCCGCGACTCCGGTGAAGCCTTCGGAAGCGCAACGTCCGCTGGTGGCGGTGCGGCCGTTCAAGAGTCTTTCCTCCGAGGCGACTCAGGCCTACTTTGCCGCGGGCATGACCGACGAGATCCGCGGGCAGCTGTCGCAGGTCTCGTCGCTGCGGCTCCTCAGTCGCAATGGACTCGACGCTTACAAGGATGGCGACCACTCACGCATCGTGCGCGACCTTGGCGTTCGCAACTTCGTGGACGGCACGGTCCGCGTCGAGGGCAAGCGCGCCAGGATCTCAGCCGAGCTGGTCGACGCTTCGACCAGCGAGACGCTCTGGTCGAATCAATACGACCGCGAGCTGTCCGACATCCTCGCAGTCCAGGGAGACGTCGCGCTCCAGATCACGCGCGCGCTGCGTGCGAACCTGTCCCCGGCCGAGCAGCAACGAATCGGGTCACGACCCACCAACAATCCCGAGGCCTACAGGTTGTACCTGGAGTCGCAGCAGATGGGGCCCATGTCGAATCGGGCGAGAAATCTGGCGGCGATGGACGTCCTTCGCCAGGCCCTCACCCTGGATCCGCGCTTCGCTCTTGCTCAGGCGCGTCTGGGATATCGACAGGTCTTCATGGGGTACTACGATGACCCGTCATATCTCGACAAGGGGATCGCCGACGCTCAGGCGGCGCTTCGCGTCGATCCCGATCTGCCCTCCGCGCATTTCACGATCGCCACCGCACACTCAATGAAAGGGATGGACGCGCAGGCTCGCCAGGCGTTTCTGCGTGCGCTGGAGCTGGACCCGAACAACGTTATGGCGATGAACAACTTTTCGAACCACGAGGCGCTGTTCGGACGGCTGGATGAATCGCTCTACTGGGGGCTGCGCGGATTTTCGCTCTCAGGGAAGACCGCAAACGACTACTACCACGTCGCCGTGCCGCTCGTGTTCCTTCGCGACGACGAGCGGAGCCGGAAGCTGCTGCTCGACGCTGAGCGCCGGTTCCCGGACAGCCTCCGGATCCAGATCATTCTCGCGCTGCTTGACATCACAGAGGGGCATGCGAAGCAGGCCATGGCCCGGAGCGCGGCACTCAGCGTGCGCGCCCCGGAGAATGAAGAAGTGAAGTTCCTGAGAGCAGATCTCGCGTTTCTGACCAACTCCACCGATCAGGAAAGCGCCCTCGAGCCATTGATGGAACAGTCCGCGTCGAGCTTCTCCAGCCTGTACGAGTCGATGCGACTGCGCTACGCCTATGCGCTGAGGAAGCGGGGAGATGGGGCGCGGGCGGCGACCCTGCTGGCCGATGCGGAAGGGATTGCACGCGAAAGAGTCGAACAGGGGGATCAGACGTCGGCGCTCAGGGTCGAGCTCGCGGCCGCCTCCGTGTTGCGCGAGGATCATCCCGGCGCGCTGCAGTGGCTGTCGCGGGCCTACGACGCGGGATTCCGCGAGTACGGATTCCTCGAGCGCGATCCCATCCTCGCCGCCCTCGGTGGGGACGCGCGCTTCCGCGAGACTCTCGACCGGATGCGAAAGGACGTCGACGTCCAGCGCGCGCGCGCCCGCGACCGCGGTCTGCTCGATATCGATTCGCTGCTGGCGCCTCCGAGTCGCTGATCGTTATAATCCTCACCTCCTGACAACTTCGCTCATACCGGGATCCCGGATCGGTTCGTACGAAATCGTCGGCGCCCTGGGCGTCGGGGGTATGGGCGAAGTGTTTCGCGCCCGCGACACCCGGCTCAATCGCGACGTCGCCATCAAGGTCATCCCCGAGCTGTTCGCGTCAGACCCCGACCGCCTGGCCCGCTTCACCCGCGAGGCGCAGACGCTCGCGGCGCTCAACCACCCGAACATCGCGCAGATCTACGGCATCGAGGATGGACCGGCTGGCGTCGGCCCCAAGGCGTTGGTGATGGAGCTGGTGGAGGGTGACGACCTCTCCAGCGTCATCGGCCGCGGCGCCATTCCGGTTGCCGAGGCGCTGCCGATCGCGCGGCAGATTGCGGACGCCCTCGAGGCCGCGCACGAGCAGGGGATCGTGCATCGCGACCTGAAGCCCGCGAACGTGAAGCTGCGTGGGGACGGGACGGTCAAGGTCCTCGACTTCGGGCTGGCGAAAGCGCTCGCGCCGGTAGAGGCCGGCTTTAGCCGGCCTTCAGGTGGGCCGGCTCAAGCCGGCCCCTACCTGTCGCCAACCTTCACGTCCCCGGCGACGCAACTCGGGATGATCATCGGCACCGCCGCCTACATGGCGCCGGAGCAGGCGAAAGGGCGGCCGGTGGACCGGCGCGCCGACGTCTGGGCGTTCGGCGTCGTCCTCTATGAAATGTTGACCGGCGGACGCGCGTTCGATGGCGATGACACGTCGGAAATACTCGCGACCGTGCTCAAGAGCGAGCCGAACTGGCAGGCGCTTCCAGCCGACACGCCTTCGTCGATTCGACGTCTGCTGCGCCGCTGCCTCGAGAAGGATCCGCGCAAGCGCCTGAGCGCCATCGCCGACGCGCGACTCGAGCTGGAAGAAATCGAGCCTGCCGTAGCCGTTCAATCCCGGCCCGCCCACCCACGGCCACTGAACCGCGCTCTATTCGTCGCCGGGGTCGTCCTCTCCACGGTCATCGCGACGATCGCCGTGATGAAGCTCCCGAGAGCTGGAAGCTCGAAGCTGGAAGCTGGAAGCTCTCCGATCCGCTTGAGTATCGCGCTACCCGACGGCGACAAGATTGAAGACACCAACCACATGCCGCTGGCGATTTCACGCGACGGCAGCCGCATCGCGTACGTCGGCTGGCGCGACGGCGGCCGCAAGCTGTTTCTGCGCAATCTTGGCGACGCCGCCCCGATCCTGCTCGCCGGTACCGAAGGGGCGCGGATGCCGTTTTTCTCCCCTGATGGTCAGTGGATCGCATTCTTTACCAACTCCCGGCTGAAAAAGGTGGCGGTCGCCAGCGGCGCGGTTCAGAACATCACGGACAACAACGCAGAAGCCCGTGGTGGCGTGTGGGCACCCGACGGAACCATCTACTACGCCCCGCACAATGTCGCGGCGCTGAGAAAGGTGCCGGCCTCCGGCGGCAGTCCGACGGAAGCGACGCAACTGGACCGGGCCCGCGGTGAGATCAGCCATCGATGGCCGCAGATGCTTCCCGACGGTTCACTGCTGTTTTCCGCGTGGACCGGCCCTGGTCCGGACGAACACGCGATCGTTGTTCAAGACCAGGCGACAGGCACCCGGCGTATCGTCCTGAATGTCGGCGACTCACCGAGATTCGTGCCGCCAGGACATTTGACCTACGGCCGGCTCGACGCGCTGTTCGCCGTGCCGTGGCGCGACCAGAAGGCGGCAGTCGGCGACGTCGCGCCGATCTCGCTGCCGGAGCTGCCGCGTCTCGAGAACGAAGGAGCATCCGACTACGCTCTGTCGGCGAACGGCACGCTCGCTTACATCGCCGGCGGGGCTGCGCGCTATTCGCAACGTCCCGTCTGGGTCGATCGCGCCGGCGTCGTCGAGACGCTCTCGATGCCGGAACGCGACTACGAAGCAGTCGCGCTTTCGCCCGACGGCGCGCGCGCCGTTCTCCAGATCCGCGAAGGCACGATCGGTCTGTGGCTGCATGACTTCGCCCGGAGGACGCTGACGCCGTTCGCCACCGCCTCCGGCAGCAGCCAGGGAGCGGTCTGGACTCCCGACGGCCGTCGCATCGTCTACCGCGGCACGCGGCAAGGCACACGCAACCTCTATTGGAAGCCGACGGACGGTTCGGGCGAAGAGGAACGGCTGACGACCAAGCCCGACGTGGTGCAGACGCCCAGCTCCGTCTCACCCGACGGCGAATGGCTCGCCTACAGCGAGGGGGGCGGGCCCGTGCTCTCAGCGACGTGGGTGATGCGGCTCACCGGGGACAGAACGCCGCGCACGTTCGTCGTCGGAGGCGCCGACGGGCAGTTCTCGCCTGATGGCCAGTGGATGGCGTACCAATCGGCCGAATCTGGCAACCTCGAGGTCTACATCGTCCCGTTCCCCGGACCGGGTCCGCGCATTCCGGTGTCGGCCGGCGGCGGCGACAGTCCGATCTGGTCGGTCGATGGGCGCGAACTGTTCTACACCAGAGGCGATCAGATGATGGCGGTCACAGTCACGCGTGGCGGCAGCCTGTCAGTGAGTGCGCCGCGCATGCTGTTCGAAGGGCGCTATCGACCGAACCTGAACACAGTCACTGCGTTCGACATTTCCCCCGACGGCCGCCGCTTCATCCGAATCCAGCAGGCACAGCCGGAGCGGCCGATCACGCGGATCGAGGTGGTGTTGAATTGGGCATCGCAGCTCAATCGCTGACCGAGCCCGCACCCGGGTTGTCCGGTAGAGGCCGGCTTTAGCCGGCCTTCTGATGGGCCGGCTGAAGCCGGCCCCTACCAGCGTCGGTCTGACCCCCCTTGGCCAGCTGTGCAATACTCCTGCGTTCCCCATGACTCTCGCACCCGGCAACCGCATCGGCACGTACGAAATCCTCGACAAGATCGGCGAAGGCGGCATGGGCGAGGTCTATCGCGCGCTCGATACCAAACTCGGTCGAGAGGTCGCGATCAAGGTGCTCCCGGCGATGTTTGCCGTGGACCCCGATCGGCTGTCTCGCTTCGAACGCGAAGCGAGGACGCTGGCATCGCTGAACCATCCGAACATCGCGCAGATCTACGGCACCGAGCAATCAGGTTCGACCCACGCGCTGGTGATGGAGCTCGTGGACGGCGAAGACCTTGCCGCGCGTCTCGCGCGTGGCGCGCTTCCGATGGATGAAGCGATGCAGATCGCGAGGCAGATCGCCGACGGGCTCGAGGCGGCGCACGAGCAGAACATCATCCACCGCGACCTCAAGCCGGCCAACGTCAAAGTCCGGCCGGATGGCACGGTCAAAGTACTGGACTTTGGCCTGGCGAAGGCGGTTGCCCCGGTAGAGGCCGGCTTTAGCCGGCCTTCCGATGGGCCGGCTGAAGCCGGCCCCTACCAGCAGATGAATTCTCCGACGTTCACGTCTCCGGCCCACCTCCGCCAAGGCTCCGGCGCGGCAGGCACAGAGATGGGCGTCATCATGGGGACCGCCGCGTACATGGCGCCCGAGCAGGCGCGCGGCCGAGCCGTCGACAGGCGCGCCGACGTATGGGCGTTCGGATGCCTTCTCTACGAGATGCTCAGCGGGAAGCGTCCGTTCGGTGGCGACGATACTTCGATGACGCTGGCGGCCATCCTGAAGCAGGATGTCGATTTCACGGCGCTTCCCGACGAGATACCCACATCGATTCGCCGCCTGCTGCGGCGTTGCCTCGAGAAGGACCCGCGCAAGCGGCTGCATTCGATCGCCGACGCCGCCCTCGACCTGAACGATGCCGCGGCGGAACCCGCTGGACCGATTGTCGCGGCGCGCGGTTGGCGGACGCCCCTGCTGTGGGGGGCGGCGGGCGCGCTCGCTGCATCACTCATTTTCGGCGCCATCATTCTGTCTCGCCCCGCGAATACCGAACGCGGCGCGGTCGTCCGCTCGCAGATCGTCTTCGCCGGTCTCCCGCTGCGTCTCGCGGGCACGCACGCCTTCGCCCTGAATCCCGCCGGAACGGAAATCGTTTTCACGAGCTACCGTACCGCCGACCAGTTTCAGTTGATGCGTCGCTCTCTCAGTGAAGACGGAACGGTACCGATCGCCGGCACCGAGGGAGCCAGCGAACCGTTCTTCTCACCCGACGGCCAGTGGCTTGCGTTCATCCAGAACTTTCGGCTGCGGCGCATGCCCGCGGCGGGCGGTGCGGCCATCGATCTCGCGGAAGTCGGCGGCGCGCAGGGCGGCAGCTTTGCTCCCGACGGCTCGGTCGTCTTCAACGCCCAGCATGGCGAAGGCCTGTTACGTGTCGCCGCCGGCGATGCCAAACCATCGACGATAACGACCGTGGACGACGCGGCGGGTCAGGCGGGGAATCACTGGCCGCACGTCCTGCCCGGTGGCACGCACCTGCTCTACACCCTGGAGCTCGACGGCAAGTCGTACTCCGACGCGCAGATCATCATCTCGGCGCTCGACGGCAGTGATCGCCGCGTGCTGATCGCGGGCGGGAGCGACGCGCGTTATGTCCCGACCGGGCACATCCTCTACTGGCGTGAGGGATCGGTGTGGGCCGTGCCGTTCGATCTCTCGACCCGGCAGCTGACCGGCAGCGCCGCTGTCGCTCTGCCGGACGTGATGATCAGCGAGGCCAACGGCCAGGCGCATTACTCGGTCTCGGCGAATGGGACGCTCGTTTACCTGTCAGGTCGTGACACCCAGCAGGAGCGCAGCCTGATGCTCGTGGATCGCGCCGGAACGGCGAAGCCGTTGACCGCCGATCGCCGTGCGTTCGAAACGCCCTCGGTGTCCCCCGACGGCCGTCGCATTGCGACGACGGTTACCGCGGCGAACGACAGCCTCTGGACGATCGAGATCGGCCGGCCGTCGCTGACACGAATCACCTATGAGGCAGAGACTGCCTTCCCGGTGTGGTCGCCGGACGGCACGCGTCTCGCCATTGGCCGGCACCGTGGCGGGGAGCCCCGCCAGTTGTTCGTGATGCCGTCGGATGGCAGCACGCCGCCGGCGCAATTGCACCAGTCCTCGCGTAACGAGGCGCCGTATACGTGGACCCGCACCGGCGACCTCATGGCCTTTGTGCGCAGCGAGGCCACCGGTAATGACATCTGGCTCGCCAGTATGACTGGCGAGCCGAAGCCGCGCCCGTGGCTGGCGACGCGGTTCAACGAGAACAATCCGAGATTCTCCCCTGATGGACGGTGGCTCGCGTACACGTCCGACGAGTCCGGCCAGATCGAGGTCTACGTGCGTCCGTTTCCAGGCCCCGGGCAGAAACGGCTGGTGTCGAGCGAGGGAGGCAACGAGCCGCGCTGGCGCGGCGACGGCCGTGAGATCTTCTATCGCCATGGCGAAACCGTCCTGACCGTGGACGTGACGCAGTCGCCGGAGTTGTCGGTCTCGATTCCGCGCGTTCTCTTCAAAGGGTCGTCTCCGTCCCGGGAGCAGTGGTCCAACTGGGACGCGCTGCCGGACGGCCAGCATTTCGTGATGATCCAGGATCATGCGCAGCCGCGCGCCGCGCTGACGCTCGTCCAGAACTGGTTTCTCGAGTTGAAGGCCAGGCCGAGCGCGCGATGAATACGGGTGACGCGCTCGGACCGTATCGCGTCCTCGGCAAGATTGGCGAAGGCGGGATGGGCGAGGTGTATCGCGCCCGCGATACCAAGCTCGGTCGTGACGTCGCGATCAAGGTGCTGCCCGAACCGGTGGCCGCTGATCCGGACCGACTCGCGCGGTTCGAGCGCGAGGCGACCACGCTGGCCTCGATCAACCATCCGAACATCGCGACGGTATATGCCGTCGAGGGGCGCGCCATCGTCATGGAGCTGGTGGCGGGGCAGGATCTCTCCGAACTGATCACCGAGCGGAGCCAGACGGCACCTGTGGCCGCAGGGATTGAGATCGACGACGCGCTGTCGATCGCGAGGCAGATTGCCGGTGCGCTGGAGGCCGCGCACGACGCCGGGATCATCCATCGCGATCTCAAGCCGGCGAACATCAAGATCCGTCCGGACGGCGCCGTGAAGGTCCTGGACTTTGGACTCGCGAAGGTGATGGACCCGGCGGGCGCGTCGAGCGCGGACGCGATGAAATCCCCCACCCTGACCGCCCGCGCGACCGCGATGGGAACGATTGTCGGCACCGCCGCCTACATGGCGCCCGAACAGGCGAGGGGACGCGCGGTGGATCGCCGCGCCGACGTCTGGGCCTTCGGCTGTGTGCTGTTCGAGATGATCAGCGGCGTCCGCGCCTTCGCCGGCGACACGATCACCGACGTGCTCGCTGCCGTCGTGAGGGAGGAGCCCGATTGGTCGGCGTTGCCCGCATCGACGCCGAGCCATGTCGTCGCGCTGCTCCGCAAGTGCCTGCAGAAAGATCCCGCACGGCGGCTGCGGGATATGGGGGACGCGCGGCTCGAGCTCGACGAACCAGCCGCGGTCGCGGCCCCTTCCGCGACTGTACCAATCGCGGCGCCGTCGCGAAGTCGCAGCCGCGGCGAACGCCTCGCGTGGCTGGTCGCGACCGTGGTCACACTCGCGTCGCTCGCCGCGATCTTGCTGTTGATCACGTTCCGGCCGCGCGCGGCCGCCGTTCCGCAATACCGTGTCGAGATCACCACTCCGCCCGCACCCGATCCGTTTTCGTTCGCGGTCTCGCCGGATGGGACTTCTGTCGCGTTTGTCGCGCAGCAGGCTGGCCAGCCGCGCCTGTTGCTGAGACATCTCACTTCTGGCGACACGCGAGCGCTCGAAGGGACCGAAGGGGCAGCGTTGCCTTTCTGGTCTCCCGACGGAAAAGCGCTTGGGTTTTTCGCCGAGAACAAACTCAAACGGCTCGATATCAGCGGCGGTCCCGTGCAGACGCTGGCCCCCGTGAACGGCGCCCGCGGCGGCGCGTGGGCCCCCGATGGCACGATCCTCTTCGCGCTCGTCAGCGGACCGATCTTTCGCGTTCCGGCTGCCGGCGGCGCGCCCCCCGCACCGCTGACGAAACTTCTTCCGCGCCAGAGCAGTCACCGCTTCCCGCGTTTTCTTTCCGACGGCCGGCACTTCCTCTACTTCGGCCAGGCCGGACTCGACGATCTGCGCGGCATCTATCTGGCGTCGCTCGACCAGCCCGAGGGCCTGCGGCTGATGCAGGCGGATTCAGCCGCGGTGCCGGTTGACGGTGATCTCATTCTTTTCGTCCGCCAGGGGACCCTCTCAGCGCAGCAGCTCGACCTGAAAGGACGGAACCTGACCGGCGACATCTCCGTCGTCGCAGACGACGTGGCGGTGGACGTGCCGCTGAACATGGCCGCGCTCTCGGCCGCGCGCGGCACGCTGATGTACAGAACCGGGCGGGCCGTCGGCCTGCGTCGTCTGGTCTGGTTCGATCGTGCCGGGAAGCCGCTAGGCGACGTCGGCGACACCGATCCGTCGGCGGCGCGCGCGCCGGAGCTGTCGCCCGATGGACGGCAGATCGTCCTCGATCGCTCGGTCACCGGCAACACGGACGTGTGGAGACTCGACGTGGAGCGCGGCGTTCGCACGCGCCTGACCTTCGATTCCGCCCCCGACGCGTTCGCGGTCTGGTCGCCCGAGGGCAGCCGCCTCGTGTTCTCGTCGGCACGCGCGGGCGTGTACGACATGTACACCAAGCCAGCCAGCGGCAGCGGTGCCGAGGAGACCCTCCTGAAGTCGGATCGCAACAAGATCCCGCTCAACTGGACGCCCGACGGCAGCTTCCTGCTTTACAGGGTCTCCAGCATAGGCAGTTACGATCTCTTCGCGCTGCCAATGAACGGAACGGGCGGCGACCGCACGCCCGTGCCCGTCGCTACGAGCTCGTTCGACGAACGCGAGGGGCAGTTCTCACCCGATGGGAAGTGGATCGCCTACCAGTCGAATGAGTCCGGCACATTCGAGATCTACGTACAGCCGTTCCCGAAGGCGGATGGGAGGTGGCAGGTCTCGCAGGGAGGCGGCGTGCAGGTCAGATGGCATCCGGGCGGGCACGAGCTCTTCTACATGGGACTCGACGGCCGTCTGTTCGCCGCGCCCGTTTCCGTCAGCAAAGGTGGCGCAGTCCAGACGGGCACGCCGGTTCCGCTCTTCAACCCGGGTACCGCCGGGGGTGCGATCCCGGGGACGGACCGGCAGCAGGTACTCAGTCGCTCGCGACGGCCGTTTTCTCGCGATGGTCAGGCCCGACGGGGGGAGCACCTCGGAGATCGAGGTCATCCTGAACTGGCGAAGGAAGTAGGAATCGCTGGTCTCGAATCAGGCTATAATAGCCTTATGAAGAAGGCCAGTATATCCGAGGCCAAGAACAGCTTCAGTGCGCTGCTCGACCGAGTGCGCCAGGGGCGGTCGATCGTGATCGAGGACCGCGGCGTGCCGGTCGCGCGGCTCGAGCCGATTGCCGGCCGACTTGATCCCGAGGGTCGTGTGGCGCGACTCGAGCGACAGGGGCTGGTCCGATCACCGCGGCGTGCACTACCGAAGGACTGGCTCGAGAGCCGTGCGCCGCGCCTCCTGAAGAACCGGCGCGCCAGCGACATCATCCTCGAAGAACGGCGCGAGGGGCGATAAAGGTGCGCAGGGGGTCTGGCGGGGCGAAGCCCCCCAGTGCGAAATGAAGTATTGGGATAGTTCTGCCATCGTGCCCCTGCTCGTGCACGAGGACGGAACGGACGCGGCCATCGCCCGGCTGCGTGAGGATCCGCAGCTTGCCGTGTGGTGGGGAACGCCGGTGGAGTGTGCGTCGGCAATCGCCCGGCTCGAGCGCGACGGTGCCGCGGCGGATCGCGTCGCCCAGGCATTCGCGCGTCTCGACGACCTCGCACAGGCGTGGGTCGAAGTGGAGCCGCACGATGATGTCCGCGCAGTCGCGCGTCGTCTGCTCCGGATGCATCCGCTGCGCGCCGCGGACGCGCTGCAGCTTGCTGCCGCCTACGTCGTGTCCGAACAGCGCCCGGGTACTCTGGAGATCCTGACACTCGACGATCGGGTGAGGCTCGCCGCCCTCAAGGAAGGTTTTCTCGCGCCCGCTCTGTGACCCGGCGCAGGATCAGGCATGAGGGGGCGCCTCTTCCCGGAGAACACGCCGCAGAATCTTCCCCGAGGCGGACTTCGGGATGGCGTCGATGAAGTCAAGGCGTCGGACTCTCTTGTAGGACGCGACGCGCTCCGCAACGAACGCCATCAGATCGTCGGCCGTCGCGGCTGTCTTGAGGACGACGAATGCGTGCGGGATCTCGCCGGCCTCCTCGTCTCGCCGCGGCACGACCGCCGCGTCGGCGACCGCGGGATGTGACAGCAGGACGGCCTCGAGTTCTGCCGGTGCGATCTGCATCCCCTTGTACTTGATCAGCTCCTTCAGGCGATCGACGACGAAGAAGTGGCCGTCGAGGTCGGCGTGACCGATGTCCCCGGTGCGCAGCCAGCCGTCCGCGTCGACCGTCGCGAGAGTCTCCTCCGGTCGGTTGAAGTATCCGAGCATCACCTGTGGGCCACGCACCCACAGCTCGCCGTCTTCTCCGTGGGGCACATCCGTTCCTGTCATCGGATCCACCACGCGGCACTCGGTGAGCGGGACTGGTACGCCGATCGAGCCGGCCTTGCCCATCGCGTGATCCTCCGTCGTGCAATGCGTGGCGGGGCTGGCTTCCGTCATGCCGTATCCCTGCTGCAGGAAGCATCCCAGCCGCGCTGTGCACTGGCCGATCACGTCCGCGCCAAGCGGCGCGGCGCCGGAGAACAGCTTACGCACGTGTGAGAAGTCGCGGCCGTTTACCGCCGGACTTTTTGCCAGCGCCAGAACAATCGGCGGCACGACGTGCAGCACCGTCGCGCGATACCGTTGGACCAGATCCAGGTACTGTTCGAGCTCGAAGCGTGGCATCACCACCAGCGTCGCGCCCGACCACAGGGCGAGCAGCATCGTCACCGTCAAACCGTAGATGTGGAAGAACGGCAGGAAGCAGACGAGCGTGTCCTCGCCGTCGCGCAGGTGTCCCGACGCATCGAGCTGGAGGATGTTGGCGACGATGTTCCGGTGCGTGAGCATGACGCCCTTCGGCAGTCCGGTGGTGCCGCTCGAGTAGGGTAGAGCGACGACGTCCGAGGGGTGAATGGCGACGGGCGGCGGAGTGCCGGGCTCTCCGATCAGCTCGTCGAACGGTGTCGCGCCCGGAATCCCGACTTCGCTCCTTCGGAGCTTCGTCGAGGCAGGCTCGAATGACAGGATGTGCTCGGTGCCTGCGGCGGCGGCCGCGTCCAGCGCGGTCCCTGCGACCGCGGGGGAGGTGACGAGAAAACGCGCGCGGGAGTCCTGTAGCTGCTTCACCAGGTCGTCGCGCGTGTACATCGGGCTCGCGGTGGTGACGATCGCGCCCAGCCGTGCGATCGCGAGAACGGCGACCGCGTACTCCGGCGTGTTGGGACTGAAGATGGCGCAGACGTCCCCTTTGCGCAGCCCGCGACGCGAAAGCGCGGCCGCTGCACGATCGACCAGGTCGGACAGCTGCGCGTAGGTGATCGTGCGTCCGCTGGTGCCGTCCACGAGCGCGGGGCGGTCCCGGCGTTCGGCCATGCGCGCCATCACGAAGTCCGCGAGCGGCAGATCGGGGATTTCGAACGGCAGGTGCGGGCTGCGGTAGACGCTCATGAGCTGATACCTGATAGGTTCAGCGCAACCCCGTCACCTGATAGAGATTGTGCAGCGTCTGGATGAAGCCGAATACGTACGACGTGCCATCCGGCGTCAGGCGCACTTCCTGGACACCTGAGGCGCCGACGTGATCCTTCGGTGCGAGCTCGTGGAGAAGCGTTCGTTTGCCGGACGCGACATCCACAGCAAAGATGCGCGCCGGCACCCTGCCGTTCCTGATGTAGAGAACCGTGCCGTCGGCGTTCCAGCGGATCGGCTGGTCTGCGCGCTGTGTTTCGGGCACAGCCTTCGGTGCGCCCCCATCAACAGGGAAGAGCCGAACGCTTCCCTGAAAACCTGCGGCGAGCCATTTGCCATCCGGTGAGACGGTGTTCCGGGCGGGTGCGACGCCATTCGGGGTGATCGCGCGCGGCGCGCCGCCGTCGAGATCCTGCACGTAGGAGCGAGTGCCGCCGTCATTGCCCGCGCCGGCGAAGATGATCCGTCTGTCGCCTGGAAAGAAGCCGGCCCACGAGTACGCGGTGATGCCGTGACTGGGTATCGTGCGCGGCTGTCCGGTGCGCGTGGGTAGCAGCGTCAGCATATGCGTCGAATGATCGGTCGCGATCGCCCAGCGTCCGTCGTGTGACAGCGAGTGCGCATCACCCTTGCCGAGCCGGACGGCCGGAGAACCATCGGTGCCGCGCAGGTAGACGGCGTATCCGGGGCCACCGGCGACCCCCTGTTCGCTGAAGAGCATCGTTCGCCCGTCTTCGGAGATGTCGACTGGCCAGGAATAATCCATCCACGCGAGGTCTTTCTCTTCGGTCGCGCCGGGCGCTCTGGCAATCATCGACAAACGACGTCCTCCGTTCGAGAGAATGACGCGGCCATCGGGCGCGACGTCCTGCAGGTTCAGGCTGCCCGGGCCGGTCAACACCTGTCGCGTCTGACCGGATAGCGTCACCGCGAACACCGCATGATCGATGCCCTTTCTGGATCCTGAGAACCACACCTCCTTGCCGTCAGGCGACCACGCGGTCTGGCCGAGGTCTTCCCAACCTGCCGTCAACGTCGTCCGCTTGCCCGCCGTATCGACGATCGCGATATCGCCGCGGTTGTCGCCGATGATCGGGTGATCGGCGAACGCAATGCGATCGCCGGAGGGCGCGATGCTGATGCTGCTGACGAATCCTGACGGCTGATAGAGCACGCGTCCGATGGGGTACTCGAGCCGTCGCGTGCCATCTACCGTGCGAATGACGGCGAGTTCGTCGCTGTTGGGGCTCCAGCGCGCCTCGTTTACGTCTTCCAGTATCTCGCGCGGTGCCCCGCCACCGAGCGGCATCCGGGCGAGCACGCCGACGTTGCCGACCGGCTGCAGGAGTACCGCCAGCTCACCGGTGCGCGAAACCGCCTGCAGGGAGGCCTGGACATCGAGAGAGCGCGACTCTGGGTTTCCCACTTGCGCTGTATAGAGCGTCATTGGCGCGCCTTCCCAACCCGCAGAGTAGACGACCGTGCGGCCGTCCGGCGCGAAACGCGCCGACTGGACCGCTCCCCGCCGGAAGGTGAGCTGGTCGAACTCCAATTCGGAAGCGTGGGGCGCCGTCGCTCGTCCGGCGACGAAGAGGCCGGTGCCCGCGACCGCCGCCGCGGCTGCCAGCGCCGGCACCATCCAGCGCGATCGCTTCGTCGAAGGCTGACCGATGACCGTCGCTGAAGTGGACGATGACTGCCCGATCGACTCGAGGTTGAAGGCGATGTCGCCGGCCGACTGGAATCGCTCTTCGGCATTCTTCTCGAGGCAGTGCAGGATGATGCGATCCAGATCCGGCGGCAGATCGCGCCTGGTATCCGTAAGGCGCGGTGGATCCGCTTTCAGAATCGCGCTCATGGTCTCGACCGCGGAGTCGGCCTTGAACGCCTGCTGCCCGCTGAGCATCTCGTAGAGGACGAGCCCGAATGAGAAGATGTCGGAACGGTGATCGACCGGATGCGCGCGGACCTGTTCGGGTGACATGTAGGCCGCGGTGCCGAGCACCATGCCGGCCTCGGTTTTCTGCGGCCCGGCCATCGGCTCGATCAGCGCCGTTTCGTCGCTAGCGACGGGATGCGCCACCTTTGCGAGACCGAAGTCGAGGATCTTCACACGCCCTTCACGGGTGATGAAGATGTTCTCCGGCTTCAGATCGCGATGGACGATGCCTTTGTCGTGCGCGGCTGCGAGTCCGCGAGCGACCTGCGTCCCATAGTCGATCGCCTTGCGCGGCGGCAATGGCGTCCCGCCGATCCGCGCGCGCAGCGTCTCGCCTTCGAGCAGCTCGGACACGACATACGGAGCGCCGTTGTGGCTGCCGATGTCGTAGACCGCGAGGATGTTCGGATGATTGAGCATCCCGGTTGCCCGCGCTTCCTGCTCGAAGCGTCGAAGCCGGTCCGGATCTTCAGTGAACGAGCTGGGGAGGACTTTGACGGCGACGTCACGAGAGAGGCGAGTGTCCTTCGCCCGATAGACCTCGCCCATCCCGCCGGAACCGATGGACCCAATGACTTCGTACGGACCAAGACGCACGCCTGCAGCAAGCGACAAATTCGAGTCTCCCTATTTAGGTGTGGAGGGAGTTTATCATCGCTTGTCGGGCGCATTACGCGCTGCGCGCGACGATTTCCCGGAACGCCGTCAGGAACCTGTCCATCTCTTCGGCCGTACCGACCGAAACTCGTAGATGCTGCACCATCGGGGGAAACGGACGGCCGACCAACACCCCCTTCGCCTGAAACGCCTCGATCACCGGGGCCACGTCGCGTCGCAGGTGAACCATGAAGAAGTTCGTGTCTGAAGGGAGAACCTTGTAGCCCAGCTTCTCCAGTTCGCTGGTCGTTTTCTTTCGCAGCTGCAGCGTCACGCTGCGGATCCGCTCCGCCGACGCAGTGATCTTTCAACGCCGCGGCGCCAGCCCATTTCACCAGCGCGTTGATGCTGCCGGTGCAGTGCGGTCGCATGCGACCGACCAGGGCCACGGGCGCGATCCCGTAGCCGAGTCGCATCCCCGCGAGTCCGTAGATCTTCGAGAACGTCCGCGTCACGACGACGTTGCGACCTTCGAGTACGTAGGGGATCGACGTGGCGTAGCCGGGATCCTCCACGTAATGGTGATACGCCTCGTCGATCAGCACCGGCACATTCTCGGGTACGCCGTCGAGCAGCCGCCGGACGTCGGTGCGGTTGACGACGATGCCGGTGGGATTGTTGGGCGTGCACAGGTACACGAACCCGACGCTGCGATGATGGTCGCGAGTGGCGCGCACCATCGCATCGACGTCCTGCGTGTAGTCGCGGCGGAGCGGCAGGATGATCGACTCGGCGCGGACGCCCGAGGCGTATTCATAGACGTCCGCGAAGGTCGGTTCGACGCCGACGACTTTTCGCCCGCCCTGAAGAAACGTCCTGCCTGCGACCTGGAGGATCTCGCTGGACCCGGCCCCGAGGATCACGTTCTCCGGCTTGACCCCGTGGTGCGCGGCGATTTCGGCCGCGATGTCACCGTCGGGATAGTTGTAGCGGTTGCCGAATCTGTAGGCGGAGGTCATCGCCGCCATCACCGCCTCGGAAGGCCCGTACGGATTCTCGTTGTATGAGAGCTTGGCTGCGGCGTCGTACTGCGCGAGCCCGAGGCGCGGCCGCGAGCGCGTCGGGCGGGTCACGGGCGCCTGGGTGACGGTCATGCCGTCGGCCTGACCGATGACACCGAGGGTCGCGGCGAGCCCACCCATGAAGTGACGGCGTGAAACTGCGATCGACATCAGTGCCCCCGTAAGTAATCAGTAATCAGTAATCAGTAATCAGTAATCAGTAATCAGCGCGCCGCGCACATGGGATTCTAGCCTTCCGTCCGAGCCCCGAGCCCCCGAGCCCCGAGCCCCGAGCCCGCGAGCCCCGAGCCTCCGCGCCCCGCGATCCGCGACCCGCGCCCCGCGCCCCGCGCGCCGCGCCCGGCGATCCGCGCTCTTACTGGAATCCACCCAGCAGTACTTTGAGCACTGACGGCTCCGCGGCGCGCTGCAGGGCCAGCACTCCGTCGCTCAAATCGAAGCGCTCTGAAATCAGCGACTGAACGTCCACGAGTCCTCCGGCGAGCGCGTCGAGCGCGCGGTCGAACGGACCGCAGCGCGACCCGACGATCGTGACTTCGTCCACCACCACCGGCGCCAGCGCCAGCGTCTGCGTCCCGGCGATCGTCGTCTTCAGAACGATCGTACCGCGCGGCCGCACGAGTTCCAGCGCCGTCGGAAGACCGCTCTCGGATCCGGTGCAGTCAACGACGATGTCCGCGGCGCGATCGCTCGGCCGATCGGTCAGCAGGCAGGTGTCGATGCCGAACGCCTCGAGCACAGCGAGCTTGTCCGCGTGCTTGCCGATCACCAGGACATGATCGGACAGAGATGCCAGCACCTGCGCGCACAGATTGCCGAGCCGTCCGTCGCCGAGGACGATGATGCGATCGTCGCGGGTGATTGAAATCTGTGAGGGAATCTGGAACGCTGCGGCGAGCGGCTCGGTGAAGACCGCCGCATCGGTCGCAATCACGTCCGGCACCGCGTGGAGGTTGCGTTCCGGGACGGCAACGAGATCGGCAAACGCGCCGTCGCGATCGAGGATGCCGATGACGCTGCGACTGGGGCAGTGGCCGCGATTGCCGGCACGGCATGTCGCGCACCGTTCGCACGCGCAGTTGATCTCGCCGACTACCCGCTGGCCTTCGAATGCGCCGCTCAGCGCAACGCCGACGAACTCGTGCCCGAGCACACCGCGAAAGCCCTTGTAGCCGCGAACCAGCTGCAGATCGGTTTCGCAGATGCCCGCCCGCAGTACGCGCACGAGGACGTCGCCGACCGCCGGCTCAGGATCCGGTCGATCGGTCTCCATCCGTACGCCATCGTCACCGAGCACCAGCGCGCGCATCCGGCGAGACTATTACACAATACTGCTGTGTAATGATGACGTGCTATGATGACGCCATGCGCACCATCATCGAACTGCCCGAAGACCAGCTCGAGGCGCTCGATGGCATCTGCCGGCGTGACGACATCTCGCGGGCCGAAGCAATTCGACAGGCGGTCGCACTCCTTCTCAGCCGAAGAGGCGCCGGCACGTCAGAGAGGGCTTTCGCGTTGTGGCGGAACCGGCCACGACTCGATGGTCTTCGTTATCAGGAGCGTCTCCGGCGTGAGTGGGGGACCGCCCGGCGCAGCCGGAAGCGTCCATGAAGGCGCTGTTCGATACCAATATCCTGATCGACTACCTGAATGGTGTAGACCAGGCGGCAACCGAGATCGAGCGTCCCGCCGAACGGCTGGTCAGCATCATTACCTGGATGGAGGTGCTCGCTGGCGCGCACGATGACGCGGAGGAGGAGGTCATCGAAATGTTCCTTCGCGACTTCCGCGTCGTCGATCTCACCCGGCGCGTCGCCCGCGAGGCCGTGGAGATCAGGCGGGTGAGCCGGATCCGGCTGCCGGACGCCATCGTCTGGGCCTCTGCCCGAGCGGAATCCGCGGTGTTAGTCACGCGCAACACGAAGGATTTCCCCAAGACCGATCCGAAAATCCGCGTGCCTTACAAGGCTTGACGTTATCTAAGGGGGTCAGATCTTGTTCTTTGCGCGAATGTCTCCTAGTGGGGACGGCGCTCGCCGCGTGACGGTCGTGTGCCTTACCGGTGTCGCCGCTTTGACGGCAGTCACCGTCATCGCTCAAGCACCGGCTCCAGCAAAGGGACAACAACCATCCGCACTGGAGCAGCGCGCCGCGCGTCATTTCGAGCGGATCCGCGAGGATCCGCCGGCGCTCCGCGCATTCCTTCAGGCGATGCCGAAAGGCGCCGATCTCCACTCGCATCTCTCCGGTGCGGTGTATGCAGAGAGCTACATCCAGTGGGCGGCCGACATGCAGCGCTGCGTCGACCTCAGGACCTTCGCGGTCGTGGAGGGTCAGCCGGCCACGGCGCCAGCGGCGGCACCTGAACGCCCGGCGATCACGTGCGCCGAGGGACAAAGACCTGCCGCCGACGCGTTGCTGGATCCCGTTCTCTACCGCAGTCTCATCGACGCGCTGTCGACGCGGTTCTGGAGTGCCGCACGCAAACCGGGACACTACCAGTTCTTCGACTCCTTTCTCCACTTCGGCCCCGTCGTCCGCGAAGGCCGCCGCGCTGATTCAGGCACGGAGGCGAAGGCGGTGGCGGAGGTGATCGAGCGCGCGGCACTCCAAAACGTCGCGCACGTCGAGCTGATGATGTCGTTCAGCGCGCCGGCGACCAAGCCCCTGCAATTCGACGTGTCGTCCGGACGTGACGATGCGTTCCGGGCGGCTCGCGAAGCGCTCCTCGCGGCCGATTTGCGCGAACGGCTCGCGGAGCGGCGCCAATGGTTGGATCGTGTGGAGAGCGAGCGTCAGCGTCTCCTGTCGTGCGGCACCGCAGACGAGATGAAGGCATGCGGGATGTCGGTGCGGTATATGGCGTATGCGCTGCGCGGACTTCCGCCGAACGAGGTCTTCGCGCAGGCCCTGTTCGCGTTCGAATTGGCCGCCGCGGATCCACGCATCGCCGGCGTCAACCTCGTGATGCCGGAGGACTGGTTCATCCCGATGCGCGACCACGCGCTGCACATGCGCATGTATGGGTTTCTGCGGCAGCAGTATCCGGCCGTCAACGTCGCGCTGCACGCGGGTGAGCTCACGCTCGGGCTGGTGCCGCCCGAGAAACTGGGATCGCATGTGCGTCAGGCCATCGGCATCGCGGGCGCGCAGCGGATCGGCCACGCCACCGACGTGATGTACGACTCGGATCCCGCCGGCCTCCTCCGCGTCATGGCGAGCCGCCGCATCGCCGTGGAGATCAGCCTCAGCAGCAGCGACCTGATCCTCGGGGTCCGCGGTCCGAAACACCCGCTGCGGCAGTTCCTGCGCGCCGGGGTTCCCGTTGTGATCGCAACGGACGATGAGGGCGTGGCGCGGTCGGACCTGACGAACGAATACCAGCGCGCCGTCGAGGAACACGGCCTGGACTACTTGCAGGTGAAGCGCATCTCCCGGAACTCCATCGAGTTCAGCTTCCTGCCGGCAGGCGAGAAGTCGAAGCTTGCCGCGCGCCTGGAGGCTGCCTTCGCCGCATTCGAAGCTAGTACCCGCCGGCCTTGAGCGCGGTGGCGATGCGGTCCTCGCCGCGACTGATGTGCTCGCGCATCACCTGGCGCGCCTTGTCCGGATTGCGCGCCCTCACCGCGGCGACGATTTCGCGGTGCTCGCCAGTGGACGACTCGCCGTCCATGCCGATGCCGAGACCGAGGTGCAGCGGCCGCTGGTGTTGATCGAGTGCCAGCATCACCATCGCTTCGAGCCGTGAGTTGTGCGAGGCCTTCACCATCGCCTGGTGAAACGCGCTGTTCGCGCGGAGATATTTTTCATACGTCCGCCGGTCGTTGCGCCTGAAGGGCAGCTCGGCCAGGTCGTCGAGCCGCGCGATCTCCTCGTCGGTGGCGCGGATGGCGCAGAGCGCCGCGGTCTCCGCTTCGAGGATCTTCCGCAATTCGCACAGCTCCCGGAAACCCTCGACCGTCAGCTCCGCAACCACATAGCCGCGGAACGGCAGGATCGACACCAGCCCCTCGAGCGCGAGGCGGTTCAGCGCTTCGCGCAGCGGCGTGCGCGAGACGCGCATCTCGGCGCACAGGTCCTTTTCCACCACCCGCGAGCTTGGCAGCATCGAGCACGTGAGAATGCGGTGCTTGACCGTGGCGTAGATCCGGTCCGAGAGAGCGGCGGGGGCCGACACTGTCGGATCGAGATCGATGAGCGGTTTCGCCTGGGTTCGCTGAACGCGGCGAACCGGTCGAGGGGTGACGTTCACGATCTTATTATGGGGCTTGCCGACTATCTCTCCCCCGAAGGTGCCGCGGGCGGCGTCGTCGGGGGCTTGGCCGGTTGGCGTTTCTTCAAGTGGTCCTCGATCTCCAGCCAGGGCACACCATTCTTGAACCAGTCCGGCATGGGCTTCGCCTGGAGATAGTGATCGAAGAACTCCTGGACGCGGAACATGAAGTCCTTGCCGTTCGGGCGCCGGGCAAGACCGTGCGTTTCTCCGGGATACTCGAGCATGACGACCGGCTTCTGCAGCCGGCGAAGCGCGTTGAAGAATTCCACGCCCTGCGTGAAGTCCACGGCGCCGTCCCTGTCGTTGTGCAGAATCACCAGCGGCGTTTTCACGTTCCGCGCAAACATCACCGGAGAGTTACGGACGTAGGCCTCGAGGTTGTCCCACGGTCCACTCGTCAAACGGCCCTGGTTGCTTTCGGAGATCGGACCGTTGGCGGCTCCCGTCGCCTTGTAGATCAGCGAATACATGCTGATCCAGTCGGTGATCGGCGCGCTCGCCACCGCGGCCGCGAACATGTCGGTCTGCGTGATCAGGAACGTCGTCTGAAACGCACCCCACGAATGCCCCATGATGCCGATACGCTTGGGATCGACGATCCCCGTGGCAATCGCGGCTTTCACTGCGGGGACGACGCACCACACCGCGGACATCCCGGGGTCGTTGATCTTGTAGGTGATGTCGGGCAGGAAGAAGGCGTAGCCGTGGCTGGTGTAGAGCGTCTTGTTGAGGGTGGTCGGATTCGGTTGCGTCATCCTCGAATGCGCATGGAGGTTCGCTGACATCTTCTCGTAGATGTTCACGACCATCGGGTACGACTTGCCCTTCTCATATCCAGCCGGCAGGAAGAGCGCTCCCTGCAGCTTGTCTCCCTTCGCGCTCACGTAGTCGACGAGCATCGCACCGCTGGACATGAGGAACTGCTCCGTCCCTGCAGCCAGTTTGGTGAGCGGCTTCGCACCGGCAAGGGACGCGTCAGCGACGTAGTAATCCGGCGGGTCCTTGTGAGTCTGTCTCGTGTAGACGTAGACGTCCGCACGACGCGCCTTGACGATCACCGGCACCGCGTACGAGGCGTCGTCCCAGGTGAGGCGCTTGACGCCGCGGCCGCCCGGCTCGATGACGCCGATGCCGCCTTTCTTCGTCCATTCGCCGTAGAGCTCGATGTACAGCGGCTTGGACAGGTCGAAGCCGCGCTGGTCCGGATCGAAGATGACCGGCCGGCGGTGGCGGATCTGCTCCTTCTTGCCGGTGACCGTCAGATTCGTCCCAGAGCCACCACTCACCGGGACTTGCCAGATGTCCCAGTCGTCCGACAGCAGCACGTACTGGCCGTCGGTCGACCAGCCGAACTGAAGCGTCGGCGGTTTCACGACCGGGTGATCGTCTTCGACGTCGATGAACGAAGTCGGCAGCGTCTTCGTGATGTTCGTCGCCTGGCCCGCTGCCATGTCGTAGGTGTAGAAGTGACCGTCGTCGTAATAGAGGAAGTGGGTGCCGGTGGGCGAGGGTCCATACGTCCAGCGTGACTTCTTCACGGCGAGCGTGCGTTTGCCGGTCGCCATGTCGACTACATAAATGTCCTGAAAGCGGCGGCCGTCGAGATTGGCCATCAGCTCGTAGGCATCGTCATCGCGGCCGATCCCAAACTTCCCACCTGGGGCCGGCACCACGTCCGCCATTTGCTCGTCGGCAAGACGAATGAACTTCTTCTCGGCAGGCCGATAGGCAGACAGGTAGCTGAAGTTTCGGTCCTGCGTTTCCTGCACCCGTTGCTGTGACTGAAGCCGCTTGTCCTGCCAGTGCCAGACCACGAGATCCACCTTCTCATCCGCCGGCGGGTCATCAGGATTGGCCGCGGGAGGAGTCGCCGTTCGTGGATCGGTTGCGCCGGTTCTGTCGCGGGTCTGCGGCTGCGCCGTCGCCGATGGCGCCGCGGCCTTTCGCGGTATTTGAATGCCGAAGAGCAGAGCGGCGCGGTCGTCGCTCCACACCGGGCTGCGGTTCGGGCTGACGATCATCCCGGCGGGGAAGCCGGTCGCCGTCGCGGGGTTGAACACGGTCTTCTGCGGCGTGCCGGAGCCCAACGCTGTGAGGCCGACAACGAAGTACCGCATGTCCCCGGGTGTGCGGTCCTCGAGCGCCTTGAGCAGTGCCAGACTCTCGCCATCCTCGCTCCAGGACATCCGCGAGTACACAGCCCGGTCGTCGGATTCCAGGGATCGAATGGCGCCGGTTTCCATGTCGCGGACCTGCAGCCCGTTGCCCGCCTTGTCCTGCGTATCGACGATCCACGCGAGATACCGGCCCTTCTTGTCGAAGGCGAAATCCGCGACGTTGCCGATCACGATCTGCTGGCCCGTCGCGAGCTCGCGCAGCAGCAGGTCGCTCGCGGGGCCGGACGATCCCGCGGGGGCCCGGCCGGCGGGGGCAGCAGCGGCGCCGCCAGCCGCATCGGGCGCGTGCTTGTGCATCGCGATCCAGCCTCTGCCCGGCGCCAGCGCGAACCTGCGGATCTTCGGCACTTCGATTTTGGCGCCGGTTTCGAGATTGACGATCGCTGCCTTGTTCTGCAGCGGACGCCGCTGACGCCGCAGCTGCGCCGCTTCGGCGCGCGTGGGGTAGACGGCGAAGGCCGCGAATTTCACGTCCTGTGAAAAGACCGGTGCGGCGGCACGACCGGCGACCTCGCCGGCCGGAAACTTGAACTGGGTTTCGCTACGGGTCTGACGGAGTATCACCTCGCCGTCACCCTCTGTCGGACCGACGTGATAGCCGAACCAGACGCCGTCCTCCGACAGCGTGGCGGCGGTGATGAAGCGCCACGCCATGATGTCGGCGAGTTCGATGGGTCGCTGGCCGTCGGCAGCCGCGCGGAAACGCGGCGCCGGGAGCAGGAGCACAAGCGCAAAGCAGAGAACGGCAAGTCGGCGCAGATTGGTCATTGGTGAACGCTACTTGCGACGGAAGGTCATGTTCCTGATGCGGGTGGTGCTGAAAAGAAATCCAGTCACCTCACGCTTGGGGCCGCGGACGAACTCGATAGTGACCCTGCCGCCGCCGACTTGAAAGAGGTCTGCCCTGAGCGGGTCGAGCACGGCGGGTGCGTTCTTGACACGACGCAGCATCAGTTTTCCGTTCTCGATCGAGATCCGGAACACGGGATCGATCTCCTCGCTGACAAACTCTCCCGCATACGCCTTCAGCTGGTCCGGTGTCAGCGTCACTTCCGCCATCCGCGTCAGCGTGTTGATCGTTGCGCCCCGGTCCTTGAGAAGGACGGTGGCCGGCTTGCCGGAATTCGAACCGCGGAATTCCAGCGTCCTCGCGGCGTTCACGGAATGGAAAGTTTCCTTGTCGGCCGGCTGGAACTCCTCGCGCCGGATCAGCAACGCGGATGCTGCCCCCGGTTTTCGGAGGATGCGAACGACGGTCTTGTCCTGTTCGTCCAGGTACAGTCCGGGATAGACCGCCATCTGTTCCTCCGGCAGCGTGACCGGCGTGAAGACGAACTTGCCCTCAACCGGACCGAGCTTGTCGGCGAGATAGAGGTCGGCGATTCTGCGCGCCAGGTTCGCGGGTGCGGCGCCGGCACGATTACACGTCAGGGCGACGGAGAACTTCTGCTGCGGGAAACGCAGAATGTCGGCGGCGTACCCGCCGTCGGTTCCGGGGTGCTCGACTGTCGGCTGCCCACGGTAGGCCTCGATGCCAAGGCCGAGCGCGTAGAAGGTCTCCTCGCCGTTGTTCAGTTTTCCCTTCTGCTGCAGTTGCTGGACGAGGGTGGGTCCGCCGACCTTCGGCTCGTAGAAGTTCTGGTCCCAGAGGAACAGATCCTCAACTGTCGTCAGCAGGTTGGTCGGCCCGACGTTGTTGGAATTTGGCGGGTTGAGCCGGAAGCCGTCGGTGCGTCGATCGGCGGTCGGGGCCGGTTCTTCCGCTCCGGGCGGCGGGCGATTGAGAAGAGCCCGCGGCACATACGCGTAGGCCTGGCCTTTGACGACTTCTCCGAACTCGTCGCGGAAGAAGGTGTGGGTCATCCCGAGCGGCTCGAAGATGCGTTTCGTCGTGAATTCCCTGAACGACTGGCCGCTGACGCGCTTGACGATCTGGGCCAGCAGCGTATAACCCGTGTTCGAATACAGGTGCTGCGTGCCGGGCTTGAAATTCAACGCCTTCTGCCGCGCCACGAGCTCGAGGACGTCCTCGTCGGTGATGAGGTCCTGCGTGTAGCGCCACCCCGTGAGCGCCAGGAGCTGCAGTTGATCGCGCACGCCGCTGGTGTGGTGCAGCAGGTGGCGGATCGTGACCCGCTCGCCGAAGTCCGGAAACTCCGCGATGTGCTTCTTCACCTCGTCGTCCAGCGACAGCTTCCCGTCTTGTGCCAGCAGGAGGATCGCCGTGGCAGTGAACTGCTTGGCGATCGAACCGACCTGGAACACGGTTGCCGGAGTGATCGGGATGTCGTGATCGAGGTCGGCCAGCCCGTATCCTTTCTTATGGACGATGCGGCCGTCCTTGATCACCGCGACCGCGCACCCCGGTGCGGTGCGTGGATCGACGATGCTGAACAGCTGGTCGACCTTTGCCGAGAGCGCGGCAGTCGTGGCGTCATCTTGTACGCGCGCGTGCGATGAGGCGGTCAACGACGGCGCAGGCGTAGTCCAGCCCTTTAGGGCTGTGCCGCACGCGAGGATTAGACCGACGAGAACGGAACGGACCACAGCCTGCATCGTTTAGAACCGGAGCTTGAGCGCGAGTTGAACCGAACGCGGCCCGCCGATCTGATACAGCTGGCTGAGCCCGCCGAGTTGCCGGTTGGTCATGTTTGTTGCCTGTCCGAAGTTAGCCGCCGTGAGCACGGTCTGGATGCCGCCGAAGTTCGGGTGATTCAGCAGGTTGAAAGCTTCGGCGCGGAACTCCATCCTGACCTGCCCGTGCAACGGGAATTGGCGATGCACGGCGAAGTCTAACTGCCACAGCGGAAAGCCGCGCAGCTGGTTGCGGCCCAGATCACCGGAGGTGCCGGCCGTTGGAATCGCGAACGCCGCCCGGTTGATCCGCCGGCCGCCGGGCACGGCGTCGTCGTCGATGTAGATCGGCTCACCGGGAACGAGGTTCGGCCGGATGTTGACGAGCTCTCCGGTCAGCGGATCGGCCACCGCGGCGGCGACGAGATCGAGCGGCAGTCCCGATTGTGCGCTGAACTTGGCGTCGACCGACCAGTGGGCCAGCAGCGCGCGCATGATGGCGTTGTTCTCCGGGCCCGGAATGTCGTAGGTCGCGGCGGCAGTGCCGACGTGCCGCACGTCGAACGCGGCGTATCCCTCCTGCGCCCGACGCAGGGAGTTGCTCGTCGAGTCGGTGTCGATCGCCCGCGACCAGGTGTAGGAGGCGATCACCTGTAGCCCGCGCGACAGGCGCCGCTGAAACTGCATCTGCAGCGCCCGATAATTCGAATCCGCATCATTCGCCACCGGTTGTATGACTGTGAACGAAGGATTCTGCGAGGCGATGTTCGCCTGGTTCGACTGCAGGAGCCGGTCGCCAGACGCGCCGACATACGACACGGTGATGGTCTGATTGCTCCCGAGCGCCTGCTCGTATGCGACGTTCCACTGCAGCGTGTACGGCGACCGCAGGTTGGGATCGAAGATCGCAAACGTGCCGAAGGGTGGCAACGGATTCTCGAGGTTAGGCAGCGGTGGCGGTGCAACCTGGACGGGATCGAGCGGGACCCGCACGCCGGTGATGTTCCGCGACACCAGGTACGGAAAAAAGATGAACGTCCGCTGGACGAGGTCGTTCCCGGTGTCGTAGAACACCCCGAACCCGCCGCGGACGACTGCGTCGCGACCCGGAGCCTGCACGAGCTGATAGGCGGCGCCCAGGCGCGGTGCGACATTCGAGTACCGAGTCTTCCACAACGGCTCTCCAGCCCCGACCATCCTCATCGTCGCGTAATTGTCGATTTGATCGACCGCAAGCGGCCGATGGCCATTGGCTTCGTCGGGCGCCGGATTGACGTCCCAGCGGAAGCCCGCATCGACGGTGAGGCGCGCCGCCAGCTTCATCGTGTCCTGCACATACGCGGAGAAGTTCGTGAATCGCGGCTCTGTCGGCAGGCTCTGCGCGACGCTCCCTCCGTTCAGGAGCGAGTTCTGCACCTCCGCCTGCGACACGAACGTGCCGTTGAAGAAATACGAGTTGGAGGCAATGGTTGGCGCGAGCCGGCGGTAATCGAAACCCATCACCAGGTGGTGCGACTTCACCTGGAACGCGAAGGTGTCGACGATGTTGATCTGTCGCTGGCTGCTGAGAAATTCGTTGAAGTAGCCGAGGTTCGGCGCGCTGGTCGACGTCCGGATCGGAAACAGCAGATTCAGCGAGCCACGCGCCGGGCCGGAGTCGAACTGTGCCGGCACGAGCACGCTGCGCGGAGCCGGTGTCGAACCGCCGAACGTATCCTGCTCGATGGCGGCGATGCCGTTGTTGTCGCTCCAGTTGAAAGTGAACTGGTTGCTCGCGCCCGACGAGGTGACGGCGGTGAAGCCGGCGGTCAGCGTCTGGGTGACGAGGCGCGTCGCAGAGAGGTTCGCGAGGTTGATGTTCGCGCGTCTCGTGCTCGTTTCGGAGGGCGCGTAGTTGTAGCGGGCGAACGTGGACAGCCCGCGGCCGATGCTGTGATCGACGCGGATGCTCGTCGCATCGAGCTCGGAGGGATCGGAGTAGCTGCCAGTGGACTCCGCCAGGCCGTTGCCGAGATCCCGTCCATTCGGCAGCGGGAACGCATTCAGGATCGGCTGCACTGCTGCCGGCGCCGACTGCCGCATCGCCAGGGTCGGCACATTTGTCAGGTTGAACTGCGGCTGACGCAGGCGCAGCCCCTCGTAGGATCCGAACACGAACGTCCGGCTGCGGCCATCGTAGAGGCCCGGGATCCGAAGCGGCCCGCCGAAAGTGCCGCCGAAGTTGTTCTGGCGCTGTGGCGCCTTGCCCTGCTCGGCGCGATTGGCGAACCAGTCGTTGGCGTCGAGCTTCTCGTTACGGACGTAGTCGTAGAGGCTGCCGTGCATCTGGTTGGTCCCCGAGCGGGTGACGATCGAAATCTGTCCGCCGGGCTGACGGCCGTACTGCGCCGAATACGACGAGGTCTGCACCCTGAATTCCTGCAGGGCATCGACCGACACCAGGCTCTGCGTCGTGCCGAACGTGCTCAGGCCGGGCAGGTTGCCGCTGGAATCCTGCGCGCCGAAGTTGCCCGGCGCCGCGGAGAAGTTCGCGCTCACGCCATCGACCATGAAGCTGTTCGAGCCGGCGCGTTGGCCGTTGACGCTGAATTGGCCGCCGGTGTTGGTCAAGCCCGACGGAACGAAGACGACGCCCGGAGTCAGGGCGATCAACGATTGAAAGCTGCGGCCGTTCAGCGGGATGTTCTCCACGAACTGCTGGTCGATCACGGTCGCCACTGCCGGTGACGTCGACACACGGGAAGGTTCGGTGGTGACGGTAACGGTCTCGGCGACCGCACCTGGCTGGAGCGTGAAGTCCACCTGCACGCGATCGCCGACCACCAGCACGATGCCGGTTCGGGTCACGTTCTGAAATCCCGCCATGCTGGCGATCAGCTGATACCGACCGGGCGGCACAAACGTCAGCAGGTACGTGCCGCTTCCGTCTGTTCGCGCTTCACGCGCGAGACCGGTGTCGTCGTTGACCGCCTTGATCATCGCGCCAGGGACGACGGCCTTCGAGGCGTCGACGACCCGGCCGGTGACCTCCGCGGTCTGCGCAGATGCCTGCACAGCCACGATGTTCAGGAACAGCGCCGCGCAGCCGGCCAGTCGAACCGCGCGCCAAAACGTCATGCGCATGATGTCCTCGCTTCTTCCGGTTATGGCAATCCGTTGGGAGAGAACCCGGGGTCGAGCATGGCCGCGATGCTTGTCGCGGCGATATTTCCGCCACTGAGTACGACGACGACTGGAGCCGATGGGGCTGCGACGACTCCGGAGAGAAGCGCCGCGAGCGCCGCCGCGCCGCTGGGCTCCGCGACGAGCCGGGCGTCGTGGAACAGCCAGCGCATGGCTGCGACGATCGCCTCCTCGCTGACGGTGACCACGTCGTCCACGAACGCCTGGACGTGCAGCAGCGTGAGGTCCCCCGGCCTCACCGGCAGCAAGCCGTCGGCGACACTGTGGCTGCGCGCGATCGTGACCGGCGCGCTCGCGGCGACCGACTGCTGCATGGCGTTTGCCCCTTCCGGCTCCACGCCGACGACGCGGACGTCGGGTCGTGTCAGCTTGATCGCCGAGGCCACGCCGGCCGCGAGACCGCCGCCGCCGATCGGTACGAGCACCAGCCCCGCCGCCGGCACCTGCTCGAGGATCTCGAGCCCGAGCGTCGCCTGCCCGGCGATGATCCATTCGTGGTCGAACGGCGGGACGACGGTGAGCTTCCGCGCTGCGGCCTCGTACTCCGCGCGTCCCTTCCGCTCGATCGACGTGGTCCCCTCGAAGATGACCTCGGCGCCGAGACGGCGCACCGCTTCGACCTTGATGTCAGGAGCCGTGGTCGGCATCACGATGACGGCCGGAGCACCCAGCGTGCGAGCCGCGAGGGCGACGGCCTGTCCATGGTTGCCGGAGGAGTAAGTGATGACGCCGGCGCCGCGCGCGGTCGGGCTGAGTTGCTCGAGCATGTTGGCGGCGCCGCGGATCTTGAAGGACCCGCACGGCTGCATCTGCTCGCACTTGAGAAAGAGTGGGGCGGGGGTCGCGCCGGCGAAGCCGCCGAATCCGTCAATCATGGGCGTGCGGCGGACGTGGCTGGCGACGCGGCGGACGGCGGTCCGGATCTCGTCGAGCGACACGAGGGTGCGGGCCGGTGGCGGCACCATCAGCGTTGCGCCATATTAAATATTGTATATCATCTACGGCAGTGCTGGCGCAACCGCCGCGCTACGATTCCACCCCATGACTCCAGCCGGCGCGACGCCGCTCGCCCTCGCACTCGCGGCCGTCATCGCGATGGCGGCACCGCAGCGGGTCGAACCCCCGCCCGCCGTTCCATTGAACGCGCTCTCGTGGCGGAACATCGGTCCGCTGATAGGCGGGCGATCGATCGCCGTGGCCGGAAGTACCGCGAGGCCGCTCGAGTACTACTTCGGCGCGACCGGCGGCGGATTGTGGAAGACCACCGACGGCGGCACCACCTGGCACCCGGTCACCGATGGACAGATCCACAGTTCCTCTGTCGGCGCGGTCGCCGTCTCATCGTCGAACCCCGACGTCGTCTACATCGGGATGGGGGAGTCCGAGCTTCGCGGCAACGTCATGCAGGGTGACGGCGTGTATCGCTCCGCCGATGCCGGCCGGACCTGGCGTCATTCGGGTCTCGCCGACACGCTCACCATCTCGCGCATCCGGGTGCACCCATCGAATCCCGATCTGGTTTACGTCGCGGCGCTTGGCGATCCAACCCAGCCCTCGCGCGCGCGCGGTGTGTATCGGAGCCGCGATGGCGGCACGACCTGGAAGCAGATCCTCTTTCGCGATGAACAATCGGGTGCGGTCGATCTCGCAATGGATCCGCAGAACCCTTCGACTATCTACGCGACGCTGTGGCAGGTTCGCCGGCAGCCCTGGCAGCTGTGGAGTGGAGGGCCCGGCTCTGGTCTGTTCAAGTCGACCGATGGCGGAGACACGTGGACGGATCTCACGTCGTCGCCAGGCATGCCTGGCCGGGCCGATCGGCAAGATCGGGATCGCCATAGCCGGCGCCGATCCCCGTCGTCTTTTTGCCGTCATCGAGGCGAAGGCGGGCGGGCTGTATCGCTCGGACGACGCCGGCGCGCGCTGGACGCTCGTCAACGGCAACCGCGATCTCTGGCAGCGCTCCTTCTACTTCAATCGCATCGCCGCCGATCCACGCGATCGCGACCTCGTCTACGTCCTCAACTTCATGCTGGCGCGATCCGGCGACGCCGGCGCGACCTATCAGTTGATCGAGGGATCGCACGTCGATTACCACGACATCTGGATCGATCCGTCGAACCCGTTGCGGATGATCGTCGCCAACGATGGCGGCGCGTCGATCAGTGTCAACGGCGGTAAGACCTGGACCGGCCAGCGATATCCCACCGCACAGCTGTACCGGGTCGAAACGACCGCTGACTTCCCGTATCACGTGGCTGCGTGCCAGCAGGACGGCATGTCAGTGGTGGTGCCGGCCATCAGTGAGAATCCGTCGTTCTCGTACGAGGTCGGCGGCGGCGAGAGCGGTTGGGTGGCACCGCATCCCGCGAAGCCGGACATCTTCTTCGCCGGATCGACGAACACTCTGACGCGCTTCGATCGGCGGACGCGGCAGCTCCGCGATCGCCAGCCGTGGCCGCGAATCGTCATGGGGGAACCGGCGAGCGCGATGCCGGAGCGCTGGAACTGGACCTACCCGGTCGTCTTTTCTCCTCTGGCACCGCACGATCTCTACGTGGCTTCGCAGCATGTCTGGCGATCCGCCGACGAAGGGGAGACGTGGGAGCGGATCAGTCCGGACCTGACCCGGGCAGATAAGGAGACGCTCGGCGATACGGGCGGGCCCATCATCTTTGACGAAGACGGACCCGAGGTGTATGGGACGGTGTTCGCTCTCGCCCCTTCGCGTCTGGAACGGAACACGATCTGGGCGGGATCGGACGATGGTCTCGTGCACGTGACGAAGGACGGCGGAAAGTCCTGGAAGCTCGTGACGCCGCCGGGATTGCCCGTCAACTCGCGGATCAGCGTCATCGACTCCTCCGCGCACGCGCCGGGCCGTGCCCTTGTTGCCGCGAAGCGCAATCAGATGGGGGACCGTCAGCCGTACCTCTATCGCACGGACGACTACGGCGCGACCTGGACGCGCATCGACGCGCAGATCCCACGCAGCGATTTCGCACACGTGATTCGCGAGGATCCGGTCCGTCGCGGACTGCTCTATGCCGGCACCGAGCATGGCGTCTACGTGTCGTTCGACGACGGTGCCGCGTGGCAGTCGTTGCGGCTGAATCTTCCCGACGTGCAGGTGCCGGACCTCAAGGTGGAGCGCAACGACCTGGTGATCGCGACGCACGGGCGATCCTTTTACGTCCTCGACAACATCGCGCCGTTGCGGCAGTGGAAGGACGCGGTTGCTGCCGATCGTCTTCACCTGTTTTCGCCAGAGGGCGTGTATCGCTCGTCTCACCCCGCGCAGATCGACGTGTTCACGGCTGGTTCCATTCGGGACGGCGTCATCGAGATCGTGGACCGGAGCGGCGAAATCATTCGTCACATCAACATGCCGGCATCGCTTGCCGGCGGGCCATCACCGGTTCACGTGGGACCTGCGGACTCGCGGAGCGACCGTATTCCCGGGGATGGTCCTCGAGGCACCGAGTCCGGCCGCGGGAGTGCTGGTTCCGCCCGGCGAGTACCAGGTCCGCGTCAGCGCTCGAGACTTCTCCACCATTCGGCGGTTCATCGTCCACGCCGATCCACGCGTGACCGACGTGGCCGCGGCGGACTACGAATCGCAGTACGCGCTGTCGCTGAAGCTGCGCGATGCGACCAGTCAAGCGAACGAAGCGGTCCTCAGGATTCGCGCGGAGAAGGCTCGTGGCCCGAGTCCCAAATTGCGCGACGAACTGTCCGCTATCGAAGCGGAGCTCTACCAGGTCCGGAACAGCAGCCCGAAAGACAAGATCGCGTTTCCAATCCGGCTGAACGATCGCCTCGCGGGACTGCTCGCGATCGTGCAGGCCGGTGATGGCGCGCCGTCGAGATCACAGCTGCTGGTGGCGGAACAGCTGATGTCAGAGTTGCGCGGCCACCTCGCCCGGCTCGCGCGCGCGCACTCACCGCCCGGTCGCGTGCTCCTGTCGCCCTTTACGTTTGGCGCCTTGGCCGCTGAGGAGGGGCTGCTGTTCGTCCCCGAGAACCGGGCAAAACCCGAGAGCCGCACCATCGCGGTGCACTTCATTCGCATTCCTGGCACCCGCCGGTCCGTGTCTCCGATCTTCTATCTGCCCGGCGGACCCGGATCGTTCGTCACGCGCGCGAACCTGGAAACACCGCGCATCATGCGCGAAATCGCGTTCCTGCGATCGAGCGGACGCGATGTCGTCTTCGTCAATCAACGCGGCAATCCATCGGTGCCGCTGACGTCGAACATGGTCATGTCGCTTCCGCCGATTCCGCTCGATCGGCCGGACACAGAGGAAGCCGAGGCGGAGCGGCTGCGGACCGCGATGGAGCAGAGTCAGGCGGCGTGGACCGCGCGCGGCGTTGATCTTGCCGGCTACGACATCGTCAATATCGCAGATGACATCGAGGACCTGCGAAAGGCGCTCGGCTACGAGCGCATCATCCTGCGCGGCGGCAGTTTCGGTTCGCAGTGGAGCTTCGCAGTCCTGAAACGTTATCCCGCGTCGGTGGACCGCGCGCTGCTGCGCGGGATCGAACCGCTGGACTACGGCTACGACAGCCCGAAGTTCCTGGCGAACGCCGTCGGACGGCTTGCGGCGATGGCGGAAGCGGATCCCGAACTGCGGCCGATGATCCCGCCCGGCGGATTGATCCAGGCCATCCAGACGATACTCGAGCGGCTCGCGGTTCCGCAGACCGTCGCAATTGCCGATCCGACCTCCGGTAAGCCAGTGGACGTCACGGTCGGCCGCTACGATCTCGTCCGGCTGCTGAAGTCGCCGACGTCCGGAAGCCTTCGAGACATCCTGGCGAGCTGGCCGCGTTTCGTCCTGGAGCTGAATAGCGGCGATTACCGATATCTCGCGGCAATGGTGCTCGAATCGCGCAGGACTCCTCAGGCGCTGCCGCTGATCGTGCCGTTGATCGACAACAGCCTGGGTATCAGCGCCGGACGCGAGGCGCGGCTTCGCGCCGAGACGGAGCAGCGATGGATTGGCCCTCTCGAGCCGTTGTATCTCGCGACACGCGATGTCACGCTTACGCCGCGCGTTTCAGACACGTTCCGTGCGGATGCGCCGATAGAAACGCCCATCGTCTTGCTGCAGGGGGATACTGACTTTTCGACGCCGCTCGAGAATGCGCACCATCAGCAGCAGTTCCTCCGCCGTGGCCATCTGGTCACCGTGCTCGGAGGAACCCATGCGGTGGACGACGAGATGCTGCAGCTGCTCCCTGATCTCACCGCGGCGTTGCAGCGGTTCCTCGCCGCGGATTCCGACGCCGAAATCGCTCGGGCGCTGAAGCAGTTGCCGGCACAGGCGACGCTGCCCGCGATCCGTTTTGAAATGAAACCCCCGTCGCTGTACGCGCGCTGGCTGAAACGGGGCACGTAAGGAATGGAGAGCTGATTCATGAGGACTTTCAAGTTCACGGGCGTCGCCGCGATCGCCGTTGCTCTCGTCCTTTTCCTCGTCCCCGCTCATGGCAGCCGGCTGCCGGAGGGCCTCGACGGACTCGACGAGTTCATCACCAGCGGGATGCAGGAGTGGCAGGTCCCGGGGCTGGCGATTGGAATCATCTCCGACGGGCAGGTGCGGCTGGCAAAGGCGTATGGCAAGCGCGATGTCGAACGTGGGCTTCCTGTCACGCCGCGAACCGTCATGCCGATCGCGTCCGCGTCGAAGTCGTTCACCGCGCTCCTGCTCGGCATGCTGGTGGAGGAGAAGAAGCTCGAATGGGATCGGCCGGTGCGGGACTACCTGCCGGAATTCCGCCTGGCGGACGAGTACGCGACCAAGCACATGACGCCGCGCGATCTGCTGAGTCACCGTTCGGGCTTGCCGCAGCACGACCGCGTGTGGAAGGGGCGCAGCTTCACGCGGCTGCAGCTGTTCGAGCGGCTGCGCTATCTCGAGCCGAACACCTCGTTCCGCGAGCGTTTCCAGTATCAGAACCTCATGGTCGTCACCGCCGGCGTGCTCGCCGAACGCGTGACCGGCAAGAGTTGGGACACGCTCATGCGCGAGCGACTCTTTGAGCCGATCGGCATGACGCGCTCGAGCACCTCCGTGACCGAGATCGTGAAGGCAGACGATTACGCCCAGCCCTACATGCCGATGGAGGGCAAGGCGGTCAGGGTGCCGTTCCTCAACATCGACGCCGTCGGTCCCGCGGGCGGGATCAATGCGAGCGTCGAGGACATGCTGAAGTACCTCCAGGTCCGCCTCGATCTCGGAAAGGCAGCCGGCCGCCAACTGGTCTCACCGGCAACCGCGACGCTGATGGAAACGGCGCAGGTCGCCGCGCCGACACCGCCCGACACCGATGAAATCGACTTCGGCGCGTACGGTCTGGGGCTGTCGATCGAGTCTTACAAAGGGCACAAGATGGTCCATCACAGCGGCGGCATCGACGGGTTCATTGCGGAGATGAGCTGGATGCCGCGGGAGCGGATGGCGCTGGTCATCCTCACCAACCGCACCGGGAATCCGCTGCCGCAGATGCTGTCGCGCCAGGTCTACGATCAGTTGCTGCGGCTGCCGCCGACCGACTGGAAAGGTCGCCGGCGCACCGTGGAGGCGCAGGCAGCCACACGTGCCGAGGCCGCCCGAAAGAAGCTGGAAGCGGAACGCACAGCAGGAGCGCCACCGCGGCCCGATCTCTCAGCCTATGCGGGTGCGTATGAGCATCCAGGCTACGGGCGGATGGATGTGCGAAACAACAGCGGGACGCTCGAGATCCTCTTCGACAAGTTCGTCGTTCGCCTGAAGCCGTATCACTACGATGTGTTCGAAGTGAACACCCAAGGAGAAATTCCCGGCATCGTCCCGATCCGCGGCCTGGTGAAGTTCCAGGGGAACGCCCGCGGGACCATCGACAGGCTGCTGATTCCGTTCGAACCGCTCGTCGCCGACATCGTGTTCGAGCGCCGCTAGGTCTCTGTATGCGCCGCTGGCTCGCGTGCGCGCTTGTTGCCGGCGGTCTCACTCTCTCTGCCGACGCGCCGGCGTCGCAGCCTGCCTCCTTCGACGTGATCATCCGCGGCGGCACTGTCTACGACGGCACCGGCGCCGCCGGACGACGGGTTGACGTCGGAGTCCGCGGCGACCGGATCGCTGCCGTCGGCGATCTGCAAGCCGCTTCCGCCACTCGAACGGTGGACGCGAGCGGACTCGCCGTCGCGCCCGGCTTCATCAACATGTTGTCGGGCTCGACCAGGTCGCTGCTCGTCGATGGCCGTTCGCAGAGCGAAGTCCGCCAGGGCGTCACGACGCAGATTTTCGGCGACGGCAACTCGATGGGTCCCCTCAGCCCCGAGATGAAAACGCGCGCGCGCGAACAGATGGGGGACCTGAAGTACGAGATCACCTGGACTACGCTCGCGGAGTACCTGCGGGTGCTCGAGCAGCGCGGGGTTTCGCCGAACGTGGCCTCCTTTGTCGGCGCGACCACCATCCGCGAGCACGTGATCGGTCTCGACAACAGAAAGCCAACCGCGGCGGAGCTCGATCGCATGCGCGATCTCGTGCGGCGCGAAATGGAAGCGGGTGCGCTGGGCGTCTGGTCCGCGCTGATCTACGCGCCTGGCACCTACGCGAGTACCGAGGAGCTGATCGAGCTGTGCAAGGTGGCGGGGAAGTATCGCGGGAAGTACATCTCGCATCTGCGCAGCGAAGGCGACCGGCTGCTGGAAGCCATCGACGAGCTGATTCGGATCAGCAGGGAAGCGGGCCTGCCCGCCGAGATCTATCACCTCAAGGCGGCGGGACCGGCGAACTGGCCGAAGATGGAGCAGGCAATCCGAAAGGTCGAGGAGGCGCGCCGCCGAGGACTGAAGATCTCGGCCAACATGTACACCTACGACGCGGGCAAGACCGGGCTCAGCGCCGCGATGCCGCCGTGGGTGCTCGACGGGGGCTACGAGTCCGCATACGCGCGGCTACGGGATCCGGATGTTCGCCGCCGAATTGCCACCGCCATTCGCACGCCAAGCGACGACTGGGAGAATCTGTTTCTTGCCGCGGGTTCGGCCGATCGGATTCGTCTCGTGGAATTCAGATCGGACGCACTGAAACCGCTGACCGGCAGGACACTCGCCGAGGCCGCCCGCCTGCGCGGCGAGGATCCGATCGACACCATCATGAACCTCGTGCTCGAAGACCGCTCGCGCGTTGGGGCGGTGTACTCGATCATGTCCGAGGAGAACATCCGCAGGCAGATGGCGCTGCCGTGGGTGTCGTTCGGATCCGATGGCGCGTCGATGGCGCCGGTCCGTCCGTTCGTCGACTCCTCCACGCATCCGCGCTCGTACGGCAACTTCGCGCGCGTGCTCGGCAAGTACGTGCGCGAGGAGAAGGTGCTGTCGCTTGCGGAGGCGATCCGGAAATTGAGCGGCCTTCCGGCGACGAACCTCGAACTCGAGGGCCGCGGGTTCATCAAGGAAGGCTTCTACGCGGACCTGGTGGTGTTCGATCCGCAGACCATCGCCGATCGCGCGACCTACGAACAGCCGCACCAGTTCGCCGTCGGCATGCGACACGTCTTCGTCAACGGTGTTCGCGTGCTTGCCGATGGTGAGCATACCGGTGCGCTCCCGGGTCGCGCGCTCTGGGGGCCCGGGAAGGTCAAGTGAGGTATCTGCGCTAGTTGCGTCACAATGATGCATATGCGGACGACGATCATTCTCGATGAGCGGTTGGTCGAGAAGGCCAAGCGATTGACCGGGCTGTCGGCGAAGACGGCCGTCGTGCATGCGGGTCTGCGCGCGCTGATCGCGCAATACAGCGCGGCGCGTCTCGCGGCGCTTGGCGGGTCGGATCGACGCGCACGCGCGCCACGCCGTCAGCGCGGAACGCGTTGACGCTAGTCGACACGTCGACGCATGCCCACGGGGGAACACAGAGAACTTTTTTGTAAACAAGAAAACATTCTGTGTCTCCGTGTCTCTGTGGTGACCCGCGATCACCGATTCCGAGCCGTCGCGGCTCGCCAGTTCGTGCTCAGTGACAGCGACTGGAAAGTGGTCTGTTCCGCCGGCTCGATCATCAGAAAGCGCTGTCCGTCTGGCGTGACGTCATATTCGATCGCAGTGGTTCGCAGTGTCGGTGTCTGTACCTGGAACAGCGCCACCGGCGCCGACGTTCGAAACGCGGATCCGGAGCCATCCACCGCGACCGCCATGATTCGTCCGTCCAGGCCCCAGTAGTACAGCTCCTTCCCATCGCGGCGCCAGCGGGGAAACGTGCCCCCTTCGCGCGACACCTGCCACCGGGCCTGCGACGCCGGCTCCCCGGGCACGAAGCCGGCCACGTAGATTTCCCGTCGTCCGCTCTCATCGGACGAGTAAGCGATCCAGCGCGCCGGCTTTCCAGGATCGAACTGGCTGTGCGCCTCGCTGACGTTGGTTCGCAGAAACTCGTATGGCTTCCGCTGGTCGAACGCCGGGAGAATCCTCAGGTCGGTCCCAAAGTCGGGGCTGTTCCTCGTGAACGAGAGGAACCGTCCATCCGACGACCAGTCCATCGCGTGCTGCGGGCCCTTGTCGAACGTGAGTTGTTCGGCGCGTCCGGTCCCGTCGGCGGCCTTGCGGAACAGATCGAGCGCCTCGGCGCTGTAGGTCGGCGACGGTGCCGACGTGGGCCCGGAAGAGAAGGTGATGGTCTGCCCGTCGGGCGACCAGATCGGATACCAGTCGATCACCGGATCGAACGTGAGGCGGACGATGCTGGTACCGTCGGCGGCCGCGACCCAGAGGTCCAGGTTGCCGCTCTCGCGCCTTGCGAAGGCGACGCGGCGGCCATCGGGCGAGACGCGAGGGGTCAGGTACTCTCCCGGCTCGCCGACCTCCCCCTGCGCTTTGCCGCTGCGGCTTCTCCATCGCAATCTGGTCGGCGCCTCGCCGGCGGCATACGCCAGGACACCGCTGTGAGTCGCCGAAAAGGCGACATCATGAGTGCTCTCGCCCGGCTCGCGCACCAGCAGAGAGTGGGCGACTGGAAACGCCTCTCCGGACACCTGGCTGCTCTTCGGATCGAAAGACTGGGCGACGAGGATTCGATCGCGCACGAACAGCAGGTGCCCATCCGAATAGACGACCTGCGTCGGTTTGACCTCCAGGAGCCTTCGTCCCTTGCCGGCAGCGTCGATCGACCCGGCATAGATGCCGCCTGCACTGGCGTAGAGAAAGCCACGTCCATCCGGAAGCGCGTGCGGCCACCCGCCGCCGGCCTCGATTAGCTGCGAGTCGCCGCCGTGCACCGAGATGCGATGAATGCCGCCGCCGGCACGCCCGGTCACCAGGAGCACGTCGCCGGACAGCCACGCGCCACCGGCGACCCGGCGCGGCTCGCTGGGGGCGATCGTGCGCACCGGCCCGCCGTCGAGGGGAACTCGCTTGAGGCTGTCTGGTGTATAGAACGCGATCTGCCGGGAATCAGGGGACCAGAATGGGTAGATGGCGTGCTCGGTTCCGGGGATGGGCCGCGCTTCACCTGAATCCAGCCGCTCGGTCCACAACTCGACACGCGCGCCGGTGCGGGCGACGAAGGCGATCATCGAGCCGTCGGGGGAGAGCGCGAGCCCGCCTTCGCGGTTGCGCGCCATCAGAAACGCGGAGCCTCGCGGCGGAGCGATGGACAGCTGGTACGTCGGGGACGGCTGTGCCGGCTTCAACAGCCACGCCGCGCCGGACGCAGCTACTGCGGTCACAGCTGTGGCGATGAGCCATGGCCAACGGCGGCGCGGCGCGGCCACGGGCGCGGGCGCCAGGTCGACCTCCTGCAGCAGGCGCCGGACGTCGTGCGCCGACTGCCATCGGTCGTCGGGCTGTTCGGCGAGACACCCTCTGACGATCCTGTCGAGCGCCGGTGGCTCGATCGTCTGGCGCGGATCGTTCCGCCCCGTCGTCATCTCGACGAGCACGAGCCCGAGCGCGTAGATGTCGGTCCGTGCGTCGGTCGGACGGCCGCCGCGTTGTTCCGGAGCCATGTACGCCGGCGTGCCGATCACCGCGCCGTCGGCGGTGAGCGTGTCCTCGCCGCTGACTGACGCGATGCTGAAGTCCAGCACCTTCACGCCGGACTTGGTCACCATGATGTTGGCGGGCTTCAGATCGCGGTGCGTGATGTTCTTCGAATGGGCGGCTTCGAGCGCGCCGGCGATCTGGATGCCGTACTCGATCACTCGCGGGAGCGGGAGCGGCGTTGTCAGGATCTCGCCGTCCACGTGTTCCATCACCAGGTAGTCCACCGCATCCTCGGAACCGACATCATGCAAGGTGCAGATATGGGGATGCTGGAGGGATGCGATCGCCCTGGCCTCGCGGACGAAGCGCAGCCGGCGGTCGGGGCGCGGCTCCTGCAGGACTTTGATGGCGACCGTGCGATCGAGGCGGGTATCGCGCGCCTTGTAGACGGCGCCCATGCCCCCCTGACCGAGCATGGCGATGACTTTGTAATGGCCGAAGAGTGTGCCGACCTCGACGCTCATGGAACGCCGATAGTGTAGCTGTTGGCGCGGGACGCGGGACGCGGGATGCGGGATGCGGGATGCGGGATGTCCGCCTTCGCGCGAAGCGCTTCGGCGGGCGATCAGAGATCAGCGATCCCGCGGCGCTAGCGCTCGCGCAATCGCCGCGTCCGCAAGCGGCCCCATGACCGCGTAGCCTTTCGCGTTGGGGTGCAGGTCGTCGGCGCTCAGCTCTTCGCGCAGCATCCCTTTCTCGTCCACCATCGCGGAGAAGTAATCGAGATACGTGTGCTCGTTCGCCGCCGCGTAATCCTTGATCCAGGCGTTGATCGCGCGGATCCGCGACAGCGGCCGTCCCGTGGTGCGTGGCGCCGCACCCGGTGCGGTGTGGTACTCGCTCGTGGGCAGGATGCTCGCCAGCACCACCTTGATGCCGTGAGCCTTTGCCAGCTCCGCCATCGACGCGAGGTTGCCTTCGATGTCCCGATCGAGCATCACGCCGGTGTTGCCGGCAATGTCGTTCGTGCCGGCGAGGATGACGACGACCGCTGGTTTCAAGTCGATGACGTCCGGTCGAAACCGCACCAGCATCTGCGGCGTTGTCTGGCCGTTGAGCCCGCGGCCGACGTATGGCTTGCCGCTGAAGAAGTCGCCGAACCGCGCCTGCGGCCACACGTCGGTGATGGAGTCCCCCATGAACACCACGCGCCGTTCTCCGGCTCCTGGCGGCGGAAGCTCGCGGTTCGCCTCCCGATAGCGCGTGAGGTTCCCCCAGTCGCGCAGCCGCACGTCGTTTCGCGTGACCGCGGCCAGGGCGGTCGCGAGCTCGGGGCAGTTCGGCACTGCGGGAGCCGGGGGCTGCGCCGGTTGCTGCAGGGTGAGCGTCGCCACGAGCACCGCAAACATGATCTGCATGCGGGAAGTTTAGGGTACTCGCCGATCGCGCAGCCCGTCACGGTAACTGGCGGTAACGATGATTACGGCTGACCCGGGAGGGTGACCTTCTGCGCTAACGTAGGGTTAAGACTCGCTCACCGTTGAAAGGAAGCGCTCCCATGCTCCTCGCGCAGTCGTCTCTGATCGTCCTGCTCTCGATGCCAACCCAGGCTCGCAGCCGCCGCAACAGACCACTCCGACGAAACCGCAGGCGGAGACGCCGAAGATCGATCCGAATATCGTCCTGCCGGTCGACCTCGATCGGATTCAGCGGGCGCTGGCGAAGACGCCGATGTTGCGGTTCGACGACCAGAACCGTCCCGTGTTCCGCGTGCAGGTGTTCGGCGACAAGCCGACCATTGACGAGATCCTCGGCCCCGGCTGGAACGCGGGGCCGGTGCCGTACGGCAGCGTGTCGCACCAGGAGTTCCTGAACATGGTGACGCCGGTGGAGTCGCGGGGATACGCGGGGTTCACGAACAAGGAAGGGATGACGGTTGCCGCGACCTCGTTCCTCCTGCAGTGGACGCTGCAGAAGGCGATCCGCAAGTTCAACGAGACGCAGGACGCGCGCGAGCGCGAGGCGGCGCGGAAGGAAGTCCTCGACGCGCTGAACGCCCTGGAAGAAGCGCGCGCCAAGGCGGGATTGCCGCCAAAGTGAATCGCGGGATGCGGGATGCGGGATGCGGGATGCGGAATGCGTGGATGCACGGCTTCGTGGATCATCGCGGTCGCGGCGCTCACATCTCTCGCCTGCGATGACGGACCGGCATCGCCGGGCCAGCCGCTTTCCGTCCGCATCGTCTTTTCGGGATCGACGTCACGGCGCACTAATCTGCCTGCTTCGGCGCAAGCGTGCGTCGATGGCGTCGGCCTTACGCACATCCATCCGAGCTGGCGCACCTTTGCCGCCCTACCTCTGACGCCAGTCCCGCCGGACCGATACGAGATCACATTCACCGACGTGCCGGTCGGCATGCGGGTGACCTTCCGCATCAACGACCAGAATTCGTGTGACGAGAACCCCACGGGCGCGGTGACCCGCAACGTCTTTGCGAACGACGTCCGGCTGGTGCAGAACGCAACCACGCCGGGGAACGGCGACGAGCCCGGCTACGCGATGACCGTAAGCGCGAACGGCACCGTCACCCAGTAGACCGCCATCGCACCTACGGCACCCCAGCACTCCTTCGCACCCCTCGCACTCTTCCGCACCCTTCGCACTCTTCCGCACCCCTCTTCGCACTCTTCCGCACCCTTCGCACTCCTCCGCACCCCCAGCACCCTGTCCTTACTTGCCGGCGTTCTGAACCCGCACCTGACGTGTTACCGCCGCGAAATCGAGAATGCGCATGTCGCTCGTCAGAAAAGTCGCCTGGAAATGCCGGGCGGTAGAAACGAGGAGTCGATCGAGCGGGTCGGCGAGGGCCGTCCGCGGGATCCTGCCGGCATCGATCGCGATTGGAGCCGACAGCTCGGCGATGCGGACGCCGCCCGCGTCGAGTGCCTCGCGAATCCACTCCTCGGGCGGACGCGTCAGGCGCAGGCGCCCGAGCGTGTGCAGCACGGTCAGTTCGAAGAGCGTGACAGGCGAGACGCGCAGGGTGCCGGCGGACTCCGCCTTCGACAGCAACTGGCGCGCCCGTCGCCCGACGCGCCGGGAGTCGCCGTGCACACTCCACAGCCAAACGTGCGTGTCGAGCAGCAGCACCAGGTCAGTCGCTCTCGATGTCGTACTCCCCCTCGATCGGATCGAAGGGACGCTGGTACTCGAGGATCGTGCCTTTCATGGATCCGAAGAAGGGCTTCCTCTCCGGGTCGTGATACGGAACCAGCTTGGCCACCGGCCTTCCGTGCTTAGTGACGACATATTCCGCGCCGGTTTCCCGCACGTGGTCCATGAGCTCCAGGCACCTCGCCTTGAACTCCGCCGCTGGAACCCGGCCGCTGCCCGCTGCGGATCGCCGTTTCGCCATGACCACAATTCTATGACCACAAAAAAAGGTCGTCAATCCCCGATCAGGGATGAGGCGTTGACCTACCCTGCGGTATAGTCTGCCTACACTCGAAAACGCACTACGACATCGTTGCCCCTTGCGCCCGGTTTCCGCCTCGGTTCGCACGAGATCGCCGCCAAGCTGGGCGAAGGCGGGCCGCCTCCGTTCGCGCGCAGCGGTGGCAAGGCGCGAACTACGGCGAGTCTCGCCGAAGCCATGACGAGGACGCGATGAATGCCGGTGACAATCTCGGAACGTATCGCGTCCTCGGCAAGATTGGCGAAGGCGGAATGGGCGAGGTCTATCGCGCGATCGACACCCGCCTCCGGCGCAGCGTCGCGATCAAGGTCCTGCCGACGGCGCTCACCGCGGATCACGATCGTCTGATCCGCTTCGAGCGTGAAGCGCAGCTGCTCGCCTCGCTGAACCATCCCAACATTGCGCACGTGTACGGCTTCGAGAGCGCGACGCTGCCGGATGGATCGAGCGGCTACTTCATCGCCATGGAGCTGGTGGAGGGGGAGGATCTTGGCGAACGCTTGAAGCGCGGACCGATTGCGCTCGACGAGGCGATGGCTATCGCGAGACAGATCGCCGAAGCCTTCGAGGAAGCGCACGAGCGCGGCATCGTCCACCGGGACCTCAAACCGGCGAACGTCAAGATCACCCCCGACGGCAAGGTAAAGGTGCTCGACTTCGGTCTGGCCAAGGCCATCGACCGGAGAGGCCGGCCGCCGTGTCTTCAGTCGACCTCGCGCAGTCACCGACATTCGCCCACCAGCGCGACGCAGCTGGGCATGATTCTCGGCACTGCCGCGTACATGGCGCCCGAACAAGCGAGAGGCACGCCAGTCGACAGGCGCGCCGACATCTGGGCGTTCGGGGTCGTCCTCTACGAAATTCATTCGCGTGGCGCTGTCGGTCTCGCCGCGCCTGTCGCCCGACGAAACGCGCGTGGTCATGCAGAATCGAGAGCCGGAGGCCGAGCGGCGCGGCATCTGGGTGCACGATTTCGCGCGCGGGGTATCCACCCGGCTGTCGTCTCGCCTCGGACAGTATCCGCAGTGGTCGCCGACGGCGCCCGGATCGCGTGGCTGACGCGCAACGATGAGGACGTCGTTGGCATCTACGAAAAACGCGCGAACGGCGTTGGCGATCAGTCGCAGCTGCTGAAGCTCGGCGCCGAGGTCGGCGGAACGCCATTCCCGACCGACTGGTCCGCCGACGGACGGTTCCTGCTCTACTACGGCCGCAGCGAACGGACCCGCATCGACATCTGGGCCTGCCGCTCTTCGGCGACCGCAAGCCGTATCCCGTCCTCAACACGGAGTTCGACGAGCACCAGGGACAGCTCTCGCCCGACGGGCACTGGCTCGCGTATTGATCAGACGTCGATGGTAGTTATGAAATCTACGTCCAGTCGTTCACCGCTGAGGGCAAGGTGGGAACGGAGCGACGCCGCATCTCGACCGGAGGCGGCAGCCAGACACGGTTCCGCCGTGACGGCCAGGAGCTCTTCTACCTGGCCGACGATGGCTGGATGATGGCGGTGACAGTGACGACGACCGCCACGACGTTCGATTCGAAGGCGCCGACGCGGTTGTTCAAGGCGCGGATGCTGACGCGCGGCTTCGAGCCGCAGTTTGAGTACCGACGTGACGCGCGACGGTCAGCGGTTCCTGATCGGAAACATCGTCGACGGACCGGAAGGCTCGCCGCCGCGTCCGATGGTGATTCTCAATTGGACGGCGGGACTGAAATAGCTTCCAGCTATCAGCTATCAGCCCCGAGCCCCGAGCCCCGAGCCCCGAGCCTCCGCCTTCGCCAAGGCTTCGGCGGGACAAGCCGAGCCCCGAGCCCCGAGAAACCTCTTGCGTTCCGCGCGCCGGCGGGGCAGACTGCGTCGTTTCTCCGGACCCCGGCAACCCGTTTACAAGAAAGGTGCGGCCTGTGATTTCAAAGCGCTCGTTGGCGGCGGCGGTATTCGTAGGTATGGTCGGCGCGGTGGCTCTCGCGCAGTCCACCAGTCCTTTGGTGGGCACCTGGAAACTGAATGTTGCGAAATCGAAAGCCCCGTTCAAGAGCGGCACCAGCGTCATCGAGGCGGTGGGTGAAGGCATCAAGTTCACAGTGGATCTGGTCGGCAACGATGGCACCAAGGCGCACTGGGGATTCACCGGGAACTTCGACGGTAAGGATGTTCCGGTGACCGGCGACAGTCCGTACGGCGACACCGTGGCCGTCACGCGCGTCAACGAGCGCACGATCCAGATCGCCGGCAAGTACAAAGGGAAACCGTCGACGACTCACATGATCACCGTGTCCGCCGATGGCAAGACACGGACGTCGACCGCCAAGGGGACGGACAAGAACGGAAAGCCCATCGATGCAGTCTCGTTCTACGAGAAGCAATAGCGATCAGGGATTCGGGGCTGTCAGCTGTCAGCTTTCAGCCCCGAACCCTTCGCACCCCCCGCACCCTCTCGCACCCCCCCGCACCCCTTCGCACCCCCGCGCACCCTCCGCACCCCCTATTTGTGCGGCACTCCCTTCGGCCCGCTGATGCCGATCATCCCGTTGTAGGTCACTGTGTCGTCGGCGCTCGCCAGCCACGTGATGCTGACCTTCCAGGTTGCGGCGCCGCGCGGAAACGTCGACAGCGGACTCTTGACGTAGTCCCCGTCGTCACCGGTGAGATCCTTGTCGAAGTCGAAGGTTTCCAGAACCCAGTCGTTCTTCAGAGTGATTTGATACACATCGGTGCCCGAGTCGTCTCCGACAGCCCATGGGCAGTTGCTGTGCATGCCATGAACAGAGGCGTCGCCGGGCCACGGACTGAGCTCGTTCGAAATGGGCGGAACCGGCACACACGTACTCGAAGCGTTGACTTTGTTGCAGACGTTGTGGTTCCCGTCCATGCTGCATGACACCACCTTCACGTCGTCGAGCGGCAGCATCTTGAAGTCGAGCTCCGGCGTGAAGGCCACCGTCCACTCGTTGGTCGTGTGATTCCCGACCTTCACTCGGATGGTCGCGTTCTGCGCGCGCACGCCGCTGACGGCCGGCCATCTGATCCCGACCAGCGTCGGCTTCCATTCGAGGATGTTGGTTACATCCTCGTCTGCGTGTTTCACGAACGTGACTAGGAGCGTTTCGCCGTTGAAGTCCTTCAGTGTCGCCGTGACGGTGCCGGTGCTGCCGAGGGCAGTTCCCACGATTCCCGCCACGCCGCCCGGGCGGGCGAGTCCAAAGTAGCCGGTGATTTTTGGCCGCGGAGCGATGGTTGGGGTTTCTTCTGGCCGTGGACTGATGGGTTTGAACTTGACCACCTTCACGACGGCCGTCGCCGTCCCGGTGCAGTTCCCCTGGCCCTCAGCCTTGATCGTGAACACACCCTCGCTCTTATACGTGTTTGGCACGGGAAAGGGGAGCGTGCCCGAAGGCCTCTGGTTCGGGTGGGTGTTTGCGTCGTTCGGGTTCGATCGGTCGCCGAAATCGACGAAGACCGAACCACAAGGTGCGGTCCCCCCCTTGATCGTGGCCGCCATCGGTATGTCGACATAAACGATCGCCGGTACCTCGATCGACATCACTTGCGCGTCAGCCGCGCCGGCGAAGAAGAACATCGTGAATGCACCGACGAAACTGCACAAAGCACGCATGGCTTCCCCCGTGGCGATGAAGAGGACCTGTGGACCTACTTGTGCGGCACGCCCTTCGGCCCGACGATGCCGATCGTCCCGTGGTAGGTCAGAGCGTCGTCGACGCTCGCGAGCCACTTGATGCTGACCTTCCAGGTTGCGGCGCCGTGCGGGAACGCCGGCGTCGGGCTCTTGACGTAGTCCCCGTCGTCACCGGTGAGATCCTTGTCGAAGTCGAAGGTCTCCAGGACCCAGTCGTTCTTCAGAGTGACTTGGTACACATCGGTGCCCGAATCGTCTCCGACAGCTGCGGGGCAGTTGCCGTGCATGCCGTGAATGGACGCGTCGCCGGCGCCCGCAGTGAAGGGTGGCCCGGAGAAGAGGTCCAGCACGCAGCTCGGAAGAGTTGCTGACGTTGTTGCACTTGTTGCCATTGCCGTCCATGCTGCACGAGACCACCTTGACGTCGGCGAGCGGCAGCATCTTGAAGTCGCTCTCCGGTGTGAAGGCAACCGTCCATTCGTTTGACGTGAGATTCCCGACCTTCACCCGGATGGTCGCGTTCTGCGCGCGCACGCCGGTGACGTCCGGCCATTTGATGCCGATGAGCGTCGGCTTCCACTCGATGATGTTGGTTAAATCCTGGTCTGCGTTTTTCACGAACGGGACGACGAGCGTTCCGCCGTTGAACTTCTTCAATGTCGCGGTTACGGTGCCGGTGCTGCCGAGGGCAGTTCCCACGATCCCGGCCACGCCGCCAGGGCGGGCGATCCCGAAGTAACCGGTGATTTTTGGCCGCGGAGCAATTTTGAACGTCTTCACTTTCACGACGGCCGTAGCCGATCCCGTGCAGTTGCCCTGGCCCGTGGCCTTGATCGTGAACACGCCCTCGTTGTGCCACGTGTGGTCTTTGGAGAAAGGGAGCTGCCCGGTCTGGATTGTGAACGTCGTGTTGTTGTTATCCGGAACCGGGTCGTTCGGGTCACCGAAGTTGATGTTCACCGCCCCACAAGGGCCACCCTCCACGCTGACCTTCACGGGTATTCCGACGAAGGCATTTGCGGCGACCTTGACAGTCATCACCTGTGCGTGAGCGGCAGTCGAGGAGGAGAACATTGCGAGCGCACCGACAACGCAGCAGAAAGCGCGCATGGGCTTCTCCCTTCAGCCGCCCTGTTTGATTCTTTCCAGCGTTTTCCTGTTCGCTTCCTCGAGCGTCGCCTGCTGCTTCGAGACGAACCCCTTCCGCGATGCCTCGAATCGCGCGAGTGATTCCTTGTGGCGCACCTCCGCCCTCGAGCGGAGTGCCTTTACCTTCTCGACCACCTTGGCGATCTGTTCCTTGGAAGGCTTGACGTCTTTGTCACGATCAAGACCGGCTTGCTTGTTTTGGATTGGCGTCGCGGTGAGGCTCAACGCGGCGGCCAGCAGGAGAATGGCGAGGCCCATGGGATCCTCCCCGGAGTGATCAGCTCGGCAGTAAATCGATGCCGAGTGACGAACGCATCATAAACCCGTTCGCCCCTTCGCACCCCCTCGCACTCTTCCGCACCCTTCGCACTCTCCCGCACCCTTCGCACTCTTCCGCACCCCTGAGCACCCTTTCGCACTCTCCCGCACCCTGCGCACCTTTTCGCACCCTCCATGTAATAGTTGGCCTTCTCGTCCGTCAGGGTTAGTTAAGGCGGACGAGGTGCCTGCACTAGTACACGAACCGACGAGCGGATCCCTCATGACTGTCGAGACCTCGCCCGCGGGGGTGGGACAGCTTTACCAGCGTCATTCCGAAGCGGTATACCGCGCGGCCCTGCGCGTCACCGGGAATCCGGCCGACGCCGAGGACGTTCTGCAGACCGTCTTCCTTCGCGTCCTGGCCCGGGGTGGTAGCGTCGAGGACGTTGCGCTGCCGGCCGCGTACTTCCGGCGCGCAGCCGTCAACGCGGCCGTCGACGTGCTGCGCCGGCGTGAGCTTCATGCGGAGTCGGGCTACGACGATCGTGCTCCGCACGCAGCCGTCCAGTCTCCGATGCTGTTGAAGGAGCAGCTTCGGCGCGCCATCGCCACGCTGGACAGTGATGACGCGAGCCTGTTCCTGTTGCGCCACGTCGAGGGGCTGTCGATCGAAGAACTGGCCGGAATGTTTCAGATCGAGAAGAACAACGTGGCCGTCAAGCTCCATCGCATCCGCCACCGGCTGCAGGTTGAAATGCAACGCTAGGCGTTTCTGTTCGCGCAGCCAGCGTAATAGTTGGCCTCCTCGTGCGTCAAGGTTGGTGAGAGGTAGCAAATGTCTGAAGACCGTCTCGAACGAGCGCTACAAGAGATGAAAGAAGAGGACGTCGACGCGAGCACGCTGGAGGCCGCGCGGGTGCGCGTCTGGCAGAAGATGACGAACGCCGGCAGCGCGACCTGCGCGGAGTTCCGTCAGGACATCCAGGCGTATCTGGCTAACCAGCTCGGGGCAAGCCGTCGCCTCCTCGTGGAGGATCATCTCAGCCGCTGTCCCGCCTGTCGCGCCCGGATCGCGGAAATGAAGGGCGAGAACCGGATCGTCGCCATGCCACGGCGCTCCTCCTCGCGGTGGGTTCAGTGGGGAGGCGTCGCCGCGGCCGCCGCACTACTCTTTGCGGTCCTTTATATAGGGCGAGACACCATCGACGGCATGATGGCTCCCCGCGGGCCGAGGGCGACGGTCGTGTCCGCCGAGGGCGGTTTGTACCGCCTGCCCGACTTGTCCGCCGAAGCGCGAAGCGCGAAGGCGGAGGGCTCTCTCGCATCAGGCGCCGCGATCGCCGAACACGAGCCGGTCCGAACAGGCCCCGGAGCCCACGCGGTGCTGCAGCTCGCCGATGGATCGAGGGTCGACGTCAACGAGCGAACGGAACTGTTCGTGACCGCCGCGTGGAGCGGCCAGACGATTCACCTCCAGCGCGGTGACATCATCGTCAAGGCTGCGACACAGCGTCGCGGCCGCCTTCGCGTTCTGACCCGCGATTCCATCGCCTCGGTGAAAGGAACCGTGTTCGCCGTGTCGGCCGGCATGGGCGGCTCGGTGGTTTCAGTCGTCGAGGGATCGGTCGAGGTGAATCAGCCTGGCAAGCGCGCGCTGCTCAGCCCGGGTCAGCAGGCCGCTACCATCCCGGCGCTGACAACCTCGGTCGCGGACGCCGTCTCATGGAGTCCTGAAGCGGAGTACTACCTCGAGCTGCTTGGGTCGCTCGCAAAGATCGAGCGCGGGCTGGCGAACTTTCCCGCCGAACTCCGGACAAATTCGGCCCTCCTTTCCTATCTTCCAGCCGACGCTGTCGTCTACGGCACGGTGCCGAATCCGGGCGTCACGATCGACCGGGCTCTTTTTCTCGCCGAGGAACAGGCAGCGCAGAACACGACGTTCGGCGCCTGGTGGAATTCCGAGACGGGACGGCTGTTGAGACAGATGACGCAGCGCGTCCAGTCGGTGAACTCGCTGCTTGGGGACGAAATCATCTTCTGTGCGAGCGTTCCCGGGCTCGACGAACCGGTGCCGATCGTGATGGCGCGGGTGCAGCCTGGCAAGCGGGCTGAGCTCACGAGCGCGCTGGAAACTCTGTTCGCTGCGGCGGGCGAGGCTCCAGGCATCGTATTCGGTTTCCGACGACCTGATGGTCGTTTCACATTCGCCGTCGCAGCTCGCCTGGGCTCTCTCCCATTTGCGACAGGGCGCCGGCTCACCCTTTGCGGCCGCCATCGGGGAACGCTACCGGCGCGGCGTCGGCTGGCTTATCGGCATGGATGCTCCTCCAGTGCTGAAGATGGGATCCGGAAACGACGAACCGATCGAGCTTGCCGGGCATGATCGGGATGAAGTATCTCTTCCTCGAGCAGCGTGCTCCTGCGGGCGCGGTAGAGAACGAGGTGACGTTCGCGTTCCAGGGGGCACGAACCGGAATGGGGTCGTGGCTGGCGGACGCCGGCTCCGGTGGTGCGGCGGAGTATCTCCCGGCCGATGCCCTGGCCGCGGGCTACGTGTCGATGCGCGAGCCCCTGCAGCTGTTCGAGGAGTTCACCGCGCGGATCACGAAGTCGGAGCCGGACTTCGCACGCGGCGTGGCCAGCCTGGACGAGAAGCTCGGCGCCGGTTTCGTTCAGAACCTGACCGCTGCGTTGGGCACCGAAGCGGCCCTGGCGCTGACCGGCCTCTCTGCCAGCGGTCCGGCATGGGTCATGGCGGGCGTGGCGAACAATGCGATGGTCATCGACAGCTCGCTTCAGAAGCTGGTCGAAACGTTCAACGCGGAGCTTGGCCCCGACGAGCAGAGCAAGCGCATCGTGTTACAGCAGGAGACTGCGGGCGGACGGACCTGGAGCACGATCAAACCAGGAGGACTTCCGGTCGCTATCACCTGGACCTACGATGGGGGTTATATCGTGGCGGCCTCCGATCGCGCCGCTGCCGAGCGCGCCCTTGCGACCCGGAGCGGCGGCTCGTCGCTCGTGTGGTCCCCTGAGTTCCTCGCCCAGCTTCCATCGTCTGCCGGGCTCCACCCATCCGCGTTCGCGTGGCTGAACGCGAAGGGAGCGCTCGATATTTTGTCGACGCTGACGCCCAACACAAAGATCCGCGAGCTCGTGGCGGCGCGCGATCCGATTCTCGTCGTGTTCGATGGAACGCCGGAACAAATTCACGCGGCCAGCCGTACACGGATCTCCGGACTGATCATGGACGTAATGCTACTCGGGAGTCTGGGTCGGGCGACTGTGGGACAGTAATTCGAGCGAGCGAAGCGAGCCACGCGAACGGAGCGAGCCGACGAAGCGGCTCGCGAGAGAGCGTGTAGGGGAGTTCGAGGGGCGAAGCCCCTCGATTAAGAATGGACGTAATGCTTATTGGGAACCTGGGCCAAGCGACGGTGAGGCAACAATAAGAGCTTGAATACAACACGCCGGTCGTCGAACTCGACAATCTGAAAGTGAAGCTGGGACGGCGGGAGATCCTCCACGGGATCACCTGCCGTCTCGGCGTTTCGGGAACTGGAAAAGCAGTGGGCTTGCTCGGGCCCAACGGTGCGGGCAAGTCCACGCTGATCCTGACGCTGCTCGGGTTTCTCCGGGCCAGCGCCGGACGCGCCCGCATCCTGGGCATGGACTGCCGCCGCAACATGGGTGAGGCCCGTTCGAGGATCGGCTACATGCCGGAGAACGACTCCTTCATCGGGGAGATGACGGCGGTGACCTTCCTGCGTCAGATGGCGGAGCTGTCTGGCCTGCCGCCGAAGGCGGCGCTCGAGAAATCGCACGAGGTCCTGTTCCACGTCGGGCTTGGTGAAGCGCGGTACCGGGAACTGCGGACCTACTCGTACGGCATGAAGCAGATGGCGAAGCTCGCCCAGGCGATCGTCCACGGACCGGAGCTGGTCGTACTGGACGAACCGACCAACGGGCTCGATCCTGCAGCGCGCCGCCGCATGCTCAAGCTGGTCATCGATATGAAAGAGGAGCAGGGAATGAACGTGCTCGTCTGCTCCCACCTGCTGCGCGACATCGAGCAGGTGTGCGACGAGGCGGTGATCCTGAAGGACGGCGGGATCGTGCACCACTGCAACCTCGAAGAAGAGCGGCGGTCGAACAGGCACTTCGTCGAGCTCGAAGTCACCGGCGACGATCGGAATCTGCGGACGGCGCTGCCGGAGATCGGCGCCGAAGGAGTGTCCGAAGGCGCCGGACGCTGGCGTATCGTCCTGCCACCGGGAGTCGAGGTCGAAGCGATCTGGGGGCTCGCGACACGGCAGAATCTGCTGGTGCGAAAGCTCACGCACCGGCGCGATACGCTGGAGGAGATCTTCCTGAAAGCGATGGGGCATCTGACGCATACGCCGGGTGAAGCTGGAAGCTGGAAGCTGGAAGCGGAAGCTGAGAGCTAATGGCCGTCTATAAACGAGGATATCGGCGATACACGGGACCGCTTACGGGGAGCTGGACGCGGTTCATGGTCCTTCCTCGCTACGCCTGGCGCCGGCTCTATCAGGAGCGGCTGGTCCTCCTGCTCACGATGGCGGCCTTCGTCTGGCCCATCCTGTGCGCCGGCTTCGTCTATCTCACCAACCATGTGGACCTGCTGCAGGGACTCGATCGGGACTTTCTCGCGTTCATCCAGGTCAACGGCACGTTCTTCTCGATCTTCATGTACGTCCAGGGGGCGATCGCCGTTTTTCTCGCAGCGCTGGCCGGCCCAGGCTTGCTTGCGCCGGACCTGGCGAACAACGCGCTTCCCCTGTACTTCAGCCGCCCGCTCACTCGCTGGAGCTACGCGCTGGCGCGGCTGACGGTGATCATCGGCATGTTGTCGGTTGTCACGTGGATTCCGGGCCTCCTCTTGTTCGGGCTGCAGGGCGCTCTTGCCGGCGGATGGTGGATCGTTGCGAACTGGACGCTCGGTGTCGGCGTCGTCGCCGGCTTCCTTCTGTGGTTGCTCGTCCTCAGCCTGGTCGCGATGGCCAGCTCCGCTTACGTGAAGTGGAGGATCGTGGCTGGCGCCGTCAGCCTCGCCGTCTTCTTCCTCCTGAGCGGCGTGTCCGAGATGATCGACGAAGTCTTTCGCGTGTCGTGGGGGCACATCCTGGATCCGGCCTGGGCGGTCAACCGAGTGTGGTGCACGCTGCTCGGCGTCGAACCGCCCGACGGCCCGGGAGCCGGCGCCTCCATGGTCGCGCTGACGGCTTTCATTCTCCTGCTCGTGTTGGTGATCGAACGCAAGCTGCGGCCGGTGGAAGTCGTCCGATGAGTAATGGCAGCGCGCCAGCGCACGAGCATGGCGAGTGCGCCACGCGAGCGGAGCGGGGCGTCGGGGTCCCCGCGAGCGAGCGTGTAGGGGGGTCCGGCGGGGCGAAGCCCCCCGGAGTGATCTTTAACGACGTTTCGAAGTTTTACGGCGAGGTGCTCGGCGTGAATCGCGTCACGTTGAACATCCCGCCGGGAATCACCAGCCTGGTCGGGCCGAACGGCTCCGGCAAGACGACGCTGATGAATCTGATGACGGGCCTGATCTTCCCCGAGGATGGGAGCATTCTCGTGCGAGGGATCTCGCCGCGCGATCCCGAAGCGCTGATGCGCATAACCGGATACGCCACTCAGTACGACACCGCTCCGCGCTGGGCGACCGGATTCACCTTCATCGCCACGGGACTGCTTCTTTTCGGATATGGCCGGGCGGAAGCGGAGCAGAAAGCGTGGAAGGCGCTCGAGCGTCTGGGATTGACTGAGGCGGCGAACCGCAAGGTCGGTGCGTATTCCAAGGGCATGCGTCAGCGAGTGAGGCTGGCGCAGGCCATCGCTCACGATCCCGAGGTGCTCGTCCTCGACGAGCCGCTGAACGGCCTCGACCCGCTGGTTCGCGCCGAGACGATCGACATGTTCCGCTCCTGGGCCGCCGAGGGGAAGCACGTCATCATCTCGAGCCACGTGCTGCAGGAGGTGGACCTGATCAGCGATCAGGTCGTGCTGATCGCCAACGGAATGATCGTGGCCGAGGGAAAGATCAGCAAAGTGCGCGACGAGATCGACGAGCATCCCAGCCAGTTCATCGTTCGATGCCGCGAGCGCGACGCATCCGGCGTGGCGGCGCTGCTGTTCGCCGAGGAGCACATCACCGAGATCAAGTTGAACGACGACCGGCTCGGCATGCTGGTGATGACGCGCGACCGGGAGCAGTTCGCGCGTGCCCTCGGACGGATCGCGCTCGACGGCCACAGGATCGAAAGCGTGGTCCCCGCCGACGAAAACGTTGACGCGTTGTACGAATATCTCATCGGCGGTGAGTCATGAGTCCGCGGGCCAGCGCCCTCGACTCGGCTCAGCCCAAGGGCCTCGCTCGGGCCAGGCAAGCATGGACGATCGCGAAGATCGAGCTCCGGCGTGCCTTCTTTGCCAAGCGCTCTATCTGGGTCTACGGGCTGGCGCTCCTGCCCTCGGTGATCTTCTTCACGCACGGTCTCGAGACGAAGTTTCGGCTCGAGCGGCTTGGCCGGCAGGGGGCGATTGCTCCGGCCCTGCTCGACAGTGTCCGCGATGGAGAATCGATCGACGATGTGAAGAAGCGGCTGGGAAAGCCGGTCGACGAAGACTTGTGGTCGCGCGTCCGGCGCGTCCGGCAGCAGACCGGTAATGCCGGGACGACAACTCACGTGATCGAGCCGGCGGTCGAAGCCCGCTTCGTCCGTCTCAATGTCAGCCGTCCTTCCTATAGCGGTGAGCCGGTGGCGAGGATTTACGAGTTCGAGGTCTACGGGCCGGATGGCCCGGTGAACCTCGCGCTCAATCGTCCCGCCACAGGAAGTCCACCGTGCAGCGAGGATCAGGGTCCGGAGAAGGCCGTGAACGGCAGCGTGGCGGGAGGCCAGGCCGACAGGTGGTGTGCCGAAGACCGGCCGTTGTTCCTGCAGGTGGATCTGGGAGCGGGTCGTCCGGTGTCGCGCCTCGTTGTGAAGCACGCCAGTGCGGGCGGCGAGAACGCGGATTCCGACACCCGGGATTTCAACATCCAGCTGAGTAACGAAGGAAAGACGTTCACCACGGTTGCGTCATCCACTGGCGCCGGGTTCGTGGATGAGCGGACCGAGTATCGCGAGATCCGCTACTTCGACGGGCGGCGCGAGGCCCGGCTTATATACGAAGACGGCAAGCTGCAGCGCAGGGACATCCGCCGTGTGCTCGACTTCCAGGACGACCGGCTGATCTTCGCGGGCATCTTTCAGTATTTCTACCTGCGGCTCGCGATCTTCTTCGGCTGCCTCGGCATCTTCATGTATCTCTTCCGCGGCGAGATGAGCAACCGGACGCTGCACTTCTGGTTTCTCGCGCCGGCTCGCCGCGAGGTGCTGCTCGCGGGCAAGTATGCCGCCGGACTGATCGCGTCTGCCGTGATCTTCGGCGGCGGCGCCCTGCTCACGTTTGCCGCGATGCTCTGGCCGCACGATGCGGTCGAAGTTCAGACGTACTGGCAATGCCGGCGGCATGGGGCACGTGTTCTGGTACGCCGCGGCTGCCGTACTCGGCTGCGTCGGCTACGGCAGCGTTTTCCTCGCCGTAGGGCTGTACGTCCGCAACCCGATCATCCCCGCGGCAGTCCTGCTCGCCTGGGAGGGGGCCAGCGGCATCTTCCCGCAGGCGCTGCAGAGAATGAGCATCCTCTACTACCTGCAGTCGCTGTGTCCCGTCCTTCCGCCGATAGACGATGACGTCCCGGCGCTGATCCGGTTGCTGGCGGCGCCCGCCGCTCCGGCGTCCAAGCCGGGAGCGATTCTCGGGCTGCTGGTCCTGACCGCGTTCGTGTTGTGGATCGCCGCCGTCGCCGTCCGGCGCATGCAGATCTCGTACGGTGCTGAGACCTGAGCAGAATCCCTAATCCCTGATCCCTGATCCCTGATCTTCGGAAGATCCCTGATCACAGAAGATCCCTGATCCCGGATCAAGGATCCGGGATCGTTCCGAAGATGAGGGATGAGCGATCAGGGATCCGGGATCGCGCGCGCGCGCTCACTCGTCGCGCCAATCATCCTGCTCTGAGCATTTCTGCTCTTGCGAGTCTCCCGGGTCGAACGTACTGCAGTCGCGAAGCTTCCAGCTGTCGGATGATGTTCTCGAGCAGCGCACTCGGTGAAATGACCCGTGCGCCCGCGCCAAACCCGAGGATCCACGCGCGCAACGCGTAGTCGTTGCACACGTTCAGCGTCACGCGGATCCTGCCGTCAGTGAGATCGGTGATCTCCTGCGACTTGTGCCACTCGCGCTCGCGGACGAACGGCGCCGTCCCCTTGTCGAATTCGAGGACGATCTTCTCGGGCTTGCCGGTATTCACGCCGAGCGAATCGCCGAATGGCTCGAGCGGCAGCGGACGTGGCTCGAACGTCTCGTCCAGCAGCGCGAATGTTTCGATCCGCTCCGCGGCGAAGGTTCGGATCTGTTGATACTCCGGCACCCAGGCGAACAGGTAGATTCCGCCCTGCGCGAAGGCCAGGCGTTGCGGTTCAACGACGTACTCCTTGGTCCGTCGCGACGAAGCCGACGCGTAGCGCATCGTCGATCGCCGATGGAGGAGCGTGGCATCGAGCACACGTCCGAGGATCTCCCGCAGCTTGCGTTCGTCGTGTTTCTTGTGACCGCCAGCCTTCGTCTGCAGCGCTCGCGGCAACTGGTCGAGAAATTTGCGGCTGGCCAGCGGCAGCGCGCGTTCCAGCTTCGCAAACGCCCGCTCCGCATCGTCCTGCAGCGGCGCCCCGGCGAGCCGGTCCATCATCGTCCGGCTGAAATACAGCGCGCACAGCTCCATCAGCCCGAGCCCGGTCTCCTCGAGCCTGGTGAACGGACGGCACCGCAGCTTCCACATACTCGTGCCGTTGATCTTCTCGTCGTAGAGCGGGAATCCCGCGCGACCGAGTGCGTCGATGTCACGGCGGATCGTGCGCTGATGCACGCCGCGTTCTGACGCCAGCTTCGCAATCGCGATCCCGTTCCGCGCGCCGTCGATCGCGCGCAAGGATCTCCCACTGGCGAACGAGTTCATTGTTTCTGGCCATTTCAAACCTCTCGATGACGACGGCCGCGAAAGGCGCTCGCCCACTCGTCGGCTGTAGTCCAGCCTTTAGGGCTGCCCATCTCTGCGGGCGGCGCGTCAATGGCGGGTCCTGTCCTCGAGCAGCCCCACTCCGTGCTCGTGCAAGTGCGCTTGTCACGGGAGTGCACTCCCGCCTTCGCCAAGGCTTCGGCGCGCAAGCGCGCGAGGGGCGGCCCCGCTCGCGGCCACCCGCCTATGCGCCGCCGATCGATCTATGCGGCAGCCAGTCGCTTCGCGCGCTGGCGATTGACTTCCGCCCGGAAGCACTCGAAGCACAATTCGTGATCCCGATCGGCCCGGACCTCTCCGCGATAGCGGCCCGCCTTCGCCAAGGCTACGGCGCGTCTGCCGAAGCTTCAGCGAAGGCGGAAACTTCGCCGGATGCTGCTCGCAGGCTCGGCAGGTGTGGCGTGGAAGGCGACGAAAGCGGCTACCCTTCGACTGGGCGTACGCGCGAGCTGCGGCTGGGGTACATACGGTTCTCTCCTCTCTCACGCACAGCTTACATAGAGGTGGTGACAGGGCCGGTCATACGCTTTTGTTTCGCTAATCAGCTTCCAGCTGTCCAGAAGGGCGATCCGCCGCCGCGCGTCGACCCGATGCCAGAGCGAGCGCTGCGCCTGAGACTCCCCGACGCGCCGAGCCTCGCAGTTCCCCACAACCTTATTCGCTAACCCCTCGCACCCGTCGCACTCTGCCGCACCCCTTCGCACTCTCGCGCACCCTTCGCACCCTCCCGCACTCCTCGCACTCTCCCGTGCCTTTCGCACCATGGCGATTTGACCCCACCTGGGGTCAAAGTTAGAATAGGGCATGGCGGATTTGAAAGTGCGGCAACTGGACGACCGCATTGCCAGGGCTTTGAAGATTCGCGCCGCGCGGCGTGGTGTCTCTCTCGAGGAAGAGGTGCGCTCCACCCTCATCGCGTCTGTGTCGACGCGCCGGGACGCATTCCGGCGTCGCGCCGCTGCGCTGAGGGCGGCAACTACCGGGCAGTCGCGCCGAGGCACCGACAGTGCGCGGACGGTCCGCAAGGAGCGGGATGCCACCGGTTGAGGCGGTGAAGCATGTCGTGCTCGATGCATCTGTCGCGGTTCGCTGGGTGGTCGAGGAAGAGGGGAGCGATGAAGCAGCGGCGCTGCTCGAGCAGGAAGTGGCGTGGATCACGCCGAGGCTGCTCCTGACCGAGGTGGCGTCGGCGCTCCGGCGCAAGGTGGCCGACACGGCTCTGGCCCCTGCTGTTGCCGGTCAGTCACTGGACACTCTCCTCCAGGCGGTGGCCGACGGAGTGATCCGGCTGGCGGACGACGAGCAGATCATCGCGCAGGCGCTGCTGCTCGCCGTGTCTTTGCAGCACAAGGTTCCTGATTGTGTCTACCTGGCATTGGCGGAGCGTGAAGGCGCTTCGATCGCCACCGCTGACGACCGTCTTGCCCGCCTGGCGCGCAGCCGTGGTGTTGGTGTGCTGCAGGTGCCGCACGGTTAAGTCCAGCGGTTCAGGTTCAGCCCGAGCCCCGAGCCCCAGACCTCAGCATTCACCCCGCACCCCTCCGCACTCCTCCGCACCTCCGCACCCCTCTGGCGAAGGGCTCAGAGCCCAAGAAGCGGGCGAATCCGCGCGCGCACTTCATCGAGCGTCGTTTGGTCAATCCTGCCGGCCGGGGTGACCCGACGCTCCCGCCAGTCGATGCTCTTCACCTGATCCGCGAGGATGACTCCCATGACTGTGCCGCCGGCCGGCAGTGGGACCTCAAACATGTAGCCCTTCGCCTTGGATGTGATGGGGCACGCCACAGCGAGCCCGGATCGCTCGTTATAAACGCGAGGCGAGAGCACGACCGCAGGGCGCCGTCCCCGCTGTTCGCGGCCGGCTTGTGGATCGAAGGTGAGCCAGGCAAGATCGCCGCTGTCTGGAACGTACTTCGGCTTCACCACACTTCCTTGCCGACGGGCGGCCCCCAGTCGGTTTCGCTGTGGCGGTTATCAGGGGACATGTCGGCGACGAGTTCCTCGATGGTGTATCGCTTGACCGTCGCCCGGATCACGATTGCGCCGTTCTCCACCGAAACGTCTACGGCATCGCCGTCCTCCACGTTGGCTTCAGCAGCAATGTTCTTCGGAATCCGGAGCGCCAGGCTGTTTCCCCATTTCGCCAGCTGCGTAGTCATCCTTCCCCCTGTAGATACATTGAGTATACACTAACCCGCGCGCGCCCTACGCACCGCGAACCGCGCACCGCGCACCGCGTACTACGCACCGCGCACCTCGAAGTTACTTCAACGTAAAGTTCACCGTCACCGTGAGGACAACGTCCTGGGGCCCGGGCGTGAATCTCCACTGGCGCACGGCCTCGATGCACGCCTGCTCGAACATCTTGTTCGTCGAGCTCAGGACCGTCACGTTGCTGACGGTGCCGTCCTGCCGGATAACGGCGTCGACGACGACGGTGCCCTCGATGCGGGCGGACTGCGCAATCGGGGGATACCGAGGCTCGACCTTCTTGATCAGGCCCGGACCTTTACCGGGAGAGACCCGGATCGGCCCCATGTCCTGCGCCGACGCGGGTGAGGGGGGCGCGGTGGACGTGGATGGCACCGGCGGCGGCGGAGGCGCCGTGATCGGTTCGGGCTCGTCGGGTGTTGGATCGGGACGCGGCACCTTTTTGGTGACCGGCTTGGGCGGCTCGGGTGGCGCCTTCGGCGGCGGCGGTGGTGGCCTCAGGAACTGCACCTTCATCGACTGTTCCTGCGGCGCATCGACGCGTACCGGATCCGGCCCCCAGTTGGGCATCTTTGCCACGAGAATCGTCGCGTGAAGCACCAATGCCGCGGCGAGCGCTCTCGTGACGATCCGTCGCTGCGCCGGGTCGCTTTGCAGCCAGCGCTCGGCCTGATCGAGCTCGAGCTGCCTGCGCTCCGCCTCCGTTAGCGGCACACGGGCCGCAACTTCTCCCGACGGATCTCGGCGTTCCGTCATCGCAGCTGCCTCAGTCCGTACATCTCCAGTTCCGTGCTCGTCGGGATCACCAGGTTCCGCACGCCGACCTGTCGCAGCTCGTCGAAGACGTCGGTCATCGCCTGATAGGGTGCTTCGAGCGATGTCTGCAGAATGACGGACTTGGTGGGGTTCTGCGCCAGCTTCGGGCCGATGTAGGCCTTGAGATCTGCCAGCGCCATCGTGCGGTTGTCTACCGTGAGCGCGCTGTCTGAGCCGATTTCGATCAGGACAGCCGCCTCCGGTTCAGCCGTCAGCGCCGCTTCGTCGTGCTTCGGCAGCGAGAACTGAATGCCGCGCGTGACGCTGTAGAACGAGGCCACGAGAAAGAAGATGATCAGCAGGAACGCCACGTCGGCCATCGATGCGGTCGGTATCTCGACGGGGATCTCTCGCCGCCGGATCTTCATGACATGCCCTCACCCCGTGACAACAACGTCACGTCCTCGGCGCCCGCCGACCGCAGCTGCTCGAGCACCTGATCGATGACGCGGTACTTCACACGACGGTCTGCCTTGATGATGAAGGGGTGCAGGCGGTTGGCTGCGGTGACGCCCCGTATGGCTTCGGCGAGGCCGCCGATCCCATCTACCGGCCGCGCGTCATCCTTTCCTTCCGAGAAGCGAAACGTTCCGTCTTCGGTGATGGAAATGATGGCGGCGCCTTTCGCGGTCTGCTCCTGCTGTTCGGTCTCCGGCAGCTCCATCGGCGTTCGATCGAGGCTGAACGCCGTCGTCACCATGAAGAAGATGATGAGCAGGAAGGCGATATCCGCCATGCTGGCCGTGGGAATGACGGCGGCGAGGCTCCGCTTCGACCGTCTGAGGTGCATCTAGCGCGCTCCCGCCGGAGCCGTCTTCAATTCCGGCATTGTCGGCGTCACGTCGCGGGGGGGCGTGCCACCTGGGTCTCCCTCGTCAAGTGCTTCGAGGACGACGTGGGCGGCTGACTCCATCGTCCGGACGACCGTGTTCACGTTCGTGACGAAGTAGTTGTAGGCCATCTGAACCGGGATGGCGATCGCGAGACCCGCCGCCGTCGTGATGAGTGCCTCCGAGATGCCTTTCGCGACAGCAGCCGGGTTGTTCAGACCGACTGACGCGAGCGCCTCGAAGGAATTGATCATCCCGGTGACGGTGCCGAGAAAGCCGAGCAGCGGCGCGATCATGGCGACTGTGGCGAGGATCGGCAGGCCGCGCTCGAGATTCGCGAGCTCGTGGGCCGATGCGTCCTGCAGGGCGAGCTCCACCTGGTCCTTGGGCCGCCCGTATCGCAGCAGTCCGGCCTTGACGATCGCGGCAACCGGGCCGCGATGACGTTCGCACACCTGAATGGCTCCTGGAACGTCTTTGCTGACGAGTTTCGCGCGGAGGTCCTTCAGGAACGCCTCGAGTCCGCTCGTCGCCTGGCGGAGCGCCCACCAGCGCCAGAAGATCACCGTGACGCCAAGTATCGAACACGCCAGCAGCGGCCACATCACCGGCCCGCCCTTGTCAAAGTAACTCCACATATGGCCCTTTCAGGTGCGCGAAGATGCGCCGGACGTCCGCAGTATAGTGGCAGCGCGCGTGCGGGTCGTGTGGAGTTGCAGGCGCCGTCCGAACCTATTGGTCGTCGAATCTCCGACGCGGTAGGCAGCCTGTGTCAGCTCCGGCGCCAGGCCGACCTGACCTCCGCACCCCCCGCACGCCCCACGCACCGCGCACCCGCGCACACCGCGAATTTCGTGACCACCCCTGTCCAGGGTCACTCCGCACAATGGACGCATGAACAATCCGATCGCGCACGCCCTTGAACAGATCACCCTCGGCGACCCCGTCGTCTTCGCGAACATCACCATGATCCCGCTCCTCGGTCCGCCGTCCGTCGAGCAGGACCCGTTCTATCTCACGCTGGACGAGGCGCTCGCCCAGGGCTGGACCGAGATCACCGA
>CAWEMY010000004.1:0-326821 GCA_963810305.1 uncultured Acidobacteriota bacterium
GGCCCCTCGGCCTGGCTACGCTCGTCGCCGATGGAGTCGCGGCCCGTCGATCTCGCTGCCCGGGGCCTGGAGCCCGAGGCGCCCGGGATCGCGTCGCGCGCACTCGACGTCAATGGGGTCCGCTGGGCCCTGGTCGAGTACGAGCCCGGGGTCCTGCGGGAGGAGTGGTGCGAGGTCGGCCACTCGGGGTACGTGCTCGCGGGCGCGGTCGTCTACGAGTTCGAGGACGGCGACGAACCGCTCGCGCTCGGGGCCGGTGACGCGTTCACTCTCGCGGACGGCGAGGCCCACCGGGGCCGGGCGGGCCCGCAGGGCGCGCGTCTGTTCCTGATCGACCGCGCCGGCTGAGGGGCCGAGGGCGAGACGGCCGGCGACCGAACGGAGTCAGCCGGTTCGGTCCGCGGCATGCTCGGCCTCCTGCGGGAGCGCCTCTGGCGAGCGGCCGTTGGGCTCGAGCATGAACACCTCGGCTGCGGCATCCGGAGGATCGAGGTGGTTGGCGCTCATGAAGCGGACCACGGCGCGGCCCGTGATCCCGGCGATCGCCTCGCTCGCCTCGGCCTCCATCGCGCTCTGGTAGGCGCGCCGAAGCGCCTCCACCTCATCGCGATGCCCACCGTCGACCAGGGTTCGCTCGCCCTCGCTGAGGCTGTCCTCGAGCATGACCAGTACGTGGTCGCGGCCGATCGTCGTCCGGGCCCTGGTCGGACCACGGCCGGTGATTCGGCGCAGGATCGAGACCATCTCGCGTGAGATCTTCACCGCCTGCTCGCTTCGCTCCGCAGGTCCGACGTGTGCTTGCTGTGGGGAACTCCCCGGGTCGCTCGCCATCAGGCGACCTTTCTCGTCCCTCTCGATGATGGCCGCGCGGTCAAGGGAAAGGGACGAAAGGCTCGAAGGGCGGCGCGTTGAGTCCAGGCTACTCCTCCGAGGGCCCATGACTCGAACGTGCGCACGAGCGCGCTCTCAGTTACCCGAGGCGGGGCCGATTCCCCCGGCCCCCGGGCGGGTAGCTCAGGGAGCATGGAGGCGGAGATCCTCGTCGCCGACGTTCGCACCTTCGAGACCAAGGGAGGGAACACCCGCTACGTCGCGCGCGACTCGGAGGGCGCCGAGTACACGACCTTCCGGGAGGCGATCGGAGAGGGCGCGCTTCGCGCCAAGGGGCGCCGGGCGCGGATCTCTTACCACGAACAGCAGCGCGGCGAGTACACGAACGTCTACCTCGACAAGATCGAGCCGCTGGAACCAGAGCCGAACGGCGACGACACCGATCCGGAAGAGGCCGGGTGGCGCACGGCGGTAGACGCCGCCCCCTGGCTGGTCGGCAACGCCGAGCCGACCGACGAGGTCCCACCGGATGAACTGTTCGAGAAGCTGAAGCCGTTCAAGGACCGCGTCACCGAGGACATCCGCGAGGAGGACGCCCCAGCGAGCGAGTAGTCAACCCTCGGTCAGCTACCGCCGTTCGGGTCGCGAAGCCACCCACGGAGCCTCCAGCGCCTCCCCTCGGCCCCGCCCGGCGGCACCTCCGAGAGCTCGTCCGAGCGGTCGATGTCGCCGAGCGTCGCCTTGCGCACAACGGCCTCGTGGCGCCGGCGGACGCGTCTCGCGCTCCACGACGCCCGGACCTCGAGATCCGGGTCGGATCCGACCTCGGATGGATCCGGCTCGTCGCGCATCCGCTCGCTAGCTCGTGATCGTCTTTCGCGCCTTCGAGAGTCGCTTGCCGACGGACCCTCCGCCATTTCGCCCGCTCAACCCGATCAGGGCACCGCCGATGATCCCAGCCGCACCGGCAGCCGCCGCGCGCTTGGCGAGCGACGACCCGTTCGAGCCGTTGCTCGAGCTCGCCCCGTTGCCGGCGACGCCGCTGGTCAGCTGCTTGGGACTCGCCTTCCCGGCGATGCTCGAGATGCCGTCGCCGATCGAGCTGCCGAGATTGCCGAGGGTGTCGCCGACGCCGCTGGTCAGCTCGCTGAGCGCGCCGCCCGGCTTAGTCGCCTGCTGGCCGACCTGGCCGGTCGTCTCGACCGCGGAATCCGCCGTCTCGAGCAATCCCTTGACGATGTCGGGGTTCTCGTCGAGGGTCGTCAGCGTGCGGTCGAGGATGTTGTACGTGTTCTCGAGCCGGACCTTGAGCTCGCACTCGGCCTTCACGTCCTTGAGGTCGATCTTCACCTTGTCGACCCCGACGTGCACGCCGGCGACCAGGTTGACGAGGTTCGCGACCTCCGCCCGGAGGGCGAGATGCGCATCGAGGCGCTCGACGTCGATCTTGAGCTCGCCCACGCTGAGTTCCGGCACGAAGACGTAGACGTCGGGCTCGTCGGCCGGGGGCCGGCCCATCGCCTTGCCGCCGGTGTTCGACTCCTCGGCCTTGGACATGCCGCCCTCCTCGGCGTCGTCCTCGTCGCCTCCGGTGGGGCTGTGCTTCGAGGGTGGCTCCTTGGTCGACTCGGCGCTCGATCTCTTCCGTTTCGAGCCGGACCGGCTCCCGCTGCTCTGCTTGCTCGTTGCCATGAGTTACCTCTCTCCCGCGATCATCAGCTCTTCGATCCGCTCTTGGAGCGCTTCGGGTCGGCGCCGTTGCGGCTGCGCGCGCTCGATCCGTTGCGCGAGCGACGCTTGACCTCCCCGTCCTCGATCGTGCCGCGCCAGCCGTCCGGCTCGTCCTCAGCGAGCTCGGCGTAGGCCTTGAAGCGATGAAGATCACCGCGGACGGCGCGCTTGGCGAAGCGCATCCCGCGACTCGCCTTGTCGATCAGGTTCGCGGGCTGGATGTCCAGCGAGAGGTCGATCCTGGTCAGATTCTTCGACAGCGGGTGGAAGGTGACGACGCCGGTATGCGCGTAGCCATCGGTGACGTTCCATTCGATCCGCTCGTCGGGGCGCTGCTCCACGATCTCGGCCTCGAAGCGCTTCGTGATCCCCCAGATCTTCGCCTGGAAGGAGACGGTCGATTCATCGACCTGCTCCGCGCTCTCGATCCGGTGCATGAACTCCGGCCAGTTCTCGAACTCGGTCCAGTGGTTGTACACCGCCTTCACCGGAACGGCGACGTCCACCGACTGCTGGATCGGCATCCGCCGACCGCTGCCGAAGCCCGGCGCGGCGCGCCCCTCCGAGTCGCCGTCGTCGTCGTCGCCCGAGTCACCGCCGCCGAAGACCTTCTTCAGCGGATTGCCGCCGATGAGTTCGCCCGGCGAGTCGGGCATGGCGTCTTTCGCAGTGTCGGCGATCTCGGACTTGACCTTCTCCTTGGCGCCTGCGGTGACGTCCTCGGCCTTCTCGGCCAGCTTCGGCCCGGCGCCGGTCAGCTTCTGCACCGCGAAGGGCAGCGCCGCCAGCGCCGCGCCGGCCACCGCCAGCCCAACGGGCTTGTTGAGCGCGTCCGAGCTCTTCACGCGCTTCGTTACATCCTTGGCGCCCTGCGCCACCTTTTCGATATCCGCCATTGTCGTCTCTCCTAGGTCTTTGTGTCTGATCCGGTCGGTCTCAGCCGTCTCCCGTGTGGCGCAGCAGCCGGAAGACCACCACGGAGGTGACACCCCCCGCGACCGCCGCGCCCGCCGCCGCCTTGAACGCGCCGGGTCGCTCGCCCCCGAGGCGCTCGGCGGTCGCTCCGCCGAGGACCCCTTGAGCCTTGTCCTTGAGGCTCATCAGTCCTTCGATCCCTCGATCGCGTTGGTCGCACGCTGAACGTCCGAGGCGACCTGGCCGACCTGCTGGCTGCGCTTCGCGACCTCCTCGGCCGCCTGGCCCACCGACTTCGCCAAGTCCTTGGGCTTCGGCACCTTGATCTCCGGGGCGCTCATCTTCGGCATGCTCGGCTTCTTCAACTTCGGCGTCGGGATGCGCGAGAGCGGCGAGCGCTTCTTGTTCCTCTGGGTCAGCGCAACACCGCCGGCAAGGCCGACCAGCGCAACACCGCCGGCGATCGCCGGGCCCTTGGCCTTCTCGACGACCGTGCCGACCTTCGACTTGCTCTGCGCCGGGCTGGAGCGCCGCTTCGAAGTCTGCGACGACCGGCTCTGGGCCGGCTTGCGCGACCGCGAGCTCGAGCCGGTCTTCTTGGTCGAACCGGTCGAGCGGCTCTTGGTCGTGTGACTTGTTCGAGCCGCCGCTGCGACTGCGCTGCGAGCTCGCCTTCGCGGAATTGCTCTTCGAGCTCGTCGTCTTCTTGGTTCCCGACGACGAGCTCTTCGCCCTCGACGATGAACGTGAATTACTCCCGGTCTTGGTCTGCGCCATGGAGCGGCCTCCTTCGAGGTTTAGGTTCCCCCTCTCCTCCGGGGACACCCAGTCTGAGTACCCGGGACCTGAGCCGACAATCGGTGAGCGCCACCAAATCGCCTGCAAAGCCGCAGGTCAGGCCGGTAGGCCGAGGTCGCCCCTGTCCGATCGGACCCCGGCGGCGGCGATCGGTCGGACACACCGCGCCTCGGTTCGAAGGTCTCGATCTGATCGGCCGCCGGCCGGCCGCCCGGATCAGACGGTTGAGAAAGGGCGAGCCGCGGTCGCCCTTTCCGCGTCAAGGGCTACTGCGAGAGCCCGGCGGCTTCGAGCGCAAGCCGAGCCTCCCCGTAGTCCTTATATCGCCAAAGCAGACCATCCCGGTACGCCGCGATCGCCGCTGTCGGGATGTCGGTTTCGACGCCGCTTTCCCGGCCTCGCACCCTGATCGATCCGATGGCGAGCACGCGATCGCCGAGATCGCGGATGTCGCTGTACTCGACTCGGAACACCTCGAAGGTTTCCGCCGTGTCGGTCACGAACTGCCGCATTCCCTCGAGCCCGACGAACGCCCCCTCGGTCCCTGTCCTCAAGGGTTCCATGACCGCCGCGGGGTGACAAATCCCCTGGGCGGCGCGGACATCCCCACGCTCGATCGCCTCGACTCCGCGTTGGAAGGTCTCCACGTTCTCCTGCGACATCGGGGAATCAGCTGGTTGCTCCGGCCTGCTCCATGATTCGCCCGACGTTCTCGGGCGCGAAGAACTCGGGCGCCGGGAGCGTGGCCGCCTGGACGCTGACGAAGCCGTTCATCGCCTCCTGGTTTCCGTGCATCGCTCCGAGCAGCTGCTGCATCTCGGGAGGCGGGGGCTGCAGTTGCGCGAAGTCGTCGGTGAACTCATACACCGGCATCGCCGCGCTGTCGCGGGTCCGCTGGTAGTCGGTCATCCCGGCCTCGTAGGAGCGCCGCTCCGCGACCGCGTCATCGACGGCACGGGCGACGAGGTCGGCGTCGCGAAATGCGTCGTTGATGCCCATCGCCGTGATCGGATTCTTGTGGTAGCCGGCGTCGCCCAGCAGCGCCCAGCCCGGACCGAACGGCTTGCGAAAGTAGCCCGGCAGCTCGGCGGAGCCGACGAACTTCGACTCTCGCTTCGCCGCGCGCACCCGTTCGGCGAACTCGGGCGCGAGGTCCACGGTGGCGAAGAAGTTCCCTTCGATGTCCGTGCGGTTCTGCTTGAACTCCTCAACCGGCCAGCCAAACGGCACCACGGTGAGATCGTCATGAGTGGAAATCGCCGCCCAACCCCGGCGGTGCTCCGCCCGGATCGTCGTGTCGAACCCAGGCGTCGGCAGACCGCTCCAATAGGCGTAGTACATCGCCAGATGCGATCGCCGCTCGTGGTACTGCTCGGGCTTGACGGCCTTCGCGACCAGCGAGTGCTTGCCGTCGGCGCCGATCACGACGTCGGCGTGGTCGGTGACCGTCGCGCCGCCCTTTGCGTGCCCGCGAATGCCGGTCACGGTCCCGTCATCCGCCAGGATCTCGTCGACCGTGAACGCCTCGCGCAGCTCCGCCCCCGCCTTGACAGCGGCGTCCACCAGCAGCTGGTCGAGCACGATGCGCCTGGGGCAGTAGCCGCGGGCGATCCCCTCGATCGGTTGCGGCGATCCGGAGATCGTCAGCGGTCCGAAGTCGAACGAGTAGGTCTCGACCGGCGGGCAACCGGTCGACTCCAGACGCTCCAGCAATCCCCAGCGCTCGAGGGCAGCCACCCCCGGTGGATGCACGTGGTGGGTCGACATCGTGTCGCTCGGAAAAGTCGCCTTGTCGACCAGCAGCACTCGATGGCCCTTGCGGGCAAGCAGCATCGCTGTGGGCGATCCCGCGCAGCGTGCCCCCACGACTATCGCGTCATAGCTTCCGTTACTCATGCCGGGGCGCCCCCTTCGGTCAGTTGACGGCAACTGTCTCATGGACGGTCCCCCGGCTCAAGGTCGACCCGGTCGCGGCGGCGCTCTGTTCGCCGGCGGCGTCGCCGCGGCGGAGCTCGAGGTCCAGACGGTCCGAGGCTATCCCTCGGGCAAGGTCGCCCTCGTCTACCGGAAGGCGAGCGGCTAGCGGCCCTGAGGGGGTCGCCTGACGTTCTCGCAGTTCCGATGGTCTACCGGCGTGCGGTCCGGCTAGAACCTGACGGGCAGGTGCTCGAGGCCCCACGCGTTGTGGGTGTACATGCGTTGCACCGGGCCGGCAACCTCGTACTCCGGAATCCGACTCAGCAGAACCTCGAGGCCGATCCTGCCTTCCAGCCTCGCCAGCGGAGCACCGATGCAGTGGTGAATGCCCTCGCCAAATGCCAGGTGACGACCCGGCGTCCGTTCGAGGTCGAGCACGTCCGGGTTCGGGAACTTGCGCTCATCGCGGTTCGCCGAGGCATAGATCAGGACCACGCGCCCGCCGGTAGGGATCGTCGCGCCGTGGAGCTCGAAGTCACTTGTTGCAGTCCGTCCGATGAACTGCACCGGTGCCTCGAAGCGAAGCAGCTCTTCCACCGCTCCCCGCATGATCGAGAGATCGCCGACCAGCTTCGTTCGTTGATCCGGGTGAAGCGTCAGCAGGTGAAGCGCGTTTGAGATCAATGCCGCGGTCGTCTCGATCCCGGCGAGAAACAGCAGGTAGCAGATGCCGAGCAGGTCGTCGGCGGAGATCCGCTCGTCGTCGACAGCCGCCACCATCGTGGTCATCACGTCATCGCGCGGTTGGCGCCGGCGCTCTTCCGCCGTGGCAGCGAAGTAGCCCCGGACCTCCTTGGCCGCCGCCCACGCCGAGTCTGGGATCTCGGTCTGCCCGGGAATCCTGCGAAGCGATTCTGTGAACCAGGTCAGGAGCTGCGGGTGGTCCTCGTCCGGGAACCCCAGGAGCTCAGACACCATGCCCGCTGGGAGCGGCCACGCGAAGTCGCTGGCGAAATCCGCGCTCCCGGATCCGATGAACCCTTCGAGCAGAGCCTCCGAACGCTCGCGAACCCGGCCCTCCAGCGCGTTGATCGCCTTGGGGGTGAAGTGCTCGCGCACGACCTTCCGCAGCTCGTCGTGGCGCGGCGGGTCGGTGTCGAGGAAGTCGCCCTCGCCGATCAGGGTGCCGGTGTCGTCGAGGTCCGCCCCCTCGGTGCTCGTGAACGTCTCCCAATCGCGCGCTGCGGCCTGGATGTCCTCGTAGCGCGAGAGTGACCAGAGCCCATGCTCGTCGTTGTAGTGAAGCGGGCATTCGTCGCGCAGGCGCTTATAGATCGGATACGGATCCTCGTTCGCCTCGACGGAAAACGGGTCGTAGACAACTTCCGAAACTGCCGCCACGCGGCGAACCTAGCACCGGCACCGCAGGCGCTTGCGGCTCCCTCCGATCGAAGCGCGAGGCTGGGCGAAGTGGAGGAGGAAGAAACGCGGAAAACGGGCCGAAAACGACTAAACCGGCACCATGAACGTGTTAGTTTTCGCTAACGATGCCCGGTGAGTGGTGTGCATCTGGCTAAGGGCCCTCCCCCCGGGGGGCCCTTTTTTGCCGTTTTAGGCCCGTCGACGGGCCGGCGGCAGCCGTGGGCCGTGTACTCCTCCTGCGCTTGCCAGTACCCGCCAGGCGCCGGCTTCAAGAGTCGCGGAGTGCCGTACCGAGGCCTGTCTCGTGCGCCTCGAGGGCGAGCTTGACCTGGAGTCCGCCCCGGCCCTGTCGAGGGAGTTGGATCGCCTCCTGGCTGGCGACCATCGACGCGTGGTCATCGATCTCGACGAACTTGAGTCGCAGACAGTTCGGGCCTCCAGTGTCTGCTCGCTGCGGCCGCGCTTTCCCGAAGCGATGGCGATGCGCTGAGGATCGTCGAACCGGAGGGTCAGGTGAGCCGCCTTTTCGAGGTCACCGAGGCCGAAGGGTTGCTGCCGCTCATCCCACGGACTTAGACCTGCCCTAAGGAGTACCCTTGGCGTAGCCGCCCGTTGGGGCTCTCCCGTCCTCTTCTTCCCTTGTGAGCGGCGCTCCACGAGAGAGGACGAGGAAAGAGGTCGGCCATGGTCGAGTCCGACGCGAGGTCGCTGGTTGCTGCGAACTACAGCGGTCAGGTCATCTTGGTCCTGCGCAATCTGCTCAAGCAGCGCTACCCCGGTGTGGGCAAGCACGTGAACAGGGTTGCGCGCCTGTGCGAGACCATCGCGCCCGAGGTCGGCCTTCCTGACGACGAGCTCGAAGCTCTTATCGAGGCGGCCAGCCTCCATGACATCGGCAAGCTTTCGCTCCCCGAAACGCTGCTGACCAAGCCGGCCCCACTGACCGAGGGTGAATGGAGGCTGATGCGACAGCACACCATCATCGGCGAGCAGATCCTGCTCGCATCCGGGCTGCGCGGGAGGGTTCTTGATTTCGTTCGCTCGAGCCACGAGCGCATCGACGGAGGCGGTTACCCGGCAGGCCTGATGAGCGAGGAGATCCCACTCGGCGCACGGATCATCGCGGTAGCTGATGCCTACGACGCGATGACCTCGCCACGCCCATATAGACCGACCCCGATGTCGATCGGGGGTGCATCGCTCGAGCTGTTGCGCGGGTCGGGTACTCAGTTCGACGCAGCCGTGGTCGACGCTCTCTGCGACCTTGTTCTCCGCGAAAGTCACCCGGTCTGGCACGGGCGGCGGGCATAGGCGATGGCGCAGCTGGAGCCCTCGCGGCGCGAGCATCAGGAGCCATGCGCGGCTGGGCGGGTCAGTCGGAGCGGTGGGAGAGGACGTTTACAACGGTCCCACCCGGTTCGCGAAGCATGAAGCGGCGAACTCCCCACTCCTCGTCGCGCAAGGGATAGGCGAACTCCAGTCCCCGCTCGATCGCCCTCGCGTGGACGGCGTCGACATCGTCCACCTCCACCGAGATGCCGGGCGCGGCGGGATCGTCGTTGCCGATGATCGTCACCTGGGCCGAGGGGTTGGTCGGTGACGCCATCGTTGCGACCCACCCCAGATCCATAACCGCCTCGAAGCCGAGCAGCTCGACAAAGAAGTCGCGCGTCTCGGCGGGCCGGTCCGACCTGAGGTTTGGCACCGCCCTGTTGATCTTCACGTTCCGGGATCTAACAGAGTGCCTCGTCCTCGCGCAAGCGCGATGACTAGACCACTTCCCCTCCAGGGAGCGCTACTCCGACAGCCCCGCGGCTTCGAGCGCCGCACCCCGATCCAAATAGCCCTGGATGCGAACCACCCGCCCTCCGCTCACCGCAACGACAACTCCCGTCTTGGCTTCCAACTCGACTCCGCTGCCTCTACCGCGCCGGTATTCGTGCAGCAGCACAACGACGTTGTCGCCGGCGTCGATGTACTCCTCAGCCTCCAGACGGCGCTCCTCCCACGCCTCCAGGTCCTCAGCCTCGAACGTTTCGTCGATCTCGGACTGACCGTGGGCTATCTGGCCCTCTTGAAGCCCGCCGACGGTGCCGTGGAACTCGACCTCGGGATCGATCAGCTGGGCTGACTTTTCCACGTCCCCTCCCAGGAACGCTTCGAAGGCCGCCCGCACGAGCTCGACGTTCTCCTGCGACATCGCCCAAGCAGTATCTCGCAGGGCGAGGCAGCTCAGGCGCTAGTCAAGCGCGCGGGGAGTCGCCGTGCCGAGGCCCTCGGCGGCAGCGATCAGCAGGGCCGCGGTAGCGACCCCCACAATCGTGCCGATGAAGTTGAGCTCGAAGATGTCGCCTTCGCCGATCGCGCTCGCGACGATCCCGCCCACGAGCGCACCGGCGATCCCGAGCAGCACCGTCATCAACATCCCGATCCGTTGACGACCGGGCAGCACCAGTCGGGCGATTACTCCGATGACGATCCCGATCACGATCAGTCCGAGGATCTGCATGCGGTCCTTCTTCCCGGTTGGTCGGGAGGAAAACAGAACTGCTCCATCGACTGCTCCGGTGCGAAAGCCAAGGGACCGGCGCGAGATAGACGCTCACAGCGCGATACGCGGAGTCCCGCGGCGCTTTTCGTCCAAGCGCTACTCCTGCAGCCCGGCGGCCTCGAGTGCCTGTTCTCGACTCAGGAACCCCTCGGCCCTTGCCACCATTCCCCGCCGCACCGTAAAGACCCAGCCCGTAGGCGAGTCGATCTCCACGCCGCTTTCGCGCCCCCGCGCCCGCACCCGCCCGAACGCGACGACACGATCGCCGAGATCGCGGAACTCGCTCAGCTCAGTGCGTAGCTGATCGAAGCTCTCGAACGACTCCACGAACCAACTGCGAAAACCCTCGTGGCCGTAGTAGGTGTTCCCCTCGGCCCCGCCAACGATCGCGGAGCGCCACTCGACCTTCGGATCGAGGTGGGGAAGCATCTCCTCCAAGTCCCCGCGCGAGTATGCCTCCAGCGCTCGCTGCACGATCTCCACGTTCTCGGCCGACATGGCACCGAGTATCTCGCAAGAGGTGTCGCCTTCCACCCGAAGCGAGACGCTCGCTCTCCGTCCAAAGCGCGGCACGCACTCGTGGTCTGGCTACTTACTGACCGCGTCTGCGCATCGGCTCCCGACACCGCGAAGCCTCCGGCATCCCGTCACCTCGTCGGCTCCAGGGCGGCGAGGTAGATGGCGGCGGGGTTCCCGGGTTCCCAGTCCGGGAACTCGTCGATGCAGTCGATCTGTACGAAGCCATTGCGCTCATAGAAGGCGTTCGTCGCTTCGTAAGGCGCATAGTCTGCGGAGCGATCGAGCGTCTTCACTTCGACCAGAGCAACGCCCTGATCGCGTAGCGCGCCGAACACATGATTCAGCAACCGTGTTCCGCGGCCCGTGTTGCGTCGAGTGGGCTCCACGGCGATCCACAAGATCTCCGCCGCCTGCGACGAGCGCCGATCGACGATGACGAAGCCCACGACCTCCTCGGCCTCGACGATGACCCAACCGTCGTGCCGGTCCAGATCGCCCCGCACGGTGATCGGGACATCCTCGGTGAAGAAGTCCGGCGACGCACGGACGATCTCGAGGCAGGCCTCAAGATCATCGGAGAGAGCGGCGCGCACCTGATGACTCATGCCTTGGACTGTGCCATAGCACCGATTCGTCGGACGGTGGCGGACCGTGTGTCGCCGCTTGGCGTCACGTTCGTGACCATTTTGTGCCCACTCCCCTGATCACCGCACCGCGAATCGCGATTCTCGGCGGGTGGGCCATGGGCTGCCCCTCGCCTGCTCACAGGTGAACTTCCAGCGTCGATTTTTTCTCGCGGTTGCCCCCGGCGGTCCCGAAAGAGCCGACGGGGTTCCCCTCCCCACGTCTTGAGCCACGCTTGATCCGGACGGTGACCGGGTGTAGAACGGAGGTGGCCCAATTCCGTCTGGCGGTGGGAGCGGCCTGCGGTGGTCGCTGGCCGTCGCAAGGGAGGTAGCCCTATGCGCCCTGCTCGTCTCGGTCTCGCGCTGACAGCCGTCGTCGCGGGCCTGATCGCCCCGTCGTCGGCGTCGGCTCAGACCAACTCGGTCTCCGTCGGTTCCGTGACCCTCGACCCGGCTGGCGGGACCTCGCTGACGGTTCGGCTCGACGTCGTGTGCGAGCCAACTTGGAACATCGCCACCGCCCAGGTCTTCGTTGAGCAGAACAGGAAGGACGGAGGGTTTGCGCCCGGCGTCGGCAACATCTCCGCCGACTACCCTGGCGTTCCATGCACGGGATCCACGCAGCCGTTCTTTGTGACCGTGCCTTCTTCGCGTCCCGCCACCCCCCTTCGAGCGCGGCAAGGCTGTGGCCAGCGGGGCCGTCAACCTGTACCTCGCAGATTCCCCGCCGCCCGGAGTCTTTGAGTTGGTGCCCTTCGGCCCTGAGGACGTGAAGATCAGGAAGAACTAGTCGAGGTAGCTCGCGCATTTTCGACGCCCCTTGTTTGGGTCCGCGCATGTGGCAGGCTTGTCCTGCCGCCAAGTGGACATCACCTGAGGGAAGGAGATTCGGATGGCTGCACCGGAAGAGCGCGGAGGAATCGCCGGAATCTCGGTAGGCGGAATCCTCGTCATCATCGGGATCGTGGTCGCGATTGCCTGGAGCGTCGTACTCGGGGTGATCATCGCGCTGATCGGACTAATCGCGTTCGGGGGTTTCGCGCGGGGCAGGTGGTACTGACCGCCGCCAAGGCGCCGGAGTCGCGTCGCCGCTGAGATTTCAAGCGGGTTTTTTTGCACCTGAACTGGCCGGCGCTCTTGCGAGCGGACGGTTTTCCCTCGGCAAGCTCCCCCTACGCCGCGAGATACTGCGCGGGCGATGTCGCAGGAGAACGTGGAGGTCGTGCAGCAGCTCTTTACGGCCTTCGACAAGGGCCTGGATGCCGCCGCGGAATTCTGGGACCCGGAGATCGCCTGGCGAGCCATCGAGGGCGCCCCGGATGACGTCGGCATCATCAAGGGGCGTGCGGCGCTCCGCCACTACTACGAGCAGTGGTACGAAACGTTCGATGACCTGAGCGCGGAGCCTGAGGAGCTGATCGATGCCGACGGCAAGGTCGTAGCGGCGGTCCATGTGGTCGGACGCATGACGGACAGTGAGGCCACGGTAGATATGCGCCTCGCGATCGTCTACTCGTTGAAGGACGGAAAGGTCATCCGCGGTCGCGAGTACGCGACTCGCGACCAAGCCCTCGAAGCCGCCGGCTGTCGGAGTAGACGATGTCGCAGGAGCGCGTGGAGAGGGTCCGCAAGGCGTGGAGCGCCTTGGATCGCGGAGACGTCGAGGCGGCATTCCAGGACGTTGCACCGGATGTGCTCTTCGACCAGACACGCGCATTGGGCATGGATCGCAGCGTCTACAACCTGGACGAGTTCACGCGTCTGACCCGATCCTTCATAAGCGCCTGGCGCTCGGTTCGCTGGGAGGCGGATGACCTCATCGACGCAGGACAGCACGTCGTTCTTGCCTTCACGAACCGCCTCACGGGGCGAGACGGAATCACCCTTGAGGCCCATGGAACCCTGGTGTGGACCTTCCGAGGCGACCGAATCGTGCGCGTATGCCTCTACCAGGATCCGGCGGAGGCCCTCGAAGCCGCCGGACTGTCGGAGTAGCCGATGTCGCAGGAGAATGCCACCGGGCCAACGCTCGCGCACGCCCAGACGGCTCTTAGTCGGACGCAACGGGGCGCGGCCCTTCTTTACATCGGAGGTAATCGACCGGCGGACGTTCCTGGGGGATCGTTACCGCGACGAGCAACGATTCAAGGAGGCAACCGAGATGAGCGAAGCAATTGCGTCCCCCGAGACCGGGCCAACGAAGGCCGAGCAACTCGCCGAGCGCTACACGGCGGTCTGGATGGAGCCGGATGGCGACCGCCGCCGCAAGGCGATCGCCGATCTCTGGAGCGAGGATGCGATTCATGTCCTCCAGCCCACGCAGGAGGTCTACGAGGCCGCCGATGAGCGGGCCGTCAACCCGATCTGGCAGGTGCGCGGCCACGACGAACTCGAAGCGAGGGTGACCTCGGCCTACGAGGATTTCGTGGCGACCGGCCAGATGTCTTTTCGGTCGCGGGGCGGCGCGAAACGCCTTGGGGATGTGGTCACTTGGCGCTGGGAAGGAGTCTCACCGGATGGCGAGGTGCTCGGCGCCGGCCTCGAGTTCGTGATCCTCGCCGCCGACGGCCGGATCGCGACCGACTACCAGTTCGTCAAGTGATGACGACGGTCGAGGCGGACGGCGTCACGCTCGGGGTCGAGCACTTCGGCGACGCGGCGGCGCCGCTGGTTCTGCTCGCCGGCGGCCCGACCATGCTCTCCTGGCCCGACGCGCTCTGCGAGGCGCTCGCGCGCGGCGGGGGCCACGTCGTGCGGTACGACCTGCGCGATTCCGGCGCGTCGACCACCGTCGATCCGAAGGCGCCGGCGTACACGCTGCGCGATCTCGCAGCCGACGCCGCGGCGCTCGCCCGCGAACTCGACGACCGGCCGGCGCACCTGGCGGGCATCGGCGTGGGCGGGATGGTCGCCCAGGTCGCCGCGCTCGACCACCCGGACGCGTTCTCGGCGCTCACCCTCGCCGGAACGCGGCCCGTCGCTCCAGGCCGGCTTGACGGCGACCTGCCCGACCATGACGCAGCGACGATGGACCGCCTGTTCTCACGCTCGATGCCCGACTGGGCCGACCGCGCCGCCGTGGCAGAGTATGCCGCCGGAGGCGCGGAGATCCTCGGCGACGACCCCGCCGCTGCGCGCGCGACCGCCGAGCGCATCTGGGACCGTACGCCGCGCACGGAGCCCGCGGTGCAGATGGCCAACCAGATGGGCATCGTGTTCGCCAAGCTCAACTGCAAGCCGCGGTGGCGCGAGCGCCTGTCCGAGCTCGCGACCCCAGCGCTGGTGGTGCACGGTCGCCGCGATCCGTTCTTCCCTGTCGGCAACGGCGAAGCGCTCGCGCGTGAGATCCCCGGTGCTCGGCTGCTCGTGCTCGAACGGGCCGCGACGGCGATCCCCGATGCGACCGCCGGTGAAGTCGCGGCGGCGATGCTCGCGCTCTAGGCGCTCACAGATCCGGCGGCCACAGCACGGACAAGCGTCGATGGAGTTCCACCTCGCCGCCTTGTCGAATTTCCCAGCCGAGCTGCCGGTGACCGGCCAGCCGATGGCGGACTGGCTTCCGCTTTCGCGCGAAAGCGAAAGGCGCAGTTCGAACTCAAGGCCCCGCAAACGGTTCTAGCAAGCCCGATTCGCTTGCTAGAGCCGAAGGCGCCTGCCGGAATCGAACCGGCGTAAACGGCTTTCCGGTCTGCGCATGAGGGGTCGGATTTGGCTTGTTCAAGCCGGTGTCGGGGGCTGTGCGCCAGTCCATGCGCCAGTGACGCCAGTTGAGCGAGCGGATCTGGGCGTCGACTCGATCTGCCTTTGCGGCCGGCGACAGGGTGCGGTCAACGCTCCGAAAGAGTTGCATCTGCATGGATAGTGCAACTCACGCAGACGCCCACCTCGCATCCGAACCCGCCAGGAAGATGCCGACGACCGCCAGCCTCGGGCAAGGTGAGCGTCAGGTCGGCGTCCTTCGACCCATCCGATCGAAATCAAGAACGTCTCGTGGCCGACCTGGACCGCCACTGCGAAGCGATCAAAGCCAAGCTCTCCGGCGTCACGCCGGCCGGACCCGCACGCGCGACGCGCGGGCCCGGCCGCTGGGATCGGTCAGGCTGCGACTGCGGCTGCCTCGCCGACGGCCTGGGGCTCGCCGGTGGCGATGAATCCGAGCAGCGCGGCGTTGACCTCATCGGGATGGGTCCAACCGATGTTGTGTGGCCCGTTCTCGACCCTGACGAGACGAACGTCGTCGATCAGGTCGGGCAGGCGATCTGCCGTCGCGGCGATCGGCAGGATCCGGTCATCCGTCCCGTGCACGACCAGGGTCGGCACGTCGATTCTCGGGAGATCGTCACGGAAGTCCGTGAGCCAGGTATCGACACACGCGTACGTGGCATACGGTGAGGCGCCCGCGGCGACGTTGAAGCTGGCCTGCCACGCCTGATCGCTGATGCGGTCAGGAGCCAGCTTGTCGACGTTGTAGAAGTTGTCGAGGAAGTACTTGAGGTAGGCATAGCGATCCTTGACGATCGCGGCCTTGATGCCCTCGAACACCTCCCCGTCGACTCCATCCGGGTTGTCGTCCGTCTTCAGGAGAAACGGCGGAATCGTGCCGAACAAGACCGCCTTGCTGACACGGTCCGAGCCGTAGGTGCCCAGGTAACGGGCGACCTCTCCTGTGCCCATCGAGAAGCCGCCCAGGACAACGTCGTCCAGGTCGAGTTTCTCGATCAGTGCGTTTAGGTCGGCGGCGAGCGTGTCGTAGTCGTAGCCGACGGTTGGTTGACTGGAGCGACCGAAACCGCGGCGGTCGTACGTGATCACGCGGTGGCCGGCGGCCAGCAGTTCTCGCTCCTGGCGCTCCCAAGAGGTGGCGTCGAGCGGGTAGCCGTGGACCAGCACCACCGGCTGGCCGTTGCCGTGATCCTCGTAGTGGATCTCGATGGGAGCTTCGTTCTGGGTTCCGACTGTGAAACGTGGCATGAGGTTCTCCTTCTCGGGTTTTCGGTTGGCACGACCGACGCTAGGGCCGGACTTGGGCGATCGCATCCGTGTGCGCCCTAGTCGATCCCTAGGCCGGGAGGGCGACTAGGGCTCAGGGCTGGGGAGGCCCAGATGCGAGCGCGTCCGGGCAGCGGGACACTCGCTGCATGGCGCAAGCCGCGGGACATTCGCGTTGGCAAGTCGGGCGACACGAACAGCACATGCGGTTGGCTATCCAAGCCGCCCGGCGTGCCGCCGAGAAGGGCGGAGCCTCAATTGGCGCCGTCATCATCGATGGCGACGGCGCGCTTGTCTCCGAAGGGCACAGCCTCGTCGCCCCCGACTGCGATCCCACATCTCATGCCGAGATGAATGCGATACGGACCGCCGCCAAGAAGCTGGGGCGATTCCATCTACCTGAGTGCACCTTGTATTCAACGCTTGAGCCGTGCTCGATGTGCCTGGGGGCCACGGCTTGGTCTGGACTCGGAGAAGTCGTCTTTGGGGCGGATGGACCGGTAACACCGGAGCACTACTACGACCAGGTCGACTATTGCGCTATCCGGGCAGGCCGAAATGGGCGCCGAGACGGAGACCGGCAACCGCTGCTGATCCAAGGGCAGGTGCTTCTCAACGAAACAGCGGCACTGCTCGGTTAGAGCTCTTATGCTGGGTCGCGGACGGTTCTTCAGTTGCCCGGGTGTCGCTGATCCATGCTGCGCGGCCGCCGTGCTGAGTGTGCGGAGCTCGAGCGGTTGCTGGAGGCGATGCACACCGGACTGAGCGGCGTGGTGGTGCTGCGTGGAGAGGCGGGGATCGGAAAGACGGCGCTCTTGGACTACGCGGCGAACAGCGCCGCAGGCTGCCGGGTCGTTCGCGCGGTGGGAGTGGAGTCGGAGATGGAGCTTCCGTTCGCTGGTCTTCACCAGTTGTGCGCGCCGCTGCTTACCGGTCTCGAGCGGCTACCGGCGCCCCAGCGTGATGCGCTCGGGACAGCGTTCGGCTTGACCTCGGGCGCCCGGCCCGATCGCTTTCTCGTCGGGCTCGCGTTCCTCAGTCTTCTTTCTGACGCTGCCGACCGCGACCCGCTTGTCTGTTTGATCGACGATGCGCAGTGGCTCGATCAGTCGTCGTCACAGGTGCTCGCCTTCGTGGCCAGGCGCCTCGATGCGGAATCGATCGTTCTCGTGTTCGCCGAGCGTGACCCTGGCGAGCTCGATGCGTTGGCCGGGCTCCCGGAGTTGCGGCTCGAAGGACTCATGGACGCCCACGCTCGCGACCTGCTCGTGTCGGTGGTAGGCGTGCCGCTTGACGCACGTATTGCCGAGCGGATCATCGAGGAAACGCACGGGAATCCACTCGCACTGTTAGAGCTGCCGCACGGGCTGTCGCCAGGGAAGTTGGCAGGCGGCTTCGCCCTGCCGGCCGCCGCACTGCCCCTGCCCGGACGGATCGAGGAGAGCTTTCGTCAGAGGGTGGAACGCCTGCCCACCGAGAGCCAGCGGCTGCTGCTCGTCGCGGCAGCCGAGCCGATAGGCGATCCGGCGCTGTTGTGGCGCGCGGCCGAGTGCCTCGATCTCGGTCCCGAGGCGGCGGGGCCCGCGGAAGCGGCGGGCCTACTGACGCTCGGCGCCCGGGTGACCTTTCGCCACCCCCTCCTCCGCTCCGCGATGTATCGCTCGGCGTCGCCCGAAGAGCGGCGGAGTGCACACCAGGCTCTGGCGATGGCCACGGATCCCGAGATCGATCCTGATCGCCGCGCGTGGCATCGCGCCCAGGCTGCGCTCGCACCTGACGAGGACCTAGCCGTCGAGCTGGAGCGGTCTGCCGATCGCGCCCGAGCACGCGGCGGTCTGGCCGCAACAGCCGCGTTCCTGGAGCAAACTGCGGCGCTGACCCCGGATCCTGCGCACCGCGCCCGGCGTGAGCTGACTGCCGCAGAGGCCAAGCACGAAGCCGGTGCGCCGCCCGACGCTCTCAAACTGCTGGCGGCTGCCGATCAGGGGCCGCTCGACGAGCTGCAGCGCGCCCGCCTCGAGCGACTGCGCGCGCAGCTCGTCTTCGCCTCGAGACGTGGGAGCGACGCGCCGCCGGCTCTGCTGGCCGCGGCGAAACGCCTTGAACCGTTGAACGCCGAGCTCGCGCGTGAGACGTACCTCGAAGCGCTCGCAGCGGCGATGTTTGCCGGCCGCCTCAGCAGCGGTTGCGGCCTGCTCGAAGTGGCAGAGGCGGCCCGCGCCGCACCCAAGGCTCCACGACCCGCACGAATGATCGACCTCTTCGTGGACGCTCTCGCAACTCGCTTCACCGACGGCTACACGGCTGGCGCGGCCCCGCTGAGGCAAGCGCTGGACGCCGTGTCCCGAGACGAAAGGCACAGCGAACACGATCTCCGCTGGCTCTGGCTGGCGTGCCGCATCGCGCCAGATCTGTGGGAGGACGAGACGTGGCATGAGCTGGCGACGCGCCAGCTGCAGCTCGCTCGCGATGCCGGCGCGCTCAGCGTGCTGCCGCTCGCGGCCACCTATCGCGCCGGTGTGCACGTGCATGCGGGAGAGTTCGCCGCCGCTGCGGCGCTGGTCGAGGAGGCGGATGCGATCACAGAGGCGACCAGCAACGCGCCCCTCACCTACACCTCGCTGGTGCTCGCTGCCTGGCGCGGCCGGGAAGCGCAGGCGCTAGAGCTGATCAAGGCGAGCCGCGAAGACGCGACCCGAAGAGGCGAGGGTAGGGCGATCGCCCTGGCCGAGTACGCGACCGCAGTGCTCTACAACGGTCTCGGTCACTGCCAAGCGGCGCTCGCCGCGGCCCAGCGCGCCTCCGAGTACGACGACCTCGGTCTATTCGGCTGGGCGTTGATCGAGCTCGTAGAGGCGGCCGCGCGAAGCAAGGAGCCGAAGCTCGCTGCAGAAGCGCTCGAGCTGCTCGCTGAACGAACCGGCCTGAGCGGCACCGACTGGGCGTTCGGCATAGAGGCCCGCTCGCGTGCGCTGCTCGAGCAGGGCCAGGGCGCAGAAGACCTCTACATGGAGGCGATCGAGCGGCTGGGCCGCTGCCGCATCAAGGTGCATCTCGCGCGCACCCATCTGATCTACGGCGAATGGCTGCGACGGGAGAACCGTCGCACTGATGCCCGCGACCCGCTCCGCATCGCGCACGAGCTGTTCGTGACCATGGGCGCTGACGCTTTCGCCGAGCGTGCTGCCCGAGAGCTGCTTGCCACCGGCGAGACGGCGCGCAAGCGCACAGCGGACACACGCGACGATCTCACACCGCAGGAGACGCACATCGCCGAGCTTGCTCGCGAGGGCCACACGAATCCCGAGATTGGCGCGCAGCTGTTCATCAGCCCGCGAACCGTCGAGTACCACCTCCACAAGGTGTTCGGGAAACTCGAGATCAGCTCCCGCAGCGAGCTCACGCGGGTGCTCCCGGCACAGAGTTCGAAAACGCAGCCGGTCTAGGAGCTCACGCGCGGGTCGCGCGCCTAGGGACTTCGGTTTCGAGACTAGGGGACCGACCCGGCGCCCAACAGAAGCGACGGGCCGCGCCACGCGCGACCTTCGGGGCTACACGAACTCCCAACCCCAGAGGAAGAAATGACTCCCAACAGACACTTCATGTTCCTGGCCGCGGCGCTGACTCCCCTCGCCTTGATCGTCTCCGCCGGCTGCGGTGGCGGCAACGACGCCGCGACTGCGGCGAGCGTTCCGCCGACGACCGCTGACGGCCAGGCGGCGACGCTCGGCGTCAGCAGCAACGCGGGCCTCGGCGACGTTCTGGTCGACGCAAACGGACGGACCCTGTACCTGTTCGAGAAGGACTCGGGCACCACGAGCGCCTGCACCGCAGGCTGTGCGAGGGTCTGGCCGCCGCTGCGATCGAGCGGCAACCCAACGGTGGGCAGCGGCGCGAGCGCCTCTCAGGTCGGAACGACGAAGCGCTCAGACGGTGCGCCGGAGATCACGTACAACGGCCACCCGCTCTACACGTTCACGGGCGACCAGAACCCGGGTGATGCCAACGGCCAAGGACTGACGAACTTCGGTGGCCTCTGGTACGTCGTGTCCCCCGCGGGCGACGCGGTGACCAGCGCGTCGACCTCGACCACAGGCTTTAGCTACTAGTCGCAAACGATCCAAGGAGCTCGCGACGGCCTCGGGTACCCCGTCCGGGTCCTTCGCGTGTGTGAGGTGGCCGGCCGTCGCTCCTCGTTTGCGCGACGAGGACCAGCCCCTGCGAGAGGCCTTCCTCCCCCTCCGCCGCGGCGCTTCGCCCCACTGGATCGGCCCGTTAGGTTGTCCGCCGATCGGTGCGCCAATCTATGCGCCAGCGACGTCCGTTCACCGCGCCTGCGCGGATCTCACTCACGCTCGGGTAAAGGCGCCTGCCGGAATCGAACCGGCGTAAACGGCTTTGCAGGCCGCTGCGTAACCACTCCGCCAAGGCGCCGGAGGGCGGCAAGCGTAGCGAGGCTCGGGTGGCCAGTTAGGGTGCGCCGGTGGCCGCGGTCGAGCTCAAGCGTGAGGGGCCGGTCGCCTACCGGGAGGCGCTTCCCGACGGACCCGCGGGCGGCCCGCCGCTCGTTTGCGTGCACGGCTTTCCCGAGAGCTCGCTGATGTGGGAGCCGCTGCTCGAGGCGGCCGGAGGCGCCGGGCGGCGCGGGCTCGCCCCCGACCTCTACGGCTTCGGCGACTCGGCCGACTTCGGCCCGGCGACGTTCGAGAACAGCCGCGACCGCTTCTCCGGCTGGATCGAGGGGCTCGGGCTCGAGTCGGCGGTGCTCGTCGTCCACGACTGGGGCGGCTTCGTCGGGCTCTCCTGGGCCTGCGACAACCCCGATCGGGTCGCCGGCCTGGTGGTCAGCGACACGGGCTTCTTCGCCGACGGCAAATGGCACGGGATGGCCGAGGCGTTGCGCTCCGACCAGGGCGAGGCGCTCGTCGGCTCGCTCGACCGGGGCGGCTTCACCGGGCTGCTCAACTCGGGCGGCGAGATCTTCTCCGAGGCCGAGATCGACGCCTACTGGGAGCCGTTCGCCGCCGGGCGCGGACAGGCGGCGACGCTCGAGTTCTATCGCTCGATGGACTTCGAGAAGCTCGAGCCGTGGCAGGGGAAGCTCGCCGAGATCGACGCGCCGGCGCTGATCCTCTGGGGCGCCGAGGATCCGTTCGCGCCGCTGGCCGGCGCGAAGCGGTTCGAGCGCGAGCTCGCCGACGGCCGGCTGGTGGCGGTCGAGGGGGCGGGCCACTTCGTCTTCGACGAGCAGCGCGAGCGCTGCGTCACCGAGGTGCTCGCCTTCCTCGCCGGCGACTAGCCGTCGGGCAGCGGCGGGTTGGCGAGGACGACCGAGGTCGCCACCTGGCGCGGCGGGATCGTCCAGTAGGCCTCGAGCAGCGCCGGCATCCGATCGGCGGGCACGAGCTCGAACCCATGCCGCTCATAGAAGACGATCGCCCACCGCGCGGCGGCCCAGGTTCCGACGAGCATCCGCCGGTCGCTCGCGGTCCGCAGGTGGCGCAGCAGCTCTGCGCCGACCCCGCGCCGCTGGCTCGCCGGACGCACGTAGGCGTGGCGGATCAGGTCGACGTCCGAGACGCGCTGGACACCCATCGCACCGACCAGCTCGCCGTCCTCCTCGAAACCCCAGAACACGACCCCGTCGCCGATCTCCGCCTCGAGCTCGCTCGGCCCCATGTACGGCTCGCGCCAGCGGTCGGCCGGGATCACGCCGCGATAGGCCTCGGCCGCCGCGTTGACGATCTCGAGGATCTGGGCGCGCTCGTCGTCGCGGCAGGGGCGACAGCTCATCCGCTCAAGCTAGCCGCCGGGGACGCTCGACTAAGGTGATCGCGTGACGATTCGGGGGATCCGGGCGCCACGATGAAGGCCATCGTCCACGACGAGTACGGCTCGCCCGATGTCCTGCGGGTCGAAGACCTCGACAACACCTATTCGCTCAGCGAGGTCCCCGAGGCGATCCGCTACCTCGAGCAGGGACGCGCCCACGGCAAGGTCGCTGTCACGGTCTGACGCCCTCGACCGTGTCGCGCAGGATCGCGGTGTCCGCGTACACCCTGCCGCGGATCAACTTGCCCCCGCTGAACTCGTAGATCCAGACGTTGTGCACGTCCATGGTCTTGCCGTTCTTGGCCCGTGCCTGGACGTGGACCGGGACGACGATCTGATCGCCGCCGTCGACGAAGCCCTCCGGAATCGAGGTGAACTCGTCGAACCACCTCCACAGGTCGCGGGTGAACCACGCGATCACCGCATCGGCCCCCCGGAAGGTCCCCCCGTACGGAATCGAATCCGGGACCACGAGCTCGCAGTCGGGGTGAAGGACATCCCTCATGTTGGCGGGGTTGTCCTTGCCCCAACCCGCGAACGCCTGGGCGAGCAACTCGATATTCGATGCGTTCACAGCACGAGCATCCATCAAACCCTTGCGAGGCGCAATGAATCGGCGAGAATGATCAGGAGCCGGTAACCGGCTCACCGCAACCTCGAGGGGAGCCGCGTGAACGACGTCACCGCCGAGACCGAGCTCGATCAGTCGGCACTGCGCGAGCTGGAACGGTCGTTCCGCGGGCAGCTGGTGACTCCGCCGGACCCCACCTACGGCGTGCACCGCAGGGTCTGGAACGGGTCGATCGACCGGTTCCCGGCCCTGATCGCGCGATGCGCCGGCGTGGCGGACGTGATCGCGGCGGTGAGGTTCGCGAGGAGCGCCGGCCTCCCGGTCGCGGTCCGCAGCGGAGGCCACAGCTTCCCCGGGCTGTCCGTCTGCGATCGCGGGATCGTCATCGACCTCGGACCGATGAAGGGCATCCGGGTGGACCCCGATACGCGAACGGCAAGGGCTGAAGCCGGTGTGCTCTGGGGTGAGCTCGACCGCGAGACACAAGCCTTCGGGCTCGCGACGACCGGCGGGATCGTCACCCACACCGGCGTCGCCGGCCTCACCCTGGGCGGCGGCATCGGCTGGCTCCAGCGAAAACACGGACTGACGATCGACCAGCTCCTCTCGGTTGACCTGGTCACCGCCGACGGGGAGTTCGTGAAGGCGAGCGAGACCGAGAACGCGGACCTCTTCTGGGGCCTGCGCGGCGGGGGCGGCAACTTCGGGATCGTCACCGAGTTCGAGTTTCGCCTTCACCCGGTGGGCCCGATCGTGCTCGCCGGACCGGTCTTCTGGCCGATGGACGATGCCCCCGCGCTCCTGCGCTTCTATCGCGATTGGAGCGCCGACGCTCCGGACGAGCTGATGACGATCGTCGTCCAGCGGAAGGCACCGCCGCTTCCCTTCGTGCCGACGGAGCTCCATGGGAAGCCCGTCGTCAGCGTCGCCTGCTGCTACGCGGGGCCCGTCGACGAGGGGGAGTCGGTCGTCCAGCCGCTCAAGGCCTTCGGGTCACCGGTGCTCGACCTGTGCGAGCCGAAGCCCTACGTCGAGCACCAGGCGATGTTCGACGCATCCTTCCCGCACGACCGGTGGTACTACATGCGGGCCTGCGACGTGGCCGCGCTCAGCGACCAGGTGATCGACATCGCTGTCGACCACGCGCTCCAGATCCAATCGCCGCTGACGGCCTTCCCGATCTGGCAGCTCGGGGGCGCGGTGGCGCGCGCGCCGGCGGACGGGACGGCGTTCAACGGCCGCGGCGCGGGACACACCTTCAACATCACCGGCATGACGTCGACCGCCGAGGGCTTCGACGCGGAGCGCGAGTGGGTCAGAAGGTTCTGGTCGGCGCTCGAGCCCCACCACACGAGCGTCTACGTCAACTTCCTCATGGACGAGGGGCAGGAGCGCATCCGCCAGGCCTACGGAGCCGAGAAGTACGAGCGTCTCCAGGCGCTGAAGCGCAAGTACGACCCCGACAACTTCTTCCGCCTGAACCAGAACATCCCCGCGGGTCCCTAGACCGCCGGTGGACCGGCCTCGATCCGGCGGAGCACCGGCTCGAGACGGTTGATCTCGTCGTCGATCGGGCGGCGCTCGTCCCACCAGGTCGCGCCGGCCTCGATCAGCGGGCCGAGCAGATCGCGTGCGCCGGCGGCGTCAGTCGGGCTCGGCCCGCCGAGCACGAGCTCGAACGGCCGCTCCGGGTCGCCGTCGCGATGAGCGCGGACGTACGCGGCCAGGTCGCGGACCTCGTCCGGGGGCGGAGGGTGGCCGTGCTTGGCCGACATGAACAACGGCACCGCCCCGTCCCATCGCGCGGCGCGCCGCATCGGCGGACGATGGGGCCAGAACCCGCCGATCCAGACCGGTACCCGCGGTCGTTGCACCGGCGGAGGGAGCAGGGTGACGTCCTCGACCCGATAGTGGCGACCCTCGTGTGTGACGGCCTCCCCCGACCAGTACCGGTCGAGCAACGAGAGTCCCTCGTCCAGGCGCTCGGCGAGCAGCCTCGGGTCGGTCGGCTCGCCGAAGCTGCCGTACTCGTCCTCGATCGGGCCGCCCAGGCCGGCGCCGAAGATCACCCGCCCGCCGCTCAGGTTGTCCAGGGTCGACACCTGGCGCGCGAGCTGCTGCGGCCGTCGCCGGGCGACCGGCGTCACCAAGGGCCCGAGCCTGAGCCGCTCGGTCGCCAGCGCCGCCGCGGTCAGCAGCATCCACGGATCGCCGAAGCTTCGCTTCAGGTGCTTGTCGTGGACGACGTGATCCCAGACGAACAGCCCGTCCCACCCCGCCGCCTCGGCCGCCGAGGCGACCTCGGCGACCGTTTCCGCGTCGGCGAAGTCGCCGAAGTTCGGAATGTTGATCGAGAACCGCATCGCGCCGACACCATATGGGTGCGCGAGCCGCCCACCCGCCTTGTCATGACGAGCTCACCGACGACCAGCGCGCGGCGAGGGGCCTACGGCTCCGGCGCGGGTGAGGAAGCCGCTCGCGGTGCGAGCGGCTCGGTACGCGCGTAACAACTGCATCGAGTGGGTAGTGCGAGCCTCGGCGGGCTCGGAAAGCTCGCGGTCAGATCACTTCAGGAGAAGGGAGCGAGGTTGAACCTCAAGCAACTCTCGGCCTGCGCCGCCGTACTCGTCGCGACAGTGGCGGGCGCGTCGACGGCCGCTGCGGCCGATGTCAACTCAACAAAACTGCGTAAGGCGGTCAAGGCGCAGAACGTCTTCGAGCATCAGGCCAGTCTCGAGACGATCGCGAACGCCAACGGAAACACGCGCCATACGGAGACACCGGGCTACGAGGCTTCGGTCGACTACGTCCTCAGCAAGCTCGAGTCCTACGGCTACGACCCCGAGGTCGTCCAGTTCAACATGCCGGAGTGGATCGAGAACAGCACCCCCGCGCTCACCCGCACCGACGTCGACCCGGACAAGTCCTACGTGCGCGGCACCGCCGTGACGACGACACACCGACCGTCGACTTCATCTCGGTCGAGCTCTCGCCGTCGGCGAATCTGACCGATGTTCCGGTCGTCCCGACCAACGACATCCTGGTTCCGAGTACGGGCGGCAGCACCAGCGGCTGTGAGGCGGAGGACTATCCGGCCGCCGTCGCCGGAGCGGTGGCGCTGATCCAGCGCGGCACCTGCCCGTTCGTGCAGAAGCTGCAGCTGGCGCAGGACGCCGACGCGGTCGGAGTGATCATTTTCAACGAGGGCAACACCCCCGCGCGTCAGAACGCGCTCTTCGTCTCCGGACCGACCGGGCTCGACATCCCAGCGGTCGTCTCGAGCTTCAGCGTCGGCAACGAGCTCTACCAGGCGTACCTGGCGGGTGAGAACCCGACGGTGAGCTTGGCGATCGACGCCGACATCAACGATCGCTTCTTCCCCCAGGTGCTGGCGGAGACGAAGACCGGCGATCCGAAGCACGCCGTCGTCGTCGGCGCCCACCTCGACTCGGTCGAGGAGGGCCCGGGCATCAACGACGACGGCTCCGGGACCTCGGCGCAGCTCGAGATCGCGAAGCAGATCGCTCGCAAGGATCTGAAGCCGCGCCAGCAGATCCGGTTCGCATGGTGGGGCGGCGAGGAGGACGGCCTGATCGGCTCGACCTACTACGCCGAGCACCTGAACCCGCGCGAGGTCGCGAAGATCATGGTCATGCTCGACTTCGACATGATCGCTTCGGCGAACTTCGCCCGCCTGGTCTATGACGGCGACGGCTCGGTCGAGCCGGCGACGCGGGCACGCTGTTTTCGCTGTCGGTGATCATCGTGATGGTGGTCGTCGCCCTGCTCGCCCCCTGGCTCGGCACCAAGAACCCGGCGGAAATCAACCCGACCTTGCGCAACCGCACACCGGGCTTCGAGCAGACCATCCGCAACGACGACGGCTCGACGCGCACGTTCACCTACCGAATGGGGACCGACAGCCTCGGCCGCGACATCTACAGCCGCGTGATCTACGGCGCGCGCGTGTCGCTGATCATCGGCGGCAGCGTCGCGCTGCTGAGCATCGCCATCGGTCTCCTCCTCGGTCTCGTTGCCGGCTATATCGCTGGCTCGACGCCATCGTGCTGCGGTTGATGGACGGGCTGATGGCGATCCCGGCGATCCTTCTGGCCATCGGCCTGATCGCCGTGTTCAGCGGCGGGGTGATGAGCGTCATTGTCGCCATCGTCGTGCCGGCGATATCCCGCGCGTCGTGCGGCTCGTGCGCGCGATCGTACTCTCCGTGCGCGAGGAGCCGTATGTGGAGGCTGCGATCTGCGCCGGCACCCGCACGCCAACGCTGCTGGTGCGGCATATCCTGCCCAACACCGTCCCGGCGCTGATCGTCCAGGCACCTTCATCTGCGCCAACGCGATGCTGATCGAGGCGATCCTGTCGTTCCTCGGCGTCGGCATTCCGCCGGAAACCCCGACCTGGGGCAACATCATGGCCGAAGGCCGCAGCCTGTCTCGCCTCTTCCCGCACAACATCTTCTTTCCCGGCATATGCCTTGCGCTGACGGTGCTGGCGGTGAACATGCTTGGCGACAGCCTGCGCGACCGGCTCGACCCAAAACTGGCGAAGCGGGTGTGATGTACAAGCGCGCCACACACGCCGAGCGTCGTCCCCATAGCCGGTCGAAGGACGGCGTCGCTTCGCTCGCCTATGGCCGGTCGAAGGACGGCGTCGCTTCGCTCGCCTATGGCCGGTCGAAGGACGGCGTCGCTTCGCTCGCCTATGGCCGGTCGAAGGACGGCGTCGCTTCGCTCGCCTATGGCCGGTCGAAGAACGGCGTCGCTTCGCACACTATTGACGAAGACCCAGCATCTGCGAAAGTTTCCCCTCATCCTGAGGAGCGCTTCGAAGAAGCGCGTCTCGAGGGTGTAGCCGGAAATTCCACCGGGATCCTTGTTCGAAGCGCCGGCATTGCTTCGCCTTCCTCGCCTGCATGGTTCGAGACGCCCTGCTCCGCAGGGCTCCTCACCATGAGGGTTCGCCGCAGAGCTTGCTGCATGCGCGCCTGTCCTCGGCACGCCGAAGGCGAGCCTCGTGCGCGGGCATGACGGCTGGAGGGCGTTTCACATGACGCCTGTAAAACCCGTGCTCGATGTCCACGGCCTGACGGTGCGCCTGCCCGCCGGTGCCGATCGCCCGCATGCGGTGGAGAACGTGTCGTTCTCGGTCGCGCCCGGCGAGATCGTCTGCGTGGTCGGCGAATCCGGCTCCGGCAAGTCGGTCACCGCGCATTCGATCATGGGGCTGCTGCCAAACCAGCTGACGGCGGTTGGCGGCCGGGTGCTGCTCGAGGGCGACGACCTGTTGCTGAAATCGCCGGCCGAGCTGCGGCGGATGCGCGGCGAGCGCATGGCGATGATCTTCCAGGAGCCGATGACGGCGCTCAATCCGGTGATGCGCGTCGGCGACCAGATCGCCGAGGTGCTCACCATCCACACCAATCTCGGCGAAGCGGCGCGGCGAGCCCGCGTGCTGGAGGTGATGGAATCGGTCCACCTGCCGGAGCCACACCGGTTGATCGACGTCTACCCGCATCAAATCTCGGGCGGACAGCGCCAGCGGATCATGATCGCCGCTGCGCTTGCGCTCGATCCGGTGCTGCTGATCGCCGACGAGCCGACCACCGCGCTCGACGTGACCACGCAGGCGCAGATCCTGAAGCTGATCGAGGAATTGCGCGAGCGGCGCAACACCGGCGTGCTGTTCATCACCCACGACTTCGGCGTCGTCGCCGAGGTCGCCCACCGCGTGGTGGTGATGCAGCACGGCCGCGTGGTCGAGGAAGGAACGACCGAGGACGTGTTGCGCCGGCCGCGCCACGATTACACGCGCATGCTGATCCGCGCGGTGCCGAGCCTCTCCCCGCCCGAACGGCCGCCGCTGACCGGCGCGCCGATCGTGCTGCAGACGAGCGGGTTGACCAAGACGTACGTGTCCGGAGGCCTGTTCGGCAACCGGCGCGAGGTGAAGGCGGCGAGCGACGTCAACCTCGTCGTGCGGCGCGGCGAGACGCTCGGCGTGGTCGGCAAGTCCGGCTCGGGCAAGTCAACGGTGGCGCGCTGCATCGCGCGGCTGATCGATCCGAGCGCGGGCGCGATTTTGATCGAGGGCGCCGATGTCGCCCACCTCTCGGCCCGCGCGCTCCGTCCGCACCGCAAGCGCGTGCAGATCGTGTTCCAGGACCCGTACCGCTCACTCAATCCGCGCCGCTCGGTCGGCGCCTCGATCGTCGAAGGGCCGATGAACTACGGCACGGCGGAGACGGACGCATACCAGCGCGCGCGCGAGCTGATGCGGCTGGTCGGGCTCGAGCCGGACGCGCTGTCGCGCTTCCCGCACCAGTTCTCCGGCGGCCAGCGCCAGCGGCTGTGCATCGCCCGCGCACTGGCGATCGATCCGGAAATTCTGGTAGCCGACGAGCCGGTGTCCGCCCTCGACGTGTCGGTGCAGGCACAGGTGCTGCAGCTGCTCGATGACGTGCGCAAGCGCTTCAACCTCGCCGTGCTGTTCATCACCCACGATTTGCGGGTCGCGGCGCAGGTGTGCGACCGGATCGCCGTGATGCACAAGGGCGAGGTGGTCGAGGAAGGCCCGACGGCTGCGATCTTCCAGGCGCCGCAGCACGCCTACACCCGCGCCCTGTTCGACAGCGCGCCCGGCCGCGACTTCGACTTCGGCCGCTTCGAGATCAGGCAGGCGTAGCCTGGATGCGCGAAGCGATATCCGGGGACTCCCCCGCATGTCGCTACGCTCATGCGGCTACGGACTAAAGCGGGACGAGATTAAGTCCGATCAATCAGCATTCTCAGCGTCGTCCCGGCCAAGCGAAGCCATAGCCGTTCGAAGATTCGGCGTCGCTTCCGCGCGCCTTTGGCCGGGAGCCATACGCCGTGTCGTCAATGGGGCGGGGAATGCAGGAACCTTTCGTAACTCGGTGGCTATGGTTCCCGCTTTCGCGGGGACGAGGTTGAGAATGCTGATTGATCGGGTCCCAACTCACCCCGCCCTGGTCGCGTTCAGATGATATTCGTCCCGCTCATGTCGGATGCCGATCCGGCGCCCATCACTCTGCGCCGACTTCGAAGAAGCCTTCCAGCGCGGGCGGCCTCGCGGCAAACAAAGCCGGTGGTTCGAGCAACAACCAAACGCACGTTCGCGTAACTCAACGGTGTGCAAGTCATCAAACACCGGAGATTATCAAGATGATCCAAACGAACCTTCGCCAATCGCTGCTGACACTGGCCGTATTGTCTTCAATGGCGGCTGCCGCCCTGACGGCATTCGCCTCACAGGCGCACGCCAAGCCGATGGGCTCCTGCGCGTCGCGGCACAGCTACTGTACCGAACGTTGCCTGATGAGCACCAACGGCGATTCCGGCCCCTGCATCAACCGGACCTGCGATCACCAGTACAAGGCCTGCATGAGCGAAGGCGCCTTCGGCGGCCAGCGCCCCGGCGAACGCGGTCCCACGGGTGGCCCCGGCGGCGGCAAGGGCGGCGGCAAGCCGGGCCCGATCGTCCGCGACCACCGCGGCAGGTAAGACGTCGTTATTTCCGACGGCAGCCGTATTCACCGCTGCCCTTGAACGAACGGCCGGACCGCGCTCCGCGGTCCGGCGAGATCGCAGCGCTTATGGCGGATAAGCTTATGGCGGATATTAAGTACGTCGACTTGCCGCCTCACCTAGATGCGGAGCACCATGAGCAACAGGGCGCCATGAACGACGGCGAAGGTTGCCACTCCCATCGTTGGCATCCACGCAATCATGTTTTCGGCGAAGGCAGTCATGAGCTCGGTGTCCCGTTCTGAACTCTGGTTTGGCGATATGGCATCGCTCGCCGGACAAAAGTTCAAACGCCCCGACCTCTATTTGATTTCAGAACGGTTTCAATTCGATATCGCAGCCTCTCACAAGTCGATGTCGATGTCCTTGTCGTCCTTCCCGAGGATGTCCTCGTCGTCCTCGCGGCGACGCTTGCGCTTCTTCTTGACGGCCGGCTCTGCCGCCGGCTTCACCGCCGCGGGTGTCTCCGCGTGCGCATTCCGTACGGTTTCGATTTGCGGCGGACCTTTCGAGAGCCCGGCCTCAGCCGATGCCGCGACAAGGATGAGAAACACCGCGAGAATAAAAGTCTTCATGGCCGTCCCCTTTGATGGTTCAAAGGATTCCCCAAGTCGGGATGACGGACTGTGAGCGCCGTCACGCAGCGGCTTGCGCGGCGATAACTGAAGGGTCGGACATGTCGTATCTGGCTTTCGTGGTGCTGGCCGTCCCGATGATTATTGGATTGGTGGGCGCGCTGTCGCTCGGCCCCAACCGCGGCATCCTCTTTGGCGGCATGGCGATGCTGGCCGCCGTTCTGCTTCTGCTGCTGTTCCAGGTGACCCCGCCTGAGCCCGGACGCCCCGGCTCCGAAACCGGCCGCCTGGGGTACGCCTTCGGCCTGATGATGTTCGAGTGGTACAGGTGGCTACCGTCGTTCCTCGTCGGCGCGGCCGTCGGGTCGGTGATTTTCAGGGTGCGTCAGCCGGCGACATAGGGAGCGCGCGGGCTACGGGCAGCCTGTCCGGACGTCAGATGTTGTGGCCTTGCTGCAACAATAGACAGATTTCGTGAATTCAGCAGGAACGCCGATGACTGGCGCACGTTCGCCCTTCGACAAAGGGGGGCGCATGAGACAAGGAAATGGCGATTTCAACCCCGGCATGCGGGTCAAACTCAGTGAACTCGGCCGAAGGCATTCGAAATTCCCGGACAGGCGCGGCGTGGTCGTCGCACATTCCAGAAGCGGATCGGCGTTCCGGGTGCAGTGGGAAGAGTTGAAGACCGCCGATTTCGTTCATCGCAGCTTTCTGCAGGTCTCCGCCGAGAGCCAGGCGGAACAGGGAGTAACTTGAGGTGATGTCCGAAGAACTCGCGATCTGGGGAATGATCAGCGTGGCGGTGCTTGTAGTCGCACTGGTGACCTGGCTCGGCCAAAGGCCCCGCGTCTCCGCCGAGCGATTCCGCGGCGAACTGGATCCGTATTGATACCTGCGCCAGGCTCGCTGATGGCGGCGCGACGTGCGCTCGAGCCCGCAGCAGCGGTTCGCCGTGCCGTGTGGACGGCCCGTCGGCGCGATGACTGCCGAGCGGCGCAATGGCCTCGCGAACGTACCTCGCGCTCTGGTGCACCTACTCCGCCAGTTGCAGGTCGGCGAGCGCGGTTCGCGCCGCCGCCTCATCCAGTGGCAGCAGATCCACCGGCCCGGGGTTGTCGTATCCGGCGGTGATCGCCATGGCCAGCAACCCGCCCGCCAGCCCCGCCCCGAGCGTCGAGCCCGTCACCGTGCCTGCTCGCGCGCTGTTGCGTGCGATCAGGAAATAGGTCCGACCAGCGACGGTCGTGATGTCGTATTTGGTCTCGCCCGGAAACATCGACTGGGTCCCGATGATCTGGTGTTTGCCCGCGCGCTGATCGGCATAGCGTACACGCCGGGCCGCACCTGCTTGGTGGAACACCGCCGTCACGAGATCGGCCACACCGCCATAGGTGACTGACCCCTTTTCGCTCAGCACGACGATGCGCGAATGTCCCGCCGGCGGCGGGCCGACCTTGCGCATGACCGCGGCAAAATCAAAGCCGGTCCGGGCAGTCACGCATCCCGATAACGACACTGCAATAAACAACAGAAAAAACGCGCGAAAAAGCACCGCTGCAAACATCGAGGCCCCCACCCCTGACTTCTGCCAATTCCTAACCCAATCAATTCAACGTTGCAACGACGGCGCTACTCGCGCTATTGGCCGGCGGCCGGAGATCGACGCCGGCGCCATCGCCGGGCGGCTGATGCTGAAACTCATTTCCTCTATTGGCCTGCTCGCCCTGCTGTGCGGCTGCGCCGGTTCCGCCGCCGTCGTGGAACCGCAGCAAACCCGGCCGCTCGACGGCCGCCAGGGCCGCATGACTTTACCCGCGCGCCACCGGTCTCGTCGGCAGTCTGGCCGCGGCGGAGATCAGGGTCGATGGAACAAGCGTCGGCAAGGTGGACGGCGACACCCATCTCGTGGTCGACCGGCCGGCCGGCCGGCACACGATCTCCGTTTACTTCATCGGTTTGCTCGCAACGAACGTCCAGCATGAGGCGGTGGTTCAGATCCAGGCCGGCACATCGACGTATTTCGAAGTGAGGCAGGCCGAGACCAACACCCGCGCAACCGGTCGTCCCGTCGCGGGCACCGCGCCGAACCTGTTCATGTTCTATGCGAACTCGATCCGGGCACGGCGCGGCAGTTGTCGCGCGGACGAAAGCGGGAGGCTAGTGCTCGGGTGTAGCCTGGATGCAGCGAAGCGATTCGGGGCGGACTTCTAGAGATTGGGATTTCCGGATTGCGCTTCGCTCTATCCGGGCTCCTTACCTGCCAGAATATCTTCCGCCGCCGCGATCAGTCGCCGCCCAGCTTCCTCCGTCCCGACCGTGATCCGCAGCCAGTCGGCGGTGCGCGGCTTGTTGAAGTGCCGCACCAGCACGGCGCGTTCGCGCAAGCCGGCTGCGATCGCCGCTCCTTCCCGCTGCGGATGCCTGGCGAAGACGAAATTAGCAGCTGACGGCAGCACCACAAACCCGAGACGTACCAGCTCCCGTGTCATCGCCTCACGTCCGGCGACGACCTTCGCGCAGCTCGCGCGAAAATATTCGTCATCACGCACCGAAGCCACGGCGCCGGCCTGGGCGATGCGGCCGAGCGGATAGGAGTTGAAGCTGTCCTTCACCCGGCGCAGCGCCTCGATCAGGCCTGTGTCGCCGAGCGCGTAGCCGACGCGCAGGCCGGCGAGTGCGCGCGACTTCGACATGGTCTGCACGACCAGCAGGTTCGGATGATCGGCGATCAGCGGCACTGCACTTTCGCCGCCGAAATCCACGTACGCCTCGTCGATCAGCACCGGGATATCGGCATGCGCGGCGAGCAGCCGGGCGATCTCCGCGCGCGACAGCGCGACGCCGGTCGGCGCGTTGGGATTGGCGAGCACGATCGCCCCCGCCTCGCGGTAGTCCCCGACGCGCACGCGCATGCCCGCATCGAGCGGCACGGTCTCGACCGCAACGCCAAACAGTTGCGCCCACACGGGATAGAAGCTGTAGGTGACGTCCGGATACTTTAGCGGCTTTGGCTGCTTCAGCAGCGCCGCGAACGCGTGCGCGATCACCTCGTCCGAACCGTTGCCGACGAACACCTGTTCGGCCTTGACGCCGTGATGGGCGGCGAGCGCTTCGCGTAGCTCGGTCGCCTCCGGATCGGGATAGAGCCGCAGGCTGTCGGCGGCTGCGGCGCGCATCGCCTCCAGCGCGCGCGGCGATGGGCCGAACGGGCTTTCGTTGGTGTTGAGCTTCACCAGATTGGCGATGCGCGGCTGCTCGCCCGGCACATAGGGCGAAAGCTCGCGCGCAATCTGGCTCCAGAGCGGGTTCATCGGGGCATCCGGGTCGAAGTGGAACGGCGGCTTATGGCATTGCGGGACGGGCTTTGCCATCCGGCTTCGCCTGTCGGGCTTCGCCGGACGGGTCCGGATTGACCTTTAACCCGGGCGGTCCCGGAACCGCTCAACCATGGCTTGTGTCGTCCCATAAATTCCAAGAAAATGGCCGCGGGGAATGGGGACAGTATTCATGCGTTGTGTAGCATTGGCGGCGCTGGCCGCCCTGGCGCTGTCGGGCTGCGCGTCGGCGACACGCGGCTGGAGCGAGAACATCACCGTTTCGACGACACCGTCGGAGGCGACCGCAACCTTCAACATCGCGGGCGAAGCGCCGAAGACGTGCGTAACGCCGTGCGTGATGAGCGTGAAGCGCCAGGACGAGATCACCATCGACATCGCCAAGCCCGGCTATCAGCCGGAAGTGGTGGCGCTGACCAAGGAGATCACCGGCACCGGCGCCGCGGGCTTCGCCGGCAACCTGCTGCTCGGCGGGGTCGTCGGCGGTGTGGTGGATGCGGCGAGCGGCGCTGCGCTCGATCACAAGCCAAACCCGGTGATCGTTACGTTGAAGCCCGTGGCCCCGCCGCCACCACCACCACCGCGCGGCACGAAGCGCTCGCGGCCGGTGAGCTGACCGCAAGGCCACCAAGCGACGTCCGACTGCCTTGCCTCATCCCGCCCTTGGGGATATCGCTGCGCCGTACGGACGACTTGCCCGGGAACGGCTTCGCGGAAACGACAGTGAGACAAGTCCTGGTGATCGCCGCTGTGGCAAGTCTTACTCTTGCCGGATCAACCCGCGTTGCACCGGCCCAGCACGACGCGGTCATTCCGCTCCAGCGCAACTATCGCGGCGAGCTGTCGTGTCCCGCCAATTACGAGATCCGCGGCAATGCCTGCGTCAGCGTCTACGCCGGACGCGGCGTCCCCGGCAGCTTCGATCGCGGCTACGGCAACTATCGCTATCGCGACGACTATTTCGAGGCGCCGCGGCCGCCGCGCCCGCCCCGCCGCCATCATCGCGACGACCATCGACGACGGCGGGCGGCGACCGTTCAGCCCCGCCTCGACTATCGCGGCGAGCTGGTGTGCCCGCGCAATTTCGTCATCCAGGGCAATCTCTGCGTCAGCCTCTGGTGAGCTGCGGCGCCGCGCGATTTGCCCGCGATCACCGCTGCCGGTTTGTTCTCCGTCTGACTCTGCTTCGTTCGCAAAGAACAAATCAGGTCAGCGCAAATCAGCGCGCACCAAAGCTTAAGAATGTGTGATGTCTGCTCTGACGCGAGTTACACTGCGCCGGTTCATTGTTGCGAAGGAGGCATGATGAAACACAGCGTCCGGATTGCCGCCCTCCTCTCCGCCCTCCTCCTCGCCACGCCCGCGTTCGCCCAGCTCCAGGGCAACCCCGACTATTTCTGCCGGGGCGGATATTTTCCGCGCGAGAGCAAGACCTATCGGCTGGCGACCATCAAGGGCGCGGCCGGCGAGCGCACGTTCTTCCACGATGACGGCACCGAGAAGTGCCCCGGCCGATCCGGCCTGCCGCCTGAAGACCTACGTCATCGCCAGCGACCAGGTGATCGTCTCGCGCACGCTGGGCAAGTTCGCCTGCAGCTGGTTTCAGCCGCGCAAGGGTCACGGCACCACCGGCTGGATCGAATCCGACCGGCTGAGCTGGGCCGGGAGCATCCCGCCGCCGGTGGAGCGGGACTGGATCGGCGTGTGGCGCGACAACTCCAGCGTCATCCGCATCAAACGGGCGAAGAAGAAAGGCGAACTCGACATTGAAGGCGAGGCGACCTGGGGTTCGGGCGACCACGCCCACACCGGCAACCTCGACCATACGGCAAAGCCGTCGGGCGACGCCATGACGTTCGCCGACGCGGAGGTCGAAGGCGGTTGCGCGGGGGAGATGCAGCTTCGTCGGCAAATTCCTGATCGTCGGCGACAACCTCAACTGCGGCGGCGCCAACGTCTCGTTCTCGGGCGTGATCAGAAGCGGCGGTAGTGCCGGGGCGTGGTGCAGTCCTCCGGCGTCATTGCCTGCTCTCTGCCTTCTGCCCTCGTGGGAGAAGGTGCCCTCGCCCTAGCCGTTCGAAGAACGGCGTCGCTTCGCTCGCCTAAGGGGAGAGGGCGCAGTTATGCGCACCTTGACTGCTGACAGTTTCTGGTTATCAGGAACAAGAACGCAATAGAATTTCTTCCCAAGCCACTTGACGCCATTCTTTCCTAGGACTATCATCCCCACGTCCCGCTCCAACTAAAGGGCGCCGCGTCTACGTCACGGCGCGGGGCGGGATGCGACGGACCCGTCGCGTATGTCGGCCCCGGAGCATGGTCGCCGTAAGGGGAGACGTACCGGCATACGAGGGTGGGCGGCCCAAGGACCCAGCAATGCGGCGACGCCCGCATTTGGTCAAGGCGCCGGCACGTGGCGCCGCTGGGAGTTGCAAGCCGATAAAATCGTCGTGTGCGGAACGCAGGCGTTTTCCTGCTTCCGTGGCCGTCCCGTGAGCCTGCTGGAGACTCGCGGGATCGTGTGACCCGCAAGGGCACACACACCGTGTGCGGCCAGGTGCACGGCTGCCCTGTGCCTCCGGCGCAGGGAGCCATGTGGCCACATCACGTGGCGCCACGGGCGCGGTGAAACGCCAGGCGTTCCGCACGCCCCTTCGGGGAGAGACGGACAAGAGAAGACCGGCGTCCTCGGCCGGACAACGGGGGCGATGACGCGCGTCCACACTCCGCCGTCATTGCGAGAAGCGAAGCGACGAAGCAATCCAGCCGCGCGCGAAGCGCGCCAACAAGAAGGGCGGCAGTCGCCGCAACCACCGCGTTTTATTTGGCGCGCCTGCCGGCGCGCAGCTGCATTGTTTCGCTTCGCTCGCAATGACGCGCTAAAGCGCGCGTCGGGCTGTTTGAAAATTGAATTTGACGGCTACCCCCCGGCCCGCCGCCAACACAAACACCCCGTCATTGCTGACGGGGTGCTGTACATATTGAAGGGGTACATCCGCCCTTCAAACTACTGGAGCCGTACGCAGAACAAGATCCACTTGGGAACACCGTGACGCGATCAGATTAAAAAAGGATTCACGCTCGCACGCGGCGCCTGCAATCCAGCCCAGGTTCAGCCCTGTGTTGCGACCTTGCTGCTGCTCTTCGTCGTGGCGTCGTGCTTGTCCATGACGGCGCGGCAACCCGGACTGAGGTTTGCCTTGTTCTTGCGCATGCAGGCGGTGATCTTCGGAATGCTCGGGATCTCGGAGGCGCAAAGGCGGAAGGCATCGCCCGTGCACTGTTCGCGCGCCTCGGACGGGAAGGCGAAGCCGGACGAAGACGCAGCCGCGGAAACGGTGAGTGCCAGCGTCAGCGCAAGGCCGATGCGGCGAATGGTGTGGGCGGTCCGGATGCATGCGAGCCTCGCTGGTCAACCCCGTCGGGGCTGATGGAAGGCTCAAGGATTTCCGATCCTGCGGGCGCGGGCCGTGACGGGCATCACACTCCGGCCGGACGCCCATGTCGGTCTATTTCATCGACAACTGGGCAGCTCAGTTCGGCGCGGCGGCCTCGTCCGGCTGCGACAGCTCGATGGCCGTGATGGAGTTGGCGCCGGCGAGGCGCTTTCGCGCAATCGCCTCGGCCTGCTTGCGGTCCGGAATCGGAACCACGCATTCGAGCACGATCGGGCGCTTCTGCAGCCCCCATACCTCGCCGATGAAATTGCCAGCGCGACCGTCAGATGCGAACAACATAAAGAGATTTCGCACCGCACGGCCCACTCAGGATTTGGTCCAACGTTTCGCGCACGCGCGTGCGTTGCGTCTGCGTCACAGCGAGGGCTGGACGCAGCGAAACGCGGTGGCCGGAGCAGATACGATTTTCATCGCACTGGAATGGCGTAGTCCGAATTCGCGCACGCCGACAACTGCGAGAAACGCAGCGTCCTGCGGCCATGGCCCAAGCTTACGTTCACGCCCTCGATCCGCACGCAAAGCGGACTTTATGTCGCCAAGACCTGGCAAGGCCCCGGCGCGACGGCGACCCGCGAATCCCGCGCCAGTGTGCTATACTGAGGCCGGGAACCACACCGAACAGGACAGCCCCAGCCGGCCGGGACGACGCTCCGTCGCCTGGCGGAGCCGGGGCCAAGGACATGAAAATGGCCAAAGGCAAGCGATCAGCACTGCAGCAACTGGCCGACGAGGAGGCGCGCAAGTCGTTCAACCGCATCGCCGCGCGGCAAACGATCGCCGAACACGGCAGCACGCCGGAATTCGAGGAAAATCACCAGCGCCTCAGAGCCGAGCGGCTGGCACGTGAAGCCAAGGACAAGGAAAAATAGCGACCGGCGCAAGGCCGGCCGGCTGCGGCATCACACGCGGGCTTGACCCGCGCCGGGTGCTTTGGTCAGGGCGATGGTGACCTCGCCCAATGTCGGCATCGACGGCCCGGCGCCCATCCGCTGCACGCAGATCGACGCCGCGACGTTGGCGAAGGCCAGCGCGTCACAGAGCGGCCGGCCGCGCGCGAGTTCGGCGGCCACCGCACCCGCGAAGCAGTCGCCGGCGCCGGTCGTGTCGGCAATCGTGACGAGCCTGCCCTCGAAGCAATGCATCTCGTCGCCGACCAGGGCGACGGCGCCGCGGCTGCCGATGGTGACGCAAATGTCCTGTGCGGCATGGGTCCGCAAGGCGCGCGCCGCGGCGGCCAGTTCGGCCGGCGGCGTGGTTGCGTTCACAGCGCGCAGCGTGGATGCCGCAAGCTCGGTTTCGTTGAGGATCACCAGATCGGCCAGCGCAAACAGCGCACGGTCGAAGGCAACCGCCGGCGCCGGATTGAGGATCGTGCGTGCACCGATCGCGCGCCCCCGCGCGAAGAATGCAGCGACCGTCGGCAGCGGAATTTCAAGCTGGGCCAGCAGCACATCGCCGCGCGCCAGGTCCGCGCGTTCGACGTCGCTCACGCTCAGTTCGGCATTGGCAGCAGGCACGACGACAATGGCGTTGTCGTTTTCGGCAACAACGATCACGGCCGAGCCGGTCGGTGCGCCATCGGTGTCCAGCACGCAGCCGAGGTCGATGTCCTGTGCCGACAGAAACGTCTTCAGCTCGCCGCCGAAAGCGTCACGGCCGATGCGGCCGATCAGCGAGGTGCTCGCGCCAAGCCGCGCCGCCGCCACCGCCTGGTTGGCACCCTTGCCGCCCGGGAAGAAGAACATGCCGTGGCCGAGCACGGTTTCTCCGATCTGCGGGTGCCGCGGCGCCGTGGCGACCACGTCCATGATGATGCTTCCGGCAACGAACACCCTGCTCACACCGCATCCCGCCCTGTCGCGAATTGAAGCCTCCGCATAGGCTGGGCGCAACCAAAGGAACCGGCATGCCCATCAGCTTCCGTACCATCCTCGCCGCGCTCGCCGCCATGTTTTTGCTCGCCGTCCCGCCGGCCGCGCGGGCCGATGTCGGCACTATTCGGCTCAACTTCGTCAAGGCCGGCTTCGTCATCGGCGGCGCCGCCGGCAGCGGCACACTGACATTTCGCGGGCGCACCTATCGCATCGCGATCGGGGGCCTGAGCTACGGTTTCACCTTCGGAGGATCGCAGACCTACCTGCACGGCCGGGTCAGCAACATCTTCCGGCCGCAGGACATCGAAGGCGTCTACGGCGCCGCAGGGGCCGGCGGCACCATCATCCGCGGGCCGCAGGCGATCATCCTGACCAACCAGAGGGGCGCCGTGCTTGAACTAAGCGGCGTCCAGACCGGACTGATGATCAACCTCGATCTCTCGGGCATGGGGCTGTCGCTCACCCGCTGACGGCAGAGCTTGTGTGATCGCGCTTCCGGCGGTCACGCCCTGCGGATCAGGCTCAGCGATGCCTTGAGGCGCAGGCTGCGCTTGCCGGCAAAGGCCGTCGCCTCGAGTTCAGCGCCCTCTCGCATCGCAGGTGCCGGCAAAACCGATGCCGATTTCGTGGCCGCCGAACACGGGGACTTCGCCCTTCGCCGGCGTGTGCTCCTGATTGAGCATCTCGCCCTTCCAGCGACCATGCGCCGAGGTGTAGGTGCCGAGATAGTAGAAGTAGGCGTCGCCACCGAGGATGCGGCCATCGTGCAACAGCATCACGCCGTTCAGCCCGCCGTCGATGCCGTCGAGCGTGCGAAGGTGCACCGAGTAGAGGCCGTTGGCGATGCCGCCCTCGCCGACCGCACCGACAACGGGCGCGCTCTCGCTGTCGATACTCCACATCTGCGAGCGGAACACCGCGCCGGGCATCTGCGGCGTGGTGCCCTCGAAGTGATAGCGGCCGTCGACGATCCGGCCCTTGACGTTGATCGAGCCGATGTCCTGGCCGAGCATCGACGGGTAGTTCGGGTCCTGCAGGTGCCGCCGGGTCTCGATTTCGGCGGTGGTGACGCCGTCGCAGGTCTCGTAGGTGCCGATATGCGCGAACGCCGAGTTGCCGCCGAGCATCTGTCCGCCCTGCACATACATGACGCTGCGGCCGACCGCGCCGCCCACCGTGTATTCACATTTGTAGAGGCCTTCCTGCACGGCAAATTCCCCTGCGCCGGGCGCACCTTGGGTCGAACGACGGGACAATGAACCCGTCACGTACCATCCGGCAAGCTTGAACGTCGCCGCACCTCCGTCCGACGAAAGCATGAGGCAACCGCAAGGCAATCCCGCGCTGAAGCAGCAGGTGATCCGATGAGTTCTCTGACCGAAAGTGTCTATCGGGAGGCCGCGACCCTCCCCCTGAAGGATGCGGCCTTCGAACTCTGGCGCTACAAGTATAACTTCGACAGCGAGGAATTGCCGCCGCCGCCGCGCATCGACCTGAGCGACCCGGAGGTCGAGCGGCAATTGACGGCAAATTTCAACGAGCTATCGCCGTGAGCGTGAGCAGGCGCATGACGGCATCATGTTCGACCGCATGAAGCGCGTGCATCCTCGTGCCAGCGACGCCGACCTCAAGCAGGCGATCAAGGCCGCCGTCAAACTCGACGACGACTGCGACCGCTATTTCGACCGCGACTACGCCGATTTCGCCAAGGCTGTCGAGCAGGCGGTGGCGAAAGCCAGACTTGCCAATCCTGGCTTTCTCGAAACGACATACCGCTCGGCGGAAAGCAACCTGCTGTTCCTGTGGAAGTGACGCGCAGCGCGCCGCTCACCTCGCCTCCACCGCATATCCGTTGCGCGGGAAAATGCACGACCACCTCGCCAATTTGCGCATCGTGACGCCGAATGGCGACGTGCTGGCGCGAGATGGTGACGATCTCGCCTTCGACCGCGGTCCGCACGGCTTCGTCGGCGACCACGGCGACCCGTTGGCCCGCCTTGTAGTCTTCGTCATCGCCCGCTGGTGTCGGAGGCCGCGCCGCCGGCTGCGCGTCAGCCGCGATCTTCAGCGCCTCCTGCCCGCTGATGTCGGCTCCGCTCGCCATGTCCGATCGCCTTGATGCGGCTTTCCCAGTCGCGCACCCTCGGGAAGCCGGCGAGCAGGTCATCGGCATTGGCGAGGTTGGTGCGGACGTACCAGACATTCATGTAGGCGCTGGCATCCATGAGGCTGAAGTCACCCATGAGCCAGGGACGTACGGCCAGTTGCTCCTCGATCAGGCCAAGGTGCGCGCGAAGCTGCGCGCGATGGTGCGGTACCGCCGCGCTCATGGCTTTGACGTCGAACGGCGCACCGCGCAGTTTTGTGCGATCCTCGATGAAGCTCTGCGGGACCGTGTCGCCGAGCGAGCCGAACACGAAGCCGACGGTGCTGGCGAAGAACGGGCGGTCGGTCCACTGCGCCGCGATCCACGGCAACCCGGCGTTGCCGGAGGGAAACAGCGTCGGCGCCGGGTAGCGCGCCTCCAGTTCGCGAACGATGATCTGGGTGTCGCAGAAAACGTCGGCCCCGATCTGCATCACCGGAGTGCGCCGGTAGCCGCCGGTCAGGGGCATCAGGTCGGGTTTCGGCAGGATGCGCGGGATCAGCACCGAGAGCCAGGCGATGCGCTTGAAGCCGAAAATGACGCGGATCTTCTCGGAGAACGGCGAGGCTTCGAAATGATGCAGGATCGGCTGGTCTGACATGGCGGGACGGCTGCCTGTTGAATGAGGCCGTCAGATTGGGTGAACGCGCCTGAACCGTCAACGGCAGCCCATGCGGGACTGCATCTGCTCAGACAAACGGAAATTCCCTACCCGGCTTCTTCTTGCCCGGCCGCGTCCACACCACGCCGGGAAAACCTTTCAGCGCCCGCAACGGCTCGCCGAGATAGATCCACTCCTGCTGCTCGTCGATGCCGATGTGATAGAGCGGCTCCCGCCCGGTGCGCCCGGTGAACAGGGCGCGCGGAATATTGACCATGTGCGGCGAGCGCGCCCGTTCATAGGCGACCGGCGTGCCGCAGCGCCGGCAGAAACTGCGGACGCTGCGCGAAGCCTTGTCCTCATAGCGCGCCAGGTGCTCTTCGCCCTCGTTGACACGAAAGCGCTTGCGCCAGCTGCCGACGTAGGTGGCGTAGGCAGCGCCGTGCACCATCCGGCTCGCGCGCGTGTGATCGTGCCACGCCCAGCGCGCCGGCGTGTCGATGGTAAAGCGCACGGCGCCGCACAGGCATTGACCGGCGACCTGCGACGGCTGGCTCAGGGTTCGTTTCTGTTTGGCAGCATCAGGCATCACGGCGTCCGCTCTACATCTGTGTTCGACGGCCCTTGTCCGCCCGCTAAAGGTCACGCGGCGTCAGCAGGTTTGCGCATGCGTTTACCCGGCTCAAGCGACACTGTATCAGACGTCCGGCTCGACAACGGCCTTCAACGCGGTCACGCTTGCCGGCGACCAAAGATGGACGCACCTCCTTCACGTGGCTTGCCCGGCATGTCCCTCGTTCTCACCGCCACCGACACCTTTACGACGCCGGCTCCACCTGCCGCGGTGTGGGCGGCGCTCGCCAGTCCGCATCGCTGGCCGGAGACGCTGACCGATCTTCGGGAGGGAGTGATCGAGCCGCCGGGACTCCTGCGCGAAGGCGCGGTCATCCGCACGTTCGCAAAGCCCGGCACCAGGGCGATCGACATGACCTATCGGGTCGCGTTGGCCGTGCCGGAGCAAAGGCTTGCATTCAGCACCGACGGCGCGGCGTGGCGCGGCGAGACCGCCTACACCATCGAGGCCGACGGCAACACGCGCGTGACGCTCAGCGTCGCAATCGAGCCGAAAGGATTCTGGCCGCGCCTGGCCGTTCGTCTTTGGCGCACCGTCTATCGCGAGCAGCTTGCGGCCAATACGCGTCCGCGCATGCTGGCGATGCTGAAGCTCGCCGAGACCATCGCCCGCGAGGAAGCGCGCATCTGATCGCGCGGCCTACCTCACGCCGCGCCTGGCTTGCTGCTCCCGCCAGACGACGCGTGCGTTGCGTTCACACCAGCCGTTCAGATAGACGGCATTCGCCTGACACTGCTCATACGTCGAATAGCGGCAGTCGGGCATGCCATCGTATTCGACCGAAGAGCGCGAGCACCACGGATACTCGACCTCCGCGGCCGCGGGCAGGCTGACGAACGCGACCGCCACCGTGGCGAGGAAGGCGGATGCGGAAAGCGCACAGTAAGACAACTTCATGGGCCACACCTATTGCTGGACGTTGCCTTTACTATTTGTTGCTCGCCCCACCAGCTATTGGCCCATAGGGCAATCGCCCGCTGCAACCGCTAGCGGCTTGTCGTCCTGTACGTTTCAGGCAGGCGATTGCACCGCGTCGGCGATAACAAGGACGCGAGCGGAGCGTGAACGAGCGGACGTCGTGTGAGTTTACTTGGGCTCGACGCTGCCGGGGTCGGGCTCCTGCTTGAGCGGGGCCAGCAGCCACAGCGTGGCAAAGATAAACACCGAAATCATCACCGCGACGTCGTATGCGCCGAGCCCGACGGCAGCGCCCGTCGCACCCGTCGCCCACAGGCTCGCGGCCGTGGCGGTGCCGCGGACGGAATTGTCGTTCTTCAGGATCGCGCCGCCGCCGATAAATCCCATGCCGGTCATTAGGCCTTCGATGATGCGCGCAGTCCCCTCGGGGTGCCCCTGCAGCACATGCTCGGTCGCCTGCACGATCCCGCAGGTCGCGATTGCAACCAGTGGAAACGTACGCAAGCCCGCGCTTCGCTCCGCCTTCTCCCTGTTCCAACCAATCGGCAGCGCGAGAAGATAGGCGACGCCCAGCGCCACGAGATGCGGCAGAAAAGCAAAACTGTCATTGAATTCGAGAAGCGATCGCATGATTTGACCTTTGCCGCATGCGAACGCGAACCTGGGCGCCGAAGTTCCATCGATCGCACCTGCTGCGGCGATCCGCGCGGCTCAAGCCTCGATCAGAAAGCGCAGCACTGCGCGAAAACGAACGCTGCGTTTGCCGGCGAGCGCTGTGGCCTGCCCCTCGGCGCCGTCTTCGTCGTAGGTGCCGGCGAAGCCGATGCCGACCTCCTTGCCGCCGAACACCGGCCTGCTGCCATAGGTTGGCGTGTGCTCGCTGTTGATCAGTTCGCCCTTCCACCTGCCGTCAGCGAAGGTGTACGAGCCGGTATAATAGAAGTGCGAATCACCGCCACGGATGACTCCGTCACGCAGAACCATGACGCCGCCGTTGCGGCCGGACACGCCGTCCAGCATCTCGATGTGGATCGTGTAGAGCCCGTTCTTCATCAATTAGTTCAATCTTGAGGCACGAACCGGCCGTGTCTGGCCCCAATCGTGCATACCAAGTCCAATAGTCGTACCGAAAAAGAAGGCATTCGCACAATTTAACGCATGGCAGCCTTGACGCGCCGTTTTGTTCATTGTGCGGCAGAGAATTCATCTTAAATCCGGCATGTAAATCCCTCGAAAGGCTGATCGATGAGCGCGGAGTGGAAGACCAAGCAGGGCATGCGGCGCGTACGCGTCGAACTGCCGACGCTCGATGAAGCGATCTTTGCCGCGCAGGGAATGACCGACGATCCGCAGCAGCAGGCCGAGTTCGCGGCCGAACTGACCGGCAAGCCGGTGGAAGCGGTGCTCGCAACGATCCTGAAAGAGGCACGCAAGGCCGCGCGCACCGGCCGCGTGATGGCTATCCCCTCTTCGGGCAGTCAGCGCGCCGTCGTGGTCGAGCGCAAGCCCTCGCGCGCCATCCGCCGCGCCTGAGCGACGCGGATCAGAGCATCACTCCGTCCCTGCCGTGGCGCAGGCGGAGGAAACTCAGCACGCTGCCGTCGCCGCGAAACCAATGCCGAGGCTGAGCGCCAGGATCGGACCCTTGCCGTTGCCGATGCTGAAGCAGAACGCCGCAAGCGCTGCGCCGATCGTCTGACCGGCCAGCCGCGCTGTCGCCACCATGCCGCTTGCGCCGCCCGAGCGCGACGCGGGCGCCGACAGCAGCAGCGCCTTCATGTTCGGCGACTGGAAGAAGCCGAAACCAAAACCGCACAACGCCATGCGCCAGACGATATCGAACGTGCCCGCATCGTGCGGAATGGTCGCCTGCATGAACATTCCGACACTCATGATCGCAAGCCCGATGCCGCCGAGCAGGCCGACGCGGTAGCGGTCGGCGAGGTATCCGCCGATCGGCGCCATGATCGCCACCGTCACCGGCCACGGCGTGATCAGAAATCCGGTTTCGACCTGCGATCGCCCCAGCGTGCCGATCAGCAGGAACGGAAGCGAGATGTAGGCGAGCCACTGTGTCGCGAAAGCGCAGATGGCCGTCAGCACCGACAGGCGGAAGATCGGGATGCGAAAAAGGTCGACCGGGATCATCGGCGCCGGATGATCCTTCTGCCTGCGCACGAGCAGAACCCCGCAAACGAGCTGAAACCGAGAGCTCGGCAGCCGTCAGCAGCAGCGACTGATCGCGCGCGGCGCTGCCCAGCGCAAACACCAGCAGGCCCATGCAGCCGGCCGAGAGCAGCGCGCCGAGAAAGTCGAAGCGGTGCGGCGCACGCGGCATCACCGGCAGGACCCGCATCGACAGAAACAGCGCGAGCACGACAAAGGGAATGTTGACCGCAAACAGCCAGTGCCACTCCGCAACCGACAGAATGATGGAGGCGACTGTCGGTCCGGCGGTGATGCTGGTCGAGACGATCATGGCGTTGACGCCAACGCCACGTCCGAGAATGCGTTTCGGCCAGATGAAGCGCACCAGTGCGGAGTTGATGCTGATCATGCCGCTCGAGCCCAGGCCCTGAAACAGCCGGCCGCGACCAGCATCTCGAACGATTGCGCGAACGCGCAGCCGATCGCGCCAAGTCCGAAGAGTATGAGGCCGCCGTAATAGACGCGCTGGTGACCGACGATTTCGCCGAGCGCTGCGAGCGGCAACAGCGTCGCGATCATTGCGATCTGCACCGCATTGACCACCCAGACGATCTGCGCCGGCGCGACGTTCAGATCGCGCGCCATGGTCGGCAGCGCCACATTGGCGATGGAGTTGTCGAGCGAACTCATCGCCACGGCGATGCCGATGGCGAGGATGGCCCAGCGCCGCTGCTTCCACGGCAGGCCGTCCGCGTCCGCCGCAGTGTCGTGCGGGGCGCTTGTCGCGCTTTTCGTGTTCTGACGTCGCTGGCAGTGGAAAGCCTTGTTGCGTTCAGGCTGTCTAGCCCAACACGCTGCGCGGCAGCACCCCGTCAATGCGCATGGGCGCAGTCAGGCGTCGGCAATCCGGCGGAGCGCGACGCGATAGCCGCCGCCCGGCGACGTGGCCTGGATTTCCCCGGTCTCGCCGGCGTAGGTGCCCGCAAAGGCAACGCTGACCTCCTTGCCGCCGAACACCGGTACCGCGAGGTCGCTGCGCGTATGTTGTCGGGTCGAAAACTCGCCCTTCCAGCTGCCGCCGCCGCTGCTGTAGTTGCCGACATAGTAGAAGAACGCGTCGCCGCCGAGAATCCGGCCGTTGCGCAGCACGAGAATGCCGCCGTTCTCGGCTTTGCCGCCGCCGGCCAGGCTCCACGCGTATGAAATACAGGCCGTTGTCCATACGGTCCGTTCGCCCAATCTGTGATTGTCAGTCCACCCGGGATGACTTTAGCGCCCGCGAACCGTCCACACAAATGCGCCGGACGGCCTTTCCATCCATCGGAACGGCGGCTACGAGGCCGGCTGTCCGGCCGGCGCCCGCCGCGAGCCCCTCGATCAGGCCCACCAGCACCTGAGCGCAGGCCGGGTGGTAGTCAGCGACATCGCCCATCATGCCGCCAGCCCTGCTGGGTGATGGTGAAGGCGTCGCCCTGCCTCGACGACAGTCGCAGCGATCGTCCTGGGCCGCAAGGACCGTGGACAGAAACGAGGAGAAGCCTGCCGCATCGAGCGGCGGATCGGCGGCGGCAAGCGCCAGGCGCGACGGAGTGAAAGAACTGCATGCCGATCAGCTTCGCCGTCCGGTGCAGCAGATGACCAGCCTCCTCGGGTCCAAGCAGCTGCACCAGCACCGGCGCCGCGGTGCGCACGTATTCCAGGGCGTAGTTGCGAAAGGCCTTCTCCTGCCGCGGCTTCGGCCAGGCGTCGACGGGCAGCGCCGGCGCGCGCGCCGGATCGAACGGCGGCGCCTCGAGATGCCGCGCGAACACCAGCCGCTCGTCGAGCGCAAGATCGTGATCGTATTCGCAGTAGTAGCCCTCGAGACCATCCTGCACGTCCACCGCCCTGCTTGGTGCAGACGAAGCCGAGCCTCAGGTTCTTCAGCGCGACGCCGTTGTTGGCGTGCCAGCCGCGCAGCATCGCGCGGCTGACACTTCCATCGGAATCGCGCAGATCGCCGTGCCCTGCCAAATCCAGCGCGGCGGCGGGATAGCGGATCCAGGCCTTGCGGTCGCTCTCGTACATGTACTCGACATGCACGCCGCCGATCCAGTTCGACAGATAGTGATACTGGGCCGCTGCGACCGCCGGCGGCAGCCTGCTCAAGCCCAGCTTGTCGAGACCGGCCAGAAAACGCTCCTCCTGCTGGCGGCGAAAGACGCGGAAGACGAACTCCTCGGCCGCCGGCGCGCCGCGCCGCGTCACCACGGTGAGGATCAGCCCGGTGAAGCAGGCGTGATAGAGTTCGGCGACCGCGCGCCAGCGCGCCCATTTCGCCTGATCGGCCTGGCTGGCTGCTGCGTCCTGCATGTCGCTAACCTGGATTTTCTCGATGCCGCACCAGTCGGCGATGAACAGCGCCATCGTGCCGGTGGCTTTGCGCAGCGATGACAGCTCGACGCTTTCGTTGAAGCCGTGGATGCTGTCGGCGCTGGCGCCGAAGCAGAGGCTCGGCATTTCGGCGTTGAGCCCGTAGTAGCGCGCTGTCGGTCGTCGCGGTGAAGGCAAGCTCCGGCAGACTCGCCGCCATAGACCGCGTCATAGCTCCGGCTGCAGCGCCGCTTCCGGCTCGGCCGCGCCGGTCAGTTCATAGCCCTCGCATTGAAAGCCGTTCCACTCGACCACCGGCTTGTTCTTGTCGAGGAACGCGTGCTGGCGCGCAGCCGCGCTGACGCAGGCGACGATCTCCTCCTGGCAGGCGGCGACCGACCAGCCGGGCAGCACCGCGAGGCGGCACTCGAGGTCACACCACGCCGGCACGCTGGAGGCCCAGTCGCCGCCGCGAATGATGCCGGGATTGAAATTGATCGGGTGATTGACCGCGCGGTAGTGCGTGTCGGTCTTGGCGCGCGCATTCCATTCCTCCTCGAGGCCTTCAAGCGCATGGATCAGGTGATAGGCCGCCTTGATCGCGTTGGCGCCGGTGCCGGCGTCGGCCACATGCACGGGCTTGCCACGCACCCTGACGCGAAACCAGATCACGCCGACCTGCGCGCGCACGAGGTTGCCGCCGGTCGGCTCCGGGAATGAACGCGCAATCGGCGCGATAGCCGCGCTGGACGGTCGAGAGCGCGCCGAGGCCGGTACTCTCCTCCTCGATCACCGATTGGAAGTGAATGCGCGCAGCCGGCGCGAAGCCGGCGCTGCGGATCGCATCGAGCGCGAACAGCGCGGCGATCGTGCCCGACTTCATGTCGCCGGCGCCGCGGCCGTACATGCGGCCGTCGCGGATGACCGGCGCAAACGGCGGCGTCTCCCACATGTCGAGGGGGCCGGCCGGCACCACGTCGCAGTGGCCTTGCAGGATCAGCGACCGCCCCTTCGTCGGTCGCCGGACGAAAGGTGCCGACCACGGTGCGGGCGCGCGAAAAATCGTGCTCGACCGGACCGAAGCCGCGCAGATCCTTCAGCGCATCGACGTCGATCGGCCAGTCGTCGACCTCGAAGGCGCGCTCGCGCAGCAGGTCGCCGATCATGTCCTGGCACGGCCCTTCGGCGCCGCGCGTCGAGGGGATCGCGACAAAATCCTTCGTCACCGCGAGCTGCGCATCGAATCGCGGCGTCCACTGCGTCAAGAATTCGCCGCTGATCGTCGTTGAGGGTCATCGCCTCTTGCCTGTGTTGCTGTGACCTGGGTCACTGCGCTTTTTGAATGTTTGATGACCAACTGTAGCGACATCGCAGAATAACGCCAGTTGGCGAGACGGCCGGCCGACCGTATGCAGGGCCGACTACGGGCCATCCGTGATTCCCGACATCGAGACATGCCGATGACGACCTATTTTTATCTCCTGACAGCGGTGGTCTTCGAGACGATCGGAACCTCGGCGCTGCAGGCCTCCGAGCAATTCACCAAGCCGAAGGCGCTGCTGCTCACACTCGTCTGCTACGCAGCGACCTTCTATTTTCTTTCGCTGACCTTGCGCGCGATGCCGGTCGGCGTCGCCTACGCGATCTGGTCCGGGCTCGGCATCGTCCTGATCGCGCTGATCGGCCTCGTCTGGTTCGGTCAGAAGCTCGATGCGGCCGCGCTGGCCGGCCTTGCACTGATCATCGCAGGCGTCGCGTCATCAACCTGTTCTCGAACACGGTTGCGCACTAGGCGCTCGCGCGATAGGATCGTTGCAGGCTCGCAATCGAGTTCTGGACCTCGCCGAAGAGCAGGCTATCATCAAGGGCACGTCGGCTGGGGGCAGCAGCATCACAATGGGCGGGCCAGGCAAGCCTTCAGGCGGGTTGGGCAAGCCGTGGGCGCCTTGCGCAAGCCTTCGGCGATGCGCGCGGCTGATCGCGCTGGCGCTTCTGGCATTGGCCTTGCACGGCATCGCGGCTCGAGGCGGCCGGCAGCGCCTTCGCGGTCGACACCGCCGAGGTCGGAGAGCCCGGCAACTGCAAGGTCGAGTCCTGGGTGTCATGGGCCGACAACCGCGACTTCATCGCATCGCTGACGCCGGCCTGCGTCGTCGATCTGCGGTCGGCCGGTCGACATCAGCGCGCAGATTTCGCGTTCGCGCAGCGATCGCCGACTGGACCACGACGGTTAGTCCGAAGCTGAAGACCAACATCGTGCCGACCGCGATCGGCCGTTTCGGCTTCGCGTTTTCCGCGACCGCGACACGTCGACACGATTTCGCGCGAGAGCGACCCAGTACATGCTGACCGATGCCGGCGACCTTGCGCGCTGTCAGATCACGTTGCGCATCAATCTGAACGCCGGATGGCTGCACGACCGCGTGCTGAAGGAGAACTTCTTCACCTACGGCGCCGGCTATCGACTGGCGAGTGCACGGTCCGTGGATCGTTACCGGCGAAGTGTTCGGACAGACCGGCCGCTTCGCTGAGTTCGGGAGCATCGTCAAACCGCGCTGGCAGGCCGGCCTGCGGTTTCGTCCCGTCGACGAGCTTTCATTCGACCTGATCTACGGCCGGAATATCACCGGTGAAAACGCCAACTGGTTGACGCTCGCAGCGACCCTGCGTTTCGCACCCGGCACACGATAGTCCCGGCGCCAAAGCCGTCCGTCAGCGATGGAACCCATGTTCCCTCGCCGCGTTATCGACGCGGGAGCTGAGATCATGATCAACCGCAACGTCCTTTATGCCATCGTCGGCGCGTTGGTGGTCGCGGTGAGCGTGCTTGGCTACAATCTCTATCAGGAGCGAAAGAAGCCCGAAGGACTGTCGATCAACGTCGGCCCGAGCGGCCTGAAGATCGAAAACAAGTAGCCCCTACTCGTCGTAGCCGATCTGGACGTCGACGAGGGCACCGTCGCTCGTTGCTTCCACGACCAGCACTTGGTCTCCCCCTGGACGAAACCGGTTCGAGACGCGTTGCGGCGAACCGCCGCCGGGCCTAGCCTTGACAGAGAGATTCGGCCTCCGAGACTGCTGGCACCTTTGGTACACATGCACCCGCTGGCATCGGCACATCCTGACCTCCATGCTGGCGCTGTTCGCCGTCACCATCCTGACGCGCGAACCCGATCCCGGCGAACTCCGCCTCGGCCAGCGCGTCTATGTCGATGACGGCACCTGCCCGGCCGGACAGATCAAGGAAGTGGCCGGCGCCAATCTGACGGCGTCGGGATCGTGCGCTCGCGGCAGTGCGTCGCACGCAACAGCGTCAAACGTTAACGAACTCGCCGCGCGGCGATGACGCGATGCGTGATGTCAACGCTGCCCATCGCCGTGTGAACGCGCTCGCGTTCCGGCGCCACAAACCCTTCAGACCTGTAGAACGATGGGAGCTGCGCGATGCAGTTCGATCCGTCTGACCATCGGCTTTGCTATTCTGGGCGTCGGACTTGTCATCAGCGTGATCGGCTGGGTGGGCATCGGCCGCTCGCGACAGACGGCTGTTCGACGCACAGTGGGGCGATCTCGCCCGCTACGGCGGACCTGCACTGGCCTGCTTTGGCGCGATCGCCAGCTTCATCGAATTCGGCGTGTAGACCGGCCGGCGCGCTCAGCGCGCGACCGAACATGCAGGCGAGCGTCGGAGCGGCGACCTTGTCGAGCGCTTCGACGACGCGCTCCTTCGACTTCGTCGGCACCCACGCGTACTGGATGCCGGGAACTCCGGTTTCCTCGACACCACGGATCAGCGCCAGCCGCAGCTTCGGAGTCCTCTTCGCGCGACACGGCGTTGTCGTGCAGGCAGCCGCAAACAATCTCGGGATGATTGGCGATGCGCGCGCTCATGCGCGGCGTGCACACCGACACGAACAGATCGCGCTCGGTCGTGACGACGTTCGGTCGGTGCCGCCTGGGCGCTTGCCCGTCATAATTCCGGCTATGACGGCCGCGGCGACAAGGACATTCGGCATTCTTCAAGTCCAGTACGCGCATTGCGCGCGGGTTGGAGGGTTAGCGACTGGCGACAACCGTCGGCGCATTGGCGGGACCGACAGGCGCGTCGAACAGGAACAGTCCGGCATTCGGCGCAGTGTCGGTTGAGCGGGCAAATGACCCACCGCCGAGTGCGAGTGTGAAGGCGAGGATGAAAGCGATGGCACGCATGACGTTCTCTCCCTGAAATGCCGATTTCGTTAGGGGAGTGATACCCCCTGCTCGTTTCGGGACATCTGCGTGGGCGCGGGGAAATGGTTTCCTCGGCCGGGGATTTGTTTCGTCGACGCGAAACGGGGCGACATATTCGAGGCGTAAGGCCCATGCCGTCATTGGCCTGCCAGCCAATGACCGATCCGGTGGGATTTTGGCTGTGGAACAATGACTTAGCGACCGAGCAGAACGCCGCCCGTCCCCGTGGTCGCAACCTCGCGCCCGAGCGACGACGATCGAAATACCGCTTTCGCCGACCTCGAACTTCGTGACCGAGGCATGGTCGGGCCTAAAGCTCAGCACCTGTTCGCTCCCTTTCGCCGCGCCGACCACGACGTTGATGGCGATGAAGTGGCTAAAGATGACCGCATCGCCGGCCATTGCCTTGATCGAGCCGATCAGCTGTGAACGCCAGGCCGAATAGTCCGGTGAGCCCGGCGGAGCGCTCGCCTGCACGGTTGCCCAGTCCGAGGCCATACCCTTGCGCAGCCACTCCTGGCGCTGCTGCAGCGAGAGCGGCGGCGACGGCACCTCGCCGACTTCGCCCAGCACGATTGGCTGCACGCCCCAGGCTTCGGCCAGCGGCCGCGCCGTCTCGCGACAGCGGCGCAACGGGCTCGTGTAAACCGGCAGCCGGTTCGGAAGCGCCTTCAGTTCTTCGGCGACGCGAACCGCCTGCACCCTGCCTGTATCGTCAAGTCCGGGATCCTCAGCGTCGCCATAGCCAGAGGCCGGCTTCGCATGACGCACCAGATAAAGCGTCGCCACAATACGTCCCCCAAGGCAATCCCGCGCACGGACAGCACGTCACCGCCGCGGCAATGTCAACGGACCTCGGTCACGACGCGTTAGTTCGTCACGTATTCCGAGCACTTCTGCACGCTGTCACCCGCGCCCCACGGCATGACGGGCACCGTCGATGTGGCGTTTTTCGGCGAGCCGTCAACCAGCCTGTCCGAGTAGACCATGTAGACCAGCACGTTTCGTTTGACGTCGCAGCCTCGCACGATCTGCATCTTTTTGAAGAACAGCGAACGGCGCCGGCGGAACATGTCGTCGCCCTGCTCGAATTTCGCCTTGAAGCGGATCGGCCCGACCTGCCGGCAGGCGAGCGAGATATCTGAGACCTCCTCGGCAAGCCCCAGCCAGCCCTTGAACCCGCCCTTCTCCGGCACGGTGAAATGACAGGCCACTCCTTCAACCTCCGGATCGTCCACCGCGTAGGTCGCAAGCTTGTCGTTCGGCGACAGCAGCTTGAACACGGTGGAGCGGCGGGAAGATCAGGTCAGGCTCGTCAGCGGCGCCAGCAACGGTCCCTGCCGAAAGCGTCAGCATTGCCGCAAGAAGCGCCATCCCGAGCAGGCGGCGAAGGACAGGAAGCTCATTTTTCCGCTTGCTCATCATTTGCTCCAAAGGACAGGCCGAAGGCCTATGTGGGGATGCGGAAATGGCCTTGGAAGCGGCGGCCAAAACAGATTGAAAAGGCCGGCTTTACGTGGACCCGCGCCCGTCTGTGGCAATTTCGGCGCACCCGTCCTAAATCCTTGGGGATGCTCATGAACCCTTTACCTGTGTGCGACACTCATAGGTTAAGAAAAAGGGATTCGGGCGGAGCGAGGTTTCCGCTCCTCCGGACAAGGGTAAGGATTACGGGCTTGAGCGGGCAGCATCTTGTCGGCGGCAGTCACCGGATTGGCCGCGCATTCGCAGACCACACGTCCCCGGCAGGCGCGAGGTGGGCGCGCCGCATCGCCCTTGTGGCCGCGGCAACGCTGTTTGCCCCCGAGACCGCAAGCGCGCAATCGTTCTGGAATTGGGGCGCGTCGGACTACGATCAACGTCCGGTGAAACCGAAGCGTGCCCCGATCAAGCGCAAGGATCCTGCCGGAAGCGGCCGCCAGGAGCGCAGCCAAGCCCCTCGGACCACTGGTGATTGCCGTTTCGGTCGAAAAACAACGGGTCAAGATCTACGACATCAACGGCCTGTTCGCGGAGGCGCCGGTTTCCACCGGCACCAAGTCGCACCCGACGCCCTACGGTGTGTTCGAGCATCATTCAAAAGAACCGCCATCACGTTTCCAATCTTTATCATGCCTCGATGCCTTACATGCAGCGCATCACCTGGTCGGGCGTCGCGATGCATACGGGAGGCTCTCCCCGGCTACGCCGCCTCACATGGCTGCATCCGCCTGCCGAACGAATTCGCGGCGCGGCTGTGGACCTGGACGAAGATGGGCACGCGCGTGATCGTTGCGCCGGGTGAAGTAGCGCCGGTGAACTTCTCGCATGCGAAACTGGTGACGAGGATGGCACCGCTGCCGACAGTATCGGCCGCGCCTGCGCCGGTGGTCATTGCCGCCGAAGGCGTGCCGTCGCGATCCGATCGCATGGCAATGGCGCAACATCGCACCGCCGATGCGCGCGAAACCATCGAGGGGATGCGAGGAACGCGTCTCGGACGCGGCCCCGTCCACGCAGCTCGAGATCGGACCCAAGGACATCTCGGACGAGCTCCGGCATGTCGGTATCGATCCGCGGCGATCGGCAGGGCAACATTCCCGGGCGATACTGAAGGCCGAGACCGCTCCGTCGCGATCGGATCGGCCGAGGCAACCACCGACGGTGGCGGAGAAAACAGCCGACGCGGGACAGCGACGTCGACACCGCGTCAGAAGGCGCAGGTTCACGCAGAACACCGATGACAGCGGCCTACCACCGCAACCGTCGGAGCGCCTGCCCGAAGGCCGGTGACGCGCCGACCGATGGGCCGGTGCGGCCGTACCGGCGCAGGTCAGGCCTGCCGACCCGGTGCGGACGCGCAGAGCCCGCCGACGTGGAGTCCAGCCCGCGGGGATCGTACGGCCAGCCGTCGCACGGCACCGGCCGTACGCCGGAACAGGCCAAACCTGCGGACACGCGGCGCCAGCCACACGCCGGAGCCGCCAAGCCCACGGTCGTCGCGACGCCCCGCCGCCACAATCACGTCGCCGTCTTGCCTCGGCCGCCGGACAGGAAGCTCTATGCCGGCACCGGCTCGAGCCGGTGTTCGTACGGTCCGGTCGAGATTGCCGACGCGGATCGTCCGCTCGGCACCCACGTCTTCACGGCACGTCGGCGACAACGGACGATGCCGCAGCGCTGCACTGGTCGGTGGTGTCGCTACCGCAGGTTGCGCGCAGGACGGATGCCCGGCGAGCCGACGAAACAGGGCGCAAGGAAGCCGCGCGGCCGATCCGCCTTGGTGATCCGCGCCGCCCAGCGCGACGCAGGCGCTCGACCGCATCACCGTCCCGGCGGACGCCATGGAAAGGATCGCCTCGATATCACGCCCGGCGGCTCGGTGTTGATCTCCGACCACGGGGTGACCGGTGGGAAACGGCAAGGGCAGCCGACGTCGTCGTCTCGCTGCGTTGAGGCAACCGGCCGCGCAAACGATCGCCCGGCCGTGAGAAACCGCAGCCCGGCGCTGCGCGTAGTTTGCAAAATGCCGCATTTGTCGTTTCACCCGCCGCCACGCCTCCCAGAGGATGTCAGCTCTCCAGATCCGATCCATCAGGGCGTGAAAGCGTCGTTTCGGGGATCGCTTGGCCGCGACCCACAGTCGGCGTTGCAATTGGCGCACTTTGTCGATCGGCGGGGGCCCACCGGGGTGATTGGAACCGGGCCAGCCGGTCATGCCCTCGCGCGTCCTTGCGCCGCCCACCTGACCACCGCAGGGACCCTTCGCTCCCCCGCGTTCTTCGTCGCGAGGCTCGTCACTACTACGGTCCCCTCGGACGCCCGCTGCGCACGGCTCGCTTTCACCATCGGCTTATACGAGCCGCGCTGCCGCGACACGGCGGCGCAGACGGGCCTCTCGTGTTCCGGTCATCTCCCTGCACGCGTGCTGCGCCCATACCCCGCTGAGACCTGCCGTACGTGCACCTCCGGACTGAGGCACGGCAGACATGGCCTTCGCCGCGACATGACCGGCTCGGCTCTCAGGTTGTAACTTTGACGAGGCTGCAGGCTTCACTTGACGTTGCGGCCCGCGTGCTGGCTTCCTCCGAAGAGGCTCTTGACACCCCGCTCGGGCCACCGGGATCTCTCCCACTGCCTGGGGTCTGCTACTCGGCGCTCCGGCGCTTACCGAGACGGGACTCGCACCCGCTGGAGATGAACAGCGTGAGGCAGCCGATGATCCGTCTACCTCGTCACGACGCACCATGGGACGAGTTTACTGTCGACTGACCCTCGGCAGCGAGCGACGTGGCAAGGGTCGAGGACGATGGCCGGCGCGAAAGAACACTTTCCACGTTGCCCAACGAAAGTGCATGACAGGCTCTAACGGACCTCGGTAAGTTCGCCGCGTTTGGCGGTGACCTTCTTCGCGATTGTGGCAAGACCACCCGGCTGTTTTATGGCGATATCGTAGCTGTCGTCCGGTGGAACCATCATCGGTTGACCGAACAGCTTAGTTTTCGCGATGATCTCCCTCCCTCCGGCTCGGAACACATAAATCGCTTCGACCTCCACGCCGCCTATTGTTCCGATCGTGGACCACGAAAGCGGCGACTTCCCGATCTGTCTGGATTCGCGCGACTTGCCGCGTTTTCACCTGCACGTCTTTCATCAGAACGAATTCATTGCCGTCGGTCGTCTTGCCGTGGATGTCGTAGCGGCCGGGGATGATTGGCAACGAAACCCCGAGCCTATCCGTCCGCTGAAAAATCAGCCGGAACCCCTTCGTTCCGGCTTCGAAGACAAAGAGCTCCTTAATCGCAGGAAATCCCTTCCGCGTGAGTGGCTCCACGAGGATGCTGCCAAGCATCGGGTTGGGATTGATCCGGGCGCGTTTCCCGTCCTTCACTTCGATGCCTCGCGCCACCACGAACGTGCCCCCACCAGTCGTTTTGAACAGGACATCGTAAGTCCCCGGATCGACCAGAGTTGGGCTGTCTGGCGTGAGTGAGTACTTGACGCTGTAATTGCCGCCCAGCTTCGTCCCACCCTCGACGACGTGGATTGCTTTCAGAGCGTCGCCGTGCCCCTCGAGTCTTTCAATCAGAATGGCCGGGACTGGGCTCTTCTCGAAGCTGATGGCTTGCGTCGCTGTCGAATCAGACGACGTCTCTTCAGCCTTTTTCAGAGAAGTTTCCAAAAGCTCCCGGTTCACACGGGCTGGTTCGTAACTCGGATCCTTGTCGATAGCTTTGGCGAAAGCCGTCCTGGCGCCATCCACATCGTTTAGCTTCGCATACTCGACGCCTAGATTAGTGAAAATGGCAGGCACTGGAGCCCTTGCCGCGATCTTCTCCAACAACTGAATACTCTCGCGGTGCTTACCCTCTGTCGCCGCGGCGACAGCCCGATCGATCTGCTCTTTCAACTCATTATCCAGCAAAGGCTTGCCCTGATACTTCTCATATTCCTCCAGAATGATGGCGACGTTGATAACGGTCATCGTGTTGATGGTGTCACCCGAGACGGGCGGGGGAGGGCGTAGAGTTTTGAAAATCACGGCCACCGCGACCAGCACGACCACGCTGGCAGTGGCAATCATCACCGGCCCTCGCCAGCGTGACTCGTGTTTCTTGGTGGGATCTGGTAGTTTCAGGAAGCGCCTCAGATCTCGACAAAGGCGTTCCATGTCGTTATGAAAGTCCGGGTCAGGCCGCACGTAGAGGGCATTTCGAAACGCGAGTCGTTGCAGAGGCGCGGGCAGACTCTCGTGCGTCGGGAAGGTTGCGCCTCCAACCAGGACCGGAATCACCGGGATGTTTCGATCCAGGGCTGAGCTGATCTCCAGACGCACATAATCATCGGGGTCGTCAATCCGCCGGGCGCCCGCCTCATCCTTCACCTCCAGCCATTCCTCTCCGATGACAACCACCAACACATCGCACCGCTGAATCGCTTCGCTGATCACCTCGCGGAAATCCGTCCCGAGCGGGATCGAATCGACATCTTTGAACAAGTGCTCTTCACCGAAGGCCGTTTTCAAATGATCGAATATCCGGCCGGTGACATCCGAGGAATCCTCGCGCCGATATGAGACGAAAATGTTTTGCATAGATCTTCCCAATCAGCCCGCGGACCAACAGGTGCCGTGCGGCTCGCGATGGAGCGTGCCCGGCGATTGCGTGCGCGGGTGGCGAGCCATGCCCAAATCATAATCTCCGGCTCAGATGCCGTCGATGTCGAACCATCTAGGGAAGATACGTAAAGGGTAGTCGCGAAGTATTTTCCGAAACCGGCGCTGCCGGTGGGAAGCTACTACGGCGTTTTTCGGGACTGATAAATACGACCGCGCTGCAAATGTTGGTCAGGGCTTACCTCTCGTGATGATGAACCAGCACGATCGGAGGGCATGGCGCCCGAGGCTGACGAGTGAGCCGTACGCAGGCGTGGCGTCAGAAGACCGGGGCCTGGGATGCCTTGTGCGGGAACAGGATATCAATCGAGTCCCAACTTCGTGGCAGCGAAACCACACCGCGGATGCTGTAACCATAGGAGTTGAGGATTAATCCACGCCTGAGGATCGACGGATCAGAGTTCAGCTCCTGTCTCCAGAACCTCTCGTTCAGAAGGACGACGTTGGGAGTCTGTGGTGGACTGCTCCACATCTCTTCCTGTGAGAAGAACTGACCGGTCACAATCTTTGGATCGACGGCCCGGTAGAATGCGGCGGTTCCGTAGAGCGCCCGCACGTTCATCCAGTCGCCCAGCTTCACGGTGACGTCAAGCTGCCGATACGTGTGGCGAGGGGTGCTGGACAACCGGTCCAGGTACCACCACGCTGCTGCGAGTGTTACAACGATCGCAGCCGCTGACAGGAGGAGGGTGCTCCTCGCCGACAGTTGCCGGATTGCCGCGACTACGCGTGCCAGCGGACCTTTGGCGTATGGAGATTTGTCGGGCCGCTCGGGTGCGACCGGTGGCGGCGGGTTCTCGGCTCTCCCACCGGCGTTCACTGGACGAGGAACGAGCCGATCGATCGCGTCGATCAGCGAGAGGTAATCCGGGTCGCGGACATCGCCGCTCCAGCCTGCCAGGTTGGCCACCTGGCGCTGGCGAAATCCGAGCGGCGGCCGGACGTCATCGATCAGCGCAGGAACGAGGGCAGCCCGCTCCTTGGCGACGGTCGCCTCGTCTCGAACGTACTCGGACGCAATCGATGCCCTCGACCAGAGCACGACCACGCACGCCGCGTGCTCGAGCTGATGCTGGATGACCTCGGAAAAGTCGTGGCCGGGTGGAATGTGACGATCCCACCACACGTCCCACCCGTGGGCCGTGAGTGTTTTGGCCAGCTGCCGGGCCTTCGGCTCGTCGTCTCGTGTGTAGCTGACGAAGACATCCGCCATCGAGCGCCGGTCGGCATTATAGAGGTTGCGAACGGCCCTCTGTCGGTGAGCGCGCGCCGAAGCGCTGGTTCGACAGCCCGGGCACGTCGCTGCCGACCGCCACGTTGAAATCCGCTCATCGTCGCCGAAGCTGGCACACACCGATCTCACGCTGGCTGCCGCCGAGCGCCTGGCCGACAAACATTCAGGGGTCAGTTTCGGGCTGCTCGCCGGGCTGCCCGATCTCGATGGCTCACGGGGGAGCGAAGAGGGCGTACGTTTCGGTTCGTCACGCATCCTGACGCTGTCGCCGGATGGTACGGCCACGCCCGGGACGCTCTATATACACGGCAGTCGCAGTCAGTACGCGGTCCGGGTACTGGGCGCCACCGGCCGCACGCGGGTATTTCGCTACGACACGGGTCTCGGCCGCTGGACCAGCAGGTGAAGTCACGCAGGCGTAGTCCAGCCCTTTCTAGAGGAGGGCGGCGGTGGGGGCTGCGACGAGGGCGGAGGTGGCCCTCTAGCGGTCGCCTGAGGGTTTCAGCACCCGGTCCAACTCCTTGATCAACCGCTCGACGCCTGCCCGCCAGAACTCCGGTGTGAGCTTGAGAGCGTTATAGAAAGCGAGCGAACGCATATCCTCAGGCAACTCGTCCGCGTTGGGCATGGAGGCGTCTTGCACAAGGATCGGGATGACGGGCACCTGTTGTTTGAGCGCCGCCGCGATCTCGACGCGCACATGATCGGCTGGGTCATCGAGTCGTCGTCGGCCACGCTGGTCAGTGGCCGTTGTCCAGTTCCGGCCGATCATGACAAGCACGGCGGAGCAGTGTTGTAGCTGAGCGCTGATGAACGAAACGAAGTTCACACCTAACGGCACGTTGTCGATGTCCATGAATACGCGCTCGGAGCCGTAGGCGTGCGCAAGGCGGTCGTGGAGGCGCCCGGCGGCATCTTGCGAATCCTCGCGCCGATAACAGACGAACAGTGTCCGAGGTTGTGCAATGGGGAAGCCCTCCGTGGGCGGAATGGCAGCCATAGTGCGTGATGACAGATCGGAGCCTGATGTGGCGGCGGCGTGGAAACTCTGTTTCAAGACCGTAGATAGGCGATCATCTAGGCGCGCAGCCCGCTCTGCGTCTCTTTCAACCAGCGTGATCGTCGTTACCGCATCCGAGACCGTTGTGCCGCGGATCGCATCTACGATGCCGCTAATCTGCGCCTCGAAACCTTTGTCGTCATCTATTTGATACCCTCGCGAACCATAAGCGGGCATCGCAACGTGATGGATTCCTGGCACCGACGCAAGGTAAGAAATCGCCTGCTGGGAAAATTTACGAAGGTCGCGGTAATCATAGATGGCCAATCCGGCCACTCCGACAATCAATACTCGCCTAGCGGATATACCTGGGACGGAATCCAGGAGCCGCACCACTCCGGGTTGGGGAAGGAGCACGTGTCTCTTCCCGCCGACCAATGTCTCAACCACGCGCTCCACGACCCCGTGAAGCCGTTGAGGGTATTGAACCGCTAGGGCGTCAGCGGGAAACTCTAGCGGCTTCGCGTGGTGCACCTGGACCGAGAGGAGATCGTCCATATCACTGCGCCCGATCGTCGGTGATGGCAGCATTGCCGAAGGCGCCAAGCCGGAGAACAGCCACGGCCAGTGCAAGCTCGCCGCCAACCACGGAAGGTCACTCCATTTTTTATCCGCCCATTGATTCCCGGGAGAGGGGTGCGCGTTTCGCGGGGGTGGGGGATGGCCCTCCCGCCGACAGTAGCTACTCTCGCGGCCCTCGCCCTTCGGGCGCTGCTTGTTGGCACGACTCGGGTCAATGCGGCCCCACACCATCGGCTGCCCATCCGGGTGTTCCAAGTCACCGAGGCCCTGTCACGATCGGATGCGACCGCGAACCGAAAGCGACAAGCTCGATGTCTGCCTGGAAGAGTGGTGAACCTAAATTTCACCAGTTTGGAACCGGCTCGACGAGTGGCTGCGGCAGGTTGAGGGGCTGAGGAGGGCGCGTGAGGCCGCCAGAGTCAGGCGCTCAGCGCAGGAGGAGGGTGCTCCTCGCCGACAGTTGCCGGATTGCCGCGACTACGCGTGCCAGCGGACCTTTGGCGTATGGAGATTTGTCGGGCCGCTCGGGTGCGACCGGTGGCGGGGTCTCGGCTCTCCCACCGGCGTTCACTGGATGAGGAACGAGCCGATCGATCGCGTCGATCAGCGAGAGGTAATCCGGGTCGCGGACATCGCCGCTCCAGCCTGCGAGGTTGGCCACCTGGCGCTGGCGAAATCCGAGCGGCGGCCGGACGTCATCGATCAGCGCAGGAACGAGGGCAGCCCGCTCCTTGGCGACGGTGGCCTCGTCTCGAACGTACTCGGACGCAATCGATGCCCTCGACCAGAGCACGACCACGCACGCCGCGTGCTCGAGCTGATGCTGAATGACCTCGGAAAAGTCGTGGCCGGGTGGAATGCGACGATCCCACCACACGTCCCACCCGTGAGCCGTGAGTGATTTGGCCAGCTGCCGGGCTTTCGGCTCGTCGTCTCGTGTGTAGCTGACGAAGACATCCGCCATCGAGCGCCGGTCGGCATTATAGAGGTTGCGAACGGCCCCCTGTCGGTGAGCGCGCGCCGAAGCGCTGGTTCGACAACCCGGGCCGACTATCCTCTGCAATCAGATCGAGGAGCTGATGAACGTGAAGGGCATCGGCGAAAAGAGCTTTCTGGAACTCAAGCAGCACCTGACGGTAGGTGCGGCGCCGGCTACTGACAAGTGACGGGTGAGGGTCCGGTTCGAAAGGGGAGCGGACCGGCCCCCTCACGTGCAGGCAGCCGCAGCCATGACTGAGCGATCCGGGTCCTCGGCGCGAGGCGCCGGGTATTCTGCTCGCACGGGTCTCGGCCGCTGGATCAGCAGGTGAGTGCACGGTTGTGCGGAGATCAAGAGAAGAAAACAGGAGTTGTCTTTCAAAAAGAGTCTCCTTATCTCTTGGCCTCCTGTTGCCTTCAGGCGGGATTCCCGACGCCAAGCGCGCGACAGACTCGACCGCCAAGCGGTGCCAGTCGCGGCTTCACGTACGATCCGATCGGCGCCCGAAGCATGACCGGGAGCATCACCACGCCGTAGACGACGGTCACCAGCGCCGCGGCGCCTGCAATCGACACGAAACCTGTCGGCACCCACGTCCGTCCGGCGGCGGCCGCCACGAGCGCCAGCAGCCCGAACCGCCAGAGCCACGGACCGTAGGCACTCATGAGGAACGACGGCGTGATGCCCTTTGCACGAGTGAGGACGGTCAAGTTGATTGGAAGGCTGGCGGCCATGACTCCGATGATCGAGCCGAGCGGCGCCCCGATCGGACCCACCGTGGATACCAGAATGACTCCGGCGATAACTGTGATGACCCCGTCCGCCAGGTAGCTCTGACAGAGGCGCTTTTCCTGGCCCAATGAGAAGAGCACGGCGCCGAGCCCGACGTTCCAATGCCGCAGGACCATGCCGGCCACGAACGCTGCAGTCAAGAGGAACCCGCTGTACCTGTTGCGGCCCCACCCACCATGAGACGAAGCCTTCGTTGACGGCGAGGACGACACATGCGATCGCGCCGCTCAACAGCAGGATCGCCTGGCCCAGGGCGGTCGAGGCGTGAGACATCCGTTCGCGCGATTCGCCAGTCGTGATCTCCGCCAGCGCCGGCCCGGCAACGACGCCGAGCATGATCGGCTGGTTCGCCAGGACCGTCACCAGCTTGCCGGTGATGGCATAGCTGACGACGGCCTCCGGTCCGAGCAGTTTGCCGATCATGACGAGATCGGTACCGACGAGCAGTATTTGCGCGACCTGTTGTGCACTGAGCCAGACGCCGCGGCCAAGCTGTCCCTTCGCGTCACTCCACGCGACTCTCGGCAATCGCTCCGGCAGGAGCGTCGGGAAACGTGTACGCAGCCGCCAGTAGACCAGCGCCGGCATGAGCGCTTGAGTCACGGCCCAGCCTGCCGAAAGGGCATAAAGCCTTCCGCCTGCCACGACGCAGACGATCGTCACGATGAAACCGGTGAGCCACGAGGCGAATTGTGCTTTTGCGTTGAATCCGTGGTCCTGCAGGCCGTACAGCATCACTGAGAAGATGCGGAGCGGATACAGGACGACGAAGGTGAGAAGCATGAGGCCTAGAGGCCAGCGTAGCGTTCCCCATTCGCCAGACATCAGCAGCCACAGGCCAGCTGCGAGCACTGCGAGCACCGGCATCTGCCACAGCACCAGACGTCCCGAACGTCCAACGATCTCCTGCAGGTCGGTCGCTGAATTGATGCCGCCGGCTTTGCCGACCGACATTGCGATGTCGCGCGACAGCAGTGCGAGGACACCAAAATCGACGAGAGTCAGATAGGCCTGAAGCTGGAGACTGACGAGCCAGAGACCGTATTCGTAGCCGCCGAGCCGCGACAAGAAGAACGGCGTGAGCCACAACCCGGCGATGGTGACTACTACTTGGGAGAAGTAGCCGAGGCCAACGCCGCTCAGAAATCGTGTGGTGCGACTCATCCAGGTTCTTCTCGGGACGACGCGGAGGCGAGAGCGCCGTCGCGGCTAGGCGACGGTATTTCGCCCCGCCGCCTTGGCGCTATACAGCCGGCGGTCCGCAGCCTCGAACATGGCTTCGAACGAGTAGTCGTTGCCGAGCGCCGCCACGCCCCCCGAGACCGTCACGCCGCCGATGCCCGCGAGCGGCAGGGCCTCGACAGCGTTGCGAATCCGCTCGGCCAGCTTTCGGGCCTGCTCCAGTTCCACACCGGGCAGAATCACGAGAAACTCCTCGCCCCCCCAGCGGATCAGGATGTCGTAGGCGCGAACCGTTCGTCGAAGAAGCGAGCTGATCTCGCGAAGCACGTGGTCACCGGCCTGGTGACCGAAGGTGTCGTTGACGTCCTTGAAGTGGTCGATGTCGAGCAGCACGCAACTGAGCGCGCTGTTCTGCCGGCGTGCGCGGGAGATTTCTGCGGCGATATCTTCGCCGCCGCCGCGCCGGTTCGCCAGACCCGTCAACGGATCGACCGATGCGAGCCGCTGAAGGTCATCGAGATCCGGTGGCTTCGTTGAGGTCGGTGTGCCCGCTGCGTAGTGGCCATGCATGCCGTGGCGGGCGAGATCACGGGTCAGATCCCGTCCGAGCGAATCGAGCAGATCCAGTTCGGCCGCGTCCATTTTCAGCGGCTTGGTGTCGAGCAGGCACAGCGTGCCGGTGATATCGGCCTGCCCGACGCCGAGCGGCGTGCCGGCGAACCCGCGGATCACTGAGAGCCCCGATGGCGCGGCGTCGAGCAGCGCCGGGTAATTCGTGACGTCCGGGACGATCAGCGGATCGCTGCCGGACGCCACTTGCCGTAGAAACGTCCACGCTTGCGCCGCGCCCGTGACACCGCCGAGATCCGAGAACGCACCGAACGCTTTGACCAGTTCGTGTTCTCCCACCTTGACGTAGACGAGCGCCATCGGCACCCGGAATCGCCGGCCGGCCTCGACGACGACCGTCTGGAGCAGCTCGTCGACACCGACGACCACCGTCGCTTCAGGATGGACAGGCGCTGGCGTGGTCTCTGTCGTGTGCGGCGGAAAATTCTCGCGAAGCACCAGCTCGATTGCTTCGCGCAACGCGGGCCGGTCGATGTCGAAGGGCAGGACTTTGGCGATCCCGAGCGATTCAGCCAGCTTGCGCGCGGCTGCACGGATCGGCGCATGTCCCGAGACGACGATGGCGCCGGTCTGCGCTCGGGACGAATGCTTCCGTACCTCCCGCAGCAGCTCGAAGCCGTCCACCTTCGGGAGCGACAGGTCCAGGATCATCAGGGCCGGGGGGCCTCGACGCGCCAGCTCCTGTCTCGCCTCTTCGCCGTCTCGAACCAGGACCGTGTCGAACGCGGCCTCGCTGACCACCGCCCGGTAGGCAGCGCCCCGATTGACGTTCGGCATCGCGATCAGGATGTAGTTTTCCCCGTGGCGCGGCCGAGCTGTGTCGCGTCTGTCACGTCCCGATTGATCCATTTTGCTGAGTTGAGATTGTAGTAGATGGCTGGACCGTATCGGTGGCATGAGACGTCACTCTGCGTATCTGTTTGACGACACAAGTGCTGTGCCTGAGACAAACAGGCAAAACACAGCCGGAAACAGCTGGCAATTCATGTCGTGCAGAGCTCGCGCTCTCACATGTATCTAATGAGATACTATAAACTGATCTATTTGACACAACTAGTCGTCTCGCGGTATAAGTTCCCTGCCCCCAAATTGTCGAGATAGATGTAACTGACAGGGCGGAGCTTTCCTTGTTTGTATCCTTTCAACCTCATATCAGCGCAGTCGCGATCCTCACGATCGCACTGCCGTGCTACGCCGTAAGCGCATGCACCTCGACCGACGCCGAGCCGCGCCGCATCCAGGCGAAATACGACCAGACGACCGGACGGCTGAGCCGCCTCGAGTTCGACTCGAACAACAACGGAAAGCCGGACACCTGGGCCTTCATGGACGGCACCCGCATCGACAAGCTCGAGGCGGACGAAAACGAGGACGGGAAGATCGATCGGTGGGAGTACTACCCGGCGACGCCGCCTCCGGCGAGAGGCAAGCCGATGCCCGACCGCATCGAGCGGGCGACCCGGATGGACGGAAAGGTGTCGCGTCGTGAGTTCTTCGAGCGGGGCAGCCTCGCGCGGATCGAAGAAGACACCAACGGGGATGGTGCCCTCGATAAGTGGGAAACCTACGCCGGTGGGGTGCTCTCGGTGCTCGCCCTCGACTTGCAGCACCGCGGCAACCCTGACCGGAAATTGATCTACCGGCCGGACGGCACTCTGGACCGCATCGAAGTGGATCCGGACGGCAGCGGCCGATTTCAGCCAATCAAACCGTGACTAGAACCACCGATTCCACCGCCCTCCTCGCCGCCGGCCCCAACAGCCGCGACGACATGGAAGCACTGCTGCGGGAGCTGGGTTTTTCCGCGGTACACGTTGACGGCCGCGACTCCCTGCGCGACTTCACGGACCCGGTGGCCTTGTGCCTGATCGATCTTCGGGAGAACGGCGAGGCGCTGCGGATCACGCGGGCGGTCCGTGCACAGCATCCCCAGGCAATCGTCATTGGCGTCGCGGACCCGGCGCGGCCGTACGCGGCAGCGGAGGCGATTCGGGCCGGCGTGTTCGACGTCCTGCCGCGGCCCGCGCAGGCTGGCGATTTGCGGGCCTTGATCTCGAACGCGCGCGAGCAGGCAGCGTTGGCGGCGTCGGTTCAGCCGCGTTCGGTCGAGTCTCCGGCGTTTGGGCTGGTCGGCAATTCGCCGGCGATGCGTCCGGTCATGGACCTGGTGCAGCGGGGGGCGTCGGGTCGCTGCGGGATCCTGGTTTGTGGTGAACGCGGCAGCGGTCGCGAGATGATCGCACGCGCCATCCACGCGCACGGCCCGTCGACGGCGCCCTTCGTTCAAGTTGATTGTTCCGCGCCGGTTCCCGAGGAAGTGGAGCTCGAACTGTTTGGCGTGGCGATCAAGCGCGCCGCAGTGGGCACGCCGGAGCGCCGCAGCCTTGAACGCATCCGGCGCGACAGCCGTCTGCACGATGCCGCCGGTGGCGTGCTCTTTCTCGAAAACGTCGCGGAGCTGTCCGCGCGGGCACAGGCGCGGCTGGTGCGGATCATGCGCGACCGCGAGGTCTTCATCGAGGAGGCCCGGCAACGGATGGCGATCGACGTCCGGGTGATTGCGTCGGCGGACGCGTCGATTAGCGCGGCACTGGAAGAGGGGCGCCTCCGTCCGGATCTCCACGAGCGCCTCTCACTGATCCGGATCGACCTGCCGTCCCTCCGGCAGCGCCGCGAAGACATTCCGATGCTGGCGACACATTTCCTCAAGGAGCTCTGCCAGGCCAACGGCAAGCCGATGAAGACCCTCACTCGACCGGCTTTGACGCTGCTGGCCGCACTCCCATGGCGAGGCAATCTGCCGGAGCTCAAAGGCCTGCTGGAACGCCTTATTCTGCTGGTGCCGCAGGGGCTGATCCGCCTCGAGGACGTCCTGACGCACACCCATCTCGACGGCAGCGTCAGCACGATTCGCGTCGATGCCACTCTCCGCCAGGCGCGGGCCCGCTTCGAAACTGAGTACATCGCCGCCGTGTTGCAGCACCAGCACGGGCGGATTGCCGATGCCGCCCGGGTCCTCGGGGTCCAACGGACCAATCTGTATCGCAAAATGCGCCGGTTGAACCTGATGCGGCCGCGCGGTGGCGCCTGATGTATCCCAACCGATACAGCCGTCGTGTGCCCGATACACTTCCCCCCGTGGCTGCCTTGACCGGCGTGTCCGGAGGGGCGAGTATTGTCCCGGGAACAGTCTCACGAGGGAAGGAAAACAGGCATGAAGACGCGACAGACAGTGGCAGTGGGCATGGCAATCGCGATGGCGACCGTCATGACGTTGCAGCCGGTGACAGCGGGCAACCGTCAGGGAGCCGGGGCGATCAGCGGGCTCGCGAAGGATGCGAAGAAGCCGTACCCGGAGTATTCCGTCCGCGGCCGGATCGTCGAAGGCGTCGGAATCGGCAATCTGACCCAGCCGGTGCCGCTCGATACGGATGCCAAGTTCACTCTGGCCGGCATCGATCTGGCCAAGTATCAGATCGAGTTGCTGAACAAGAACGGCAAGGTCGTCTGCACGGAGGGGCCGTTCGACCTGACGCAGCAGCCGAACCTGCCGGGTGTCGTGATCGACTGCGGCAACCCGCACTCCTGGTGGGTGCTCGCCGCCGCAGCGGCAGCCGGCATCACCGGGGGCGTCGTGGCGGCCGGCCCACCCCCAACCAGGGACGACAACGTCGGCGTCAACCTCGTCGTGACGCCGTTTGGGGCGGTCAGCGCCTCGCGCTGAATTCGGGCGCGCTTCGGCGCGCTGATTTTCCTTCTGGGTCCGCGCCCGGCGCGGGCCCATTGCCTTCCTGCCAACTCTTTTCCTTCACAGGTCTCCTGATATGACCGCTCGCATTTCATGCGCGGCTCTGTGCGTATTGCTTTCTGTCAGCACTCCGGCCCTGGCTCAGGAAGCGCCGGACGACTCGGAAAAGGCGAGATTCCAGTGGGGTCCGATTCGTTTCACGCCGACGCTCGAGATCACCAGTCTCGGGCGCGATTCGAACGTGTTCAATGAAGTCGTAAATCCCAAGAGCGATTTCACCGCGGCCATCGGTCCGGCAGTCAAGGTGTGGATGAGGCCCGCACGCACCCGCCTGACCTTCACGACCGGCGGCCAGTACGTCTACTTCCATGAGTACGAGTCCCAGCGCGCATGGAACACGCACAACGAATTGAACTGGGAGGTTCCGCTGGCGCGCGTGACACCGTTTGTCGGGGGAGCGTTCGTGAACGCTCGGGAGCGGCAAGGGTATGAGATCGACGCCAGGGTTCGCCGCCGGGATAGCAGCTTCGTCGTCGGGTCCAAACTCAGAGTGTCGGGCAAGACCGAACTGGTTGGCAGCTACCGGCAGTCCGAGCTCCGCTACGACGATCGTGAAACCGTCCTGGGCGCAGAACTCTCTGAAAGGCTCGATCGTCGGGAAAATCGCTCGACGTTCCAGTTCAGATATGCCCTGACGCCACTGACGACTTTTGTGACCTCGGTCGAGACGTCACGCGACCGCTTCGACTCCGCAAGTTTTCGTGACAGCAACAGTGTCAAGGTGCTACCCGGGTTCGAGCTGAAGCCGCTGGCGCTCATTTCCGGCACCGTATTCGTCGGCTACCGGCAGTTCAATCCGCTGGACGAGCGCGTGCCGGACTATCGCGGTGTGGTCGCGGCGGTCAGGGCCAGGTACACGTACTCGGCGACCCGCTTCGAGGTCAACGTCGATCGCGATATCGCGTATTCGTTCGAGGAAACGCAGCCCTACTACGTGTTGCTCGACTACGGTCTGACGATCACCCAGCGCATTACCCATCGATGGGATGTGGTCGGGCAGGGCGCACTGCAACGCCTGGCGTATCGCAGCGTTGCGACCGGGCCCGAGCCCGTCGGCCTCGTCGGAGCGCTGCTCTCGGCGCCGCACGATCGCGTCGATCGCGGGCGACTCTATGGTGGTGGTGTCGGCTATCGACTGAACGAAGTGACGCGACTGGGGTTCAACGTCTCCCACTCGACGCGCGAGTCCGCCTCGCTGCTCCGAGCCTTCGAGGGCACGCGTATCTTCGGTTCGATCACCTACGGAATGTAGCAATGACGAAGCACCTTTTCAACATCGCCTCTCTTTTCGTCGTGTGGGCCTGCACGGTGGGTTCGGCGGCAGCGCAGACCAACTACGTGCTCGGCTCGCAGGACGTCGTCATCGTGACGGTCTTCAACGAGCCGGAGCTGTCGCGGAAGTACACGATCGAGCAGGACGGGACGTTCACGTTCCCGCTGATCGGCCGCATCAAGGCGCGCGGCCTGACATTGCGAGAGCTCGAAGTCGAGCTCAAGAAGAAACTGTCCGGCGATTTCTTCAAGGACCCGCAGGTCAGCGTGGCGGTCGAAGCGTATCGGAGCCAGAAAATCCTGGTGATGGGAGAGGTCACACAACCGGGTGAGTATCAACTCACCGGTGACATGACGCTCCTTTCGGCCATCGCGAGGGCCGGCTCGGTCAGGCCCACCGCCGGACGCGACGTAACGATTGTTCGAACGCCCCCGAAACGCGCGGGATCCAATGGCGCCGGGGGCAGCCGAACCGGAGATTCTCCGCATCGATCTGAATGAGCTCCAGGCCGGCAACATGGCGCTGAACGTTCCCCTGCAGGACGGCGACACCATCAACGTGGCGAAGGCGCAGTCGGTATTCGTGTCCGGGCAGGTCAAGAGTCCCGGCGGCTACGCCATCGAACCCGGCATGAGCGTCCTGCAGGTGCTCTCGCTGGCCGGCGGGGTCACCGACCGTGGGTCGACCGGACGCGTCAAGATTCTGCGGACCATCGACGGCAAACAGAAGGAACTGAAAGCCAAGCTCTCCGACAAAGTGCAACCCGGCGACACGATCGTTGTCGGCGAGCGGATTTTCTAGGACTCGTTTATTTATGAAGCCAACAGCATACTCAGCGGCCGGCGCTCGGCACGGGCGATCACCTCAGCGAGGACAAGCATCTGTGGGACTACGCGCGGGTCCTCTACAAGCGGCGGTGGATTGCGCTGCCGGCCTTCCTGCTCGTCTTCACCACGATGACGATCAACGCGATGCGCGAGACCCCGGTGTATCGCGCGGCCACGCAGGTGCTCATCGAGAAGGACGCCCCGACGGTGGCGACGCTGGACCAGATGTTCCAGTCGCAGGACGGGTGGTCGAACGACGACTTTTCGCAGACGCAGTACCGCATCCTCCAGAGCCGTACTCTGGCGAAGCAGACCATCGATGCGATGAAGCTCTGGGACGCGCCCCGGCTCGGGAACGGTCCTGAACCCAAATCCAAGATCAGCATCACCGCCCTGCCGTTCAACCTCTTGAACAGCGGGATTCGGCTCGTGAAGCGTCCCTTCGCGAAGGATGAGCCGCCGACCGCCGCCGCCCCCGTTGCCGGTCGAGCCTTCCAACGACGGTGAATCACCGGCCGAATCGGCGCGGATTTCCGAGTTCCTCGGCGGCTTGAGCATCTCGCCGGTGAAGAACACGCGGATCGTGGAGGTGCGCTACGACTCGACCGATCCGGCATTCGCGGCGGCGGCCGCCAACGCGGTAGCGTCGACCTATATCGCACAGAACCTCGAGTACAAATACATGGCGTCCAAGGAGGCGGGCAGCTTTCTCGCGGACCGCCTGGCCGAGCAGCGCAAGGCGGTCGAAGCGAGCGAGAAAGCCTTGCAGGAGTTCAAGGAGCGCAACGGTGCGGTCTCCATCGCCGATGGCAACTCCAGCATCACCATGCAGCGGCTTACCGATCTGAATGCCGCGCTGATCAAGGCCAAGACAGAACGGATCAACAAGGAAGCGCTCTACAACCAGTTGAGCTCGGCGCAGAAGACCGGCGCGATCGATACGCTTCCGGCGGTCCTGTCGAACGCATACATCCAGGAGTTGAAGACGAACCTCTCTGATGCCCAGCGGCAGCAGGCCCAGGCGGGGGAGCGGTACGGCCCCGTCCACCCCGAGATGATCAAGGCGCGGAGCGCGGTCCAGTCGGCCGAGGCGAAGCTGAGCATCGAGATCAACAAGGTGGTCGAATCGGTGAACAGCGAGTACCGGCGCTGCCCTCGCGCAGGAGCAGAGCCTGCAGGGGGCGCTCAACGCCCAGCGCAATGAGGCCATCGGCGGCGGCAAGATGAGCGTCGCCTACAGCGTCCTGCAACGCGAAGCCGACAGCAACCGCCAGGTTTACGAAAGCCTTCTGAAGAGCACGAAGGAGACCGGCATCTCAGGGGAGCGGCGCTCGACCAACGTCCGCGTCGTCGATCGTGCCCAGCTGCCGGGCGGCCCGATTTCGCCGAACGTCAGAGGGGACATGACGTTTGCGTTCGTCGCCGGACTCGTTCTCGCGATCGGCCTCGCGTTTGGTTTCGAATATCTCGACAACCGGATCAAGACGCCGCAGGAGTTGAAGGCGACGCTCCCGGTTCCGTTCCTCGGGATGGTGCCGAGTCTCGTGAACGACAAACGCGCGGGAGCGAACCCGCTGTTGAATGACGGCGTTCCGCAGAACTTCTCCGAAGCGTTCAAGACGGTCCGCACCAATGTCCTGTTCTCATCGGCCGACGAGGGCATGCGCTCGCTGGTGATTACGAGTGCCGGACCGGGCGAGGGCAAGAGTCTGGTCGCGAGCAACCTGGCGATCGCCATGGCCCAGGCCGGGCAGCGTGTCCTGCTGATTGACGCGGACATGCGCCGGCCGCGCGTGCACGAGATTTTCGGCGGCGATCAGGAGCCGGGCCTTTCGAACGTCCTTTCCGGCAACGCGAAAACCAGCGAGGCTGTGCACAAATCCACGGTCACCGGTCTCTGGTTGATGAATGCGGGGCACATTCCGCCTAACCCCGCGGAGCTCCTGGCATCGCGCCGCTACACCGAGCTGATTGCCTCGCTTCGTACGCATTTTGACTGGGTCCTGCTCGACACGCCTCCCGTAATGGTCGTGACCGACAGCTCGATCGTCGCCAACCAGGCATCGGGAGTCGTATTCGTCGTCGGGGCCGACAACACCAGCCGGCAGGCGGCACGCAGCGCCATCGAGCAGCTCGACGCGGCGAGCGCGCACGTGGTCGGATCGGTGTTGAACAGGGTTGATCTGGTCCGCAATCCCTACTACTACTCGGCGTATTACCGCAAGGATTACGCGCGGTATTACGTGGCGAGCAGATAACCCGGACTTTCAGCCGGAACGCTTGCGGTCGTGATCTCCTCGCGCGATTACGGCCGCAACGTCGTTTTGGGCGTGATGTGACTGCAGATCGGCCGGGCGGGCAGGTGCTGCATCTGGTACCGGCGCTTTTCGACTCTCGCGACGGTGTCATTGGCGGCGCCGAGCGATACGTTCTGGAACTGGCGCGGCACATGGCCGCTGTCGTCCCGACCCGGCTCGTCACCTTCGGCCAACGCGAGCGCCAGGAGCGGATCGGCTCACTCCAGCTTCGCGTGATCGGCGATCCGTGGCTCGTTCGGGGGCAGCGTTCCAATCCCGTGTCCGCGGCGATTCTCGGTGAGGTTCGAAGAGCAGCGGTGGTCCACTGTCACCAGCAGCACGTCCTCTCCAGTAGCGTGGCGGCGGCCGCCGCCCGGCTCCTCGGCCGCCGCGTGTTCTGCACCGATCTCGGCGGTGGAGGGTGGGACGTCTCGGGTTATGTCTCCACTGACAGCTGGTACCACGGCCACCTTCACATCAGCGAGTACAGCCGGAGAGTCGCGGGCCAGGATCGGCTGATGCGGGCGCGAGTCGTACTCGGCGGCGTGGACGCCGATCGGTTTTCCCCCGCTGCGGCAACCTCCTCTGACGGATCCATCCTGTTTGTCGGACGCCTGCTGCCGCACAAGGGCATCGACATCCTGGTCGACGCGGTCGCGCCCGGCATGCGCGCAGAGATCATCGGACCCGCGCCCGATCCCCGCTACCTCGATGAGCTCAGAGCCCGTGCCCGCGGAAAACAAATCGCGTTCCGATTCGATTGCACTGACGATGCGCTCGTGGATGCGTATCGGCGCGCGGCGTGCGTGGTGCTGCCGAGCGTCTATCGGGACATGTACGGCGGCGAGACCCGGGTCCCGGAGCTCCTCGGCCAGACCCTTCTCGAAGGAATGGCGTGCGGAGTGCCCGGCGTGTGCACCGACGTTGCGAGCCTGCCCGAGGTCGTCGAACACGGAGTGACTGGTCTCGTTGTGCCGCCGAACGACACCGCGGCGCTCCGCCAGGCCCTGGACTGGATGTTGACCCACGCGGATGAACGCGCCGCCCTCGGCGCCAATGCTCGACGGCGTGTGATGGAACGCTTCAACTGGAATCGTGTGGTCGACAGATGTCTGGAGGCATACGCGGCGTGATCGTGCTGCAGCAGGCGGCGCGCCGTATGGCGGATGTGCTCGGCCAGGAGTCCGCGATCGTCAGGACGGCGCGGCCGATGTATCAGCGGGCACTGGCGTGGCTTTCGGCTGGCCGCGGCATTCCCTGGACGATCAACGGGGCGCCGTTCCGCATCGATCCGTTCCAGCGACATCGCATGGGGGCCGTCTACGATCCGGAAGTCGCCGCGCACATCGCACGGCATCTCCAGCCCGGCGCGGTGTGTCTCGACGTTGGAGCCAACGTTGGCGTGTACGCGCTGCAGTTCGCGCGATGGACGGGGGCGGAGGGCCACGTCGTGGCGTTCGAGCCCAATCCGGTGTCCGCCGCTATCCTGGCGGAGCACGTCCGATTGAATGATCTGGACGACCGCGTGACGATCGTTCAGTCAGCCATCGCGGACCGGTCCGGCATCGGGATGTTGCACATGTCGGACGCGGATGGCATGAGTCGCCTCGGCGCTCCTAATCCGGAGATTGCCTCGCGTACGGAGCCGACGCGCGTCGAGATCATGACGCTCGACGGCTATTGTGCCCAGCATGACGTGATTCCTGACTGGTTGCTGATCGACGTCGAAGGATTCGAATTTGCGGTCCTCGCGGGTGCCCGCCAATTGATCCAGGACCGGGGCCAGGCCCTGCAGATCGTGGTGGAGATGCATCCCAATGCGTGGGAAGTCGCAGGCTGGTCCCGGAGTGCGGCCGAAGCACTGATCCGCGAGCTGGAACTCACCGCCACCTCGCTCACCGGCGCAGACGATCCACTCGCCGACTACGGCCATGTCCTGCTGCGCCCGCGGACCTGCCGGCCGCGGTGTCGTGAAAGTGCCGGGATTGTGGTGCGAGTGACGCACTTGACGGCGTCAGGCCAGATGGGCGGCGCCGAGTCGGTGGTACTCGACTGCATTGCATCGAGCAACGGGACTGCCGGATCGCAATCGGTGGTTGCACTCGGGTGCGGACCCTTTCTGGCGGCGGCCCAGGAACTGGGTGCGCGCACGACCGTAGTGGAGCTTCCCGCGGCAGTGCGCGCGATCGGAGAGTCCTTCGCGTCCTCGCCGGCCGTGCTCCGCACCCTGGTCGGGCCGCTGTGGACGTTCCCTGAATTCTTTCGTCGCTACTCGCGGACCGTCGAGAGTTTCGCGCCGGAGATGATTCACTCGCACGGCATCAAGACACACGTGCTCGCCGCGATGATGCCGCGCCGTGCGCCGGTCGTCTGGCATCTCCATGACTACGTCGGGGCGCGTTCCGTGTCCTCGAGGCTCCTGCCGCTCCTCGCCAGGCGATGTGCGTTGGCCATTGCCGTCTCTGACAGCGTCGCGCGGGACGCGCGTGACCAGCTGCCCGGTTCGCTCCCGGTCGCGATGGTTCACAACACCGTCGATTGCGATCGGTACAGCCCCGATGGGGCGACATTGGATCTCGATGCCTGCTGTGGGCTTCCGCCGGCGCCCGACGGAACCGTGCGAATTGGCTTGCCGGCAACCTTCGCCCGATGGAAGGGGCACGAGGTGTTCCTGGAGGCGGTCGCGCTGCTCGAGCGGGACGACTTCCGAGCGTATGTGATCGGCGGCCCGATGTACGAAACGGGCCAGAGCCAGTGGTCTCTCGAAAACCTTCTCTCGATGGTTGCCTCGCGCGGTCTCCAGTCGCGCATTGGGTTCACCGGTTTTCTCCCCGACATGCCCGCCGCTTATCGCGCACTTGACGTCGTCGTGCACGCGAGCACGCGGCCGGAGCCGTTCGGACTCGTCATCGCTGAGGCCATGGCGTGCGCCCGCGCGGTCGTGGCCGCGCCCACTGGAGGCGCGGCCGAGCTTTTCGTCGATGGGCAACACGCCCTTGCCGCGGAATCAGGCAACGCGACGTCGCTGGCTGCGGCGCTCCGCAGGCTCCTCGACGACCGAACGTTTCGTGCCGAGCTCGGCGGTCGTGCCCGTGCTCATGTGCTTTCCGCCTTCAATCGAGAGCGGTTCGCTCAGAGTCTGCAGGCGGCCCTCGGGCAGATCAACGCGACCAATGCGTCTTCTTCACGTTCATAGCGGCAACATCTTCGGTGGTGTGGAGCGAATGCTCGAGACGCTCGCTCCGGCCACGGCGGGGCGGACGCCTCTCACCTCGAGTTTCGCGCTCTGCTTCGACGGACAGATCAGCAGGGTGCTCGTCGCGGCGGGCGCAACCGTCTACCAGCTCGGGACCGTTCGCACGAGCCGGCTCGACCAGGTGTGGCATGCGCGTCGAGCTTTGCGCAAGCTCCTGGCGACGGGCGGCTGGGACGTCGTCTGCGTCCATTCTTCATGGTCACAGGCAATCTTCGGCTCCACGATCGTGCAGAGCGGCATTCCTCTCGTTCGCTGGTTGCATGCGCCGGAGCCAGGGCCCTGGTGGCTGGATGCCGGCGCTCGGACGGCCCGGCCGGCGCTGGTGCTGTGCAACAGCCACTACACGCACGCCGCGGCGAGGACCTCGCTGGGGACGTTGCCGGCCGCGGTCCACTATCCGCCGATCCGCATTCCGGATTCCGGACAAAGCGACAGAGAGGCCGTCCGCGCCGAGATCAGCGTGACCGCTGAGACGCCGGTTATTGCCATCGCCGCGCGGATGGAGCCATGGAAGGGCCATCGTCTTCTGCTCGATGGCTTGCGACGATTGACCGACATCCCCTGGCAGGCCTGGATCATCGGAGGAGCTCAGCGTCCCAGCGAGCGCGCATACTTCGACGAACTGGTTGCCCTCGCGGGCCAGACAGATCTTCGTGACCGCGTCCGGTTTCTTGGCCAGCGCACGGACGTCCCACGCCTTCTTGGCGCGGCCGATCTCTACTGCCAGCCGAATGAGGGCCCGGAGCCGTTCGGTCTCAGCTTCGTCGAAGCGTTGTCGGCGGGCTTGCCGGTGGTCACGACACGATCGGGCGCGGCACCCGAGATCGTGGATCAGAACTGCGGCGTGCTGGTCGAACCGAACTCACCGGCGGCGCTGGCGGACGCACTCCGTCCGTTGTTGACAGACCACGCCGCTCGCCGTGCGATGAGCGTCACCGCGCGTGCGCGCGCCGCGGAGTTCTGCGATCTCTCACGTTCGCTGCCGGCTCTGAAGCGCCACCTTGACCGCGCCATCGCAGCGTCTGCCACAGTCCACGCATGACCACCCTCTTTTTCTGTATCGCCGCATTCGTGATCGGATGGATGGCGGCGAGCCGCTCCCTCCGGTTGGGGCTGCTCGCGGTGCTGGCAGTTGGTTACGTCTACGGGATCCTGCGCGCAAATTTCCCCGATACCTACACGTACCTGACTTTTGATGCGGCGGTGCTCGGGCTGTACGGCGCACAGCTATGGCGGCCGCTCACCGCGGAGCAGCGGATCCGGGCGCACGATCTCCGGCTCTGGATGCTCGTGTTGATCGGCTGGCCCACGTTGCTGTTCTTCATGTCTCCGGGCGATTCGCCGCTCGTGGAACTGGTGGGCCTGCGCGCGAACGTCTTTCTCTTGCCGTTCCTGCTGCTCGGTACGCGTCTTGGCAGCGATGATGTGTTCTGGCTGGCCAGCGGTATTACCTGGCTGAATCTTGCGGTTGTCGCGGTCGGTGTCGTCGAGTTCTTCTTCGGGATCGAGTTGTTCTATCCGCGCAACGAGGTGACCGATCTCATCTACAAGAGCAAAGACCTGGTCGGCAGAACGGCCCATCGCATTCCTGCCACGTTCTCGAGTGCTCATGCTTTTGCCGGCACGCTCGTGATGACGCTTCCGCTTCTGATTGGTGCGTGGGTACAGGACGACGTCGACCGATGGAAACATCGGATGTTAGGGCTGGCAATCATGGCCAGCCTTCTCGGAGTATTCATGGCGGCCGCGCGGACGCACATGATCACCGCCGCCGTGCTGGTCATCGTCGTGACGTTCTCGGGTCGGCTGCGACGTAACCAGTGGATTCGGTGGGCGGTCGTGGTGGCGTTGGTCGGCTACATCGTCTCGGGTGAGGAGCGGCTGCAGCGGTTCACGACGCTGCAGGACGCCGAGTTCATCTCCGAACGATGGACGGGCAGTGTCAATGAAGGATTCTTCGAGCTCGTCAGAGCCTATCCGCTCGGCAACGGGCTCGCGGGCGGCGGCACCAGCGTTCCGTACTTCTTGCGCGGCCACGCCGCGCAATCGGTGGCAGGCCTCGAAAACGAATACGCGCGGATCGGTCTCGAGCAGGGACTTCCAGGCCTCACTCTGTGGCTCCTGTTCGTGCTGTGGGCGCTGACCCGCCTGCCCGGGCGCCTCCAGGACGAATGGCTGCTCGGGCGTCGCCTGGCCTGGATCTGTTGCGGCACGGTGTTCTTCTCCGGTCTGACCGGCGTCGGTCTCCTCAGCTCCGTGCCTCAAACCGCTCTGATGCTGATGATGATGGGATGGTTCGTCGTGGCGCGCAGCCCGCGCCGCGAGATCGTCTGGCGTCCTCGCACTGTTCCGGATTCGAGCGGGCAGGCGATGCCCGCCGAAGTGGCGCGGCTGAACCCTCAGGTCTGACGAGCATGGACTGGCACATCATCACGGGCGAATTTCCCCCCGCCTCCGGAGGAGTCGGCGACTACAGCAGCGCAGTTGCCGCGGGGCTTGCGGCAGCGGGGGATGCCGTCCATGTCTGGTGCCCGGCAAGTGCCGGCCCACCCGTTCATATTTCAGGCGTGCAGGTCCACGCGGTCGCCGGCACGTGGGGACGCGGTGATCTGGCGCGTGTCGACAGCGCGCTGAACCTGACCCCGGCGCCTCGGCGGCTGCTGGTGCAATGGGTTCCCCACGCCTTCGGCATGCGTTCCCTCAACGTCGGGTTCTGTCGATGGCTCCGGCGTCGCGGACGATCGGGAGACTGCCTGGAGGTGATGGTACACGAGCCCTCCCTCGCGTTCGGGGAAGGATCGTGGCGTCAGGACCTCGCTGCGATCGTGCACCGGGCGATGGTGATGCTTCTGTTGAACGCCGCCCGCCGAGTCTGGGTCGCCATTCCGTCCTGGACGGATCGGCTTCAGGCCTGGACGCTCGGTCGCGACATCCCGTTCTGTTGGCTGCCCGTCCCGAGCACGGTGCAGGTCGCCGATGCACCCGCACGCGTAGCACAAATCCGAGCGACGGCGCTGAAAGACGGGGACGGTTTCATTGTCGGACACTTCGGCACCTACGCCCGGGAGACGCGGCGCGATCTTCAGGTGCTCGTGCCGCGCATCCTCGCCATCGGCTCACAAGTGACGCATCCAACTCCTCGGCCGCGGCAGTCATGAGGCGCTCGCGGATCTGCGAACGCTGCCGGAACTGGACGCCTCGCGAATCTTCGCTGCCGGAACGCTCGACGATGGAGAGCTCTCGTGTCACCTGCAGGCGTGCGACCTGATGGTGCAGCCGTATCGCGACGGTGCGAGCACGCGGCGCACGACCTTGATGGCCGCTCTCGCGCACGGACTTCCCGTTGTGACAACCGTCGGCCATCTCACCGAGCCGTTCTGGAGCGAGTGCGGCGCGGTTGCGACAGTAGCGGCCGGGGATCTCTCCGGGATGGCAGTTCTAGCCGGAGAGATCATCGGTGATTCGGCACAAAGACAGAAGCTCGCCCGAGAGGCACGTGGGATCTACGACTCGAGATTCAGCATCCGCCACGTGATCAGTGCACTGCGTGCGGATGCCTGCGGGGCGCTCTGAGATGGCGCTGGTGGCGGCAACGAGCACAGTCGAGCGATCCACGCACCACGAGCGGCCGCTCGCGGCGTCCCCCAGGCGCCTGCGCATCGCCTTCGTCGTCCACGACTACAATCGCGTGCTCGGTCACAGCCGCTATGTCGTCGAGCTGGCGGAGCGATTTGCCGCCGACCACGACGTTCACGTATTCGCGAATCGGTTCGAGCGCCTGCCGGCAACGATCGTCGGGCACCGCGTTCCGGCAGTGAGACGGTCGGCCCTGCTGTCGATTTTCAGCTTCTACGTTCCGGCTTCGCTGATGGTCCGCCGGAAGTTCGACATCGTTCACGCCCAGGGGTTCGCCGTCCATGCCCCCGACATCGTCACCGCCCATATCTCCAACGCGCGATGGCTCGAGGGCCGAAGGCTCCTTGAAGGCGCGCAGCTGCCCTGGAAGGAGCGAGCGTTCGGTGCCCTCGTCATTCCAGCCGAGCGCCGGTCGTTGAAGGACCCCGGCGCCACCGTGATCGCTTTGTCCTCCGCGCTTCGGCACGATCTCGCGTCGACCTACGGGCGAGACGCCGAGACGGTGGTGATCCCTCACGGCGTTGACCATCGGCAGTTTCATCCTGGGGTCCGGCCGGTGTTCAGGGAGACCATTCGACGCGAGCTCGGGGTTGCTGACAGCACCGTGCTGTTTCTTTATGTGGGTGACCTGCGAAAAGGGTTTTCGCCGGCAATACAGGCACTGGCTTCCGTTCCAAACGCGCACCTGCTGGGGATCTCGCGGACGCCCGCGAGAGCATACGAAGCGCTCGCTGCCGAACGGGGCGTCGACCAGCGCCTGACGATCCTCCCGGCGACGGACGGAATAGAACGCTATTACGCGGCGGCCGACGTCCTCGTGTTGCCGACACCGTATGACGCGTTCGGCATGGTGATCACGGAAGCGCTGGCGTGCGGACTTCCAGTGATTACTACGACGAAGGCCGGAGCATCGGAGCTGCTGACCGACGGGACCCATGGGGTCCTGCTGCAATCGGCCACCGACGTCCTGGGGCTGGCCGCTGCGATGAAATCGCTGGCGGATTCTCCGGGAACGAGGGCGCGAATGAGCGCTGCCGCGGCTGCACTCATGCGCGAACACACCTGGGATCGCGTTGCCGAGCGAACACTTGCGGTCTACTACGCACACCTCGCCAGGGCGGATCGACCACGGGGAGGGCACTGATCCGTGCGGCTGGCCGTCATCACCCAGTCACGGGATCGCGTCGGAGGAGTGGAGGCGTATCTCGAGAGTGTTATTCCGGCTCTCGCGCACCGGCACGAGGTCGCTTTCTGGAGTGCAAACAGTGACAGCAGCGACCGCGGCGTCATCAACCTGCCGCCGTCAGTCTGCGTGCTGGCGTCGGGCAGCCCGCGAACGGACGCTATACGAGCACTCCACGAGTGGCGACCGCACGTCCTGTTCGCTCACGGCCTGCAGGACGCGGCGCTGGAAGCCGAGGTCCTTCGCGTCGCCCCTGCGGTGATTGTCGAGCATACCTACCACGGCACGTGCATTTCGAGCACGAAGACGATGTCGTGGCCGGCGGTAAGTGGATGTGAGCGCCGCTTCGGCGCCGCCTGTCTGGCGTTGTACTTCCCGCGTCGCTGCGGCGGCATGAATCCCGTGACGATGGCCAAGCTGTACGGCGCGCAGTCGCGGCGCCTGGAGAGTCTGCGCGGCGCGTCGGCCATCGTGACGTTATCGGCTCACATGGCCGACGAGGTGCTGCGGCACGGTGTGCCGCGGTCGCGGGTACATGTGGTGCGGCCGTTCGTCGTCCACCAGTCGGAAGAATCGCCTGGCGCGACCAGCGACGCGTGTCGACTTCTGTTCATCGGCCGGCTGGAACCGCTCAAGGGTGTGGGACGGCTCCTGGCCGCGCTTGAAGTTGTCGCCCGCCATCTGACGCGACCGGTGCGCCTTGTGATCGTGGGCGATGGCGCCGAGCGTGGCAAGCTCGAGGCTGAGGCGAAGGCTCTTTGCGAAAAGGATGATCGACTCGACGTCCGGTTCGCGGGATGGCAGGACGAGCAGGGAAAGGCGGAATTGCTCTCGCAGACGGACGCGCTCGTTGTCCCGAGCATGTGGCCCGAGCCGTTCGGGCTCGTTGGGCTCGAAGCCGCGGCAGCGGGGGTCCCGGCTGTGGCATTTGCGACCGGCGGCATTCCTGAGTGGCTGCACGAGAATGAAAACGGCTGCCTCGCTCCTGCCGCAGGGGCCCGCCCGGACGCGCTCGCGGATGCGATCGTTCGTTGCGTGGGGAATGCAGAAGTGCTCGAGCGCCTCCGGGCAGGGGCCCGTGCCGGCGCGGCGCGGTGGACGCTGGATGATCATCTCGCCGGTCTGGAACGGGTCTTCGAGACCGTGTTGCGGACCAGTGACGCGCGCGGATTCCAGTCGTCACTGATGGAGCACACGCCGGGTGGCGTGCCCGTGGCGTGAGCACACGAATCTGTTTCGTCGTCGATAGCGGCACCGATGTGCGCCTCGCGGACGGCCTGGCCGAACGCTCCAGGCTGCGCATCCTCGCCCGTCGAATGATCGGCGGCCGCGAGATCAGTCAGCCGCATAGCGGTTCCATGACTGTCGAGATCGGCCCGTCTGGGCGGCTGGGTTTCGTCGCGTTTGCTGTGCGCCGTCTTGCCGCCCGTCGTCACGACACCGACGTCATCATCGTGCAGGGATACGGGCCGACGGCGGTTCTCGTCAACCTGCTCGGCAGAATGATCCGCCGACCCGTGCTCATGCTGGTGTGCAGCCCGGCGGAGGCGTACCACCGTTGCCGTACACGCGCCGGTAGCGAGAAGCCCTATCGGACGATCGAATACTGGATGATCCGCCTGTGCAGCCGGATCAATGCCCGGATCGGGTTCGGCTACGTGGCTCTGAGTCCCTATCTCGCGACACTCATTCGACAGCAGGGGACGGTCAGGCCGGTCGACATCATTCCGATCTACGGGATCGACCGACAGATCTTCCAGCCGTCGAACGAACCCAAAGCGATGCTGCGCGAGCGCCTCGGCCTGCCGACGGATCTGCCGATTGTGTTTTTCAGCAGCCGGATTGCGCCAGAGAAGGACGCAGACACGCTGCTGCGCGCCGTCGGCCTGCTGTCAGAGCGGGGCAATCCAGTTCGGCTGTTGCATCTGAGTGGCAGCAGCGGCGAGCTCATCGAGCGCGCGGCTTCTTTCGGTGTCAGCGATCGCGTCATCGCACGTGATGCGGTGGCGCCGTTCGCGGAACTGGCCGACTACTATCGCGCGTCAGACGTCTGCGTGCAGGCAAGCCACGCCGAAGGCCTCGGCTTCTCGCCGCTGGAGGCGCTGGCCTGCGGCGTCCCCGTAGTGGCCACCGACGTCGGCGGCCTTCGCGACACGATTCGCGACGGGCAGACGGGATGGCGTGTGCCGCCGCGGGACCCCGCGGCGCTGGCCGACGCGATCGTCAGCGTCCTCAATGATCCGGTGGAGGCGTCGCGCAGAACGTCCGTCGGAGCACAGGAAATCGACCGGCTCTACGAGCGCCGGTTCGTGTTCGACAAGTTCATTGCCAGACTTGCGTCGGCTCCCCCTGTTTCACTGACCCAATGAGTGCACCGCTACTCACTCCGGAAATCCGCGATGGAATGTACGCCCGCAAGCAGTTGCAGTCGGGCGCCAGGCTCGTGGCGTGGTCGCACGGCAGGCGATTTCAAGTCGCGCTGGAAATGGGAGCAGACGCCGGCGGTCAGCGCGTGCTCGACTACGGCTGCGGAGACGGCAGCTTCCTTGCGATGTTGCTGCACTCAGGGGTCACGCCGCTCGAAGCGGTCGGTGCGGAGATCGCGCAGGACCTGGTCGAGGATTGCACGCGACGGCTCAGCGCGACAGGCATTCGCTTTATCGCCGTGTCGGACCTCGATCAGCGTCCGAGCGGCTCGTTCGACATGATCTTCTGCATGGAGGTGCTGGAGCACGTCACGGACGTCGACGCGATTCTGAGCCGGCTCGATTACCTCCTGGCGCCCGGCGGACAGCTGATCGTCAGCGTGCCGGTCGAGACCGGCGTTCCACTCGTTGTAAAACAGATTGCGAGGCGTATCGCCGGCTGGCGCGGCATCGGCGATTATCCGGGCACCGAGTCCTACCGTCCTGCGGAATGGCTGCCGAGCCTCCTGGCCGGATCCCGGCAACACATCAGCCGGAAGCTCCATTCCAATCCAGACGGATCCGCATTTCACGATCACAAGGGGTTCAACTGGATGGCCCTGCGCGAGCGCGTCCAGACGCGCTTCGCTTTGAGGCGGGTGCTGTCCTCACCGTTCACGTCGCTGCCGCCGCATTTCGGTACGCAGGCGTGGTTCGTGGCAACCAAGCGTGACAGCTAGTCCGTCGGGATCTCCTACGTGCGCGTGAATGTTGTCGCCGATCTGCTCGAGGAGCACTGGCCGAGCATGGATCTGGTCGCGGACATGCTGATGTCACATCTCGGTCGAAACGGTGTGCCGGTGTCGCCGGTGCTGGTGCGCCCGGTGTTCCCGATGCGTCTGCAGATTGGGAGTGGAGCCGCCGCCGACCGGACGCCATTGACGATCGAGCGGATCGCACACCGCTTCTGGGACTACCCGCGATGGTTGCGAAGACAGCCTGCGGCTGACGTCTACCACATTGTCGATCACAGCTACGCGCATCTCGCGAGCGAACTGCCGGACGGTCGCGTCGTCACGACGTGTCACGACGCGGATGCGTTCAGGACGTTGCTGTTTCCCGATCGACGGGAATCAAGCCTGCCGCGTTTTCTGGTCAAGCGCGTCCTCGACGGTTTGCAGCGTGCGACCGTGGTCGTCTGTGACAGTCACGCGACCCGCGCGGATCTCGTCGATCACCAGTTGATCCCGGCTGACCGCACGACGGTGGTGCCCTTGGGCATTCATCCGTCATGCACCGCGGCGCCGGACGACCAGGCGGATATGGCGGCTGCGACGTTGACGGGACCAGCGGGGGAGTCGGATCTCCTGCATGTCGGCAGCACCATCGAGCGCAAGCGCATCGATCTGCTTCTGGACGTTCTGTCGCAGGTGGCCTCGATGCGTCCCGGGGTGAGGCTGTGGCGCGTCGGTGGCGCCTTTACACCCGCACAGGCTGCCCGCGTTCGCGACCTGGGTCTTGCCGACCGAATCCAGGTGCTGCCCTTCGTGACTCGACCGGTGCTCGCGGCACTCTATCGGCGTGCGGCACTGGTGCTGCTGCCATCGGACCGCGAAGGCTTCGGGCTGCCGGTCGCGGAAGCGTTGGCATGTGGAACACCGATTCTCGCCTCGGATCTGCCAGTGCTCCGCGAAACCGGCGGCAGAGCTGCGGAGTATTGCCCCGCCGGGGACGCGCAGATGTGGGCGGCCCGCGTGGTGGCGCTCCTCGAGGAGCGCGAATCGGACGCGGCGGCATGGGAGGAACGGCGCCGGGCAGGCCTGGAGCATGCTCGTCTTTTCTCCTGGGACCGGTATGCCGGGGAGATGGAGCACGTCTATTCGAGGCTGGCTGCAGGCCAGGTCGCGGGGCGGTCATGACGCCACGACTCGCGGTCCTGCACGCCGGCAAGTTCTATCCCCCGTGCCCCGGCGGAATGGAGCGCGTCGTTCAGATGCTCTGCGAGGGAGTCGATCCGGGTATCGAGAGCTCGGTTCTTGTCGCGAACACCGGAGTCTCGACCACCCGCGACGAACTCAACGGAATTCAGGTCACGCGCGTCGGGTCTTTTGCCCGGATAGGGACCGTCGCCGTGACGCCGATGTTTCCACTGGAACTGTCGCGCGCGTCCCGGGACCTCACCGTTATTCACGAGCCGAATCCGGTCGCCCTCGTGTCCGACTGGCTCACAGCTGCGAAGGGGCCGCTGGTCGTCTGGTTCCATAGCGAGGTCTTTCGGCCGCAGTGGAAGTACCGGTTGCTGTATCGCCCGTTTCTACGCCGGGTGCTGCACCGGGCCGACCGCATCGTTGTGTCGTCACCTCCCTTGGCGGAGCACTCCGCCGAGCTGCACGACTTCCGTGCAAAGTGCGTCGTCATTCCCTTCGGCATCGATACAAATCGGCTGCGCCGAACCGGCGCGGTTGCCGACAAAGTCGCAGCCATTCAGCGCGAAATTCCCGGCCACCGCGCGTTGTTCGTCGGTCGGCTGGTGCCCTACAAGGGCGTGGACGTGCTCATTCAGGCAATGGCGTCAGTAGACGCCACCGCGCTCGTCGTGGGCGATGGTCCGCTGTCTGGTGCGTTGAGGCAGGAAGCAGATCGCCGCGGTGTCGCGGACAAGGTCAGGTTTCTGGGCTCGCTTTCTGACGAGGACGTCGTCGCACACCTGCATGCGTGTGATGTGTTCACCTTGCCGTCGGTGAGCAACGCCGAGACGTTCGGCGTCGCACAGCTCGAAGCGATGGCGTGCGGGAAGCCGGTGATCAGCACGGCTCTTCGCACCGGAGTGCCCTGGGTCAACCGGCACGATGAGACCGGGTTGGTCGTGCAGCCAGCGGATCCGGCTGCACTCGCGCACGCGTTGAATTCACTCCTCGCCGCCCCTGATCTCCGCGAACGAATGGGCGCCGCCGGAGTTCACCGTGTGCAGACTGAGTTCACGCTGGACGCGATGAACCGCCGGACGGCAGCACTTTATCGGACGGTCATGCTGGAGCGCGCCACCGAAGTGGCGCCGGCTCCCGCCAGCTATGCGTCAACCGCAGCAAACATCGACTGACCTGTGAACGCCACCCCACTCTCGAAACGCGCACTCGATGTCGCCCTCTCCGGCGTCGGCCTGCTCTTGTCGTCCCCTATCTGGTTGCTGGTCGCGGCCGCCATCCGGCTCGAGGATGACGGCCCGGTGTTTTACCGGCAGGAACGGGTGGGGCAGGGGGGGCGGACCTTCGACGCGCTGAAGTTCCGCTCGATGAGAGCCGGACGCTGAGGCGAGCGGTCTCGCACTGCAGGCAGTGACGAACGATCCGCGCGTCACCCGGGTAGGCCGGATCATGCGAGCGACCGCACTCGACGAGCTTCCGCAACTGTGGAACATCTTCGTCGGCGACATGAGCTTCGTCGGTCCGCGTGCGCTGCGTCCGCAGGAGGTCGAAGCCAATGGAACCGGGGAGTTGCTCTCGATCGACCAGATCCCCGGCAGTCGCGAGCGCCACCGCGTGAAGCCAGGGCTGACCGGTGTGGCGCAGATCTTCGCGCCACGCGACATCACGCGACGGAACAAGTTCCGCTACGACCGCGTGTATATCCGCAGGCAGGGGTTCTGGTTCGACGTGCGTCTGATCCTGCTCTCGTTCTGGATCACGGCTCGAGGAAAATGGGAACACAGCGGCAGCAAGTTGTAGAACGGCGCGTGAGATGAAGGGCGCAAACAGAGCGACCAGGATCCACGATGTCATCGTGGTCGGCGGTGGCCCGGCCGGTCTGTACGCTGCCTCACAGCTGTCGCAGCGCGGGTCGGGACGTCGTCCTGCTCGAAGAGCACCAGTCGCCCGGGGAACCAGTGCACTGCACCGGGGTCTTCGCCGCGGACGCCTTCGCCGAGCTCGGCATCCCGCGCGACGCGGTGCTCAACACGCTTGTCGCACGTCCGGTTTTTCTCGCCGTCGGGCGCAACCGTCAGCTATACCACGCCGGACGTCGAAGCACTGGTCATCGATCGACGCCAGTTCGACGAGCAACTTCACCTCGACGCGGTGGCGAAGGGCGTTTCGATCGTGAGCGGCTCGCGCGTCTCGGACGTCGTCGTGGACGAGAAGGGCGTGACGGTCTCCTGTCTGCCGCACACGTTTCGTGCGCGCGCCTGCGTTCTGGCCTGCGGCGCCAACTACGTCCTGCAACGCCGGCTCGGCCTGGGGATGCCGTCGGTCTTCCTCCAATCGGCGCAGGTCGAATGGCCGGCGGCACCGCTCGACTCGGTCGAGGTGCATTTCGGCGATGCGGTCGCCCCGAAGGGATTCGCCTGGATGGTCCCGGTGCGTCGCGGCGGGACGTCGTACGCGCGGATCGGTCTGATGTGTGACGCCCACGCGCGTCGGTACTTCCGCCAGTTCGTGGAGCAGATCAGAGGACGGTGGGGCATCGCCGGCCTCCTCGAGACTGCCGCGCCGGCCCTGCCGCGACTGAAGATGCTGCCGCTGGCGCCAATCGCGCGGACCTATGCGAGCCGCATCCTCGCGGTCGGCGACGCGGCCGGCCTCGTGAAGGCGACGACCGGTGGCGGCATCTACTACAGCCTCGTCAGCGCGAAGCTGGCGGCGCAGGTGCTCTCCGAGGGTCTGAGGAGTGACCGGCTCGAGGCCGACGCCCTCGCCGAGTACCAGCGACTGTGGCAGAGGCAACTGGGTACGGAGCTCGAAGCGCAGCTCTCCCTGAGACTCCTTGCCAATCGGCTGACCGATGCGGAGATCGACGAACTGTTCGAGTTGGCACGGACCGACGGGATCATGCCGATCGTCCGACGCACCGCACGCTTCAACCAGCACCGCAATCTGATCGTGTCTCTCTTCAAACATCCCCCGGCCAGACGGATCCTGTTCCGTCGCCTGACCGCCTGGCGGGCAGCAGCGCTTTAGCAGAACGAATGCTCGTTGCCGCAGTTGTGCTCATTGTCGCCTGGGGTGCCCTGGCGTTCGGCTCGGTCTATACCTGGGCGTTTGCGCCGCTCTTGATTGCGTGCGCTCTGGCGGGCGCCGCCGGCCTGTACATCGGCCGTCATCGTCCGATCGACCGGCCACTGGTGGTGTGCCTCGTCGCGCTCGCAGCGGCCGTCGCGGTGCAGCTGGTGCCTTTGCCTGCCGCGGTGCTTCGGCTGGTCAGCCCGTCAACCGATGCCTTCCTGCGGGCGCACGATCTTGCTTATGCGCTCGGCGACGGGTCTCACGCGCTATCAATCAACCCCGAGAACACATTGCTCGGTTTGGGGTTTGTCGGCTCGCTGGGGATCTTCCTTGTCGGGCTCGTGCGGTCGGTAACTGCGGCCCGCGCACGCCAGCTTGCGGTATCGCTGGTGGCCTTCGGCGTGCTCCTCGCGCTGATCGGAATCATCCAGAAGGCACTGCTCGGCGATCACGTCTTCGCCGGCATGAAGATCTACGGATTCTGGTCCCCTGAAAGCCGTTTGACGACGCCTTTTGGCCCGTTCGTCAACAAGAATCACTTTGCCGGATGGATGCTGATGGTCATCCCGCTCGGCATCGCTCTGACGCTTGGCGCAGCCGAGAACGCCGGCCGCTCGCTGCAGCGCGGTATTCGGGGCATGCTGGTCTGGCTCTCGTCCCCGGAGGGCGGACGGCTGCAACTGCTCGCGGTCGCTACGATGTTGATGGCGGCGTCGCTGCTGCTGACGAAATCGCGCTCCGGTCTCGGTTGTTTAATCGTTCTGCTTGTCGCCTCAGGCTTTGCCGTCGCGCGCCGCTTTGAATCCAGCGTCGGCCGCTGGCTCACACTCGGCGGGCTGGTCGCCATCTTCCTCGGTATTTTTGCCTGGGCGGGGGCGGACGTTGCCGCGCGCGTAGGTCATGAGATGTCGGCCGTCGACCTTCGGAAGAACATCTGGACCGACAGCGCTCGGGTCATACGCGACTTTCCAGTCGCTGGCACCGGTTTGAACACTTTCGGTACTGCGATGCTCAGATACCAGACCGCTGACGACGTGCTGCATTATCAGGAAGCGCACAACGACTATGTTCAGATCCTCGTCGAGGGTGGATTGCTGCTGGCGATCCCGGCGCTCGCCACCGTTGTTGTTCTGATTACGAGGATCAGGCGGCGCATAGCGGCTTCCCGGGCCGACCCAATGGGCTATTGGCTGCGAATCGGGGCGGTGATCGGGCTCGTGGCGATCGCGGTTCAGTCTTTCGTCGAGTTCAGCCTGCAGATGCCGGGCAACGCCGCCCTCTTCGTTGTCCTGGTAGCCATTGCCATTCACTCTCCCGGGCGGAGTTCCGGCGGATCCGCACGAAGGCAGCTTGACCGCACCGACCGACTGATCTCTCCGCGGCGTTCGCTCACGCGCTATCGGGCGATTTTGCCAGACTGCGTGGCGGGAACTGGACCCCGAGCGAGCTGCTGGCGGTGGTCGAAGACCACGGTATCGGTCCGCTGTTGTGGGAGCTGCGTCCCGGCGACGTCGCCGGCACTCACGACGCGGACAGCGTCCTCGAAGCCCGCGTGCGGGGCGCGGCGACGCGAGACCTCTTCGTCCAGCGGGAAATGCGCACCGTTCTCGATGCGCTCGCGGCCTCCGGCGTGACCGCGCTGGTCATCAAGGGATCGGCGCTCGCTTACACGGTTTACCCAAAGCCCGGGCTACGACCGCGCACCGATACAGATCTGCTCATTCCGTATGAGCGTGTGATGGCGGCGACGCGCGTCCTCGAGGGCTGTGGCTACACACGCTGCGACGCGATCAGCACCGGAGATTTCGTCAGCCACCAGGTGGCCTTCGAGCGGACGGACAGTCACGGTGCCTATCACGTGATCGACCTTCACTGGAAGATCGCGAACCCCCACGTGGTGGCCGATGCGCTTCCGTTCGAGCTCCTCTGGCGTGACGCTCAGGCCGCTCCCGCGCTTGGCAACGGCGCGCGCGTGCCCTCGGTAGTTGGCAGCATGCTGCTCGCCTGTATCCACCGGCTGGCCCACCACCAGGGGCATGACCGCCTGATCTGGCTGTACGACCTGAAGCTCCTCTCGATGGCTCTACCCGCCGAGGGTTGGGCCGACCTCCGGAGACTGGCAATCGAATGCGGCGTCGCCGGTCTCTGTCTCGACGGTCTCCAACAGGCGAAGATGCGACTTGGCGCATCCCTTCCGGCCGAGGTCGAGGCGGCCCTTATCGCAGCCGCCCCGCACGAACCTTCACAGATGTACCTCGCCGGACCAGTGCGCAAACGCGATGTGCTGGTGAGCGATCTGACTGCGCTCAACACATGGCGCGCCCGCGTGCAGCTCGTTCGTGAGCACCTGGTGCCCGCGCCGGCGTTCATGCGTAAACGGTACGGCACCACGGCTCGATGGCTGTTGCCCGCGCTGTACCTGCACAGAGTCGTAACCGGCGCCTACCGGTGGGTACGCCACTGAGGAGCCTGAGCGACAGACCGCGCTGTTGACGGTGCGGCGCTCTATTGCCTGCGGGTCATCAACCCGTCGTAGTCCGTCGTAATCAATGAAGACCACGTTTCTCAATCCTGTGCTTTGGCTGCTAGCCGCAACCGCAGTAATGGCTGCCGCCGGTGTAGTGCGCGGCCAGTCGGCGAAGGTCGCTCTGGACCGCACAGTGAGATTGGCGTGTTTCTGGCCCGTCCTCACGGCGCTCGTCCTGATGTCAGCTGCAGGATTGGCTTCGCGGGCGGCAATCGGAGCGAGAGCGGAACGAGACATGAACGGCGGACAGGCGGCCGCAGTCCGTCGGCTGCTGCTCCAGACTCCAGCCGACGCCGTTGAAACGCGCAGCGCATTCCGTGACTGGATCCGGCCGCGCGAGAGACCCAGTGTGCCGTGGGAGACGACGGCCGGCAGCGCCCCCTGCCCGGTGAAGACGATGGCTACGCAGGTGCCACTTTTTACGATTCAGGCCGACACCCCCACGCTGCTCGTCGCCGCTGCACCGATCGTGGGCGCCGCCGGCGCGCGCGCGCTGACCGTGGCGCTGCTCGTGCTCGCCCTGGCCGCGGTCGCCACCCTTGGCGCCATTCTCCTGAAGGTGATGGAGCTTCGATGGGGATCGCGCGAGGGATGGCTGCTGCTGGCGGTTCTCTGCGGGTGGCAACCCGTGCTTGCTGGCGTCCGCCAGACTGACATCGCACTACCTGCGGCTGCCGGCGTTCTTGCCGCCTGGTATTTCCTTCGTATCGGTCGCGCTGCCGCATCAGGGTTCGCCGCCTCGATCGCGACATGCCTCGCGGTGCCGGCCGCAGGTATCCTGCCGGCGTTGGCGCGTTCAGCACCGCGTGCCGCGCTCGTCGGCGCGCTCTCGTTGGCGGCGCTGGTGACGGGCACTCTCGCGGTGGCCGGGCTGCATACGGTTGCCGGATTCGTGATGACGCTCGCGTACGCCGCCCGGATGTGGTCCATCGCCGACACCAACTACTCAGTCCTCGGCCGCGCGGTCACGGCGGCGATCCCGCCGATGGTGATCGCGCTGATGTTGGTCCTGGCGGGTTCCATCAGCTGGTGGCGGAGCCGCACGCCGGACGCGGCGTTCGGTTCTTTCCTGATACTCGGAGTGCTGGCGGCACCAGTGCTTTGGTCGCAGCACTTGACGTTCCTTATCGTGCCGACGGTCGTCCTGCTGGTCCGCGTCTGGACCCAGGGTTCTTCCGCTTCGCTGCTCGTTTGCACGGTGTTGTTGACGTTCTTGTCGCTCCCGGACCCGGCCGTCACCAGGTTGAACAGCTTGCTTCCGACTCTACGTCCGCGGCGGTGGCATCGTGCCGGCCGGCTCGATCGCGCTCATCCTCTTCTGGCTGTGGATTGTTGTCGGCGCGGATGCGTCGCGCCGGCGGCCCACCCACGCACTGATGTCAGCGGCGTGACCTGATGGCCCAGACACGTCCGGCGCCTCGCTCGACCGCCGCCACGGCGTGGATTTTTCTGCAGGCGATCGTCGCGCGACCTTCGCTGGAAGCTGCTCGGTGCCGCCGCGCTCGCGATCCTTCTGGCATTGAGCGAAGGGGCCGGATTGCTGCTGCTGTTGCCGCTGCTGCAGTCGATCGGTCTGGCGCCGACCGATACGGGTGCGAGCGGTCTGGCAATTGCGGTTTCGCGCGCGATCGACACGATCGGTCTACCGGTCTCGCTCGGCAGCGTCCTGTTCGTGTTTGGCGTCGTGTCGTGTGCGCGGGCGGTGCTCGAGCGGGTGAATCTCACGCTCCAGCCGATCCTCGAGCTGCGCTTCGGGATTGCGTTACGGGAGCGGCTGCAACGAGCGATCGGCCGGTCCGACTGGTCGTTCGTCGTCAGTCGACGCTCGACCGATCTGGTCCACGCACTCACACGCGAAATCGATCGCGCCAGCGCTTCTGCGTATCAGGTTCTGTCGTTCGTTCACGGGTGCTCGTCGTCAGCGCAGTTTACGTCGCCGTGGCGTTTCGACTGTCCGCACCGCTCACGTTACTGGTCGCGGCAATCGGCGGCGCGCCTGCTGTGGCTGGCTCGTCGCCGGACCACCCAGTCGGGTGAGCTCGGGCAACGTCACGTCGATGCCGATCGGAGCTGTTCCACGTCGCCTCTGAATCGATCGCCGGGCTGAAGGTCGCAAAGATCGTTGGCGCGCAGGACCGCGACAGCCGCGAGGTTCGACCGAGCGGACGCGACGGCGGGCCGACGCCTACCTGGATCTGTTGCGATCGTTTGCACGGTCGAGGCTGCGCCTCGATCTCGCCAGCGCGATTGTGCTGAGCGGTCTGCTCCTTGTGGCGGTTGAGTGGCTGAACCTGAGGGCGCCGGTCTGCTTGTTGTTGATCTTCGTGTTCGCGCGGGTCATGCCGCGGGTCCTGTCGCGGTGCAGAACTCGGCGCAGATGATCGTCGGTGGTCTGCCGTCGTTTCGACGCGGTTCAGCGCCTCATCGACAGGCCGAGGCGCATGCCGGAGCCCGTGGTCCGGCGGAGCCACGAGTCTGCCGCGTCGGAGGTGACATCCAGCTGATCGATGTGTCTTTCGCGTACGACCGGCGCCTCCACCCGGCTCTCGATCACGTCTCGCTCCGCATCCCCGCAGGACGCACCACCGCCATCGTCGGCGCGTCGGGAGCGGGGAAGTCGACGCTGGCGGATATTCTGATCGGCTTGCTCGTCCGACTCAGGGCCAGGTGCTGGTCGGACGGCCAACGGTCGCGGCAGGCTGACCTTGGCCGGCTGGCGGCGTTCTGTTGGCTACGTGCCGCAGGACGGTTTTCTGCTCGATGACACTATCCGCGCCAATCTTTCTGTGGGCAGTGCCGGATGCGACAGAAGCTCAGATGTGGCAGGCGCTCTCGCGTGCGGCGGCCGCTGACTTCGTTCGATCGTCGGCCCGAGGGGCTGGCGACGACGGTGGGCGATCGAGGCGATCGGCTGTCAGGGGGAGAACGTCAGCGACTGGCGCTCGCGCGCGCGCTGCTGGCGGATCAAGACGTTCTGGTGCTCGACGAGGCCACCAGTGCGCTTGATTCCGTCAACGAACGCAGATCCTGCGGGCCGTGCGTGCGCTCGATCGCCAGGTCACGACTGTGATGATCACGCATCGGCTCTCAGCGATTCGCGATGCGGACACTATTCACGTGCTGGACGATGGGCGGATCGTGGAATCGGGCACCTGGGCGCAGCTGCTGGCGCTCGGTGGCCGGTTCGCCGAGCTGCTGGACGCGCAGACGGATCGAATCAGGCGAACCGGATCTCTGTGAGCAGGGCGTCCGTCCCTGACGCACCCCGCCGGCGCGCGTCGCGTCGAACGTGACGACGCTCGTGTAGTTCGAAACCGCATCCGATGGCTCCGCCAACGCCCTGCCGTCGACAACTACCCACACGTGCCCCTCGATCCGCCGGTCGGCTGACGTGCCTGAAGCCGATGACGAGTTGCGGCGCCGCATTCAGGCGGCACAGCATCCGGTAAGACGCCGAGGCTCCGTTCCAGGCAGTTGGACGGTGGCCGGAACGGAAAGCGTCCGCGGCGCCCCAGGTATTGTTCGAGTCTCAGCTCGAAGGACTGCCGACCTCTCCGCGTTCCCGCCGGCCGGTGCATTAGATCGACCAGCGTCTCGAGCGGCACCAGCCACTTGAGGATGCGAAGCACCGCCGCCCACCCCCACAGCCGAATGGCAATGGTCGGTGAGCCGACCGAGCCTCACGCGCCCTCCGCATGATTTCGAATCGCCGCCGCCAGGGAGGGCAGCGCTCTGAGGTCAGGGGCGAATCGGCATTCCCAGACGTCGACCATGCGCGCCAGCGTCATGAGATTTGTGAGGAACGCCCGGCGCCGGTCGTCGGTGGCCATGTCAAACGGATGCGCGTGTGTGAGGAGGACCGGAAATCGCTGCTCGACTTGCACGGGATTGAAGCGCGGTGCGACAGGATCTGCCGCCGAATCCCTCACGAGCTGGTAGATCCTGTGAAGAGGGGCGCTGCGCCGCGTCACTGCGCCAGGAGGGATCGGAGGCGCCGTACCGGTCCCTGCCTCGGCGGACACTTGCGCACGGACCGGGAAAGGGAGTTGCACCACCAACGGATGGTCACCGACGAATCGGTACACCATTGTGTCGTCGGCATACTGTTCGAGGCCACTCTGCGCGAGTGCCAGCGCAGTCGTCGACTTTCCTGTACCTGAGACACCGCAGAAGGCGATGACACCGGCAGGAACTCTCACCGCGCTGGCGTGCAGCGCTTCGAAGCCACGGGTGAGCATGACGATAGGCAGGACGGCGCGGACGTAGACCTCGTGCACCGCCGACTCGAGGCCTGGACGCACCGGTTTAACGCAGACGTCGCCGTCGTCTTCGAACACGAACGTGGCCAGGCCGTCCCACTGCATCCACCATCCAGCGGTGCAGACACCGCCGGTGGCAATGACTCGGCTCCCGCCGTCCTGCCACTGACTGCAGAACAGGCCCGGCTGGAGCGTCGAGACTGGCGCCACCCTGCGCGAGGCGCGGCAACGGAACAATCACCGATGCCAGAACTGCGAAAGACCCTTCAACAGCGCGCGCGCGTCAGCCGCACTTGTTCGCTGCCGGGGGACACTTCTGCTCACCTGGATCGTAGGCAGACGTGGTGACCTTTCCGCCACCGCCTTTGAGCACTTCGCCAACCGTTCCGCGGTAGGCGAGCACTGGCGAACTCCAGCGCCGCCGGCGCTGTTGCAAGACCTGTTGTTCCTTCATCGAATTCAACCTTCCTCCTGAATTAAACGTGGTGCTGGAGCCAATTTTCGAACGTCATCAGCGTCCACACACGTCCACTGCCGCCAAGCTTCTTTCTCCACCCCGCCTCCCAGGCGGCCGACTGCACATCTTTCGCATTGACCACCCCCGCGCGTGCAAGCTGCTGAAGCCCTCCCAGACGCTGCCATTCGCCTGGTCCTTCGCGCCCGACGATGCCCATGAATACGTCGCCGGCACTGACCTTCGCTCGCGACTCGAGGCCCAGCCCTGGAAGCCGACGCGCCAATGCGGGACGCACGAGCGACTTGGACTTGCCGTCACTCATCAGCAAGTGCGGCGGCACTCTCCGGAGCATCTCGATCAGGTCGACGTCCCAATACGGATGCATATGCCGGAGCCCATGGCGGCGGCCGAACTCCTGTGCCTCTTCCATGTCGTGGATCACACCGGGGTGTTCCACCGCCTGGCGGCTCGCGCGGCCATAGAAGCCTTCGTCGGGTCGAGCCGGCTTGATCCACCCATCGAGCCGTTCGTCCATGACCCGCCGAATGGCGGGATCCGGCGCAACCCAGTCCGGCAACTCTGACCAGAGCCGCTTTCGCCGCCGTTGATGCCACGCATGTGGCGCCACCGCGTCGAGCGCCGCACTTGCCAGAGGTCGGCCGGCGGTCATCCAGGCCAGCCTCGCGACGTTCGGAGACGTCGCCGAATTGGCTTGCCGGTGCATTCGAAGTACGCGCCACGCTCCTGCGAAATCGCCGGACCTGAGTTGATCCGCCAGCAGCCACGGCGACACCGTCAGCCATTCGTCGCCGCCGCGGCCGGTCAAGACGATGCGACGGCCACGCTCGGTAGAGTGCCGCGCCAGCGTCGAATAGGCCGGCATCCAGATGTTCCACATCGGCTGCGGCCAGTCACCTGCGGTCGCGAGCGCGCCTGACAACACACCCTTTGCGCCCACGGCCTCAGCGAACGGAACGATCACTTGTTCGAGGCCGAGCTGCTGTGCGACCCCTTTTTGAATGACCTCCTCGTTGGATGCCTTGTCCGGGAAGGCCAGCGAGAGCGCCAACGGCGGCATCGTCGCGGTCCGCCGCGCCAGGTCCGCTGCGGCGACGGCGACCGAGATCGAATCGACTCCTCCACTCAGGAAAATCGCCACCTCGCGTCCCTGGGTGACCCGTTTGACCGCACGAGCAAGAAGAGGCTGGAACTGCTCGACGTCGCTTTCACGGAGCCATTCCACCGGCTCGTCATACGGATTCCAGTACCGAACCTGGGTGCGCTCCGATCCTTTGAACGTCATCGCCGTCGCGGGAGGAACCTTCTTCACATCGCGATACGCGCTGTCGTCGTTGACCGGATACCAGCCGAGGATCCATTCGCTCAAGGCGACGGCGTCGGGTGCGCGCGAGACGCCAGGCTGGGAGACGAGAACGTCAGGGCAGGGGGACACCAACCACCCGTGAGTTCCCGCCGAGGCGTAGAACAGCGACTGCATTCCAAGGTGATCCCGCGCCGCCGTCAGCTCTCCCGTGTGCCGGTTCCAGGCGATCACGCCAAATGGCCCACGCAAAGTGGAGAAGGCCTCTCGTCCGTCCTTCTTCACGAGGCGCAATGCCACTCGCGCGGCGTCGGACTGGGTCGCCCCCGCTTGCAGCTCCGAAACGTTGGTGAGCACGCCGGTGAAGAAGAGGACGAGCTCCTCGTCCTCGGCGCAGCGAAGATCGCTGCCGGCGGCGCCAGTTACCGAAAACGCTGTGGAATGTGTGCGCCAGCGCTGCGCGTCCGCCGCCGCGGACAGACGATCGACCGCAGGACCCAGCGCAGCCACCCAGTCGTTGTGGTGGATGGCCGTCCCTGTGGCCGACTGTTCTGCTTCACTGACCGCGGTCATCATTTATCAGTCTCTCGCGCTCCAGCGCGTCGATCAGGCTCAGAAGGTCCGCCCGCAGCTGGCCGGGATCACCTTCGAACTCCTGCTGAAGAACCCTTTCCACATCGTCCAGGCCCCGGCCTTCGACGAGGAGCTCCCAGATGCGGACCCCGGTGGCATTCAGCTCGAAAATGCGGTTCGTCTGAAGATGCACGAGGACGCCCGTATCCCCCATCCGGCTCGAGACAACCTCAGGGCTGGGACGCACACGCCTCCCAAGAACGTCGTCACTCATTTGAAGCGTTGTATCGGTCGGTGTCGACAGCCGTCCCCCGGTGGCGGGGGAGCGGGGCCGATTCGAGGTTAGAACCCGAGGGCATTTCAGTCAATCGCGCGAAGTCGTCCAGCGTGGCACTCCGGGTACAAGTGTCGCTAATGTGATACAGGCATTGGTCAAAAGAGGCTCTCCGCGGCTGTACCGAGCTTGCGCTCTCCTAGATGAGGCTGACCAGCCGATACCCATCGTGCGGACGGCCCGGAGGTACACTGAGGTCCTCTACTTCGATTTCATGCGATTAGGTTTCGATCTGGATGGCACGGTAGCGGATCTGCAGGGCGCTCTTGCCCGCGAAGCCAGACGTCTGTTCCCCGGTATCGATCCGGATACATTGCCACGGTCCGTGTCGCCAGAGGCGGGGCAGACTGATCCCGAGCAGCGCACCGAGCCGGTTGATGATCCCGTCTTCACGATGTCGTCACTGTCGGTGCGGCAGCAGAAGGAGCTGTGGGCGGCGGCGTGCGCTCGCGTGAATTTCTGGGAAGGGCTCGACGAGATCGAGCCAGGATCGCTGCAGCGCCTCGCCCGGATCGTGCGGGAGCGAAAGTGGGAGGTCATCTTTCTCACCAGCCGTCCCGAGACCAGCGGCGACACCGCGCAGCTTCAAAGTCAGCGCTGGCTCGTGGAACGGGGCTTTCCGCTGCCCTCGGTCTTCGTTGTTCATGGGTCGCGCGGCAAGATCGCGGCGTCGCTGCAACTCGATGTGCTCGTCGACGACCGGCCCGAGAACTGCCTCGACGTCGCGATCGACTCCGCCGCACGAGCCATCCTCGTGTGGCGCGGCGGTGAAGACAAGGTGCCCGGCAGTGCGCGGCAGCTCGGGATCGGCGCGGTCACGTCGATCGCCGAGTGCCTCGACATCCTCGAGGCGCTCGACCGCTCAGAGGATGAAATGGGCCTGGTCGATCGGTTCAAGCGCCTCCTCGGCCTGAAGCCGTCGCGGCGCTCGCCGGCGAAGGGCGCCGGATCCCCACCATCGCGGCTGCAGCAGGAACCGACAAAGCCTGCAACCGTCCGCTGAGCGGCCGGCATCAGGCCACCATGCCTGATGACGAATCTGAAAACCGCCTCGCAGCCTTGTAAGTTCCCGCGGCGGATCATTGCTGAAATCCCAGTAAAACCACGCATTTCTTGACCTGGCGCCGGGGCACCTCGCGTGCACTGACGGGCTCCGGTCGTTCGAAGATGGCGTTCGTGCTTCCCGCGACGTGCCGCGTGGACGACCTGCTTCGGGCTGATTGCTGCCCGGAAAGGTTCGTCCATGACCGTCACGTCGCGTCGTCACGTCCGCGCAAGCGCGCTCAGCGCGTTTCTTCTGGTCTGGGGCGCTGCGCCGGCAGTGGCGAACGATCGTACCGACCAGGGACCGCAGCCGACACTGGTCTCGACTCTGGCCGCCGCGGACGCCTTCGTTCCATCCGTGCCGCTGGCAACAATTACCTTCGATCAGCAGGCGCCGCAGAGCGTGCTCACCGCGCCGCGGAACCCTGAGCTTGGCGGACTGAGTGGCCCGCTGCTGCGACGAAGCCTTATCGTTTCGTTCGGCGCGCTCCAGATGCTCGATGCGCACTCGACGACGAAGGCGCTGGCGGCGGGTGGTCGAGAGGCCAATCCTGCAATGGGAGCGATTGCGTCGAATCCCACGGCACTGTACGCGGTCAAGGCTGGCACCTTCGCGGCGACGGCGTATCTCGCGGAGCGCATTTCCAGGAAGCATCCGAAGCGCGCCCTCGTGCTGATGGCGGTCCTGAATTCTGCTTACGTCGCGATCGTGGCGCACAACTATCGTGTGGCCAACGGCGGCCGCTAGGACTCTGACGATCCTGCGGGGCGCGGTGCGCGGTGCGCGGCGAGAATCTGAAGGTTCGTCAGGCTCGGGCCGATAATTTGACTGGGTGTGATTCCCGCCGCACCCCACGGGCATGACCTTCGACCAACTCCTCCTTCTCGGTTCGACAGTCGCAGCCCTGGTGTGGGCTGCGCTGTCGATCCACGTACTGCGCGTCAGCCGCCGGAGGGCCGACGCCAGGCTCAAGGTCCAAACCATCCTCACCACTCTTCGCAGCGACTCCGTGCGCGCCGCCGGACCAACCGAGCGTGTGAACGAAGTCAAGGCGTTGCTCGACACGCTCTCGCGCGACATGGTGCTGCATACGGCAGCGGACCCCGAGACCCCGGCGGAAGCCTTCGAGGCGCTGAGTACCTACCTGGTTGCGAAGTGGCCGATTGAAACTCTGCTGACCGAGGCGTCCGCTCATCGGAGGGCCAGAGACGTGTGGCGGCGGACGGCTGCGCTGCGGATTGCGTTTCGCAGTGGGCATCCAAAGGCCATGGTTCTGCTCGAAGCCGCCGTGAAAGAGGACGATGCAGACCTGGCGAACGTCGCACTGGGCCTCCTCGGAACTTCGCCAGACCTGTGTGCCGTGGACATCATGATCGATGCGCTGAGAGCGCGGCGTCATTCCCCTGCGCGCATCGCCACACACCTCGAAGGGATCACCGGTCCGTCCGATGGACAAGTACCGTGAACTTCTCGCGGACGCCGATCCGGTCATGCGCCTCTGGGGGGCGAAGCTGCTCGGTGATTATCCGGACGCGCCGTCGGTGGAACTCGATCTTGCGCCTCTGGTCGAGGATGCGGATCCGGGAGTCCGCAAAGCCGCGATCGAATCTTTGGGAAGAGTCGGCAACGGTCTCGCGGCACGGGCGGCATTGCGTCTCCTTACGGACCCCGTGGCATTCGTCCGCGCATATGCCGCGCGTGCGCTGGGAGAACTGGATCGCGCGGATGCGGCTGCGGCGGTTGCCGCTCTCCTCGGCGACCCCGACTGGTGGGTCCGTCATGCGGCCAAGCAGTCGCTCGAACGGATGGGGGCGGATATCTGGCCGGTCCTCGTACGGTGTCTCGACGACTCCGACCGTTTCGTTCGCAATGGCGCGGCGGAGGTCTTTCAGAACATCGGCGTCCTCGACAGCTTCATTGTGATGGAGGCCGCCTCCGATGATCCCAGCCACGCCAAGGTTGAATTGCTGCGCCGCGTCGCGGCCGCCGGCGGCACGCGGCTGACCGAATCACTCGTCGAGCGGGCCGGGCCGAAGACCGGGCCGCGCGTGCGGCGACTGCTCGAGACCGTCGGGCTCGAACACGTCGGAGCGGCATGATGGTTTCGGCTCCGGCATTCGCGTTGACGGCAATGATGGTGTCGCTGGCATTCCTTGCCGGCATCGTCCTCGCAGTCGCTGTCGCGGCGCTCCATCGCGGCGGGCGTCGTGAGGATGCGACCGACCCGTTCGACGCACTGGTGGCCTCACGATTCACCATCCCGGTCAGTCTGATCGTGCCGGCCAGTGGCGAGGCGGCGGGCCTTTCACCGGCGGTCGGCTCGCTGCTGTCGCTGAATTATCCCGAGCTCGAGGTGATCGCCGTCGCCGAAGACCTTACCGAAAGTGGTTTCGACCACCTGAAGGCGGAGTGGGACCTCGAGCCCAAGGAGTTCTTCTACCGACGGACGCTGACCACCACTCCGATCCGCAGGATCTACGGCAGCCGCCGCGACGCCCGTCTCATGGTGGTGGACAAGCCGGCAGCAGGGAAGGCCGACGCGCTGAACTGCGGTTTGAGTCTGGCGCGGTACCGCTACGTCGCGTCGATGCCGCCCACGATCTTTCTCGATTCGAACGCACTCCTGCGGCTGATGTCACCCGCGCTGCGCGATCCGGCCACTGTTCTCGCCGTTGCCGGGCACGTCGAACCGCGCGCCGACGGCAGCATGGTCGCCGCTTTTCAGTGGATAGCTTCCGTGCGTTCGTGGATGATGACGCGCCTCACGTGGAGCCGCCTCCGGTGCGGTCTCGGGCCGCCCGAGACTGCCGTCGTGTGGCGACGCGACGCCCTTCTCGAATTGGGCGGGTTCTCTCCCGCGGCCACCGATCCCGAACTGCAGATGCTCGGCCGGTTGCAGACCTCGACGATCGAGCGCGTGACCGGACAGGTCATCCGCAGCACGGAGATTGTCGGCCGCACCGAACCGGTGAGGGTCCTCGACGCGGCTCGCAGCTCGGGCCGCCGCCAGCGCGCGGTGCTCGAGTCGCTCGTCAGACTGTCGCCGTTCGATCGCAGCCTTCATGGACGCCTTCCCGTGATCTGCTTCGGCATCGCTGAGTTGCTGGTGCCTCTTCTGCAGGTGAGCGTACTGGTCACGGCGGTGGCTCTCGCGGCGGCCGGATGGCTGGCGTGGCCGACCGTGCTCTTCGTGCTCTCGCTGCTGACGTTCGGCAACGCGATCGTCACCGCGTCCGCCTTGTTGCTGCGGGGGGCCGCTCCTGACGCTCCCTCTACGTCCGAACTGACGCGACTGCTGGTGCTGTCGCCGCTCGAGTTCTGCGTCTATCGACCGGCCGTGGCTCTGGCCGCCCTTCTCCGCATCCCGTTCGCCCTGCGTTGAGATGTCGCTGCTCGTCACCGCCGCTGTAGCCGTCACCTGGCTCGCGACGGCGGCGCTGATGTTCGGCCTTGGTGCGGCGCTGCTGCGATCGCTGACGCCGGCCGAGCAGACGTGGCGTACGGTGATCCCCGCCATCTACTGCGGGATGGCCTTGCTGTTTGCGGGGCTGGTCCTGTGGCACTTCGTCCGGCCGGTCGATGAACTGGCGCTCCTCGCCTTCGCCGTGGCCGGCAGTGTTGCGCTCTTTCGCCAACGCGCCTGGGTCATCGCGCTGTCGCGCGCGCCGGTGTCGAAGCTGCATGCGCTGCCGATTCTGGCCTTCGGCGATCTGGTCGGCGAATCACGCGTTGAGAGGCGGTGGCTGGGACGATTACGTCTACGAGTTCCAGGCGATCCGCTGGTTTCACGACTACGCGATCGTGCCTGGCCTGGCGAACGTCCACGGACGGTTCGGGTTCAACAACGCGCATCATCTCTACGCCGCGATGTTCAGCGTCGGTCCGTGGGAGGGGGCAGTCAACGTTCTGGTCAACGGGCTGTTCATCAACCTGCTGTTCGCGCTCGCCTGGACCGCCTGCGCGGACCTCCTGACCGGCCGACTTTCGGAACGAGCCGCCTTTGCCGCGGTGTTCATTGCGCCATGCGTTGCGCGACACCTGCCGGGGGCGGAGCTGAGTCAGCCGATGGTTTCGACGCTGAAGGCTGACGTCGCGTCCGGCGCGCTCCTCGCCGGCGCCGCGTGCCTGTGGGTCGAGCTGTCGGACCGGACGACCAGCGAGATCAGGCGAACCGTGCTGGCGATCGCCGTCGCGTTGTGTCTTGCCACGGCGTTCGCGATCAGGGTCGGTTCGGGTCCTTTCGTTGGGGTCATGCTCGCTGCGGTCTTCCTGTCGATGGCGGTGAGATCGCGGGCGCGCCTGTGGCTCCCAGTGGGCGCCATCGTCACTGTGCTCATCGCCGGGATGATGATCCGCGGGATCGTGTTGAGCGGATATCCGCTCTATCCGTCGACCGTCATGGCGGCGGATGTCGACTGGCGGGTGCCCGCCGCACAGGCGGACATCGAGCGGACCCTGATCACCACTCATGCTCAGTGGCGAAGTGTCTACGCGACGACGCCCCCACCAGGGAACTGGCTGCTCGACTGGGGGCGCGCGACACTCGTAACGAATCGGAGCGGCATCACGCTGCCGGCCGCGCTCGTGTTTGGACTGGCTCCGCTTCTCTTGTTCAAGCGCCGCCGGGACATCGCCGCGGTCGCGCCGCATGGATGGCTTGTACTCTGGGCGGCTACGGCAGCGGCACTCGCGGTGTGGTTTGTCTATGCGCCTTCGGGACGATTCGCGTGGGCGTCCTGCTGGATTGCCGCGGCGGCGGTTGTGGCCAGGATCGTCTCCCGCGTGCCACCGGGCGCCTTTGGCGGTGTGGCCGCTGGTGGGGCTGGGTGTTGCGTCGACGCTCGCGGTGATGAGCCTCCGGTTTCCGCGATCGGAAGCGATTGGTTTCGGCTGGGGGATCGTGCTGGCGGCGACATGGTGTGCCGCGCTGATCGTGACGTTGAATCGCCACGCCGCCCGAGTGGGGATCGTGGTGCTGGCGCTAGGGTTCTTTCCGGTCGTCGACCGGGTGGCAACCGACATCTTCTATCGACGGATGCCGCAACTCGGGCGCACGTTCTGGGTGAACGCCCCGCGCATCCCCAAGCCGCGCGAAGACCTTGACATCGCCGCGCGCCAGACGCGATCGGGTCTCACCGTCTACGAGGCGCAGTACTCCAGGTACGACTTTCCGCTGCCGACGACACCTCACTTCAATCGGTACCTGGAGCTGCGAAGGCCGCCGGACTTCGCCGGTGGATTCCGGAATGTCAGCCCCGGGCCGTACCCGCGATTTGGGTATCGGCCCAACATCGGCACCTCCGACCCAGACGAGTAAGGCCAACGGGTCCTACAGACCCGTGATGGGTATCTGTGACCCGTGACATCGCGATCGGTCCAAAGGCCGGCGGGAACGGTCTACCCGAGAACAGCCAGTGTCGACCTCAAGGTCCGATCACTACCCGAATTTCCCAATCTTTTCGTCACTCCATTCGTGGCACTCCTCTTGGTAAGGCCTCCTGCACACTCGAAATGTCGGAGGACGGATGACCGCGACGAAGATTTCTCCACAGCCGGAGCCTCAATGGCCTGCCGAGACGCTTCTCTCGGCGATCACCAGCGGCTTCTCGGTTGCGCGCGAGCCGCGGCTCGTGCGCCAGCGGTTCGAGGAGGAGTTGCGTGCTCTGGTGAATGCCCGATCGATTGCGGTTCGGGAGTGCCCACCGGGGACGGTCTCCCTCCCTGACGTGCTCACCTTCGACGTACCTGCGGCCCCGTGGAGCGCCCCGACGCGGCTCGAAGCGGTGTTCGAGCCGGCGCAGACCGTCGACGAATGGAAGCGTCGGACGCTGTCGATCGGCGCACAGGTAGCCGCGCTGCTCGTCGAACTCGAGCATGCCGACGGCCGCTGGACCCGACTGCGCCGGCCGGATGGCGCTGCGCCGCTCGTGGGATCGAGTGCGGCCATTCGTGACGTTCGCGAGCGGATCGAGCGTGTCGCGGTGACGGATTTTACCGTCTTGATCGAAGGCGAATCCGGCACGGGCAAGGAGCTCGTCGCGAGACAGATCCACGATCTCAGCCGCCGCCGCAAAGGGCCATTCGTCGCAGTCAACTGCGCGGCGATCGTCGAGACACTGCTGGAGGCGGAGCTGTTCGGCATCGAAGACAGGACGGCGACTGGGGTTCGCGGACGCCGCGGCAAATTCGAAAGCTCGCACGACGGAACACTCTTCCTCGACGAGGTCTCGGACCTTTCTCCTGCGGCACAGGCAAAACTCCTGCGCGCCATCCAGGATCTCTCGGTTGAGCGTGTTGGCGGCGGCAGCACCCGACGCATCGACACCCGCATCATCGTCGCGACCAACCGTCCGCTGTGCGACCTGGTGGAGCAGGGACGTTTTCGCCTGGACCTGTTCTACCGGCTGAACGGCATCGATGTTCAAGTGCCGCCGCTTCGCCAGCGCAAGGACGATGTGCTGGAGCTCGCGCGATATTTTCTCGAGCGGTATCGGCTGGTTCGTCCGTTGTCATTGTCGAACGGCGTTGCTGACGCGCTTCTCGCCTACGCATGGCCAGGTAATGTGCGGGAGCTCGAACGGGTCATCGAGCGAGCGGTGGCTTTGGCGGCGTCAACGTCGGTCGAACTCGAAGACCTGCCGCCGACACTGCTCGACGGATACGGTGAAGTGCTGCTCCCGGCACTGCACGCCGGCGAATCCATGCGCGCCTGGGGCAGCCGCTACGCGCGGCTGGTGCTCGAGCGGTGCGCGAACAACAAGCGCCGGGCCTGCCGCGAGCTCGGGATTTCGTATCACACGCTTCAGGGATATCTGCGCTTCAGGCCGGAGCGTGCACTACAGCCCAGGGACGTCTCGCTTAGAGGTTAGTCCCTGGTGAGTGTGCCGGGTGCCTCCGGCCACGACGTTCGGTGAGGCAGCGGCCGCAATCGGCCGGAGGTCGCGCGCCGGGCTTTTGCTTCCGCTGCCATGCGGGAGCAGGAGGAGCAATGACACATAACAGAGGTGCGCCCCGATGGCTCGTTGTCATCGCGATCGTGCTGGCACTTGCGGTTGCGGGCGGATGCGCTCGAGCCGCGGCGGCCGGCGTGCAGAAGGTCGAGTGGGTGTTCATCGACGGCGCCAAGAACCCTGAGTTGATTCCGGAATGGAGCGCATGGGAAGACGTGTTCAGCACGATTGCCGGCGGCCGCAAGCTGTTGCCGTCGAAGGTCCTCTTTGTCGTCTCGAAAGAAGAGGCAGAACTGATCCTGCGCGAGTCCGAAGCCAGCGTCAAACGCACCGAGGAGTGTAACGCCCGAATTCTCGCGCTGAAGCCCTTGCTGGCGAAAGCACGCCCCGCGGTGCAGATCCAGCGCACCAAGGACATCCGGCTGGAGTGTCGCGTGGCCAACCTCGAAGCGCGCGATCGGGTGATGGCGGCGCTGAATCCCGAGGGGGCTGCGGCCTTGCGGGAGTTTGCGGACCTGATGAAGACGGGTACGACATTCACCGTCGCCAGGTCCGAGATGGCGTTTCTGCGTCTGCCGCAATAGGCGGCGAGGTAAGGAAGATGAAGCGATTCGTTCTGACGACCCTGGTGATTCTCGCCCTTGGATTCGTGACGGTCGGTGCCGACGAACCGACCGAGGAAGAAGCCGCGCAATTGAGCGGTTCCTGCGGCGAGATCAAGAACCGTAACTCGAGTTCCCAGTTCGGCGACAGTCTCTGGCTCGAGTACATCGTGGAAACCGCACGGCCGATGAACTCGTTCGACTGTCCATGGCTGACGGTGAGCGTTGAAGCGTGGGTGGTAAACGTGTCCGGATCGGGCTTGAGCAACACCGGTCCATTCACAGCATCAGTGCGGCGGCAGATTCCGGTGCCGCATGCCGGGAATTGGCAGACCAACGGGAAGCATTATCGCAATTACCTGTGGATCTTCTCGTATCTCAACGGCGAGACCTCGAGTATCGCCTCGATCGGAGGCTCCAACGAACAGGAGTCGTACTGGGGCGGTGCGGGCGTTGGGACTGAGGCCTGCCCGGACCCGGAGGCGTTCTGCAACGCAGCCGGCGACGGCTGGGGCGGACAAGGCTCTCCCATCATCATCGACGTCGATCGTGACGGATACCGGCTCACCTCGCTCGAGGACGGAGTGTTTTTCGATCTCGACGGCGACGGCTCTGCGGAACTCGTCTCATGGACACGCCTGGAGTCTGACGATGCGTTTCTCGCGATGGATCGCAACGGCAACGGGCGGATCGACGATGGGTCGGAGTTGTTCGGCAACTACACGCCGATGTACCCGACCGGCGCGCGTATCACCGCATCGAACGGGTTCGAGGCGCTCAAGTTCCTCGAAACGTCCAGCATTCGGTCGTTCGGAGCGCAACGAAGTGATCGACGGGAGGGACGCCGCGTTCTCGCGGCTGCTGCTGTGGACCGATCGCAATCACAATGGGCTGTCCGAGCCTGATGAACTGCAACCCGCGACCGGCATTGGGCTGCAAAGTATCGCGACCGACTACCGGCTCTCGCGAAAGCAGGACCGATTCGGCAACGAGTTCCGTCAGCGCGCCAAGGCGACCTGGAGCGAAGGGCAGGCCTTCATCTACGACGTCTGGCTGCTGCGTCGTCCATAACGATCCGGCCGGGGAGGTCGCAGGCCTCCCCGGCAACTCCCACATGGCCGTGTTGGCCGCGGCCTTCCTTGACCCGCCAGCGAGCCGCATAGTACCTTTCGGAGGTTAGGGAACAATCCAAGACGCTTTTCACTGACGATGGCTCTCCCCGCGTCCGCCTCTCTGAAAAAGACGCCGCTCAACGCTCGACATCGCTCTCTGAACGCCCGGATGGTGGAGTTCGGCGGGTGGGACATGCCGGTGGAATACACCGGCATCGTCGACGAGCACATGGCGGTGCGGACTCGGGCGGGGCTGTTCGACGTGAGCCACATGGGGCAGATCGAGATTGCGGGCGCCGACGCGCTCAAGGCCGTGCAGCACATCACGTCCAACGACGCCGGCCGCCTCTCGGTCAGCCAGGCGCATTACTCGGCACTGACGACGCCTGAAGGGACGTTCGTTGACGACGTCCTGACCTACAAGCTGGGGGACGAGCACTTCATGCTCGTCGTCAACGGCTCCAACATCATCAAGGACTTCAAGTGGATCAGCGAGCACATCGCGGGCATCGGCGATGCCGTGGCGGTGAACACCAGCTCGCGATACGCGCTGCTCGCGCTGCAGGGGCCGGCCGCGCGGGACGTGCTGCAGACGCTCACCGGCGTCAATCTGTCGGAGATCAAGTACTACTGGTTCACCACCGGTGAAGTCGCGAACGTCCTTGCGACGATTTCGCGCACTGGGTATACGGGTGAGGACGGCTTCGAGGTGTTCGTGCCTCCCGGACAGGCGGATCGCGTGTGGAACGCCATACTTGCCGCGGGGAAGGATGCTGGCGTGGTGCCGGCCGGCCTCGGCGCACGTGACACCCTTCGTCTCGAGGCCGCGATGCGGCTGTACGGCAACGACATGGACGAGACGACCACGGTCGTCGAGGCGGATCTCGGCTGGATCGTCGGCTGGAAGAAAGAGGAGTTCATCGGCGCCGAGGTCCTCCGCCGTCAAAAGGCCGAAGGGCCGCCGAGAAAGCTGGTCGGATTCGAGGTCCTCGATCGCGCGATCGGGCGTCACGGTTACGACGTCTACGTCGGCGGCGAAAAGGCCGGAGTGGTCACCAGCGGCACGCAGACGCCGTTCTTGAAGAAGGCGATCGGCATGGCGTATCTGCCGGCGGGCAGCACCGATCCCGGAACGGAATTCGAGATCGACATCCGTGGCCGCAAGGTCCGCGCCCAGGTTGTACCGATGCCGTTTTACAAACGTCCGAAATGACCGAGCACGTAGGCACGTCAGCACGTGCACGTCCGCACGTGGCACGTCGCACTTCGCACGTCGCACGTGACCTCGTTCAAGGAGCTGTGCATGTATCCGCCAGATTTGAAGTACACGAAAGACCACGAGTGGGTGCGCCTGACCGGCGACCAGGCGCAAGTCGGGATCACCGACTACGCGCAGAAGCAGCTGGGCGACGTGGTGTACCTCGAGCTGCCTGAGGTCGGACGTGCCTTCAAGAAAGGTGACGTGTTCGGGACGATCGAATCCGTGAAGGCGGTCTCCGAGCTCTATTCGCCGGTCAGCGGGGAAGTCGTGGAGGTCAACACCGCGCTTGCGCAGCGGCCCGAGTCGGTGAACACCGAACCACACAACGCGTGGATGATCGTCTTGAAGATGAACAGCGACGGCGACAGCGGGGACCTCCTCGATTCGACGGCCTACACCGACCTGACCAAGTAACGAATGACCCAACCCGTTCTCGGAAGCTTCCAACGCAGGCATATCGGACCCGACGAGCACGAACGCGACGCGATGGTGCGCGCGATTGGCGTGCCGTCGCTCGACGCCCTGATCGACCAGACGATCCCACCGGGGATCCGCCTCAAAGCGCCGCTCGATCTGCCCGAGGCAGATTCGGAGTTCGGTTACCTCGGTCGCGCCCGCGCCATCGCCGCGAAGAACGTCGTCAACCGGACGTACATCGGGATGGGTTACTACGACTGCATTACCCCGAGCGTCATCCTGCGCAATGTCTTCGAGAACCCGGGATGGTACACGCCCTATACGCCGTATCAGGCCGAGATCGCCCAGGGACGGCTCGAGTCGCTGCTCAACTTCCAGACGGTCGTGAAGGACCTGACCGGAATGGACATCGCGACGGCATCGCTGCTCGACGAAGGGACCGCCGCCGCCGAAGCCATGACCATGTTTCATCGGCTCCAGGCGAAGCAGGCGCCGGCGGGGCAGGAAAGCGTCTTTCTCGTGTCGTCCCGTTGTTTTCCGCAGACGATCGACGTGCTCAGAGGCCGGGCGGAACCGCTCGCCATCCGCCTCGAGATCGGCGACGTCGATGCTCTCCCGATGGACGGCGCGTTCGGTCTGCTGCTGCAGTACCCCGACGATCACGGTGAGATCCGCGATCTCCGTCCGGTGATCGAGAAGGCGCACGCGGCCGGCCTCTTCGTCGCAGTAGCGACCGATCTTCTGGCGCTGACCCTGCTCACGTCTCCCGGCGAGATGGGCGCGGATGCCGTCGTGGGGAACTCGCAGCGATTCGGCGTTCCGCTCGGGTATGGCGGGCCGCACGCCGCGTTTCTCGCCACCCGCGAGGGATTCGTCCGGCAGGCCCCGGGACGCATCATCGGGATCTCGGTGGACACCGGTGGCCACCCGGCCTACCGCATGGCGCTGCAGACGCGCGAGCAGCACATCCGCCGCGAGAAAGCGACGTCGAACATCTGCACGGCGCAGGCGCTGCTCGCAAATATCGCGGCGATGTACGCCGTGTATCACGGCCCCGCCGGGCTGCGGGCGATCGCCGAACGCGTCCACAACCTCGCACGCGTCATGGACGATGCGCTGGTGACGCTCGGGTTCGCGCAGACCAACGCTGCCTACTTCGACACGCTTCGAATCACCGGTGCTCCGGCCGATGCGGTTCGTTCGGCGGCGGAGGCGGCCGGCATCAACTTCCGCTACGCGGCCGAGGGGATCGGAATATCCGTCGACGAGACCACGACCATTGCGGACGTCGGCAACATCGTCGATGTCTTCAAGAAGGCGTCCGGCCGCACCGGCTTCCCGGTGTTCAAGCGGGGCGCCTTCGCACTGAAGGCACCAGCGCCGCTGCACCGGACGTCGCCGTACCTCACGCATCCGGTCTTCAACACGCATCATTCCGAGACGCAGATGATGCGCTACATCAGGACTCTCGAGCGCAAGGACGTCGGTCTCGATACCTCGATGATCCCGCTCGGATCCTGCACCATGAAGCTCAACGCGGCCTCGGAGATGATCCCGGTCAGCTGGCCCGAGTTCGCCCGCATGCACCCGTTCGCGCCGCGGCCGCAGGCTGGCGGGTACACGCAGGTCTTCCGCGAGCTCGAAGAGGCGCTGTGCAGGATCACCGGTTTTGCCGCAGTCTCCCTCCAGCCGAATTCAGGCGCGCAGGGGGAGTTTGCCGGCCTGATGACGATTCGTGCGTATCACCGCGATCGTGGTGACGCGGCGCGCAACGTCGTGCTGATTCCGTCAAGCGCGCACGGCACCAATCCGGCGAGTGCATCGATGGCTGGCCTGAAGGTCGTCGTCACGGCGTGCGACGCGAATGGCAACGTCGACCTGGCTGACCTCCGGGCCAGGGCGGAGCAGTATCGCGACCGCCTCGCGGCGCTGATGGTGACCTATCCGTCCACCCACGGCGTGTTCGAGGAGGACATCAAGGAAATCTGCGAGATCGTCCACGAGCACGGCGGCCAGGTCTACATGGACGGCGCCAACATGAACGCGCAGGTCGGCCTGACCAGCCCGGCATCGATCGGCGCCGACGTCTGTCACCTGAACCTGCACAAGACGTTCGCGATCCCGCATGGCGGCGGCGGACCAGGGATGGGGCCGATCGCGGTGGCCAAGCACCTGGTTCCGTACCTACCCGGGCATCCTGTCGTTGGTGTCGGCGGCGAACGGTCCATCCCCGCCGTTTCTGCGGCGCCGTGGGGGAGCGCCAGCATCCTGCTGATTTCGTACGGGTACATCAGAATGCTCGGATCGCAGGGTGTCACCGACGCGACCCGCTACGCCATCCTGAACGCGAATTACATCAAGGCGCGCCTCGCCGGGCACTACGACGAGCTCTACGCGAACCATAACGGCCGTGTCGCGCACGAGATGATCTTCGACCTTCGCCCGTTCAAGCACGGCGCAGGTCCGTCAGTCGACGAACAGGACGTCGCGAAACGGCTGATGGACTACGGATTCCACGCGCCCACGGTGTCCTTTCCGGTGGCGGGGACGATGATGATCGAGCCGACGGAAAGCGAGTCGAAGGAGGAGCTCGATCGTTTCTGCGATGCGCTGATTCAGATTCGCAAGGAGATCGAAGCGGTGGTGAATGGCTCGGCGGATCCGAAAGACAACGTGCTCAAGAACGCGCCGCACACCGCAGAAGAACTGACTGCCGACACCTGGACGCATCCGTATTCGCGCGAGCAGGCGGCGTATCCGCTGCCATTTGTCAGGGCGGCCAAGTTCTGGCCGGCGGTCTCCCGCATCGACAATCCGTACGGTGATCGGAACTTGATCTGCGCGTGCCCGCCTATTGAAGCCTACGAAGAAGAGGGGCTGGGGGTCAGGGGCTAGGCTTGTCGCGCCGGAGCCTAGGCGAAGGCTGGAGGCTGGGGCTCAGGCGGTCTTCAGCGTCCTGGCCGAGAGCTCGAGTGCCTTGCGTCGATAGCCGTCGAGAAGTTTCATCGTCACCGGTCCGGGCTTTCCATTCCCGACAGCGCGGTCGTCGATGCGCGTCACCGGGCTGAGCTCCCGGGTCGTGCTCGTGATGAACGCTTCATCCGCAGTTTCGAGATCCGCTGGTAAGAGGGTTTCGTCCCTGACCTCGATCCCTGCGTCCCGTCCGACGTCGAAGAGAAATGACCGCGTGATCCCTTCGAGCAGGCCCGCCTGCGATCGCGGCGTGAGCGCGACCCCGCCGCGGACCATGAAGAAGTTCGACTGCGAGCACTCCGACAGCTCGCCGCGGTAGTTGCACATCAGCCCTTCTTCGGCGCCTCGCCGATAGGCCTCCTGCATCGCCAGCGCGTTGTTCAGAAGATTGTTCGACTTGATCAGCGGGTTCACCGAACCGGGGTGGTTGCGCAGGATCGGCACCAGCGAAATGCGGATGCCTTCGGACAAGAGCCGCGCCGGCGGTTCGTCGAAGGGTTTGACGATGATGATCAGGGAGGGTTTCGGCGTCGACTTCGGATCGTAATTGAGCTCGCCGACGCCGCGGGTGAGCAGGACGCGGATATACGCTTCACTCATCTCGCCGGCGGCGGCAACGGTATCGGCAATCCACGTGTCGAGCTGCTCGTCGCTGAACGGCACGTCCAGATGGAGAGCCTTCGCGGACGCCCGCAGCCTGCGAATGTGACGTTCGTAGAGAAACGGCACTCGGTTGTAGGTCCGCAGCGTTTCGTACACTCCCTCGCCATAGAGGAAGCCGTGGTCGTACACCGGCACCGTTGCTTCGTGTGCCGGTTTGATCACGCCGTTCACGTACACCGCGCCGCGCAGACCCATCGTTGACGAAGTCTAGCACAGCGGATACGCTCAGCCGGATGCGCGTGCTCAACACTCAGCAGATGCGCGAAGCCGACCGCCGCACGATCAGCGACATCGGCATCCCTTCGATCGTGCTGATGGAGAATGCCGGGCGGCAGGCGGTCGCCGCGATGGAGGCGGCGTACGAGGATCTGTCGTCGCGAAGGGTCGGCGTGCTCTGCGGCCGCGGCAACAACGGCGGCGACGGCTTCGTCATCGCGCGCACGCTGGTGCAGCGCGGTGTGGAAACCTCCGTATTTCTTCTCGGCAGTGTGAGCGACGTCCGCGGTGACGCGCGCACGAACATGGAGATCCTCGGTCGCATCGGTTTGACCGTCGTCGAGATCACAACCGGCCAGGACTGGGAGCTGCACTTCAGCGAAATCTCCGAGTGCGATCTCCTCGTCGATGCCATCGTCGGTACTGGTTTCCAGGGACGGCTGCACGGCATGCTCGAGACCGTGGTTGCCGACGTCAACGATCTCGGCGTGCCGGTGATCGCGATCGATTTGCCGACGGGCGTGTCGGCCGACTCGCACGAAGTGGAAGCAGGCGTGATCGAAGCGTCGATGACCGTGACGCTCGCCGCGCCGAAGATCCCGCTGGTGTTTCCGCCGGCCGACTCGTATGCCGGCGATCTCGTCATCGCGGACATCGGCATTCCACTACCGCTGATCGACGAAGTCGAAGGTCCGTATCTCGAGTTGCTGACGCGTGAGCGGATGCGGGAGCTGGTTCCCGCCCGCACCGCCGAGTCGCACAAGGGAGATTTCGGGCACGTCCTGATCGTCGCAGGATCGGTGGGCAAGACCGGTGCTGCGCATCTCGCCGCGCTCGGGGCACTTCGCTCCGGCGCCGGGCTCGTCACCATTGCCACACCGCGGTCCTGCGTGCCGGTCCTCGCCTCGATGGCCGCGGAGTACATGACCGAACCGCTCGACGAGACACCCTCGGGTACGATCGACTACGCCGCGATCGAACGGGTACTGGAGCTCAAGGCCGATGTCATTGCGATCGGGCCCGGGCTCGGCCACGAACCTTCGACCGTGGCATTCGTGCAGGGCATCGTCGAGCGCGCGGGTGTCTCTCTGGTCATCGATGCGGACGCGTTGAACGCCTTCGCCGAGGAACCCGAGCGGCTGATCGGCCGCGACGGGGTCGAGATGATCATCACGCCTCACCCGGGGGAAATGGCGAGGCTGGTCGGCTCGACCATCGAAGCGGTGCAGCGCGACCGGCTCGCCGCCGCCCGCGACTTCGCGTCCAGCCACAAGCTGCACGTCGTCCTCAAAGGGCACCGGACGATCATCGCGGCCCCGGAGGCCCGCGCGTTTCTCAACTTCACCGGCAATGCGGGCATGGCGACGGGTGGCACCGGCGACGTGCTGACCGGCATGGTCGCCGCCTGGTTCGCCCAGTTGCTGGACGCTGAGGCGGCGTGCAAGATCGCCGTTTATCTGCACGGCTCGGCCGGCGATCTGGCCGAGGCGGACGAGGGGGAGGTGTCGCTGATCGCGACCGATCTCGTGTCCCGTATCGGCGACGCCATCCTGGAGCTGACCGCGCGCCGGAAGACCCGGCCGCGCGAAGCGTCGTGACGGTCGACGTCGTCACAACCTCCGAAGAAGAAACCGAATCGGCCGGCGAGCAGCTTGCCGCATCCCTTGGGCCGGGGGACGTCGTCCTGCTGTTCGGCGATCTCGGGGCCGGCAAGACCGCATTCGTCCGCGGTCTGGCCCGCGGCCTGGGCGCTTCCAGCGAGGATGTGTCCAGCCCAACCTTCACGATCATTCAGGAGTACTCAGGCCGGGTGACGCTGTATCACGTCGACCTCTATCGGCTCGAGCCGCTGGAAGTGGATGACCTCGGCCTCGACGACCTTGTCTCTGGCGAAGGCGTCGTCGCGATCGAATGGGCCGACCGATGGAACGGTCGGCCAGACGATGCTGTCGAAGTGCGGCTCGAGGACGCCGGTGAAGATCGCCGGCGCGTCGAGATTCGGCGGCGGGAATCGCCCGGTTAAAACTTGTGTCGTGGATCGATTTTGATCGCGAACGTGACGTGCTCGGTGTTGGCCTCGCGTCGCACTGGACGAACCGATTCGAACTCATCGCGTGCGCCACTGTCGCGGTCGGCTTGTGAGATCAGCGGGTCGTTGGCAAACTGCACCTCACCGGCGTGATAGCGCTCGCCGGATGGCAGAAATGCGGTGAGGTGGACGTGTGCGGGATTCTTGCTGTCAGGGTAGGAACCGGGGCGAATTGTTTCAAAGGTGAATCGCCCGTCCTTGTCGGCGCGCGCCCATCCCTTCAACCGCCATGAATGCGGCCCCGCTTCGCGGCGATCGTAAAGTCCGGTACGGTCGGTGTGGTACGCGAACACGATTGCGTTTGCCGCGGGTGAGCCGTCGGCCTTCACGATCCGGCCTTCAAGGACCAGCGGCGTGCCGGGTTCGCTTGTCGGGGCGATCCGCGCGGTGGAGGTGATGGTGGCGGGGCGCTGTTTCTGGGCCTGCTCGAGCGCGCGCATGAACTCGACGTCCTGCGCCGAAAGAGTTGCCGTTGTGATGAACAGGGTGACGAGTGGAACGATCAGGCGTGTCTTCATGGGTGTTAAGACGAGCCCGCCGGCTGAAATGTTAACGGCGGCGAATCGGGGCTCGGGGCTGGGGGCTCGGGGCTCGGAACGGAGATTACGGAGGCTACGGAGTCTCAGTACCCGCATCCCGCATCCCGCATCCCGCACCGCGCATTCCGCATCCCGCGCTGCGTCCTACTCCACTCGGTAGTTCGGCGCTTCCTTCGTGATGATCACGTCGTGAACGTGGCTTTCGCGGTGGCCGGCAGGTGTGATGCGGATCAGTCGCGCCTCTCGCTGGAGCGTGGGGATGTCCGGCGTGCCGCAGTAGCCCATGCCGGCCCGCAAACCGCCGGTGAGCTGGTGAATCATCGCGGCGACCGAGCCCTTGTGCGCGACGCGCCCCTCGATCCCTTCCGGCACGAGCTTCTCGCCGGTTTCCGGGTTCGCCTCGAGGTCGAACTCATCCTGGAAGTAGCGGTCGCGGCTGCCACGCCGCATCGCGCCGAGCGAGCCCATGCCGCGGTACTCCTTGAAGCTGCGTCCCTGGTAGAGAATCATCTCGCCGGGGCTCTCGTCGGTCCCGGCAAACAGGCTTCCGATCATCACCGTGCTGGCGCCGACGGCAATCGCCTTCGTGACATCGCCGGAGTACCGGATGCCGCCGTCGGCAATGACCGGCACTTTCTGACGCGCTGCCACCCGCGCGCATTCGGCGACGGCGGTGATCATCGGGACGCCGATCCCGGCCACGACGCGCGTCGTGCAGATCGATCCCGCGCCGATCCCGACCTTGACCGCGTCGACGCCAAGATCGATCAACGCCTCGGTGGCCTCGCCGGTGGCGACGTTGCCGGCGACGAGATCCACGCCGGCGTAGTCGCGGCGGACCCGGCGGACCATGTCCAGCACGCCCTGTGAGTGACCGTGCGCCGTGTCGATGACCAGGACGTCTACGCCGGCGTTGACGAGCGCCGCCGCTCGCTCCAGTGAATCCTTGCCGACGCCGATCGCCGCGCCGACGCGCAGCCGCCCGAGGCTGTCCTTGCACGCGTTCGGATACGTGATCATCTTCTGAATGTCTTTGACGGTGATCAGCCCCTTGAGCATGAACCGGTCGTCGACGACCAGAAGCTTTTCGACCTTGTGGCGATGGAGGAACTCGCGGGCCTGCTCGAGCGTCGTGCCGACCGGCACCGTGAACAGCGGCTCCCGCGTCATGATGTCGGCGATCGGACGCTCCAGGTTCGACTCGAACCGCAGGTCGCGGTTGGTCAGGATGCCGACCAGCCGCCCTTCCTTGCTCCCGTCCTCGGTGATCGGCACACCCGAGATCCGGTACTTCTTCATCAGCTCGAGCGCTTCGAAGATGCGGTTGTTCGGCGACAGCGTGATCGGATCGACGATCATCCCGCTCTCGGACCGCTTGACGCGATCCACCTCGGACGCCTGCTCGGCGACGCTGAGGTTCTTGTGGATGAAGCCGATGCCCCCTTGCTGCGCCATGGCGATCGCGAGGCGCGACTCGGTGACGGTATCCATCGCCGCGCTGAGCAGCGGCACGTTGACGCGGATGTTGCGGGTGAGCCTGGACGAGACGTCCACCGCGCTCGGAAGGACCTGCGAGTGCCGCGGTACCAGCAGCACATCATCGAAGGTCAGGGCGGTGGTGAGACCAACGGAGATCTGGTCAGTGTTCAGAACGTCGGTTCGTGTTTTCTCCATTAACCCTCGGTGCTGCGACTACCTATTACCGTGCATTTCGCACCGCGCCCCGCGCACTGCGCCCCGCGCCCTACGCCCCGTGGCACTTCTTGTATTTCTTCCCGCTTCCGCACGGACACGGATCGTTGCGGCCGACTTTCGGCTCCTCCCTCTTCACCTGCTTCACCACGTCATCTCCGCCGGTTCGCACCGGACGCGGTGAAGCGGGGGAGGACGCCGCGCTGCCGATCGCGCCGAACGGTGACCGCGCCGGAGCCGTCGACGGTCCGCTCATCGTGATCTGCGGCGGACGGCGTGGGGGAGTCGGGCGCCGAACGGCCGCGGCGCCGTCGATGTCCCCGCCGTCGCCCAGCACCGGCGTCAGCCGCCACAGGTAGCGGACCATCTCCTCCTCGATGCGGTCCTGCATCGCCTTGAACAGCGCGTAGCTTTCCTTCTTGTACTCGACGAGCGGATCCTTCTGCCCGTAGCCGCGCAGGCCGATGCCTTCCTTCAGGTGGTCGAGGCTGTACAGGTGGTCCTTCCACTGGGCATCGACGATCTGCAGCATGATGTCGCGCTCGACGCGCCGCAGGATCTCGACCGGCACCAGCGTTTCCTTCGACTCGTACTTCTTGAGCACGAGCGGCCACAACGTATCGGTCACCTGCTCCGCCGTAGCCCCGTCGATGTCGGCCTGTTCGAGCTCCACCGGATCGAGGCCGTAGATCTCTCCGACCGCGGTCTTCAATGCGCCGTAGTCGCGTTCTTCGTGATCCACCTCGCGGCCGGCGTAGGTCTCCGCGACTCCCTGCAGAAGATCCTCGGCGAGCGTGATCAGGTACTCGCGGCTGTCGATCTCTTCGGCGGGTTCACCCGCTTCGCCTTCGAACTGGATCTTGCCTTCGAGCAGTTGCCGCCGCAGCGCGTAGACGCTCTCGCGCTGCTTGTTCATCACGTCGTCGTACTCGAGGAGGTGTTTGCGGACGGAGAAGTTCTGCGCTTCGACCTGCTTCTGCGCGCGTTCGATCGCACGGGTGACCATCCCGTGCTCGATCGGCACTCCTTCTTCCATCCCGAGCCGCTGCATCAGCCCGGAGATGCGCTCGGATCCGAAGATGCGCATCAGGTCGTCTTCGAGCGACAGATAGAAACGTGACGAGCCGGGATCGCCCTGACGGCCGGCGCGGCCACGGAGCTGGTTGTCGATGCGCCGCGCTTCGTGGCGCTCGGTCGCGATGATGTGCAGGCCGCCGACGTTGACCACCTCGTCGTGCTCCGCGTCGGTGATGCGCTTATGAGCCTCGAAGATCCGCTCGTAGTCGAGGCGTCCTCACGCGGAAGTAGTTGTCGAGGTGAAAGAAGTAAACGAACTCCTCGTCGTCGACGAACTTCGCTTCGCTCTTGGGCAGCTTCTCGGCGAGCTCGTCGCCGAGCGTCTGCTGTCGGGCGATATATTCCGGATTGCCCCCGAGCAGGATGTCGGTGCCGCGGCCGGCCATGTTGGTTGCGATCGTGACCGTGTCCTTCCGGCCGGCCTGCGCGACGATTTCCGCCTCCTGCGCGTGGTACTTCGCGTTGAGCACGACGTGCCGGATGCCGCGGAGCTTCAGGAGCTTGGAGAGCCGTTCGGATTTCTCGATCGAGACGGTGCCGACCAGGACCGGACGTCCCTCTTTCTGCTTGTCGATGATATCGGTGACGATCGCTTCGTACTTCTCACGTTCCGTCCGGTAGACGGTGTCCGGCTCCTCGACGCGCTTCAGCGGACGGTTGGTCGGCATGACCATCACGTCCAGCTTGTAGATCTTGTTGAATTCCTCCGCCTCGGTGTCGGCGGTGCCGGTCATCCCGGCGAGCTTGCCGTACTTGCGGAAGTAATTCTGAAAGGTGACCGTCGCGAGCGTCTGATTCTCCCGCTCGATCTTGACCTTCTCTTTGGCTTCGACGGCCTGGTGGAGCCCGTCGCTCCAGCGCCGGCCAGGCATCAGTCGTCCGGTGAACTCGTCGACGATGACGACGCCGCCGTCCTTGATCATGTAGTCCACATCGAGGCGAAAGAGCGTGTGCGCGCGCAGCGCCCTGGTGGATGTGGTGGAGGAGCGGCATGTTTGCCGGGTCGTAGAGGCCGCCGGGCTGGAGCCGGTGGGCGAGCAACTTTTCCGCCTTGGCCATGCCGCTCTCGGTGAGCGTCACGGTCTTGTGCTTCTCGTCTTTGATGTAATCGCCGGTCTTTTCGAGCTCTTCGCGGTCCTCCGCCTTGACGTTGCCCTGCGTGACCGCGCCAGGCGTCAGCTTTGGAATGATCCGGTCGACCTCGTAATAGAGATCGGTTGACTCTTCGGCAGGCCCGGAGATGATCAGCGGGGTTCGCGCTTCGTCGATCAGGATGCTGTCGACTTCGTCGACGATGGCGTAGTTGTGACCTCGCTGCACGTACTGCGCGAGGTCGAACTTCATGTTGTCGCGGAGGTAGTCGAACCCGAACTCGTTGTTGGTGCCGTAGGTGATGTCGGACGCGTAAGCGACCTGCCGCTCCTGGTCGTTCAGCTCGTGCTGGATCACCCCGACTGACATGCCGAGGAAGCGATACAGGCGGCCCATCCACTCCGAGTCGCGGCGGGCGAGATAGTCGTTCACGGTGACGACGTGAACCCCCTTGCCGGCCAGCGCGTTGAGGTAAGCGGGAAGGGTCGCGACGAGGGTTTTGCCCTCACCCGTCTTCATCTCGGCGATCTTGCCGCGGTGCAGCACGACGCCGCCGATCAGCTGCACGTCGAAGTGCCGCATGTTGAGCACCCGCCGGCCAGCTTCGCGGACCACCGCGAACGCCTCCGGCAGCAGATCGTCGAGCGTTTCTCCCGCCGCCAGCCGGTGACGGAATTCCTCCGTCTTCTCGCGAAGCTGGACGTCCGTCAGTTTCTGGACGTCAGGTTCCTTGACGTTGATCTCGGCGACGATTGGTCGCAACTTCTTGAGGTCACGCTCGTTCTGCGTGCCGATGACTTTTGCGAGGATGGTGTTGACCAGCATTCAGGAAGAAAGGCGTAAGGATATCCAATGATTGTAGCAAACAGCGGGGTGCGGAGGGGTGCGAAGGGTGCGACGGGTGCGAAGGAGTGCGACGGGTGCGAAGGGGTGCTATCGCCCGGCGAGGAGGCGAAGCGGATTGGTGAGCTGCCCGTTGACCAGAACTTCGTAGTGCAGATGCGGACTGGTGGAGCGGCCGGTCGAACCGACGAAGCCGATCACCTGCCCGCGGCGCACCGCCTGGCCCGCATCGACCGCGTACCGGGAGAGATGGCCGTAGCGCGTGGTGATCCCGAAGCCGTGGTCGATGGTGATCAGGTTGCCGTAACTGCCATTCGCGGCGGCGCTCTCGATGACGCCGTCGGCGGGGGAGTAGATCTCCTGGCCGTGGTTCGCGGAGATGTCGAGCCCCGGGTGGAACGTCGGGTCGCCGTTGAACGGGTCGGTCCTGCTGCCGTAACTGGAGGTGATCCATCCGGCCAGCGGCCACATCGACGGCGTTGCGGCGGCCAGCGCCTGGCGCCGCTCCACCCCGGATCGGACGCTGAGAAGGCGCGTTTCCATGGCACCCAGCAGGTCCCGGAGCACGGCAAACGCCTGATCGGGGAACCCGCCGCTGAGCAGCGGCGAACTGAGTGAGGCCCCGCCCATGGCGCGGGCCCGTACCCGCTGCGGCAGGCGATTGATGGCGGACTGCGCCGAAGGATCGACCTTGGCGCGTACGCCGATGTCATCGACTGCGGTCTGGAGCGAGGAGATCTGGGACGCGAGCTGGCCCGTGGCTTCGCGGTAGCTGGCGTTCTCCATTCGCAACAGCGCGTTCTGGGTCTCCAGCTCGCTGATGGTGGTGTGCGCGCTCCAGCGCGCGCCGAGGCCAACCAGCAGGGGGATGGTGATGGCGCAGGCACCCACCGCCGCCACCGGCAGCAACGGAAGGGAAAACCGCAGGACACCCCGTCTGGTGCGGATGGCAAACGCGATGGTCGTTCGCTTTGTGGGCAGGCTTTGCTTTTTCAGAACACATGAGTCTACCACAGCTAGCCCTCCCCCCTGAACTGGAGCGCCTCGGCGACATGGTCTACGCCAATTGCGTCGGCGGACGCAAGGTCAGCAATAGTTCTGGCGACCCGCAGCACCCGGTCGTGGCCCCGGGCCGTGAGTGACAGCCGGGTCAAAGCGCCGGCAAACATCTTTCGCGCATCGTCGGCGAGTGCGGTTGCGCGCTTGAGCGAACGGCCGTGCAGGCGGCAATTCAGCCCGCCGTCGCGCTGCATCTGCCGCGCGCGAGCCGCCACGACCCGCTCCCGAATCGCCGCGGACGGCTCGCCGCCGGCGGCGTCGGCAAGTTCCCGCGCCGGCATCGCCGCAACCGGCACCGTGAGGTCGAGCCGATCGCGCAGCGGCCCGGACAGGCGCGAGCCGTATCGCGCGATCTGCTGCGGCGTGCATCGGCAGACCCGGACCGCGTCGCCGAAATATCCGCAAGGGCATGGATTCATCGCCCCCACGAGCATGAACTCCGCGGGGAACGTGACCGTCCGCGCGGCGCGCGCGATCCTGACGCAGCCCTCCTCGATCGGTTGCCGTAACACTTCGAGCACGTGCCGGCTGAACTCGGGCATCTCGTCGAGGAAGAGCACGCCATGATGGGCGAGGCTGATCTCGCCAGGCCGCGGATTGGTACCGCCCCCGACCAGTGCAACGTTCGAAATGGTGTGGTGGGGGGCGCGGAACGGACGCGACGACAGCAGGCCCGCACCCGCGGGCACCAGACCCGCCACCGAGTGAATGGAGGTGACCGCCAGCGCCTCGTCGAAGGTCAACGGAGGCATCACGCCACCGAGCCGTCGCGCCATCATTGTCTTGCCCGATCCGGGCGGGCCGATCATGAGCGTGTTATGACCGCCCGCTGCCGCAATCTCGAGCGCGCGCCTCGCCATCGCCTGGCCGTGGACGTCAGCGAAGTCGCCATCGAAGGATGGTGGAGGCACGTTGGCACGCGCCGGCGGCTCGGACTGCTCGAACCGGTCCGGCTCGTTGAGTGCCGACACCGCTTCCGCAAGCGATCGCACACCGTACAGGCAGAGCCCGCGGACGACAGCCGCTTCGGCGTGGTTGGGCCAGGGCAGGAGGAGGGCGCGAACGTTGTCGCGCCGGGCGGCCGCGGCCACCGGCAGAACGCCGCGCGCAGCCTGTATCCCGCCATCGAGTGAAAGCTCCCCGATCAGAAGAATGTCTCGAATGTCACGCCGGCGTACGCAGCCTGAGGCCGCCAGGACGCCGAGTGCAATCGGCAGGTCGAACGAAGCGCCAGCCTTGCGGATGTCGGCCGGGGCGAGGTTGACGGTGATTCGGTGGGGCGGAAAATCGAAACCTGAATTCCTGATGGCGCTGCGGACGCGATCCCGGCTTTCTCGGACAGATGCGTCCGGCAGGCCGACCATGTTGAAGGCGGGCAGGCCGAATGAGACGTCTACTTCGACCTGGACCTGGCAGGCCTCGATCCCGAAGACCGCTGCGGTCCGCATGCACGCCAGCACACGGCCGATGAATGCAAGGGAACTCGCGCGTGTGAATACGCGAGAATCCGCGAGTGGTCTCCGAAAGAGCGCAGATTCTGCCGCACCGCCCGCGGGTGCGGTTAGCGCTTTTTGATAAGGAGCTTTTTGCCGACCGTGAGCGCGCTGCCGCGCAGGCTGTTCCAGCTCTTGATCTTGTCGACAGTCGTATTGAAGAGGCGCGCGATGGAGGACAGCGTATCGCCGCGCCGGACGCGGTAATAGGTGCTCGGGTTTCGCGATGACGCCCGACCGGCGTCCGGCACAGCCGCCGAGCCCGTCACGGGACGCGACGCCAGGACGGGGGGCGCCGAGCGCTCCGTGCGGGTCGCCAGCAGCGTGGTCGGCGCGCGTGGGATCAGAAGCTCCTGCCCGACGCGCACCTTGGATTTGGCCGAGAGACTGTTCGCGGCGGCGAGTTCGGTTTTGCTGACCCGCAGTTTGCGCGCGATCGTGGCGAGCGACTCGCCGCGCCGGACGGTATGCCAGTTGAGCGAGTTGAGGTCGGATGCACGGGCCGAGGCGAGCCGCGCCCGAACCTGCTCGCCAGTGCCCGCTGGCACCTTCAGCTCGTAATCCGGGTACTTGTGAGGCGTCGTCCAGCGCCGCAACTCGGGATTGAGCGACTGGATCTCATCAACCGAGGACCCTGACCACTCTGCGACCCGGCGCAAGTCGACAGCGCGCTCGACCGGCACCCTGTCGTAGCCGATCGGCTCGGCGGTCGCCATCTCGAATCCGTACTGCGCGGGGTTACGGCCGACGACGATGGCCGCGAGAATCAGCGGCACGTACTCGCGCGTCTCCCTCGGCAGGTAGCGCGATGATTCCGTCAGCTCCCAGAAATCCGTCTTGCCGGCGCTTTTCATCGCGCGCTGGACGCGCCCCTGGCCGCCGTTATACGCGGCGAGGACGAGGTGCCAGTCCCCGTCGAACATCGTCGACAGCATCTTCAGGTACTGAGCGGCAGCGACCGTGGACTTCTCGAAATCCGATCGTTCGTCGATGAACCAGTTGGTCTTCAGACCGTGATCCTGCGCCGTCGGCACCATGAACTGCCACGGGCCCTTGGCCTTGGATTTCGACAGCGCGTTGGTCTTGAAGCCGCTCTCGATGATCGGGATGAAGGCGAGATCCAGAGGCAGCCCCTCGGCCCGGAAGACGTTCTGGATCATCGGCAGGTACCGGGCGCCGCGCGTGAGGCTTTCCTGCACGTAATCGCGAAGCCGCCCCTGCAACAGCTCGACGGAGGCCAGGACGCGCTCGTTGAGGGGAATCGGAATGTCGTGAGCCGTCCTGGCGAGATCGGCGGTGACCGCCTCTTTCGTCTCGCTGCCGACGTCAGGCTTGGGGAAAGTCGCGATCTTCAGCAGCTCGTCGATCGATGCCGGCTCGTACTTCTTCTCCGCGAAACCGTCACCCTTCGCCAGCGCGCTCACCTCGTGGGCGCTGATCCTGTCGATCAGACGGTCGAAGTGTTCGCGCATCCGGGGGTCGGTTCGCGCCCCGTATCTCGACTCGAGCAGCACGTCGACCGCGCGATCGAACTCCGTCCGTGCGCGATCGAGATGCCCCAGCTTCAGCTCCCGCTCGCCGTTATCGAAATGCTTCTGGGAAGTGGCAATCAGCGTGACCACCGGATCCGCCGGGGTTTGCGCCGGAGTGCTGTTCTGCGCAACCGGGGCCGAGGCTGCCGGTGCCACTGGCGTCGCCGATGGGGTGATCTGCGGCTGCGGGTTCCCGCCGCACGCGATGATCGTGGTCGACAGACCAAAGCCCGCAATTGTGCGCAGCCAGCTGCGTGATGTCATATACGACGCTCCCGCGAAGACCTCACCGTCCGCATCAGCTATGGCTCTGCAACGGCGGTGCCCTGTTGAGGTTTCCGTGAGCCGCCTGTGAAGCCCCGAAGGCGGCGTAACTCATTCCGCCGTAAGCGGAAAGTCGTACAAGATTGCTGGGGCCGAAAGAATAACACCCGGGGTGGAGCAGGTCAACACTAAACCTGACAGCCTCGACACTAAACCAACAGACTCAACAGTAAGCGTCGTTTTCCCGGTCACGTGCGCCACCCGGCCTGGACGAAAACCCGGTGCTGCTCGCCAAGGTCCCGCGCCGCCGGTGTCACGATCGTCCGCTCGCCGATTACAATTTTGCGGCCCTGTCGGACCGCCAGGCGAACGTCTTCTTCGCATACGAAGTCGGCAGCCTTTTCTACAGTTCCCCTTTCGACCGTCGCCGCCTGCTCGCGGACCGGCGTGGGCGTGGGACTCAGTGGTGCGGTGATTCCCTTCGGCGGCGCCGGGGCTGGTGCGGCGTACCCTCGCGACGTGAGGAATTCATCGATCCGCCTGGCAAGCGATGCGGCCGCGATACCCGCAGGCGGCGGCGTGGCCGCAACTTTTGGTAGCGATGCCGGACCTGCGCTGGGCCTGGAGGCTGTCGCCTCTGGCCGCGGCGACACTGGCGCCGGTGAAGTCTCCCACGCGAGCCGCTTGATGTTGAGGAGGTGGCGCGGCGAGATGTTGTCTGACGTGATGTTGCCGCCCCAGCCGCCGCACCCCAGCGTCATTGAGGGATCGAGAGAAGTTGTGAACCCGATCGAGCCGAGAGTCGTCGGCGTATTGACGACGATCCTGAATGCCGGCTTCTTCAGCCCGAACTGGAGGATGACGTCCTCGTTGCGCGAATGGATCGACATCGTGTGCCCCATCCCGCCGTATCGGAGGATCTGCTTGCACCGTTCGCAGCCTTCCTTCCAGTCGCTCACGACATAGAACGACAGGACAGGACAGAGCTTCTCGATCGACAGCGGGTAGTCACGTCCGACGCCCGCCAGTTCCGCGATCAATACGCGAGTACCGGGGCCAACCGCAATGCCGGCATGCTCCGCGATGTAGGTCGCGGGCTTGCCGACGAAAGCCGGGTTGGGGAGCCGCTGCGGCGTGACGAGGATTTTCCCGAGCTTCTCGATCTCCGACGGAGCAAGAAAATGAGCCCCCTGCGCCACGAACTGGCGCTTGACTTCATCGACGAGAGGCGCATCGACGACGACCGAGTTCTCGGACGAGCACAGCAGACCGTTGTCGAAGGTCTTGCCGGTGACGATGTCACGTACCGCCTTCGTGACATCCGCTGTCCGCTCGATGTACGCCGGTGCGTTGCCGGGGCCGACTCCGTAGGCGGGCTTGCCGGCGCTGTACGCAGCGCGGACCAGGCCCATCCCGCCGGTGGCGAGGATGACCGCCGTTTCGCGAGCCTTCATCAGTTCCTGGGTGCCTTCGATGGTCACCTGGGTCATCCAGTTGATGGCTCCCTCAGGCGCTCCGGCCTTCCGCGCGGCCTCGTTCATCAACTCCGCCGACCTGGTGATGCAGCGGACGGCCGACGGATGCGGGCTGATGACGATCGGGCACCGCGCCTTGATCGAAATCAGGATCTTGTAGAGCGCGGTGGAGGTCGGGTTCGTGGTCGGGACGATGGCCGCGACGACGCCGAACGGCTCGGCGATCTCGATGACCTTCTTGTCGTCGAACCGCGCGATGACGCCGACGGTCTTCATCGGCTTGATGAAGTTGTAGATCTTCTGCGAGGCGAACAGGTTCTTCTGGATCTTGTCCGCGACGACGCCGTAGCCGGTCTCGTCGACCGCGAGCCGCGCCAGCGCCTCGGCCTGCGGCGTCGCCGCGGCCGCCATGGCATCCACGATTGCGTCGATCTGTTGCTGGGAAAACTCCGCGAGAACCGGCGCCACGGCCTTGGCGCGCCGCACCAGCGCGCGTGCTTCGGCGATCGAGGCGAGGTCGCGATCGGTTTGTGCCGCGGGCTGAGCCATCTGTCCAGCGGGGCGGGACGGTTAAGACGCCTTGGCGTCCTTCAATTTCGGAAGGATCTTGTCGACCTCGCTGTGCGGTCGCGCGATCACGTGAACGGAGACCAACTCACCGACACGCCGCGCCGCCGCGGCTCCCGCATCGGTCGCCGCCTTGACTGCGCCGACATCTCCCCGGACGAGCACGGTGACATAGCCGGCGCCGATGTACTCCTTGCCGATCAGCACGACGTTGGCAGCCTTGACCATCGCGTCGGCCGCTTCGATCGAGCCGATCAGACCCTTCGTTTCCACCATCCCGAGCGCTTCCAGTGTCATCGTTGGCGAAAACTACCATATTGCAGTGGCTCCAACAACTGCAGTACCATCCTCGCTCGCCTGAAAACCTCACGCGTCGAAGGCGTTTCCCTCAATGTGTACGAGAGTTTCCGTCTTCGCCTGCGTTGTCCTGGCGGCTGCCGCGGGATGTTCCCGCGAGCAAACCGCCGAGCCTCCGGTCGCCACTCCCTCCATCACTCTCAATAAAGATCGCGCCGCCATCGGCAGTCCTCTGCGGATGACGTACCGCTTCGAGCCGCTCGCGAAGATCGACGGCGACTACTCGGTCTTCGTCCACATCATGGATCCAGAAGGGGAGAAGCTCTGGCAGGACGACCACCAGCCGCCGATGCCGACGTCTACCTGGCAGACGGGTCAGCCGGTTGAGTACACCCGGACGATCTTCGTTCCGAACTATCCGTACATCGGCGAGGCGGTCATCCGGCTCGGTCTTTACAACACGGCGACTGGCAAGCGCCTGTCCCTCAGAGCGAGCGAGACATCCCGGCAGGAGTACGAGGTTCGAAAGCTCACGCTGCTGCCGCAATCCGAGAATATCTTCCTGATCTACCGGGACGGCTGGCATCCGCCGGAGATCGACCCAAACGATCCGACGTCCGAATGGCAGTGGACGAAGCAGAACGCCACGGTCGCTTTCCGCAATCCAAAGAAGGATGCGACCTTCTATCTCGAGTTTGATTCGCGTCCCGACTTGTTCACCCCGCCTCAGCAGGTGACCGTGACCGCGGGGGGGCAGCCGATCGGCACGTTCCCGGCCGACACGAAGGACCGGACGCTGAAGACGTTCCCCCTGACCGCCGCCCAACTTGGTGACGGTGAGATGGCGGAGATCGGGGTCAGCCTCGATCGGACGTTCAAGCCAGGTGGCGGTGGAGACACTCGCGAGCTCGGGATCCGGGTTTTTCACGTCTTCGTAGAGCCGAAGTAGGCTCCTTTCCGGCGAGCCACCTCAACCATCCCTCATTTTCGGCATTTCTTTGGCAGGCTAGACATTTCCGGCCGCGCCAGGACTTGGGGTAGGGCCCAAGACGGGCGTAAAAGGAGCTCGACTGTAGTGATTCTGGACACCGGCCGATAGGGAATGGTAAGATGGAGGCCTTCCAAATTATGAATTGCAGGAAACTCCTTTTCTTTCCGCTGTTGGTGTGTGTCTGGGCGGCAACAGCGGTCCCGGCCTCTGCTGAAATCGTGGTTCTCTCGTCCAAGCGCACGCTGTCAGTCAAATCCCACCGAATTGACGGGGACTCGATTGTTCTGACGCTTCGCTCGGGGGGTGAGGTCACGTGTGACAAGTCGCTCATCGAGAAGATCCTCCCCGACGAAGTGCCCCATCCGGAGCCACAGGTCCAGACGGAGCCGCAGCAGCCGGCCGTCGATGCGGTGCCGGCGATGGATCTCGGGCTCCTCGAGGAGACCCCCTACGGCGAGATCATTTCGTCGATGTCCGAGGCCCACGGCGTGGATCCGATGCTCGTTCGGGCCCTGATCGAGGTCGAATCGAATTACAAGGCGCGGGCGAGGTCCCAGCGCGGCGCTATGGGACTGATGCAGCTGATGCCAGCCATCGCCCGGGAGTACAGCGTCCGCAACCCCTACGATCCGAAAGCGAATATCGCCGCCGGCGTCAAACATTTGAAGTCGCTGATCGATCGCCTCGGGGGCGTCGATCTGGCACTTGCGGCCTATAACGCGGGCGAGGGGGCAGTAAAGAAGTTCAACGGCATCCCGCCCTATCGCGAGACTCGGAAGTACGTCAGGAGGATCCTGTCGATCGCTGGCATCAAGTAATCAGTCGGGGGACTTCGTCCCCCGAACCCCCTCACGCCGTCCCGTGGTCTCGATTTTCTTCTCAGCCGAAAGTCCCTTTTTCCAGTCTAACTTCCAGCAGGACCGCCACTTCCGGCGGGGCGGCTGTTATATAATCCGCCGATCAATACGCCGATAATGTCCACGGGCACAATGTGTTGCCAGCCTTCGCCAAGGCTTTGGCTGGGCAGGCCTCGCTTTCGCCATCGTTTCGATGGGGCAGGTCGCCAGGGCGCCGGCGCGGCAGGTATTCGAAAACCCTGATGGAGTTTCGTTGCAGGCTCGGCTCACCGAGCGGCGAGATCGTTGAAGGCATTTACATCGCCGACAACGAAGCGCGGCTTCGGCGGGAGTTCGAGGAAAAGGGGCTTTACGTCCTCGCCATCCAGCGGGCCGGCGCGTTCGGCCTGTCGAATCTGGGCCTCCCCCGGCGCCGTCGGATCTCCATGCGCGAGTTCCTCGTGTTCAATCAGGAGCTCGCCACGCTGTTGAAGGCGGGCATGCCCCTGGTCCAATCGCTCGAGATCTTGCGTCGCCGGGTCAGAAATCCGGTCTTCAAGGCCGTCCTCGACGACGTTCACGAACGGGTCCGGGGAGGGCATTCGCTTTCTGAGGCATTCGAGGGGCATGGGGCGATGTTCTCCGGCGTCTACACCGCATCGCTCCTGGCTGGAGAAAAGAGCGGCGGCCTGGAACAGGTGATCCGCCGGTACGTCGCCTACGTGAAGGTCGTTTCGGCGGTCAAGCGAAAGACGATCTCGGCCCTGGTCTATCCCGCGGTCCTCCTCGCGTTGTCGTGCGTCGTCGTCGGGATCATCGTCCTGCGAGTCGTCCCGGAGTTTGCGGTCTTTTACGAAGGCTCTGCCTCCAGTCTGCCGCCGTCGACCCGCTTCCTCGTCGCGGTCTCCCGGTTCGCGGGCACCTATTTCGGTTTGATGTTGCTGACGGTCGTCGCTATCGCCCTCGCGTTCTGGACGTGGTTGAAACGGCCGGCGAGCCGTGTCCGGTTCGACCGCTGGGTGCTGAGGATCCCGATGCTCGGGACGATCGCGCAACGGTTCGGCACGTCCCAGGCGGCGCGGACGCTGGCGACGCTGCTCGGCGGTGGCATTCCGCTGGTGAATGCCATCGATATTGCCTCGCGATCGGTCCAGAATCGGTACATCGCGGGGGAACTTCACGGTGCCGCGCAGCAGGTGCGCGAGGGGCGGGCCCTCTCGGCGGCATTGAGCGACCAGAACGTGTTTCCCGACGTCGCCATCAACATGATTGAAGTTGGCGAGCAGACCGGCGCCCTCCAGGAAATGCTGAACAGCCTGGCTGACTTCTACGACGAGGAGATCGAAACCAATCTTGGCCGTTTCATCACGATCGTCGAGCCCGCGCTGCTTATCATCATGGGCATCATCATCGCGGCGCTGTTGCTGTCGCTGTACATGCCGCTCTTCAACATGTCGAGCGCTCTTGGTTAATCAATGAACGGAAAACCCGCGGCCGTCAACGGCACGCCTGAAGAACTTTACGTCGGGGCTACCGAGGCGTCCGACGCCGAGCGCGCGGCCGAAGCGGCACAGGCGCGCCGGCTGGCCGAGCGATACCGGCTCGAGTACATCGACATCTCGCAGTTTTCGATCGACCACGACCTGTTCCGGGCAATCCCGGCGGATCTGATGCTGCGTTACGGGTTCGTCCCGTACCGGCGCGAGGGGAACACCCTGGTGATCGTCGTGTCGGATCCGACCGACCTGCCGATGATCGACGAGCTCGCGGTACTCCTCGGCACGCAGATCAGGGTCACGGTGGGTACGCCTTCAGCCATCCAGGCGATGCTGAAGAAGAGCGAAAGCTCGCAGCGCGTCCTCGAAGAGGCGACCGAAAGCTTTCAACTTCAGATCCTGCACGAGGACGAAGGAGGGGACGAACAGCTCACCGTCGACAAGCTCACCGCCGACCAGAGCCCGGTGATTCGCCTGGTCGACACGACGCTCTACAACGCGATCCAGCGCCGCGCGAGCGACATCCATATCGAGACGCAGGATGATGCGGTCTACGTGAAGTACCGGATCGACGGCGTACTGCAGCCGGCGATGCGCCCGATCGACAAGCGCTTCCACAGCACGATCATTTCCCGCGTGAAAGTCATGGCGGAGCTCGACATTGCCGAGAAGCGGGTGCCCCAGGACGGCCGCTTCAAGCTGCGGCTCCCTGAGAAGACGATCGACTTCCGCGTTTCGGTCATGCCGAGCGTCCACGGCGAGGACGCCGTCATTCGTATCCTCGACAAGGAGTCCATCAGCGAGCAGTTCAGGGAACTGCGGCTCGACATCCTTGGTTTCCCGGAGGACGAGCTGCGGCGCTTCCGCAAGTACATTGCCGAGCCGTACGGGATGGTCCTGGTCACCGGGCCGACCGGCAGCGGTAAGACCACGACGCTGTACGCCGCGCTCTCCGAGATCAAGTCGGTCGAAGACAAGATCATCACGATCGAGGATCCCGTCGAGTACCAGTTGCGCGGGATCACGCAGATCCCGATCAACGAGAAAAAGGGGCTCACGTTCGCGCGCGGCCTCCGATCGATCCTGCGTCACGATCCCGACAAGATCATGGTCGGAGAGATCCGCGACCCCGAGACCGCACAGATCGCGATCCAGTCGGCGCTGACCGGGCATCTGGTCTTCACCACCGTCCATGCCAACAACGTCCTGGACGTCCTCGGCCGCTTTCTCAACATGGGCGTCGAGCCCTACCAGTTCGTGTCGGCACTCAACTGCGTGCTGGCGCAGCGGCTGGTCCGCAATATCTGCGTCCACTGCAAGCGTCCGGTAAAGGTCACCGCGGCGCAGCTGACCGAGTCGGCCCTCGATCCGGCGCTGCAGCACAGTGGTCTCTTCTACGAAGGGGGCGGATGTATCGAGTGCGGCGGCACCGGCTACAAGGGCCGGACGGCGATCTGCGAGTTGCTCGATCTGAGCGACGCGATCCGCGAATTGATCCTCGCCCGGCGGCCGACGTCCGAAATCAAGAAGGCGGCACGCGACGAAGGGATGCGGTTCCTCCGCGAATCGGCGGTCGAACAGGTGCTCAGGGGAGTGACGACACTGCGCGAGGTCAACAAGGTGACGTTCGTCGAATGAGTGAAAGCGGCTTCCTCTCCGGGTTACTCGCGAGCACACCGGCGCCAGCCGCCGTGGAGATCACGGCGCGACGAATCAACGCCGTCAGCCTCGCGGCGGGACGCACGGTCACCGCGCACGTGACGGCGCCGCTGCCCGAGGGTCTGGTGACTCCGTCGCTGAACGCGACCAACGTGCACCATCACGACGCGCTGTCGGCGGCGATCAAGAACGCGGTCGATGGTTTGTCGCCGCGGCCGCGGCGCATCGCCCTGGTGCTGCCCGACACAGTCGCGAAAGTCTCGCTCGTGCGCTTCGAAAAAACGCCGCCGCGGACACAGGATCTCGATCAGCTGATCAAGTGGCAGATGCGAAAGGCCGCGCCTTTCCGCATCGAGGACGCACAGATCGCCTGGTCTGAAAGCGGTCCGATCGAGGGTGGAGGCCGTGAGTACCTCGTCGTTCTCGCGCGCCGCGACATCGTCGAGAGTTACGAGCGCGCTTGTGAGATGGCCGCCGTGCACCCCGGTGTCGTCGACATCGCGTCGCTCAACATCGTCAACGCGGCGCTCGCCGTGCAGCCGTCCGGGCCGGCCGGCGACTGGTTGTTGATTCACATGGCGCCCGGGTACGCGACGATTGCAGTCGTTCGATCGGGGCGGATCATGTTCTTTCGCAACCGCCAATCCGAAGACGCGGCGGACACTGATCTCGACGAGCTGGTCCATCAGACCGCGATGTATCACGAAGACCGTCTCGGCGGCGCGGCATTCACTCGTGTCGTGTTGTCAGGTGCCACCACGCAGGGCGGCGATTCGGTCGAACGGACGCGGCGACAGATCGAGGAACGGCTGCGGGTGAAGGTGGAGATGCTCGACGTGTTGCGCGACGGCGTGACGCTGCGCGACCGGATTGCGGCAAGCCCTGAGCTGATTGACAGTCTGACGCCGGCGGTCGGTGTGCTGCTGCGCGAAAGACCGGTGCCTTCACGGCCGCGCGCGGAGCGGGTGGCGTGATGATTCGCAGCAACCTCTCGACCCGTCCTTTTTACAACGAGCGTGCCGTCCACCTGGCCATCGGCGGGGCGGCGCTCGTTGTTCTGGCGTTGACGGCGGTCAACGTCGTCCGTGTCCTGACGTTGTCGCGGCAGAACACGGAGTACTCGCGGCGGATCAACGGCGACCGGGTGGAGATGGAGCAGCTGGCGACGAGCGCGACCGAGGTGCGGCGAGGCATCGACCAGAAGGAGCTGCAGGTCGTGGTCGATTCGGCGCGAGAGGCGAACGCGTTGATCGATCAGCGGACGTTCTCGTGGACCGCCTTTTTCAATCGGATCGAAGCCAACATTCCGCCGGATGTGATGGTGACGTCGGTGCGGCCGACCATCAAGGAGGGGCAGACGCGGGTCAGTCTCGTCGTCCTCGGCCGTCGCATGGAGGACATCGACGAGTTCATGGAGAAGCTCGAAGCGACGGGATCGTTTGCCGACGTCCTCCCGTCACAGCAGGATCGCACCGAGTCGGGGTTGTACCGGGTGCTCGTCGAGAGCATCTACAGCGGTTCGGTGGAGGAGTCTGCAGCCCCAGAGTCTGCTCCGCCAGCTGCGCCGCCCCGCGCAGCCGCGGAACGGAAGCCCGGAGCGGCGCTGTGACCCTCTACCGCCGCGTCATGGCCGAAAAGCGCGGGCTGATCTGGCCGATCATGATTGCGCTGCTGCTGAATCTGGCGATCTTCGCCCTCGTCGTCTACCCGCTCTCGAACAAAGTCGCGTCCGGCGAGCAGGAGGCACATGCGTCCGCGATGGCGCTGGCGGCCGCCAAACGCGACTATGCCAACGCCCGACAGACGGTCACTGGCAAGCAGCAGGCGGACGCCGAGCTCGCGAAGTTCTACGAGAATGTGCTCCCGCCCGATCTGAGCGGCGCGCGGCGGATCACGTTTGTTCGCATCCCGCAGCTCGCACAGCAATCCAACCTCCGTCTCGAGACGCAAACTTCCTCGCCATCGCAGGTGCGCGACAGCGATCTCGGCAAGCTCACCCACACTGCGGTGCTCACCGGTGAGTATCGCGACGTGCGGCGGTTCATTCATCAGCTGGAGACGTCGCCCGAATTCCTCGTCCTCGAGCGCGTCGAACTGACGCAGAACGAGAACGAGTCGGCGCGCGGCATCACCGTCAACGTGCAGGTCGCGACCTACTTCCGGACCGGAAGCGATGGCAACTGAGGCTCCGGCTCGCGCCGCGGGGCGCCCACGTCCATGGCTGCTGATCCTTCTGGCCCTTGCGGTCGTCGCGCTCATCGTTTCGCAAATGTTTTCCGGCGATCGTCCGGTGCCAACCGTCCCAAGCACGACGGCGGGATCGTCGACGCCGGTGTCGCCGACCCCGCAGCCACCGGCGCCTCGACGGAACGGCACGAAGATCGATCCGTCAGAGCTCGATGTGAAGCTTGAAGCGTTGCAGCAGCCGCCTCCGGCCGCCAGCGCTTCTGAAAGGAACCCGTTTCGCTTCAAACCGGCTCCGCCGCCGCCGCCTCCGCCGCCCCCCAAACCGGTCGTGACAGCGCCGGTCGTTCCAGTGGATCCGGGACCGCCGCCGCCGCCGCCGATCACGATCAAATTCATTGGCGTGGTCGAGACAGCCGGCGGTAAGGTGGGTGCATTCACGGACTGCCGGGCGACATTTCCCGGGCGCGAGGGAGAAGTGATCGAAGGACGGTACCGCGTCGTGAGGATCGGGATCGAATCCGCCATCGTTGAATACCGCGACGGCAGAGGTCGGACGACGCTGCCGCTGAACGGTCAGGCCCAGGCCTGCCTTCAGAAATAGCCGAGAGCTGAGAGCCGAGAGCTGATTGATGAAACAGAAGCTGATAGTGCTGATCGTCGCGGCGGCGCTCACCGCGGGCTGCGCCGCAAGCCGTGCGTACCGGAGGGGGCAGGAGGCGGCGCGGAACGGAAATTGGGACGCCGCCGTGAGCGAATACACCACGGCCGTGCAGGAAGCGCCCGACAAAGCGGAATACAAGATCACGCTCGAACGCGCGATGCAGACGGCCGCGCAGAACCACATCAGCCGCGCGCGCGAGCTCGAAGAGAAAGATCAGCTCGATCTTGCTCTGCTCGCATACAAACGAGCAGTCGAGCTCGACGCGACCAACCGCCTCGCCGCCGCCAAGATGGTGGAGCTCGAAAAAGTCGTTCGCGACCGAATCGAGGCGGGCCGTCCGAAGCCACCGATCGACAAGCTCCGCGAGCAGGCGCGGGCGATGGGGCAGCCGATCATCAACCTGCAGGAGCGGTTGCCGAAGCTTTCGTTCAACAACGCCAGCCTGCGCGGCATCCTCGACTTCATCGGCACCAACGCCGGGATCAACATCACCTACGAGGCGAGCTACGTCGATCGCGCCTACACCATCAATCTCGACGATGTCACCGTCGAGCAGGCGCTGCAGCAGATCATGATGGCCAACGGCCTGTTCTACAAGGTGGTCAACCAGAAGACGGTCATGGTGATCCCCGACACCGCGCCGAACCATGCCAAGTACGACGAGATCGTCGTCCGCGTCTTCTACGTCTCTCACGCGGACGTGGCGGAAATCGCGCAGATCATCAACCAGATGGTTCGTGTCTCGACGATGGCGGTACCGCCGCAGGTGCTGGGGAACAAGACGGCAAACACCATCACCGTCCGCGCGACGGCAGCGGTCGTCGAGGTCATCGAGAAGATCATTCGCGCCAACGACAGACCGCGGGCGGAGGTGGTGGTCGACGTGCAGATCCTGGAAGTGAACCGGCAGCGGGCCAAGCGTCTCGGGCTGAACCTCAGTGAATACGCGCTCGGCCTTACCTTTTCGCCGGAGGCGGCGCCGCCAAATACCTCAGGGACGTTTCCCCCGGCCAATCCGCCGCCGTTCAATCTCAATACGATCAGCCAGGGGATCAGCACGGCCGACTTCTTTCTCACCGTCCCGACGGCGGTCGTGCGATTCCTGGCCACCGATCAGTACACGAAGCTGATCGCCAAGCCGCAGCTGCGCGGGGCCGAGGGATCGAAGCTGACGCTCAATCTCGGCGATGACATCCCGGTCGTCCAGACGGTGTTCGGCGCGGCGGTCGCCGGCGGCTTCGCCAGCATTCCCCAGTCGTCGTTCACCTATCGCTCGGTCGGTGTCAACATCGAGATGACGCCGCGCGTCACCTACGAAGGGGACATCCGCCTCGAATTGTCGCTGGAGAGCAGCGCCCTCGGCCCGAACATCAGCGTGGCTGGGCAGGACGTTCCGTCCTTCAGCTCGCGCAAGGTGACGACGACGATCCGACTGCGGGAAGGTGAGTCGAACCTGCTCGCAGGCCTGCTGCGCGACGACCAGCGCAAGATCATGACCGGCTTCCCCGGCATCATGCAGATGCCGATCCTCAGATCGCTCTTCGGTCAAAGCAATGACCAGGTCAGCCAGTCCGACATCATCATGCTGCTGACGCCGCACATCGTCCGGACGCACGAACTGACCGCCTCGGATCTTGCGCCGATCTACATCGGCACGCAGAGCAATATCGGCCTGTCGGGGCCGCCGCCGCTGATCCAGGCTCCGGACGACGCCGGCGGCGGTCGGAACGCCGCCGACCGGCGCCGGGGTTGCGCCTGGCGTGCCTGCCCCCGGAGTGCCACGTCCGCCGGTATCGGGCGAGCCTGGAGCACAGCCGGTCAATCGTCCGGCGCCTCCCGGGACGTCCCCGGTGCCGACGCCAATCGGTCCGATACCGCCGGTGACTCCGCCGCCGGTGACAGGTGTGCCGCCGGTGACGCCGCCGACCGAGCCGGTCACTCCGCCACGTGATCCAACGGCGCCGCCGACAGCCACACCGACGGCGCCTGCGTTGGCCAGCCGACGCCGGCGCAGATCATCATTACGCCGTCGGGCACGGAGTTCAGGGTCGCGGGCGGACCGTACATCGCGCCGCTGTCGATCAACAACGCGTCACGGTTGTCGACGCTGTCGGTGACGGTCACCTTCAACCCGGCCGTCCTGCGAGTCAGGACGGTGCAGGAAGGCACGTTCATGGGTCAGGGAGGCACGCGGTCATCGTTCAACCAGCGGATCGACGCGATCGCCGGGCGCGTTGACATTGTGGTGACCCGCACCGGCGATCAAACCGGAGCCTCAGGTGCCGGCTTGCTGGCGTCACTGCTGTTCGACGCGGTCGGTCCGGGTAATTCGCTGATTCAGGTGAGCGGGGTCGCGACCGCACCGGATGGATCACCGCTCCCGCTGCAGTTCAGCCCGGTGACGGTGACGGTGAGATAAGAAACGTGCGACGTGCGACGTGCGACGTGCTTCGTGCTCACGTGCGACGTGCCTTACGTGCCGGCGCTTGACGGCGCTTCGGCGGGACAGGCGTGCGAAGGTGGCAGCGCGGATTCACCTTCGTCGAGCTGCTCGTCGTCATGACGCTGCTGTTGATTCTCGCGTCGGCGGCGATGCCGCTGGCGCGGGTGACGATGCAGCGGCAGCGCGAGGGGGAGTTGCGGCGGTCGCTGAGAGAGATGCGGACCGCGATAGACAAGTTCAAGGACGCCGCCGACATGGGGCAGATTGGCGCCACCGACCTCAAGGCAGGCGCCGAGGGATATCCGCCGGACCTCGAGACGCTGGTCGAAGGCGTCAGTGTGGTCGGTGATGCGAGCGGCCGGAAACTCAAGTTCCTGCGGCGCATCCCGATCGATCCGATGACCAACTCCGCTGACTGGGGCAAGCGGTCCTATCAGGACAAGCCGGACGCCAATTCGTGGGGAGGTCAGAATCTCTACGACGTCTTCACTCGCTCGACGGGAACGGCGCTCGACGGAACCAAATACAAGGACTGGTGATTGACTGAGCAGAGATCACGTGAGCGGCAGGGGGGCTTCACGCTCGTGGAGCTGCTGGTGGTGCTCGCCATCATTTCGATACTCGCCTCGATGGCGGTCGTGCAGTATCGGAACTCGATCCAACTCGCCAATGAAGCGGTGCTCACCACCAATCTCGTGCGCATGCGCGATGCGATCGATCAGTACTATGCCGACAAAGGCAAGTACCCGGCGTCGCTCGACGCGCTGGTCACGGACCATTACCTGCGCAAGATTCCGGAGGATCCGTTTACGAAATCCTCCGACACCTGGCAGACCATCCCCGCGGAACCCGATCCGGCCAACCCCTCGGCCGAGCCGGGCATCTACGACGTAAAGAGCGGCGCCCCCGGTCAGGCACTCGACGGGAGAAGCTTCAGCGACTGGTGATCAGGTCCCCGCAGTGACCTGGATGCTCATCTCCGTCGTTGCGATCACCGACCCGTTGATCCCGATGACATTGACGCGCACCGTGTAAGTCCCTGCGGCTGCGAACGCCCGCGACGTCTGAGGCCCGGCCGACTCACGCGTCACGCCGTCACTGAAGATGAACTGGTAGCTCGCAACCTGCGCTGTGCCAAGGCCGCCGACGGTGAAGGTCACAGGTGCGCCAGCCGCCGGATTCGGCGGGGTGGCGGTCAGGGTGAGCGGCAGGCCTCCGATCGTCACGCTGGTATTCGCTTCCTGCACGCTGCCGGTCGCGTCGGTTGCCCTGACGGTGACCGGATAATTGCCCGGCGCGTTATAGGCGTACGAGACCGTCGTCGAAGTGCCAAACGAGCCCAATGGCCTCGATGCGCCGTCGCCAAAGAAGATCGTCGCGTTCGCGATGTTCGCGTTCGCTCCTGCGGTGACGGTGAACGTGACTGGAGCGCCGACGGTCGTCGCCTGTGGGCTTGCAGTAACAGAGGCGATCAGCCGCGCGCCGAGGGCAACCGTCACGGTCCCGGTCTTCGAGCCGGCGGCGGCGGTGACTACCGCCTGCGTAGTGCTGGTGAGCGCGGTTGTCGCAATCCCACTGGCGTCGGTCGTGGCCCCGGTAGGATTCAGCGAACCAGCGGTAGTGCTGAAGGTCACCGGTACGCCGGCGAGTCCGGTGCCCGCCGCATTTTCGACGCGCGCGGACACGGTCGTCGTGCCGCCGTTCGGTCCGAGATTCTGCGCACTCAACGTCACGCGTTCAGCCGCAGCGGATCCGACGAGCAGATTCTCGATCCTGCCCGAGGCGCCACCGGAATACGCCGTAATCGTGGCCGTGCCGCTCTGGCCTCCGGCAAAAAACCTCACCCGGACTTCACCGTTGTTGGTCCGCGCTTCACGTGGCTCGATGCGGCCGATGGTCGTCGTGAACGACACGAGCGTCCCATTCTGAACCGGCGTACCGGCGCCGACTGTGGACGTTGGCGTCGTCGGCGTGGTTGGCGGCGTGGTCGGCGGCGGCGTCGGGTGGCGGTGGTGCCGTTCTCGATGACCGTGGCGACGATCTCGATTTCACCGTCGGCCGCGACGGTAGACGAGGAAGAGAAAACGGTGATCACGGTGCCTGGGGGTGCGAGCAGCGGAACTTTGTCGCATGCCGCAGCCAACGACAGGGCCGCGAGGATCGTCAGAAGTGCGGAAAACGAACCGGCGCGGCAACGGCCGCGTGGTCGGGTGTGTGTTAGCATAAGTGGCGCTAAAGATAATACGCTCATGTATTTAGCGGGTCAAGAAGGTCAACGCGGTTACGCCATGGCGGCGTTGCTGATCATGATCAGCCTGCTGTCGATCGGCATGCTCGCGCTGTTGCCGGTATGGCGACAGCAGTCGCAGCGTGAGAAAGAAGCGGAGCTGGCTTTCCGCGGCGAGCAATACGCGCGCGCGATTTATCTCTTCCGAACGAAAAACGGCAATCAGCCGCCTCCCAACATCGACGTGCTCGTGCAGGGCAGATTCCTTCGCAAGAAGTACAAGGACCCGATCACCGGCGAAGACTTCCAGCCGATCTTCGGTGGCCAGCAGCCGCAGCCCGGCGCACCGGGCCGCGGCGGCGCGCAGTCTCCGGGCGGCGCGCAGTTTCCAGGCGGCGCGGCCCAAGGCAGGGGGGCCAGTCAGGGACCTGGAGGCGCGACGCAAGGACGAAGCGGCGGCGTGCAAACAGTCACCGGTTCGCCTCAGGGGCGCGGCGGCGCTCCGACGCCGACCGGCGTCGGCTCCGGTTTGAGCGGCGCGGGCCAGGGCATCGGCGGCTCGCAGGGAGGCACCGGCCTGGTGACGGTCCAGAGCAAGAGCAAAGAGACGTCGATCCGCATTTACAACAACGCGTCGCATTACAACGAGTGGCAGTTCCTCTATAACGCGCGTGGACGTGGCGGTCTGGCTGGAGACGGTGGGCAGTCCGGCCAGCCGGGCATCGGCGCGGGTCGTCCCGGGAGTCGCGGCGGGCCCGGCGGGGCAGCGGTCCTGCCGGCGGCCGTGGCCCAGGTCCGGCCGACAGAGGACGCGGGTTTGGACCAGGCCGAGGCCGCGGCTAGCGCTACTCAGTCAACAGCACCGTTCATGAGACGCCCGGGCTCCCCGTCCGGACGGGAAGAAACGCGGGTCGCGGCGCGCGGATCGCAGGGCGCGGGGCGCGATCGCGGAAAAGGTTCACAGTTCCGCAACCACTGCGTCGTGAAACTTCGGGCGGACGTTTCTGATTGCCTCGTTCTCCCGCGTCGGGTGGACGCGGTTGGTCAGCAGCACGATGTAGGCGTCGCGCTCCCAGTCGATCCACAGTGACGTGCCGGTGAAACCGGTGTGACCGATGGACGTTGGTGAAAGCCGCGTCCCGCAAGACGACGTCGGCAGCATCGTGTCCCAACCGAGTGCGCGCGAGCTTCCGGGTACGGAGCTTCGCGTCATGAACGTCCTCATCGTGTCAGTGCGCGCCAGGATGGGCTCATCGTGAATGGTGTGCAGCACCGCGCGCGCGAATGCCCCGACCGCAGCAGCGGTCCCGAACAGGCCGGCGTGGCCGGCCGCCCCTCCGAGCGCCCAGGCATTCTCATCATGCACTTCGCCGACGAGCGTCCGCCCGCGCCAGGGATCGTGTTCCGTTGGGGCGATGCGGTCGCGCCAGGACCCGAGGCGGAGTGAACGTCAGCGGCTGGTCGGTGATGAGCGAACCGATGCGCCGAAACTGCGCCGCGAATGTGGCCTGCGCATCGAATGCGCCATGCGTGCGTGCGGATGACGCCAGTGCCCGCGCGTCCTCGAGGATGAATGCGAGGAGGATGAAGCCAAGGTCGGAGTACACGGCCCTGGAGCGCGGGGCGTACTCGAGCGGGAGCGTGCTGATCGCCTGCTGGAATTCAGCGCGTCCGGTGTGATCGCGAAAGAACGGCAGATAGGCCGTCAGCCCCGAGCTGTGTTCGAGGAGATCACGGAGGGTGACTGACGAACGGTCGGCGCCACGCCACTCCGGGATCCACTGCGCGACCGGGTCGTCGAGCTGTATCAGGTCCTCATCGACCGCACGCATCGCCAGCGTCGCCGTCGCGATCACCTTGGTCAACGACGCGAGATCGAAGATCGTATCGATCGTGGCTTCCGGCGCGCGATCGTCGTAGGAGAGTCTTCCGAACGCGGCGCGCCAGGCGACCGCGCCGCGCATGCCCACTTCCACGGTTGCGGCCGGGAAGACGCGAGCAGCCACGGCGTCCCGGATCACCGCATCGGCAAGCGCGAACGCGGTCATTTGCGATCGAGCACGTAGGAGGCCGCCAGCGCGACGCCGCTGGTCACCGATGCGCCGACCAACGCGTACCACGTCCAGGCGAGCGCGCCCGACCACCAGATCCAGGCGAGGACGACAATGCCGGTGATCATCCCGGCCAGCATCCCGCGTGCGCCGGTGCGCTTGGAGAGAACACCGACGAGGAACGCGCCGAGTACCGGACCTGCAGCCAGAGACAGAATCCCGAGGCCCGCATCGAGCACCGAGCGGGTGACGAACTGCGCGCCGAGCGCGACGGCGATCTGCGCGATGCCCCATGCCACGGTGGCGTTGCGGGAGACGCGCATCAGCGTCGGTTCGTCTGCGTCGGGGCGCAGATACTTCAGGTAGAAGTCGTTGACCGTGGTCGCCGCGAGCGAGTTGATCGACGGCGACAGCGCCGCCGCGACGATCGCCGCGATGATGAATCCGGAGATGCCGTGCGGCAACGAGGTGACGACGAAGAGCGGCAGGACTTCGTCGGTCCGTCCGAGCGGCCGCGGCAAGGGAGTGTGCTGATAGAACGTGTAGAGCATCACGCCGATCAGCAGGAACAGCGTGAATTGCGCGAAGACGATGAAGCCGCTCAGAACGAGTCCGGTTGACGCTTCCCGCGCCGATCGCGCCGAGAGCAGACGCTGCACCAGGAACTGGTCGGTGCCGTGGGTGGCCAGCGTGAGCGCAACGCCGCCGAGCAGCCCCGCCCACAACGTGTAGACCCGCGTTGGATCGGTGCTGAGATCGAAGAGCGTGAAGTGATCTCCAGCGACGCGCGTCACCTCGGTCCAGCCACCGGGGATCTGCTGCAGGAGACCGAAAAAGACGAGCAGCGCACCGCCGACGTAGATGAACATCTGGACGACGTCGGTCCAGATGACCGCGGAGACCCCGCCGCGAACGGTGTAGACGATCATCGCGGCGCCGAGCACGATCACCGTCCATGTCACCGGCACCTGCGTGACCACCGAGATCACGAGCGCCGTCGCAAACAGGCGGATGCCGTCGGCAAATGTGCGCGTCACCATGAAGATCACCGCGGCAACGTTCTTCACCGGAGGACCGAAGCGGCGGTTCAGGAGCTCGTACGAGGTGAACAGCTCACCGCGGAAATACGCCGGGATGAAGAGCGCGCTCACGAGCAGCCGCCCCACGATGTAGCCGGCGGCCAGCTGCAGGAACGTCATGTTGCCGGCATACGCGCCGGCGGGGACGCCGATGAAGCTGAGCGTGCTGGTTTCGGTCGCGACGATGGTGAAACAGATCGCCCACCACGGCACCGAGCGATCGGTCAGGAAGTAATCACGCGTCGTTTTCTGAAAGCGCGCGAACCAGGATCCAAATGCCGTGATGGCGACGAGGTAGGCGGCGATAACCGCGTAATCGATCCAGGTGAGGACCATCTAGCGCGGCGCGCGGGTCGCAGGGCGCGGAGCGGAGTGCGCGGGGCGCGGGGCGCGTGGCGCAGGGCGCTGCGCGCTGGACGCTGGGCGCGGTGCGGTGGGCGCATCGGCCCCCGACTCTGTCGCGCCGCGATCCGCGAACACCGCACGGCTGACTGTCGCGAGATAGCCGGGGGCGCTCTGTTGCGGATCGATCAGGCTGTCGTAGGAGAACAGGACGATCCCTGCGGCGCCGAGCTTGCGGGCAGTCTGGATGTTTTCGATCGTCTGGGCCGGCGACAGACGGTAGGCGCCGATCCCGGCCCATACGGGACGATCCCCGGCGACCTGCCGGGCGCCGGCGATCTGCTCGGCGAAGCGGGCCGGTTCCTGCGTGTACGCCATCGGGCACAGAGCGTCGACGATCCCGTCGTTGAGCCAGGCACCCCAATCCTGCAGCTTGCGAGACAAGGCGTCTCGCTGATCGGGAGCAGCCGCCACGCTCACGATCGCCTCCGGACGCTCGCTCTTCACCGCGGCCCGGAGACGGACCATGAGCGCGGTCATGCGCGCCACCCTGAACTGACGCCACTCGTCCGGCAGCGCGTCCGGATATGCGAACAGGTCGGTCGCGGCCGCGGCGTTCAGCTCCCTGCGTCGTCCCTCGCTCAGAGAAGGGGTCACTGCGGCGCGGAACTCGCGAATCGCGGTAAGGCTGTAATCAAACCGGTCGGTCGGATAGCGCGCGTAGTCGAAATGCAGGCCGTCGAGAGAGTAGCGGCGCGTGATATCGCGCACGACCATCTCGGTGTGCGCCGACGCGCCGAGCGCGAGAGGGGAGACGTAGAGACCTTCGACGTCGGTGAGTTGCCCGCGCGTCCACCGCGCGAGCTTGCCGACGTAGGCCGGGCTGTCGACAGGCCCGCGAGCGAGCTCCTGGGCGATGTCGCGCGGCACCATCAGCCATTCGGGATGGCGGTAAACAATGTGCCCGCGGGCGGCGGGCAGGGCGACGGCGCTGGAGACGAGGTTGAGATTTACCCACGCGTGAACACGAATGTTCTGCGCGTGTGCCGCCTCGATGACGGTGGCGAGCGGATCGAACGTAGCCGGCTGTCGCAGAAGTTCCGGTGCGAGCGGCTCGAGGCCGCCGCGATAGTAGGCGTCGCCGCGGCCTCGCACCTGCACCAGCAAGGTGTTGAATCCGTTTTCTCGTGCCGATCGAACCAGCGCGGCGATGCTTGCTGGCGAGGTCAGCGACGTCCGCAGCACCCACATCGCGCGTGTCTCGGCGGCGGCTGCTTCACTGGTCGTCGAGCCCTTTAGGGCTACCCCATCGAAGGGCGTCCAGCCCTTTAGGGCTGCCCCATCGAAGGGCGCCCTGCCCTTTAGGGCTGCCCGATCGAAGGGGTCCAGCCTCTTAGGGCTGTTGCACCAGAAACGTCAAATGCCGACGCACAGAGCGCCGCCGTCACCACCGCACAAAGCAGGCGGCCTCCACCACGTCGTAATGTCATAAATCGCACGAGGGTAGCAAGCTGACGCGAGTCGTGTCAACGAGTTGCAGACGTTACATGTTTGACATCAGGGGGACTTAGGCCAGAATTCAGCCCATCCGTAGCACTCATCAACCGGGGTTGTAGTCCGCCCGTCTTCAGGGGGAAAAATGACGAAGTTTCTTAATCCGCTGCGCGCTTGGCGCGGCGCTCCTCGCAATCCTCAGCACGCCCGCGCTTGCTCAGACCGTCACCGGCACGATCCAGGGAACGGTCACGGACACGAGTGGCGGCGTACTTCCGGGCGTGACGATCACGCTGCGGCACGTCGATACCGGCGCGCAGCGCACGGTCGTCACGAACGAAGCCGGCATCTACAGCGCGCCGTTCGTCCAGATCGGTCGCTACGCCGTATCGGCAGCGATGAGCGGATTCGGAGCGATTACCCGTGAAGACATCACCGTCGGCCTCAACGAGACGCGGGTCGTGGACTTCAAACTCGATCCACGGGTCACCGACACCGTCACTGTCAAGGGAGAGCCGCCGCCGATCAACCTGACGAAGGCGGAGGTGAAGTCCTCGCTGACCGAGCAGCAGATCATGGACAAGCCGTCCTTGAACGCGAACGGCTTCCTGTCGCTCGCCGAGACGTTCCCCGGCTTCCAGGAGAACCCGACCAGCGGTCAGAACAACCCAACGGCATCGTCCGGCTCATCGATCAACTTCAACAACACCGGCACCCGCGGCGCGACGTTTCAGATCAACGGCGTCAACAACGACGACTCGTCCGAGAATCAGAATCGCCAGGGTGTGGCGCTGTCGACGATCGCGGAGTTTCAGATCCTCAAGAACGGCTATTCCGCGGAGTTCGGTCGCGGCGACGGTGCAGTCGGTACTGGTGCAGACCAAATCCGGCACCAATAGTTTTCACGGCGACACCTATCTCTACAGACGGGAGAACGACTGGGCCGCGAGATCCTGGTTCCAGGGCCAGCTGACCACGCTGCCGCCGAAGGCGGCTGGAGGGCGCAACCAGTATGGCGCGACCGGCGGGTTCCCGATCATCCGGAACAAGATGTTTGCGTACGGCAGCGCCGACTACGCAAAGGAGGGAGGCGAGGGCGCCTATACCCGCGACTTCCCGCTGCCGGCCGAGATCAACGGCCCGTGGTTGACCCGGGGCAACGACACGCCGGCGAACCGCGCATGGATCCAGGGGATCCTGGCGAGATTCCCGTCGTCGTTGACGAACAACGATCCGCGAAGCACGCGCACGTTTACCGGCGTCAGAGACATCGACTTCCCCGACTACGACTACACCGGGCGGTTGGATTGGAACCTGCCAAAGACGCAGTCACTTACAAGCCGCTACCAGTGGACGCATCAGGTTCGCGAAACCGAGGAAGTGATCATCGGCGAAAACGCGCTGCAGGATCACCAACAGCAGAATCTCGGGTTGACCTGGACGCACATGTTCAGCAACTCGATCGTGGGCGAAGCCCGCTACGGGTTGGGCCTGCGTTCGACCAACGTCGACATCCAGGCGGGCAACGACACGCCGATCATGCGATTCACCGGCACGCCGGTCTCTGGCGCGATCATCGGCAACGCCGGCAACTTCCCGATCAACCGCGATCAGACCGATCATCAGTTCGTCTACAACCTGACCGCCCAGCTGTTCACCAATCATTCATTCCGCACCGGAGTCGACTTGCGGCGGCAGGCGCTCGACGACGTCGCCGACAACTTCTCCCGCGGCTTTTGGGATTTCAGAACGACTGCGTGCGCAGGAACGACCTACGCCACGCCTTACGCCGCGTTCTTCGACGGCTGTGTGTTCCAGTTTCAAAAGGGGTACGGTCCGTTCTTCCTCGAAAACCGGATGAACGAGTCGAACCTGTACCTCCAGGACGACTGGCGCATCAGCGATAGCGTCACGCTCAACCTCGGTCTTCGCTACGAATACGTTGCGGCGCGCCGAGGAGAAGGAGGATCGCATCGACTACATTTTCGGGGCCGACAAGAACAATATCGAGCCGCGCATCGGCATCGCCTACGCTCCGTCTGGGAGAGCGGCTTTCTCCGCAAGATAGGCGGCGGGCCCGGGACAGATCGCTTTTCATGCCGGGTACGGCATCTACGACGGCCGGATCTTCCAGTCGGTCTTCTCGCAGGGCGGCGCCAACGTCCGGTTCAATCCGCCCAATGCGATGTTCTCGCACGTTGAACAGCCAGCTGAACGTCTCGGATCCGACCAACGGGTTCGTGTTCACCCCGGGCGTGCAGACCGCGCGCACGACCGTTGACGCTGCCCGACCCGGACCTCGAGGTCCCTTCGACGACGAAGTGGAACCTGTCGGTCGAGCGGATCATGCCGTGGAATTCGACGCTGAAGGTCACCTACCAGGGCAACCACAACGACAAGCGACTCAAGTACGCGCTCGACAACCTGCCGCTGTCGCCGCTCGACGGTCCGATCACGGTTGTGAACCATCCGTTCAATGCCCCTGCGGCCGGCTTCCCGGACCTTCGCGGCAAAGTCATCAATGCTGTCGCGGCAGACTTCGCGTGCGCCGGGACGGGCTTGCCGGGCATCGCGACGAACGCGGCCTGTCCGGTGAACGTGCCGATTGCCGACAACGAGATCAGCCAGCGCGTCCCGCGTACGAACGAGCGGCGGCCGAATCCGCTGTACACGACCAACCTGCTGATCAGCAATGACGCCGAAGCGTGGTACGACGGCGTCGAATTCGCGTGGGACAAGCGGTTCAGCCGCGGGCTGCAGTTCCAGGTCGCGTACACCTACAGCAATTCGGAGGACACGACGTCCGAGGCGACCTTCGTCGGCGCCGGAGACAGCAACCAGCAGGGACCGAACGACAAGTACTCGCGCGCGAAATCGCGGTTCCACACCCCGCATCGATTCACCTTCAACGGCAGCTACCGGCTTCCGTTCTTCGCGGACGAGCGCGGGTTCCTTGGGCAGGCGTTCGGCGGCTGGATGATCTCGGGCGTCGTGCAGGTTGCTTCCGGAACGCCATTCACCGTGACCACGCCTGCCGTCGATCTCGAGTTCGACGGGTTCTCCGAGGCGCGCCCGGTGTTGGTCGATCCATCGGTGCTCGGTGCGCACGTCGATCATCGCGACACGTCTCGCACGACGCTTCCGCGCGACCGCATTTCGGCCGACGACGTACGGCGATTCGATCGAGGATCTTGTGCCGCGAAATTCCTTCTATGGCGATGGTCTGGAACGGGTGGACCTTGCGCTGTCGAAAGTCTTTCAGATGCCGTGGTCGGCCCATAGTCTGGACTTTCGATTCGAAGCGTTCAACGTCTTCAATCACGTCCAGTTTGGCTTCCCGACGGTCGATGTCACGAGCGCCACGTTCGCGGCCATCACCGGGGTGGCGACGACCTACACCCCGCGGACGCTGCAGCTCGTCCTGCGCTATCGTTACTGAGTAACACCCGGACGGCGGTTCTGGAGGGCGTCACGGTGAGTGACGCCCTCTTTTTTCGACGCACTACGCACCGCGCCCAGCGCACTACGCGCCGCGCATCGCGCACTGCGCCCCGCGCACGCACCGCGCACCAGCGCCCCGCGCGCCGCGCACGACAATATGATCCACGTCCTTGGCATCGACGCCGGCGGCACCAAGACCGTCTGCCAACTGGCGGACGAGGAAGGCAACGTCCTCGCGGAAGCGCGCGGCGGCGGCGCCAACCTGCAGGCCCTCGGTGAGTTCGAAGTGGAAAAGGTTCTCCATCAGGTGATGGAGGAGGCCATTGGCGACCGCCCCGTCGTCCCCTCCGTGATCTGCCTCGGCATTGCCGGCGTCGATCGGCCAGACGATGCCACGATCGTGAGAGCGATCATGAAGCGCATCGGTTACAAGGCGAAAGTGATCGTGGTCAACGACGCGCTCGTGGCCCTCGAGGCGGGCGCGCCGCGGCAGCCTGGCGTCGTCATCATCTCCGGCACCGGTTCGATCTCGTACGGGCGAAACGCGGACGGGGAGGCGGCACGTTCCGGCGGCTGGGGATACGTCCTCGGCGACGAGGGGAGCGGCTACTGGATCGGCCGCAGCGCGCTGCGCGCTGTGTTGCGTGAAGCCGACAAGCGCGGCCCGAAGACGGTCCTGACGCCAGATGCTGCTCGAACACTTCGGCGTCGGCCAGGCCCAGGGCCTCATCCACGAGGTCTACCACACCAATTTGAAGCCGGCGGCAATCGGCGCGCTGGCGCGATCGGTCCAGGCGGCGTTTCGGCAGGGAGATCAAGCCGCAGTCGGCATCCTGCGTGCTGCGGCCAACGAGCTCGAGTCCGCCGCCATGTCCGTCGCCCGAAGACTCGGGCTCGTCCGGCAGGCCTTCCCCTTCATCCTGTCGGGAGGCATCTTCCGCGCCGTGCCCTGGCTCGATCAGGAACTGACGCGCCGGCTGCCGGTTGTCGCGCCTGGGTCGACGGTGCGCTTGCTCGACAGGGAACCGGCAGGCGGCGCCATCGCGCTTGCGCTGCAGGAAGCGACCGGAGGGGTCACGATCCCTCGATACCAGACCGACTGATGCCGCTGCGCCACAGGATCTCGATTTTCCCGGACGCGGACACGGTCGCCCGGCGTCTGGCGACGCGCGTTGCGGACGCGCTCCGCGAGAAGCCATCGCTCGTGCTCGGACTCCCGACAGGGCGAACGCCGCTGCTGCTGTACGAAGAGTTGGTGCGGCTCGCTCGAAGCGGGGACGCGGACTTTTCGCAGGCGACCACCTTCAACCTGGACGAGTTCATCGGTATTCCGGCGTCGCATCCGGGCAGCTATCGCAGCTTCATGCAGCGCCACCTCTTCGACCACGTGAACATCGACCCCTCGCGGGTCAATTTCCTCGGCGGATCGGCGCCGGATGCCACCGCGGAAGCTCGCCGTTACGAAGCCGCGATCGAGAACGCCGGCGGCATCGATCTGCTGATCCTCGGGATCGGCACCAATGGGCACATTGGTTTCAATGAGCCGGCCCGCGGGCTTGCCGCGCGGACGCACCGCGTCACGTTGAAGCCGGAAACGAGACGGAGCAACGCGCTGTTGTTTGGCGGCGATCCCGAAGCCGTGCCGGCCGAAGCGCTGTCGATGGGGATGGGAACGATCCTGGATGCGAGATCGGTCGTGCTGCTTGCGACCGGCGAGCGCAAGGCATCCTGCGTCGAGCAGGTAGTGAACGGGCCGATCACGACCGAGCTGCCCGCCTCGTTTCTGCAACTGCATCCGGAGGTCGAGATCATGCTCGACGAAGCAGCGGCAAAGAAACTATGAACGATGATGCGCGGTGCGCGCTGCGCAGTGCGCGGTGCGCACTATGAACGCAGCAGTTCGCGTAGCCGCGGCTCGATGTCTTCGCCGATCGCCTCGCGGACGAGGTCGTCCGCCTTCTTCAGCCGGTTGAGCGCCTGCGGCAGCGTCAGACCCGCCTTCTGCATCACGATCGCGGCCTTTACGTTCCACTTTGCCCGGCGGAGGAGCGCGTCGGCTTCTTCGTAGGTGATGTCGGTGACGGTCACGAGGATGCGTCGGGCACGGTCCTTGAGCTTCTCGGAGCCGCACCGGAGGTCGACCATCAGATTCCCGTAGGTCTTGCCCACCTTGATCATCGAAATCGTGGTGAGCATGTTGAGCACCATCTTGGTCGCGGTGCCGGCCTTCAGCCGGGTCGGATCCGGCGATGATTTCAGGGCCGACCGCGGGCGCGATCTGCAGGTCGACGAAAGTTCTGCAGTTCGGAGCCGGGCCAGCAGGTGACGAAGATGATCTTCGCGCCGGCCTTGCGCGCGCGGGTCAGGCCGCCGCGGACGAATGGCGTCATGCCGCTTGCCGAGACGCCGATGACCACATCTTTCTTGGTGAGGCGCAGCCGCGCGATGCTCCGCGCCCCTTCTTCGTAGTTGTCTTCGACCCCTTCCTTCGCCTTGAAGACCGCCTCCTGGCCGCCGGCCATGATCGCCTGCACGAGCGTTGGCGAGGTGCCGAACGTCGGCGGCATCTCCGACGCTTCGACCACCCCCAGACGGCCGCTGGTGCCGGCCCCGATGAAGATGATCCGGCCGCCGCGGCGGAGGGAGTGGGTGATGATCTCCACCCCGTGGGCGATGCGCTCGCGCTCGCGGTGCACCGCATTGACGACCTTCCGGTCTTCGTTGACGATGATGTCGACGATGTCGGGGACGGGGGTCTTGTCGACTGCGAGGCTGACCGGGTTGATTGCTTCAGTAGGGAGCGACTGCCATTTCGACTGGGTGGGCATGTAAACGGATCCGTCGGTGAGGAGCAACCGCGTACGTTACTCCTCACCCCCCAGCGTGTCAACGCAGGGTGCGCGCACCCGATCCGCGGGTCGCGGGGAATATGAAAGAATCGCGGCATCCATATGCAGGGCCACGAACCCGGCACCGAGGCACGCGTGGAATGGCCGACTGGGCCTGCGTCGCTCGAGCGTGTCGCCGAGACGGCGCGGCGGCTCGAGGCCGAGCTCGCCAAGGCGATCGTCGGGCAGCAGCGCGTCATCCGCGAGATCCTCATTGCCTTCGTTGCCGGCGGCCATTGCCTGCTCCGCGGCGTACCCGGCCTCGCGAAGACCCTGCTGATCAAGACGCTCGCCGACAGCGTCCGCCTGAAGTTCAACCGGATTCAGTTCACACCCGACCTCATGCCGTCCGACATCGTCGGAGCGGAGGTGATCGAAGAGGATCGGTCGACGGGCCGTCGGGTCATCCGGTTCATCCACGGTCCGCTCTTCGCGAACATCATCCTCGCCGACGAGATCAACCGCACGCCGCCCAAGACCCAGGCCGCGCTGCTCGAGGCCATGCAGGAATACCAGGTGACGGTGAGCGGGCAGCGGTTCGTGCTCGAACGGCCGTTGTTCGTGCTCGCGACGCAAAACCCGATCGAGCAGGAGGGCACTTATCCGCTGCCGGAAGCGCAGCTGGATCGGTTCATGTTCAACGTCCTGATCGACTACCCCAGTGCCGAAGAGGAGCGGCGCATTATTGCGATGACGACTGCCACGATGCGCGCCGTCGTCACGCCGGTCGCTGAAGGCTCGGACATCGAGCGGATGCATGCCCTCGTTCGCGAGATTCCAGCCGCCGAGAACGTGGTCGACTACGCCGCACGTCTCGTCCGCGGCACACGACCGTCGGAAGCTGCCCGGCCGTCCGTCGCGCAATATGTGCGGTGGGGCGCAGGCCCTCGGGCCGGGCAGGCACTCCTCCTGGGCGCGAAGGCGCGTGCGTTGCTCGATGGACGCAGCGTCGCTGCCCCTGAGGACGTTACCGCCATCGCCCTGCCGGTTCTCCGCCATCGAGTCCTGCTGAACTTTCAGGCGGAAGCAGATGGCATTGGCTCGGACGAGATCGTGACCAGCCTGCTTGCTGACGTCCGGCCGTGAACCCACTGCTCGATCCTGGCGTTCTGTCCTCGATTCATGACCTCGAGATGGTGGCCAGGCTCACGGTGGAGGGGGCGCTCTCGGGTCTGCACCGAAGTCCCTTCCACGGATACAGCGCCGAGTTCCATCAATACCGTCATTACCGTGCCGGCGACGATCTGAAGTACGTCGACTGGAAGCTGTTTGCGCGCACCGATCGGGTCTACACGAAACAGTTCCGGGAGAGCACCGATGTCCGTGTGCACCTGGTCGTCGATGCCAGCGCGTCCATGGGCTACCGATCAGACGCGGGGATATCGAAGCTGGAATACGGCCGGCTCCTCGCCGCGGCTCTCGCCCATCTCTTCATCGGTCAGGGGGACGCCGCCGGCCTCATCGTTCATGATGACGACGTGCGTGCCTATGTCGGCGCGCGACGTGGGCGAGGGCACCTTCGACGGTTGCTGGTGGAGCTCTCCCGCGCGACGGCCGGGGGCCGGACGGCATCGGCGCACGCGCTCCGCCGCGCGGTGGACCTGATGGCGAGCCGTGGCATTGTCATTCTCATCTCGGATCTGTACGACGATGAAGATGGCGTCGATGCCGCGCTGCGTCGGGCAACCCGGATGGGCCACGAGGTAGTCGTGCTGCACGTTTTCACCGCCGACGAGGTCGCTCTGAGCCACCGCGCGCCTGTTCAGTACCAGGACGCGGAAACGAACGAGGTCGTCCTCGCCGGGTCTTCTACCGCCCGCGATTACGCGGCCAGGTTCACCGCGTTTCTCGAGCGATGGCGGACCCGTTGCGCCTCGTACAACATCGACTACTGCCAGGTGCGGACCGACGCGCCTCCCGATCGCCTGCTGCGCGGCTATCTTCTGCAACGGGCGCGGCGTCCCCGGCCGTGATCGCCTGGCTGAATCCGTCCGCGGTCTTTGCACTTGCGGCCGCGGCTGTGCCTCTTGTCATTCATCTGCTGCTGCGTCAGCGCGCGCGCCGTATCGTCGTCCCATCCGTCCGTTTCATTCGCCAGGGTGACGCGTCGTCAATGCGGATGCGGACGCCGTCCGATCTGCTGCTACTCGCGGTCCGTACCGCGATCGTTGCTCTGGCGGCAATCGCGGTCCTGCAACCGCTCGCGCTCTCCAGTGGACGTAAAGCAACGTGGGCCGGACGCATCATCCGCGCGATCGTGGTGGATACGAGCCACAGCGTCGATGCCGATGCGGCTGGCGTCGCCGCGGATGCCGAGGCCCGCGACGCATTCGCCGCCCGTCGTTACGACGCCGCCGATCCGGGCGCGGCATTGGCGAAGGCAGCTGACTGGCTGAATGCGGCGGGTCCGGCACGAAAGGAACTGGTCGTGCTCTCGGACTTCCAGCTGGGCACGGTTACGGATGCACAGATAGATCAAGTACCGAGCAGCGTCGGCATACGTCCAGTGAGAATCGCGCGGCGCTCGAGTGACGTGGCATTCAATGCTGGACGGTTCTTTCACCGCAATTTGGCGCTCGACGTCCACGGGGAGCTGTCGGGCGCTGACACCAGGGTCTCGTTGACATCGAGTTTCGCAGATCCCGAGGGGCTCCGCATCGTCACGGGTGAGCAGCGATCAGACGCGGCGACATCTCTGATGACCGCCGTCAGAAATGCGGGTGTTCTCGCGCCATCGCGCGACCGGCCGGTAGTCGTCAGCTTTCGCGGATCTGCCGAGGAGCAGCGAGACGAAACCTTCTCCCCATGGGTTCGTGCCGCTGCCTTGCGGCTGCTGATGGCTCCGTCGGTCCGCGAGCTCGAACCGCGCGTGCTGCAGCGGGACGGCGCCCTGGTCGTTGCCATCGACACGGATATGAATTCGTGGCCAGCTGCCGCGGTGGTACACGCCGTCCTGAACTCGCGGCGAGATGAAAGCGACTGGACGGAGAAAGAGGCGCTCGCCGTTCCAGACGCGGAGCTTCGCGCGTGGACGAGGGATCCGGCGCCACCGGACGCCGACGCGTGGCGTCAGGGGGATGAGTCGGACGGCCGCTGGTGCTGGCTTGGCTCCTTGCTTCTTCTGGGTGTCGAGGTATTCATCCGGCGCGCAAAACAGGCGCCCACCACTGTCGAGAGCGCACGTGCGGCCTGAGACGACGCCCGTGTTACTCGGGCTGAAAGCCGCACGCCGCAGACGCATCGTTCTGGACGTGATATCTGCAGTTTCGGCGGCCGTCGTGACGTTCGTAGTACTACTCTGGCTGTCGCGCGCCTTCGTGACATCGGCCGCCGCCAACTGGATTCCAGCAGTCACGGCCCTTTGCGTCGGCACTGGCGTGGTGGTGCGGTGGAGCAGGCTTTGGTCGTTGGCCGCGCTCGCGCGCCAGGTGGAAGCCGTGTGCCCTGACTGCCGCAATGTCGTGGTCACTGCGGAAGAGTTGCAGCGTCACCCTGAGCGCACCAGCGCGTGGATGCGCGAGACAGTCATGGGGCAGGCGGCACGCGCCATCGCGGGCCTGCCGGCGGCGAAGGTCACACCAGGTGCGACCGCGTGGACGGCCGCCACGCTCGCCGCGGCAGCCTCTGCCGGCTTCTTTCTGGTTCCGGAAGCGCGCGACGTTGCGCGCAGTGTGGCTGCGGCTGCGACGTCAGCCGTCGAGCGCGTTGGCGGGGCACGGACGTCGCAAGTCGTTGTCCGGGTCCGACCTCCCGTTTACACCAGGCTCGCAGACCGGACGTTGACCAACCCGTCGCGATTGGACGTTCTCGGAGGAAGCCGTCTCGGCTTCACGCTCTCCGGGGACGGTTCCAGAAGAGTGCGTTTCGGCGACACGGTGCTCGGCGAGCTGACAGCGGGGGAGTCCATTGAGTTCGAGGCCCGCGACAGCGGTTATTTCGCGGTCGAGTCGGCCGAGGGTGGGGCGCCCTTGCTGGTGGTGTTGTCGGTCACACCGGATCGTGCGCCGACGGTTCTCATCGAGCAGCCCGGTCGCGATCTCCTGTTGCCCAACCCTCAACCTACCGTGCCGGTGACCTTGAGGGCATCCGACGACCTTGGTCTTGCTTCTTTCGGATTGCGTTACACGAGGATGTCGGGCTCCGGCGAGCAATTCCAGTTCGTGGAAGGTGACGTACCCCTGCGCATCGAGCAGAACTCGACGAAGGAATGGCGTGCGACTGCATCGATTGCGCTGGCGGATCTGCAGCTCGCCCCTGGCGACTCGATCGTGTATTACGGTGTGGCCCGGGATGGGCGAGCGGGTGCCGGCGCGCTCGGCTCGTCGGACACGTTTTTCATCGAGATTGCCGGGCCCGGTCAGGTGCCCCTCGAGGCCGTGGGCATGGCTCCCGACGAGGATCGTTACGCCCTCTCACAACAGATGATCGTCGTGAAGATCCAACGCCTGCAATCGAAGCAGACGTCGCTCACGAGAGACCAGACGTTCGAGGAGGCGGCGATGATCGCCGCGGAGCAGCGTTCAGTTCGCGCCAATTTCATCTTCCTTCTCGGCGGGCATGTCGAGGACGAAGAAGTGGAAGCCGAGCAATCGAGCGAGATCACCGAGGGGCGGCTGATCAACAACGCCCGCCGTGACATCAATGCCGCGGTGCGCGACATGACCAGAGCGGAGCAGGGTCTCGCCGCGATCGACTTGAAGGCGGCGCTCGCCGCGGCCCGCGACGCGGTGAACTCGCTCCAGCGCGCGTTCGGGCGCAACCGATATTTTCTGCGGACCCTGTCGGCGCGAAGCCGAATCGATCCGTCCCGCAGACTCTCGGGCAGGCTCGACGCCGCATCGGGATGGAACAGGAACCCCACCGATCCGGCAGGCGGCGCGGCACGCCCCGCCAGGACGCTGGCGGGCGAGCTGACTGAACTATCCAATGCTGTCGCCAGAAAGCCCGGTGCCGACCGCTCGATAGTCGAACGCCTCGCTGAACGCGCGCTGGCCATCGATCCGTCCTCCTCGACCTGGCAGACCATCTCGCGACGTCTGCTTGACGTCCGCGAGGTACTCAACCGCCCTGCAGAAGCGCAATTGATACTCGACGATGTGTCCGCCATGGTTCGCCGCGAAGCGGACCGCGACCTGCTCCCTCGCACATCTCTTTCGGTTCCCGCATCGCCGCTGCTGCGAGCGTGGGACGGGCGTTCCCGGCGATGACGACCGCACTCAGGGCCACTGCCGTCTTGATCGCCGCCGCCGGCGTCATCGATCCCCCGTTAACCGTTCGACGATCAGTCCCTGTGCCCATCGAGATCCGGCTGCCTGCACCGGGCGACCCCGACTTCGATCGAGCGGCGAACGTCAGACGCGACCTCCTGGCTCGTCTGGGGAGCCTGGTCACGGTGCGCGCAGGAGAAGACCCGAACACGATAGTGGCGATCGGCAACGCCTCGGCGAAAACGCCGGCCGGCACACAGGTAATTGCGATTTCACTGCCTCGCCGTTCTCCTTCCGTCCAGGTCCTCTCCGCAACAGCCCTGACCGGAACTGGCGGGCAGCGGATGAGTGTGATCGCGAGACTTGCGGCGAAAGGCATGCGCGGTAGAAAAACCACCCTGCAGTTGATGAGCGGCTCAGCGCTGGTCGGACGCACCGAGCATTCCTGGACAGAGGACGATGAGGTGGTGGAGACGAGGATTCCGTACACACCATCGACGCCAGGGTTGTCGATAGTCCGGCTCTCGGTAAGCAGTGTCGGCGCTGAATCGAACGTGGTCGACGTTCCGATGTTCGCGTCTAACCGGCGCTACCGGGTATTCGTCTACGAACCGCGTCCCACGTGGACGGCGTCGTTCGTTCGCCAGTCGATCGAAGCACATGACCTCTTCGACGTAGTGGGGGTGACCCGCACGTCACGAGGTGTGGCAACCGTCACATCGCGAACAGGACCGGCACTGACGGCGTCACAGCTCGACGAAGTGGATGCGCTCATCGTGTCGGGCCTTGAAGATCTGTCCGCAGAGGACGAATCTCAGCTACAACGGTTTGTTACCGAGCGTGGCGGCGCGCTGATTCTCGTGCCCGATGCCGCGGTTCCCGAGCGGCTGCGGGCACTGTTTGAATTGCCCCGGCTCGAACCGGCCTTGTTGGAGCGGCCTGTACCTGTTCTCATCGATCAAACCAGGATCCTTGCGTCCGAGTTGCTGTTCGTGGCCGCAGAGGACAGGAGCGTCAAACCGATTGCGCGAGTCAAGCACGGTTCCGCCGAGCGGACGGCAATATTCGCCGCCTATCGTGGCAATGGACAGGTCGTGGTGTCGGGAGCGCTTGATGCGTGGCGATTCAGAGGCGCGCCTGAGACTTCATTTGCTGCGTTGTGGCAGGGACTCATCGCGGACGCGGCCGGCAGCGCGGTGCCTCGAGTCTCGGTAGAGGTCGAACCGATGCTCACGCGTCCCGGCGAGGAGGTTACGCTGCGAGTTCGTGTCCGGGAGACCGAGTGGGTGAAGTCCGCCGACCACTTCCAACTTCCGGCCGTATCGGCGTCAGTGGCATCGGCATCCGGCTCTCTGACTCCCGTGCGCCTCTGGCCGGGGACGGCGGCGGGCGAGTATCTAGGGCGCTTTGTCGCGCCGGGCCAAGGCAAGTTTGACGTCCGGGTCGTCGCCGGCGGCCGTACCTACGACCGGGCGCTCGTGGTTCGCGATGATGCGTTGACCCTACAGCGGGACCAGTCGGCTGCTTTGGAGTTCGCCGCACGGAGCAGCGGGGGAGTGGTGATTCCGTCGACGGATCTGGACGGGGTCAGTGCCCGTCTGCGGCTGCTGGACCGCCCGGTTGAAGCCCGCCGGACACGCCCGATGCACTCAGCGTGGTGGATGGTGCCGTTCTGCGGACTGCTCGGTCTCGAATGGACGCTGCGACGACGCGGACAGCGATGAGCGACCGGAACGGAGCGAAAGCGAGTGAAGGTCGCCAGGCGGGTGCAGGGGGCCCCGCCGATGCAAACGATGATCGTACGCCTACCTCCGTGACGTGCGGCGGGTGTCGCCGAACACGGTCGAGAGTTACGCCCGCGACCTGGCGCAGCTCGCGGCCTTCGCTGAAAAGACCGGACGCCCCGTCGAGGCGCTCGACCGAAAGGACCTCGAAGCGTTCGTGCGTTCGTTGATGACCGCCGGGCTTGCCCCGCGTTCGGTCGCGCGGCTCGTTGCTTGCCTCCGCGGGTTCTACAAGTTCGTCGTCGTCGAGAACAAGCTGGCGAAGAATCCGGCGGAGGACCTGCGGTCGCCGAGAGGCTGGGCGTCGCTGCCGAAATTTCTCAGCCTCGAGGAGGTGGACCGTCTTCTCGCCCAACCGGATGTAACGACTCCGAAAGGCCTGCGCGACAAGGCGCTGATCGAACTGCTGTACGCAACCGGGCTTCGCGTGTCGGAGCTCGTGTCACTGCGCGCCGGAGATCTCCACCTCGACGAGGGATACCTGACCTGTGTCGGCAAGGGGGACAAACAGCGCATGGTCCCGATGGGGCACGACGCGGCGCTGTGGGTGCAGCGTTACATCAGGGAAGGGCGTCCGGCGATTCTGAAGAAGCGGTCGTCCCCGTGGCTGTTCGTCAACATCCGGGGCGGCGCGCTGTCGCGCGTCGGATTCTGGAAGATTCTGAAGGAGTACGGAAAGAAGGCCGCGCTCCACGTCGATCTGAGTCCCCACGTGCTCCGCCATTCGTTTGCTACGCATCTGCTCGAGCGAGGCGCGGACCTGCGCATGATCCAGGTGATGCTGGGCCACGCGGACCTGTCGACGACGCAGATCTACACGCACGTCCTCGAGGCAAGGTTGAAGGCGGTCTATGATCGCTTCCATCCCCGCACCTAATCTGTTAACAGTTGTTCGGTTTAGCTACAAGACAAGAACCGTCACATCAGGAGCTCGATCAAACTATGAGCCGTAAGGGCCGCTATCTTTTTACATCCGAGTCGGTCACCGAAGGACACCCCGATAAGATCGCCGACCAGATTTCAGATTCGATTCTCGACGCCATCCTCGCTCAGGATCCCGTAGGCCGCGTCGCATGCGAGACGCTGGTCACCACCGGACTTGCGATCATCGCCGGCGAAATCACCACCAGCTGCTACGTCGATTTCCCGAAGATCGTCCGCGACACGATCAGGGACGTTGGCTACACGCGCGCCAAATTCGGCTTCGACTCCGAGACGTGCGCGGTTCTGTCGTCCATTCACGAACAGTCACCCGACATCGCGCAGGGCGTGGATCCCGGCGGCGCCGGGGATCAGGGGCTGATGTTCGGGTATGCCACGACCGAGACCCAGGAACTGATGCCGCTCCCCATCATGCTCGCGCACAAACTGGTGCGGGGCCTCTCGGAGGCGCGGCGCAGCGGAATGCTCGACTATCTGCGGCCCGACGGTAAATCTCAGGTCAGCGTCGAGTACGAGAATGCGAAACCGATTCGCGTCGACACCGTGGTCGTGTCCACGCAGCACAGTTCCACGGTCAACAACGACACGCTGCGGGAAGACATCACCGACCGGATCGTGAACAAAGTGATCCCGGCGGATCTGATGGACAGCAAGACGCGCGTGCTCATCAATCCCACCGGGCGCTTCGTCGTCGGTGGCCCGCACGGGGATGCCGGTGTGACCGGCCGCAAGATCATCGTCGACACCTACGGTGGTGCCGCGCCGCACGGCGGCGGCGCCTTTTCAGGGAAAGATCCGACGAAGGTCGACCGTTCCGCCTGCTACATGGCGAGATACGTCGCGAAGAACATCGTTGCCGCGGGGCTGGCCGAGCGGTGCACCGTCCAACTCGCGTACGCGATCGGCGTCGCCGAGCCGGTGTCGGTCCTGGTTGATACAGACAATACCGGGCACGTGCCCGACGAGAAGATCAGCGATCTGGTGCGCGCGCATTTCAAGCTGACGCCGCGTGGCATCATCGAGACGCTCGATCTGCGGCGTCCGATCTACCGGAAGACCGCGGCCTTCGGGCATTTCGGCCGATGCGAGCCGGAGTTCACCTGGGAGCGGACGGACAAGGCCAACGCGCTGAGGGCGGACGCGGCGCGGTAGCCCGCCGGTGAAGAAGTTTGTCCTGGTGACGGCGGCCGCCCTGGCCGCCGTCTTTTTTTTCCTCGTTTCATCGCTGCCTCCTCGTCCGATCAGGATTCCGCTCGACAGTGCCGACGATCAGCTGCGAGGCCGTACGCTGAGTGGCGCCTATCACATTCACACAACGCGCTCGGACGGAGCCGGATCGAAGGCGGACGTCGCGGCTGCGGCGGCTCGCGCCGGCCTGAAGTTCGCCATTTTCAGCGACCACGGCGACGGCACTCAGCCGCCTGATCCGCCCGTCTACCTGAGCGGTGTGCTCTGCCTCGATGCCGTCGAAATCAGCACCGACCGCGGGCACTACGTCGCGCTCGATGCGCAACCGTCCCCGTACCCCCTCGGCGGTGAACCGTCCGCAGTCGTCGAGGACGTCCGCCGTCTCGGCGGGTTTGGCATCGCCGCACATCCTGATCATCCGGGTGGGGAGCTGGCGTGGGGCGACTGGGACGCTCCATTTGATGGCATCGAGTGGATCAATGCCGATGCCGAGTGGCGCGATGAGCCGCGTCTGACGTTGGCGCGAGCGGTGTTCGATTACTTCCTCAGACCGGGGCCGGCACTGGCCTCCGTGTTCGATCGTCCGATCGTGACTTTGGAGCGCTGGGACACGCTGGAGAAGAGGCGGCCGGTGATTGCGCTCGCCGCCGTTGACGCGCACGGCGGCGCGCGCGCGCGGATCGAGGGCGCTCCGGCTTTCGGGATTGGACCTTCGTACGAGGCGAGCTTCCGGTCCTTGTCGAATCGCGTACTGCTCGACAGGCCGCCCAGCGGCGATGCGCCGCAGGACGGGCGTCTTCTGATCGACGCAATCAAGGCCGGCCGGGTCTATTCCGTCGTCGACGCAGTCTCGCCTGACATCGTCATGACGCTCGGCGACGCAGGATTCGAGCCAGCATCACCGCTGCCGGCAAGTGCGCAGCCGTTCACGTTCACGCGCGGGAACCGTCGCAGGCTCGAGGTGCACGCCGCCTCCGCTCCCGGCCGACCGCCGGTGCCCTGGGTGGTCACAAACTGGGCGGGCCCACGCGAGCCGGAACCCGCCGACAGGGCCGAGCCTCCCGCGGCAAATGAAGTCATCCCCCTCCCACTGAAGTCAGCGTGGCGGGTCGAGAAAGACGAGGCGTCGTCGGCGCGAATTTCGGCGGCAGGGGACATCGTTGCGCTGGAATACAAGTTGAGGGCGGAGGGGCGGGCGAGCCAGTTCGCCGCAGCCGTGGCCGACCTCGAGGGCACGCCGGCGGCCACTCGCATCGAGTTCATCGGGAGGGCCACCAGGCCGATGCGAGTTGCGGTGCAACTGCGTTTCGCACCGAACGGGGCGCGCTGGACGAAGTCGGTTTACCTCGACCCCATCGAGCAGGAAATCGTGCTCAGTGTTCCGGCGATGGTGGCGGCGGAGAGACCCGCGGGAACCATGCCCGACCTGTCAAACGCGCAGTCGATTCTGTTTGTGGTCGACCTGGTCAACGCGCGGCCGGGGGATAGCGGCGCCTTCACCATCACCGGCCTTCACGCCGTCCGCTGACCGGGGCGATCTCCTGCAACGCGGCGATGAGATCGCTCGCGAGCAGGCCGTGTCGAAACGCCTCGCGCAGCATCCGCTCGGCAAGCCGCCTTGCGGTTACCGCATTCCGGTTGCGAGGCTCCTTCGGAGCAGGGGAGACAAATGTCCCCAGCCCCCGCTTGATATAGACCGTCCCTTCACGGGCAAGCGCGCGGTAGGCCTTCTGAACCGTGTTGATGTTGACCTTCAACTCCGCCGCGAGGGCGCGAGCGGCCGGCAACGGCTCGTTCGGCCGCATCAGCTCGACCGCCACCGCGCGCTGAATTTCGTCGACGATCTGGCGGTAGACCGGTCGCGGATCGTCCACCGGCAGCTCGAGTAGTGCCATAGCTAATGATAGCACTAGATAACTAGTTATCTAGTCAACTACGCCTCGCCCGCGCTCCAGGCAGCCTCGCCTACACGCCGCGTGCCGCACTCGCGCGCACGCTCCGCCCGCGGCTCCGCCTTCGCCAAGGCTCCGGCGGGACAAGCTACGTTCTGGTGTTCAGGAAGAGGAACGCCGCTGCGCCGGCGACGATGATGTTGGCGCTCCAGGCGGCGAGGAAGGGGGGCAGCAGTCCAGCGCTTCCGAGGGCGACGAAGACGCTGCTGACGATCCAGTAGGCGAGGGCGATCACGATCCCGATGCCGATCCCATACAACGCGCCGCGCCGCCCGGTGGTCACCCCGAAGGGGACGGCGAGCAGCGTCATCACCAGCGTCACGAACGGGAAGGCGATCTTTCGCTGCAGTTCGACCGCCAGCGGGAGCCAGTTGAAACCGGACGCCTTGAGGTCGGCGATGTGCCGGCGCAGTTCCGGAACCGTCATGAGCTGCGCGACCGGAGCCTCGCCGCCGAAGTACTCCGGCGCCTCGAGCTCCAGGGGCTTTCGCTCGAATGCCTTGAAGACCGGCGGATGCACGGTGTAGTCCCGCTGCCAGCCCTTGACTCCGAACCATTCCTTGCGGAATTCGGCGCTCGTGGCGAACGTTTGCGTTGCCAGCTTCCACTGGGAAGCGACCGGACGGTAAACCGCGAGCGACGTGAGCACCTGCTGCTTCGGGTCGAAGAACCCGTAGTGATAGATGCTGCCGTCCCGCGCGACGATCCATCGTCGATTGAGAGGATTCATGTTGCGCGGCGGACGTCCTCGGATCTCGTTGTCGAGCGCTTCCGCTTGCCGGTTCGACTCGGCCAGGATGCGCTGCTCGAGGCCGAAGAGGATTGCGCTCCCGACCAGCGACAGCGCGACGACCGGGAGCGCGGTCCGATACAGGCTCACGCCGCACGCCTTCATCACCGTCAGTTCATTCGTTCGCGAGAGCATCCCGAACGTGACGAGCACGCTCAGGAGGACCGCGATCGGGATGATGAAGTAGACGAACTGCGGCGTCGAGTAGATGAGGAATTCGCCGACGCGGCCGGTGGTCGCTTGCCCCTTGAAGATCTTCTCGGCGCGGTCGACGAACGCCGAAATGTAGAAGAGCCCGAGGAGTCCGACAAACGACAGCGCAGTGATGCGGATGTAGAGCACGCTCACATACCGGTCGAGGACCCCCATGCCGGCTGGAATCCGCATCCTGGGTATGCGGATAACGACCTTTACGTGGCGTCCGGGTTTGGCGGGGGACGCGGGGGCCGCGACTTCGTCGGACGGGCGCCGCTGCCATCCGGACGGCAAGTGCGGCATCCGCAGCGGAATCGAAACGGGGAAGCCGCGCTGCGCGAACCGCGCGCGCCAGATCAGAGCCCCGATACCGAACACCCCCATGATGATGTCCGGCCACCACCGTGCGAGGTACGCGTTGGTCCAGCTGGCTGTCGCCAGCGCCTTGGCTGCCTCGATCGTACGGTAATGCCCGCGCGTCTGGGCGGCGCCGATTTCGAGGATGGCGTAGTAGGCGAACACCACGGCGAGGCCGACGACGAAGCCGGCCATCTTGGTGTCGCGCGAGGAGGTCAAGCCAAGCGCGAGACCGATCACCGCAAAGACGAGACAGGCGACCGGAATCGAGAATTTCTGCTGGGTGGAGATGATCTCGGGATGCGGCGAGAACCCTTCCTTGAGCCTGCGCGCGCCGTCCGCACGCAGCTCCGCGATGGACTTTTCCGTGACGGTCCGCGGCAGTTCCTGACGGCCAAAAACCGTGTCTGGATCCAGCGAGAGCTGCACCTGCTCGGGGAACGTATACATGCTCGTTTCCCCGGCCCGTCCGCTGGTGTAGCGGGCGCCATCTTCCAGAATGAGCCCGACGCGGCGGCGCTCCCGGTCGATCACCAGCTGACCTCTCTCCGCCATGTAGACCGAGCTTGATTCCGGCTGGCGGTTGTCCGCCACCATTACCTCTTTCCATCCTCCGGCCTGGTCCTCATCGCGGGTGTAGAGGACGAACCCGGGGAAATCTTCGAAGAAGACCCGCGGGCGGATGTCGCTGGCCAGTTTCTGAGAGACCAGCTCAAAGGTGATATTGCGGAAGGTCTGATTGGCGTCCGGGATGGCCTGGAGCATCACGTACAGGGTGACGGCGGTCGCGACCGTGGCAAATGTCAGCACGGGCCGAAGCAACCGATACGGACTCACGCCGCAGGCCAGGAGGGCCACCGCCTCGCGGTCGCCCGAGAGTCGGCCCAGGCCCACGAGGATCCCGGTCAACGTCGCCATCGGGATCGTCAACCCGAGGCCCTGGGGTATCAGGGTCAGCAGAATGCGTCCGGCCGCCCCCCAGGACACTCCCTTGGCGACCAGCTTTTCCAGATCCCGCATCACCGGGGGGATTTCCAGAATGAAGGTGTAGATCAGGAGCGAAATGAAGAACGGCGGGAGGATCTCGCGCAGCACGTATCGATCGATCGTCCGCATCAGCAAGGCCATTTTAGCGCGGTGGGCGGGACGGCCGCGTTAGGGCGGTCCACCATAAAGCGACTCCGCAAACCTTCCACAGGCCTCATTTATTGGGCTTTTCATCAGGGTCTGATAATGAGTGTTATGTTAACTAACAACTAACTCCTAACCTCTAACTCCTAACTTCCTAACTCCTCGCGCTTGGCGACTCCACCCGTTCCCGCCCCTTTGAGCTTCAGGTTGCCCTGGTCGCCCTCCGACGCAGGCCTTTCACTGGGCGCCGTCCGAACCGCCATCTTGGTCGGCGCCGCGCGCGAAGTTTGAGTGAGAGGTTTAGAAGTTAGAAGTTAGAAGTTAGAAGTTAGGCGTTAGAAGTTAGTTCTGCGAGCGCAGGTCTTCGATAATCGCCTCGAGCGCGGAAATGACCTCGTGACGATCGACTCTTGACTTGTTGAACTTGAGCTGCAGGTTGAACAGCTTCGTCGGCGCCTTGTAGCTGAAGACGTAGGCCTTTGGCCGGCCGGGCTTTGGTTTCGCGGTCTCTTTTCGGACTGCCTCACGGGTGGCGCCGCCGTCGCGGGTGATTTTCTCGATCAGCGCGACCATTTTCTGGGTATCGCCCTGCCTAACTATCTGTAAAAGCAACGACTTGGAGCTAATGTCGGCCAGCCGACAAAGGTTTTTGACCTCCTCGGGCATGTTATTGAGCGACAAAGACTCCGTAATCGCCGTCCTCGACTTCCCCAGCCGCCTTGCCATGTCCTCATGGGTGTAGTTGCAGCGGCTGGCGAGTGAATACAGCGCCTCTGATTCCTCGAACGGTGTCAGATCCTTGCGCTGGATGTTTTCGATCAGCGCAATCTCGATGATCTCGTCATCGTCGACATCCCTGATGACCACCGGGATTTCGCGCAAGCCGACCTGGACGGCGGCCTGATACCGGCGTTCGCCGGCGACAATCTGGAACCGCTGGCCGCGCTGGCGGACGATGATCGGTTCGATGATGCCTTTCTCGGCGATTGAGGCCATCAGCTCCGAAAGGTCCCCCATGACCTGCCGCGGCTGGTTCGGGTTTGCGTCCAGCTGGTCGATCTGCACGATGCGGCCGATCGGTGAGCCGGCGGAGCTCGTCAGCGCCTCCACGTAATGTTCGTCGTGGCGCATTCGCATCGTGGTCGGAAGACCTCGTTTAGGCACGATCGATGACCTCCTCGCAGAGCCGGTAATACTCGCTCGCGCCGCTCGACTCGGGCGCGAACGCAAAAATGGATTCCTTGTAAGCGGGGCTCTCCTCGAGCCGCACACTCTTTGTGATCACGGTCTTGAAGACCTTGGTGCCGAAGACCTTGTCGATCTGCGCGCGAATGTCACGGGCAAGGGCCGTGCGCTTGTCGTGCATCGTGATCACCACGCCGAGAATCCGCAGCGTCGGGTTCGCACGCATGCGGACCTTCTCGATGGTTTCCAGGAGGTCGTCCGTGCCCTCCAGGGCGAAGTACGACGACTGAATCGGGATCAGAAGATGCGTGGCCGCGACCAGGGCGTTCACCGTCAACAACCCGAGTGTCGGCGGGCAGTCGATGACGATGTTCGGGTACTGCCCGAGGATCGGCTGGAGCCGGTCCTTCAGCCGGAAGTGGGCGTCCAGCTCTCCCACGAGCTTGGATTCGAGCTTCGCAAGAGCGATCCGCGAAGGCGCAACCCAGAGGTTCGGCTGCGTCGACGGAAGGATCACATCCGCGAAGCCGCAATCGGACTCGATGATCGCGTCGTAGACGCTGCGAGTCAGCTGGGTCGTGTCCAGGTAGGACATCGTGCTGTTCGCCTGAGGATCCAGGTCGATCAGAAGCGTCGGTTTGCCCCGGAGTGAAAGCGCCGCCGCGAGGTTGATGGCGGTGGTGGTCTTGCCGACGCCGCCTTTCTGGTTTGCGATGGCGACGATCATCTGACGATGTTCAAGCGGGTAGCCCCGAAGAGCTGGACGGCACGCACGATACGGAACACGGTGCCGCCATTGTAGGGACAGCGGCGGGGAGAGTCAACGATCAGTCGACCTCGGCCGCTACATATTGTGCGTCCAAGGCCACTGGAGGCTTACATCTTGTATTTACCCATCGTATCGGGGTCGAGATTCTCGAGCCATTTCTGCAGCCGTTCGGAATCCGCCCGCTCGGGCGCCAGGTCGACCGATTTGGCGCTGTCGATGACCTTGTCTTCCACGAAGATCGGTGCGCGCGCACGCAGCGCCAGCGCGATCGCGTCGCTCGGTCGGGCGTCGATCGCCATCACTTCCCCGCCGATGGTCACGTAAATCAGGGCGTAGAAGGTGTTCTCCTTGAGATCGGACACGACGATTTTCTGAATGTCCGCGCGAAGATCACGAATGACGTTATTCAGAAGATCGTGCGTCATTGGCCGCTGCGGCGTGACGTTCTCGATCTGAAGGGCGATCGCGTTGGCCTCGAAGACGCCGACCCAGATCGGCAGGACGCGCTGGCCGTCCTTGTCCCGGAGGATCACGATCGGCATGTTCGTGATCGGATCGACCATCAGCCCTTTGATCGTCATTTCTATCTGCATGGCGCCTCTTCAGGAAATGCCTCTCCCCTCAAACTGTTTGGATTCGCGTCCGTAATCCTCACCGGGACTTCCTGGCCGATCCAGGCCGGGTCCCCAGAGAGATTGACGACGGTGTTGCCTGACGTCCGGCCCGAAAGCTCCCAGTCGCGCCGCCGGCTTCGCGAATCGATCAGCACGTGCTCGATGCGTCCAATCGCCGAGGCATACAGCTCACCCTGAATCCGCTTCTGCAGCGCCTGCAGCTCGACGATCCGGCGGGTCTTCTCCACCTCCGGGACATCGTCGGGCATCCGCTTCAACGCGAGCGTGTTCGGACGTGGCGAATACTTGAAAGAGAACATGCTGTGGTATCGCACCGTGTCGGTCAACGAGAGCGTCTCCTCGAAATCAGCCGCGGACTCGCCCGGGAACCCAACGATGATATCGGTCGACAGTGCGATGTCCGGCATGGCGTCCCGCAGACGCGAGACGAGTTCGAGGTAGTCCTCGCGCGTATGCCGGCGCCGCATCACCCGCAGCGTCGCCGTGGAACCGGACTGCACGGGCAAGTGAAGATGGCGGCACACCCTGGGCAGCGTTCGCATCGCGTCGATCATGCGCGGAGTCACATGGCGCGGATGCGGGCTCGCGAAACGAATTCTCCGAAGCCCATCGACGTCGTTGAGCCGGCCGAGCAGACCGGCAAAGTCGCACGCTGGATCGTCGGGCGCCTGGTAGTGATTCACGATCTGCCCCAGGAGTTGAATTTCCTTGGCACCGCTGGCGACAGCACTGCGCGCATCCGCCACGATCTCGGCCGCCGTCCGCATCCGCTCCTTGCCGCGCGTGTATGGGACGACGCAGAAGGCGCAGAACTCATTGCAGCCTTCGATGATGGTGACGTAGGCCTTGTGTGGATCCTGGCGGCGCGCAATACCCAGCGGGAACGAAACGTCCTCGAGGGGATCGAGATCCAGGATCGGTTGGCGCCGCGGACCGCTGGCGTGCTGTTGAACGGCCGCGTCAACCAGCATCGGCAGGCGCTTCAGGTTCTGGGTGCCGATGATGACGTCGACCGCCGTCGACCGCTTCAGGATCTGTGACCCTTCCTGCTGCGCCACGCAACCGGCGACTGCGACAACCGGCCGGCTGCCGGATTCGATCGCGCCGTGCTGAATCTCTCCGAGGCGCGTGAAGAGTTTTTCCTCCGCCTTCTCGCGCACGCTGCAGGTGTTGATGACGATGACGTCCGCGTCGAGATCGTCCGCGGTCGATTCGTAACCGGCCTGCTCCAACAGCCCCGCCATTCGCTCGGAGTCGTGGATGTTCATCTGGCAGCCGTAGGTTTCGATCAGGTATTTCCGGGCCACGAGTTTCGCTTTCGCTTTCGATTTATATTCGCTTTCGCCCCGTTTGACGCCGGGAACGTGTGTCGAGCATTTCCTTCGCGCTGGCCATCACCGCCGCTGAGATGTCTGCACCGCCGAGCATCCGGGCGAGTTCCAGCTCCCGGTCCTGCCCTTCGACGCGCGTGACTTCGGTGACCGTGCGTTCGCGCCGAACCGACTTCGCGATTCTTACATGCCCGCGGCCGTAGGCGGCGATCTGCGGGAGATGCGTGATACAGAGCACCTGCACGCGCTCGGCCAGCGCTTGTAGCCGGCGGCCCACGACGTCCGCGACGGCCCCGCCGATGCCGGCGTCGACTTCGTCGAAGATGAGCGTCTTGCCAGGCGCATCGGTCGACGCCAGCGTCTTCAAGGCGAGCATGACGCGCGAGAGTTCCCCGCCGGACGCGATCCGCGCCAGTGCCCGGAGGTCCTCGCCGGGGTTCGGCGAGATGAAGAACTCCCCCGTCTCGAGGCCGCGGTCCGTCCACTGCGCCTCGTCTTCGGCATCGGAGAATCGCACCTCGCAGCGCGTCCGTGGCATGGCAAGGTCGGCGAGCGCGCGCTCCAGGCTGCGGCAGAAGTCCGGTGCAGCTTTCCGCCTCGCTTTCGACAGCGCCGTGGCGGACGCGGTGTACGCCGTTCGCGCCCGTGACACCTCACTTTCGAGCGCGGCCGCGCGCGCCGAGGCGGTTTCGATGTCACCGAGCTCGTGGCGCAGCCGGTCGAGCGTCGAGGCGACATCGGCCAGCGTCGGGCCGTGCTTCTTCTTCAGACGCTCGAGGGCTGCCAGCCGGTCCTCGACGTCCTGCAGGCGCGCGGGTGATGCCTCGATCTCCGACCCATATGAGCGCAGGAAGTACGCGAGATCCTCGAGCTGCGATTTCACTCCTTCGCGGGCTTCGGCGTAGGGCGTGAATCGGGCATCCAGCGCGGCAAGATCCGAGACCTTGCGCCACACCGTGCTCAACGCGGGAAGAGCCGCCGTGTCCCCCTCGTACAGGGCGTCGTAGGCATCGCTGCACAACCGTTGCAGTTTGTCGGCGTTGGCTAGAACGACCCGTGTCGCAGCGAGTTCTTCGTCCTCCCCCGGCTTCGGCGCGAGGCGTTCGATCTCCTGGATCTGGAACGACAGGAACTCAGCGCGTGATGCTTTCTCCCGCTCCCCGGACAGGAGCCGGTCACGTTCCGCACGGATTCGCTGCCACTCGACGAATGCCGCTGCCGCCACCGTCCTGGCGTTGGTGAGAGACGCGAATTCATCGAGAAGGTCGAGGTGCGCGGCGGGGTCGAGCAAGACCTGATGCTCGTGCTGACCGTGAAGATCGACGAGGCCGCCGCACGCCTCGCGGACCACGGCGGTGGTCACCAGAGCTCCGTCAATGAACGCGCGGCTGCGCCCCTGCGCGGAGACTTCGCGGCGGACGATCATTTCCCGGCTGGCTGGGGTCTCGAAGATCGCTTCGACGGTGGCGAGATCCTCACCGGTGCGGACGAGGTCGGCGGAGGCGCGGCCGCCGACGAGCAGGCCGACGGCGCCAACCAGGATGCTCTTGCCGGCCCCCGTTTCCCCGGTCAGGACGGTGAAGCCCGGCCCGAACTCCAGCTCGAGGCGGTCGATGACTGCAAGGTGCTGGATGCGCAAAAAGCGGAGCATGGACCCGAAGTGCCATCTTATCAGATGTTTGACAGCCCATGAGGGAGGGTGTTACGCTGGCGGCTCACACCGGCGCTGTCCCAGCGGCGCGGCTGACCAGATTGGGGCGGGGTTCACAGAATTTCACCCAATCTCGAGCGGAGGTCTTTTTTTGCGCACGCCAGATGTCTACGCCTTTGCGCTCCGAGCGCAGGGCGCGGAGCAGCCGGCTGGGACCGGCCAGCTGCCGGAAGTCCAGACCGATTTTTTCCAGCTTCTCACCCAGGGCGGCCTCATCGCGGAAGCGGTGCTGGTCCTGCTGCTGATCTTCTCGGCAGTCTCCTGGGCGGTGATCCTCTACAAGTTCTGGCAGTACTCGCGGGCGGGACGCCACACCTCCAGCTTCATCGACGTCTTCCGCAAGAGCAGCAAGTTCTCCGAAGTACAGGCGGTCTGTCGCTCGCTGCCTGATAGTCCGCTCGTCGGACTCTTTCAGGCAGGCTATGCGGAACTGAACCTCCAGCTGCGTGGCGGCAACCCGGAGACCAAGCCAGCTGCTGCCGCGGCTCGTCCTACCCTGAAGAGTCTCGATGCCGTCGACCGCGCCTTGCTGCGCGCGACGACGGTGGAGATGACGAAACTCGAGCGGCGCGTACCGTTTCTCGCGACCACCGCGAGCATCACGCCGTTCATCGGACTGTTCGGCACCGTCTGGGGGATCATGGATTCCTTCCAGCGGATCGGCGTGGCGGGCTCATCGAGTCTGGCGGTCGTGGCGCCCGGCATCGCGCACGCGCTGATTGCGACCGCCGCGGGCCTCTTCGCCGCGATCCCGGCGGTGTACTTCTATAACCATTTCACGAACCGCGTGAAGCACTTCTCCGCCGAGATGGATGACTTTTCGCTCGAGTTCCTGAATATCGCGGAGAGAAATTTCACCTAGCGGAGATCAGGAGAGGGATAACAGGAGATCAGGAGATCAGGAGCTAATCAAAGTAAAGGCAGAGATCAGGAGCATCAGAGATCAGGAGCATCATGGTGATAGCAACAAGAAGTCGTCGCGAGATTAGCAGGAAAACAATTGAGTTCTCCTTATCTCCTGATCTCCTGTGCTCTCTCTCCTGATCTCCTGACCTCCTGTTATCCAATGCCGAAGATTCACAGCCCGGAGTCAGGCGGAGGCAACCGGCGCGCGCGCGGCCCGCGGGTGTCTTCTGCGCTGTCCGAGATCAACGTCGTTCCGCTCGTCGACGTCATGCTCGTGCTGCTGATCATCTTCATGGTGACCGCGCCGATGCTGCAACAGGGCCTCGCGGTGAACCTGCCGCAGGCGCGTAAGTCGGATCCGCTCAAGGTCGAGCCGATCTACGTCACCATTCCGGCGACGTTCGGGCGCACCAAACGGCTTCAGTTCGGCAAGGACGAGATCGGCATCGAGGCGCTCGCCGAGCGCGTGCGCCAGGCGATCCTCACGCGCGAAGACAAGTCGATTTTTCTCCGCATGGATGCGACGATCACGGCGCAGGACATCTTCACCGTGACCGACCGCTTGAAGGATGCCGGCGTCGAAAAGGTCGGGTTCTCGACCCAACCACCGAAACAATAGATGCGAGAAGCAGTCAGCGAGATCCTCGACGAACGCGCGCAAGTCGCCGCCGGCCTCAGCCGGATGGTGGTCCTGTCGCTTCTCGCGCACGGCGTGCTGCTCAGCACGTTGATCTTCACGCCCGGTTTGTGGAACGCGGAGCTCCCACGCAAAGACAATGTGATGACGATCTCCCTCGGCGGAGCTGAAGGGCCGAATGCCGGGGGCATGACGCCGCTGTCCGCGAAGCCGGTCCAGGAGGTTGCACCGCCCGACGCGCGCCCGCATCGCGAACCGCCACCCGCGCAGAAGACGCCGGAGATGGTTGCGCCGGAGCCGACCGCGAAGCCCGCTCCGAAGACCCCGCCGAAGCCGATCGAGAAACCGGCGGCGACCTCGTCGCGTAAACCTACGACGGGCGCGGAGGTCAAGACGGGAGCCGCGGTGGCGGAAACAGGTTCAACCGCGCAGGTTCCATTCGGTGGTCTGAGTACCGGTGGTGGCGGGACCGGCGGGGCAACCGTCGACGTCCAGAACTTCTGCTGTCCCGGCTACCTGCAGACAATGATTCAGATGATCCGGCAGAACTGGCAGCGCAACCAGGGAGTCGCCGGCAAGGTCACGATGAAATTCGTCATTCAACGCGACGGCCGGATCACGGACGTCGAGGTGGAAGAAACCGGCGGCCAGTTCCTCGACATGGCGTCGAGACGCGCGCTCGTCACCACCCGTCAGATCCCGCCGCTGCCGCGGGAGTTCCCGGAGACTACGCTGACGGTTCACCTCGTGTTCGAATATCTGCGCTGAAGACAGCATGAAAACACTACTTGCCATTACGCTCGCTCTTGGCGCCGGCCTGGCGCTTTCGGCTCAGAATCCACCGACACCGCCGCCACAACAGCAGCCGCAGAGTGAGGTGCGCCTGACGATTGTCGGTGCCCCGGGACTTCCACCGAAATTCGCGGTGCCCGACTTCCTCGCCGGCGGCGGCGACAGCGCCACCGGTAAGCTCGTCGGCCAGGTCCTGTGGGATGACCTGAACTTCGAGCGCGAGTTCTACCTCGTTCCGCGCGATACCTACGGCAGCATTCCTCAGCCGGCATCGCTCGACGAAGTGCCGCTCGACCGATGGAAGGAGCTCGGCGTCGACGGGCTGGTGGTTGGCTCGGTCAGACGAAGCGGCAACAATATCGTCGTCCAGGTTCGCGTCATCGAAGTAGCGAGCGGCCGATCGGTGTTCGCGAAAGAATACAGCGGCGGCGGTGCGAACCCGCGGTTCTTCGCCCACACCATCGCCGACGAGATTCACCAGCAACAGCGGGCGCTCCGCGGCGTAGCGCGGACGAAACTGGCGTTCACGTCCGATCGCGATGGCGAGCGGGTGAAAGGCGCGGCCAACGCCCGCGATATCCAGAACATCTATATTGCCGATTACGACGGCGCGAATCAGCGGCGGATCACCGCCACGCCGTCGCTCGATATCACACCCGCCTGGTCACCGGACACGAACGCGATGGCGTACACGTCGTATCGGTCGGGCTTCCCCGACATTCTCGTGGCCGACCTGACCGGCCGACGGGCACTCGCCAAGCCCGCGAACGGGTCACCGGAGAAGCAGAACTTTCTCCCGGCCTGGTCGCCTGATGGGTCCAAGCTGGCGTTCATGTCGAACCGCGACGGCAACCCCGAGATCTACGTCGTCAACCGCGACGGCAGCGCGATGCGCCGTCTGACGAACCACCCGGAGAACGACGTAACGCCGACCTGGGCGCCGAGCGGAAACCAGATCGCGTTCACCTCCAACCGGACCGGCCGTCCGCAGATCTGGATCATGAACGCCGACGGATCGGGGCAGCAGAAGATCACCAACGAATCGTGGTGCGACCGCCCGACCTGGTCGCCGGCGCCGTTCAACGAGATTGCCTACGCCTCGCAATCGGGCGGCGGCTACGACATCCGGATCTACGACTTCGCGACGAGGAACACGAGAACGGTCACCGACGGCATCGGCAGCAACGAGAGCCCGGCGTTCTCCCCGAACGGCCGTCATATTGCGTTCACCTCGACCCGGGCCGGCAAAGCGCAGATCTTCACGATTGCCCGCGACGGCAACGGCCGCAAGCAGATCACGACGCAGGGCGAGAATCGATATCCTAACTGGTCAAACTGAGAGAGACACAAATGATGCAGAGGTTACGAGCGATGCGAATCGCGACATTAGCGAGCGCGGCGATCCTTGCGCTGACAATCAGCGCCTGTGCGAAGAAGACGCCGCCGGTGTCAAAACCAACGACTCCGCCTCCAGGCGGCACGGGCACATCACGGCCGCCTTCTCCGCCAACGCCGGTGACCGAGCCGCAGCCGGTGCCCGTCGAGCCGAGCGCCAATACGCTCGACACACGCGACCTGGATGACATCAACAAGAACTCGCCGTTTCAGCCGGTTTTTTTCGGCTACGATCAGGCCGAGGTGAGTTCTGAGGGGCAGCAGATCCTGAACGCCAACGCCGAGATCATGAAGAAACAGGCGACATGGGTGATCACCATCGAGGGTCACGCGGACGAGCGCGGCACGGCGGAATACAACCTCGCACTCGGCGAACGTCGGGCTCTCGCGGCGCGCAATTACCTCGTATCGCTCGGCATCCCGGCCGACCGGCTGCGCACCGTGAGTTATGGCAAGGAGTTTCCATTCGATCCCGCGCAAACCGAGGAAGCGTACTCAAAGAACCGCCGCGCGCATTTCGTCGTGACGAGCAGATAGACTGAGAACGTGACCTGTTCTTAGAGGCTGAGATGCAACTGAAAGTCGTTACGTTGATGTTGTCGAGCTTGCTGGTAACAGCCGGCGCGACTGAAGCAGCAGACAAGACTCATCAGCAGATGATGGCGGAGATCCGCATGCTGCAGGAGCAGCAGCAGCAGATGGCGGCGATGCTCGGCGGGCTGGCGGATACGCTGAAGACCGTCACCGCCCGGATGGACGATCAGACCAACGCGAGCAGAAAGGCGTTCGCGGATCAGAAACTGCTGGTCGATGGGATTGCCGAAGGCGTGCGTATTCTGAGAGAGAAGGCGGACGACGCCAACGTGCGTCTCTCATCGATGTCGCAGGAACTGGAGGCGCAGCGCCAGATCATTTCGTCGCTGCCGACGAGTCCCCCGCCGTCCACCGGTGTTCCTCCGACCGGCGACCCAGGCACCGCTCCCCCGCCGTCGCCCGAGAAGCCGCCGGCGGCGAACGTCGCTCCGCAGAAGGCATACGACGCGGCATTCAACGACTACACTGGCGGCCAGTACGATCTCGCGATCGAAGGCTTCAACTTCTACCTGAAAACGTTCCCGAAGTCGGATCGAGCCGACGATGCGCAGCTCAACATCGGGAATTCCTACTATGCGCTCGGCAACTTCCGGGAAGCCGTGACCGCGTTTCAGCGAGTGATCAGCGATTACCCGCAGACCGACAGCGTGCCCGCGGCATATTACAAGCTCGGTCTGAGTTATGAAGGGCTCAAGCAGCCGGATCTGGCGCGTCGCGCCTACGAAGCGGTGATCAAGAATCACCCGAACGCGATGGACGCCCAGCTGGCCAAGCAGCGCCTCGATAGTCTGAACAGAAAATAACTCCTAACCTCTAACTACTAACTCCTAACCGCTAACTCCTGATCTCTTTTAGAAGTTAGGCGTTAGAAGTTAGGCGTTAGGAGTTATCTGCGTCAGTTCCTAGAATGGGATGTCGTCGTCGGTCAGCTCGGTGACAGGCTCCCCCATGTGCTCGTCGGCGCTTGAGGCCGTCGCACCTCGCGCCACCTGACGGCCGGCGCCGCCGCCGCCCCCGCCAAGCAACACGACCCGGTCGCCGCGGATCTCGGTGGTGTACCGCTTGTTGCCATCCTTGTCGTCCCACTGTCGCGTCTGCAGGCGGCCCTCGACGTAGATCTGTTTACCCTTGGTGAGGTATTCGTTGAGGCTTTCCGCCGTCTTGCCCCAGAGCACGACGCGGTGCCATTCGGTCTTCTCCTGGCGCTGTCCTCCCTTGTCGTTCCACACTTCCGTCGTCGCGAGGTTGATGGTTGCGACCGGCGCGCCGCCCGGGGTGTAGCGCAGCTCCGCATCGCGTCCGAGGTTGCCGACCAGGATGACCTTGTTCACACTGCCCATTGCGTCTGTCCTTTCGTGGACCCGCTCGCCATCAAGCGGGTATCAAGAGTGCGGCCATTGTCTGACGCGCGAATTTCCGCGTCAATGTGCAAAGTCGGTCCGGCGATCGTCGCAGTTTCTGCGGCGGCGTGACCGGCACGAGTACGCAGACCGGATCACGTCTGCCTGCCGTATCGATCTTCGAGACGGACGACGTCGTGCAGCTCCGGCGTCGACACCTCGAAGACATCGCAGTCCTCGATCGCCGTCATGCGATGGACGGTGAGCGGCGTCACGTGGACGGCCTCTCCCGGTTTCATCTCCCGTTTGACCAGCTCCTCCCCTTCCTTGATCTCGAAGAGCATGCGTCCGGACCACAGGAAGATCGTCTCGTCTTTCTGATTGTGGTACTGCAGGCTGAGCGCGTGCCCCTTGGTGATGTGGATCACCTTGCCGACGTATCGATCGGTCTTGGCCCAGTGCAGTTCGTATCCCCAGGGTTTTTCCACGCGCGTCGGTTCGTGCAAAGTACGGTCTCCTTCTGTCCTTGTCGCAGCCCTAAAGGGCTGGACTACGAGTGGCAGCCCTAAAGGGCTGGACTACGAGTGGCAGCCCTAAAGGGCTGGACTACGAGTGGCAGCCCTAAAGGGCTGAACTACGAGTGGCAGCCCTGAAGGGGCTGAACTACGAGTCACGGACGTTACGACTGCTTCAACGGCTGCGGCGCCAGCACTTCGGTCAGCTCACGTTCGATCGCCGCCGCCGTCGGAGCACGCAACGCGCGGGCGGCGACGCGTGCGATGTCACCGGCGCGCATCTCTCGAAGCACCTGTTTCGCCAGCGGAATCGCGGTCGGTGCCATGCTGAACTCGCGCAGACCGAGCCCGACGAGCAGCGCGAGCAGCACCGGGTCCGCCGCCATCTCACCGCAGACCGCGACCCGGATGCCGCGGCGTTTACCGGAGCGGGCGACGAACCGCACCATCCGGAGAATCGCCGGGTGCAGCGGCTCATACAGCCCCGAGACGCGATCGTCGGTGCGGTCGACGGCGAGGCAGTACTGGATCAGGTCGTTGGTGCCGATGCTGAAGAAGTCCGCCTCGGCGGCGAGGAGATCGGCGGTCAATGCCGCCGACGGGACTTCGATCATCACGCCGATCGGGACGTTCGGAACAGATTCACCCTGGCGGCGCAGCGCCTCTGCGGCCGTCTCAACGACCCGGCGTGCCGCGCGCAGTTCATCCACGCCGGAGATGAAAGGGAACATGATCCGCAAGGGTCCGTGGACCGCCGCTCGGAGCAGCGCACGGATCTGGGTCTGAAAAACTTCTTCGAGCGCCAGGCTCAATCGAATGCCGCGTAACCCAAGAGGGGCGCGAGTGCGGTCGAGGCCGGCGTGATCGATCGAAAGCTGCGTCTCGCTGACGTCGAACGTCCGGATCGTCACGGTCGCGGGAGCAGCGCTCGCGACCAGCCGGCGGTACGCCGAGTACTGCGCCTCCTCCGCCAGCGCCGCCTGACCGCCGCCTGCGAGCAGAAACTCCGAACGGAACAAACCGATGCCCTCAGCCCCCTGCTCGCGCGCGCGATGGGCGTCGTCGGGCGACTCGACGTTCGCTTCGAGCCGGATCTGGATGCCGTCCGCCGTGATGCCCGGGAGACGCCGGTACTCGTCCAGCGACTGCTCGTACTCGGCGCGCCGACGGCTCCGTTGCCCGAACTGCTGCAAGGTGTCGTGGTCGGGATCGATCGACACTTCGCCCGACGACCCGTCCACGGCGAGCAGGGATCCGGGAGGAATGACCAGACTGGCGTCCCGCAGGCCGACCACGGCGGGAAGGCGGATCGACCGGGCGAGGATCGCGGTGTGGTACGTCCAGCTGCCCTCGTCACTGACCAGCGCGGCGATGCGCTGCCAGTCGAGCTGCCCGACCAGAGACGGCGTCAATTCGTGCGCGACGAGCACGATCGGGCCTTCGACATGACGAAACAGGTCCGACGGCTCACCAGAGGCGCGCAGGTTGCCGCATAGCCGCGCCACGATGTCCGCGACGTCCCCTTTGCGCTCGCGGAGGTACGGATCATCGCCGCGGTCGAAGAGTGAGGAAATCTCCTTCAGCGTCTGCTGCAGCGCCGATTCCGCGTTGACGCGATCGGTCGCGATGATCTGCGCCGCACGATCGATCAGCATCCGGTCGTCGAGCATGAGCAACTGCGCGTCGAACAGGTAACTGTGCTCGGCGCCGGCCCCGCCGGCGAGGCGGGCCTTGATGTGTTTTAGCTGCTCGCGCGCGGCATCACGCGCGGCATGGAGCCGCTCGATCTCCGCCGGCACACGCGCCGCTGTGACGCCGAATCCCATCTGGCCGCCGCCACGCCGCAGCACCACGGCGCGGCCGATGCCGATACCGGCAGATACGCCAAGACCGCTCAGACGCATGGCTACCCCTGCGCTCCGCCGAAGGGTTCACGCCGCGCGGCGTCCGAGACCACTTCGTCGAAGCCACGTTCGATCAATCCGCAGAGGGCGGCAATGGCCGGAGCCTCGTCGTCGCCGTCCACCGAGATGGTCACAGGTACTGCCCTGTGCCGCCGACAACAGCAACAGACCCATGATGCTCTTTCCGTCCATCTCGCGACCGCCTTTCGCGACCCGGACGCTGGCCACGAAACTGCCGGCCAGGTGCACGAATTTCGCCGCCGCGCGAGCGTGCAGGCCGAGGGGGTTGACGACCTTCACGGCGCAGGTCGTCACGCCTTCTCACCCCGAAGCAGATCCGACGTGACCCAGATCGCGTTGCGTCCGTGCTCCCTCATCTCGCGCGCCAGCGTGAGCAGGTCGGCCGCCTGCTGCGGCCGCGCGAGCTTGATCAGCATTGGCAGGTTGACGCCGGTGATCACCTCGACATCATCACTCACGAAGGTGACTCCGAGATTGGCCGGCGTCCCGCCGAACATGTCGGTGAGCACGAGCACGGACGCCCGATCCCCCTCGCCCGGAGCGACGTCGGAGACCCGCTCGATGGCGCGCCCGATCTCCTGCCGCGCGGGCTCCACATCGTCGTGCCACCCGATCGACACCGCCGCGAAGTGCGGCAGGTCGCCGACGATCATCTCGGCGGAATTCACCAGCTCGGTCGCCAGCTGCCCGTGCGTGACGACGACGACGCCTAGTCGCATTGTTGAACGGCTATTCATTGGCAACGTCCCGATGATGGACGCGGACGCGAACGCCGTCCAGTCCGGAGAGGTTCTTCTTCAACGACTCGGCGATCGCGACCGACCGATGCCGCCCTCCCGTGCACCCGATGCCGATCGTCAGGTACGACTTGCCTTCGGTGACGTAATGCGGCACGAGGAACTTCAGCAGATTCGAGGTGTGTGTCAGAAACTCGCGGTTGGCCTTCGACTTGTCCAGATACTTGATGACCGCCGGGTCACGACCCGTCAGTGGCTGCAGCTCGGGTACGAAATGCGGGTTCGGCAGGAAGCGCACGTCGAAGAGCAGATCGAGGTGCACCGGGATGCCGTGCTTGAAGCCGAAGCTCAGGATCGTCACGACCAGCTGATTGCCCGGCACGCGGCCCACGGCGACGCCCGTGAACGCCTGACGGAGCTCGTGGACGGTCATTTCGGACGTGTCGACGACGTGGTCGGCCATTTCGCGGATCCGCTCGAGCGTCTTGCGTTCCTCGCGTATGCCCTCGATGGCGGAGCGGTCGTGCGCGAGCGGGTGCGGACGCCGCGTCTCGCTGAACCGCCGCACCAGCGTTGGCTCCGACGCCTCGAGAAAGATCAATACCGGGTTCAGATTACGCTTCCGCTTCAATTCCTTGTAGACGCGCGGAAACTCCCGCAACATCTTGCCCTCGCGGACGTCGACCACGACCGCCGCTCGCGAAATCTCGCTGCCGGCTCGCTGGCTCAGGTCTGCCAGTGTCGGCAGAAGCGCCACCGGCAGATTGTCCACACAGAAAAATCCGAGATCCTCGAGCGCCCTGATTGCCTGCGACTTGCCCGAACCCGCCAGACCGGTGAGGACGACGAACTTGGAGGTCGCCGCCGTGCGCGCCGCGCTGCGGGCGGCGTGACGCTTCTCGCGCATTAGAGCTCGTCCCCGTGATCGACTTCGTGCTCCGCCCGTGGTCTCGCCGGATCCAGCTCGCGATGGATCCGGTCGACCAGGCGCCGCGCCGCGTGGTGGCCGCGACTCCGCAGCAGTTGGTTGCGGGCTGCGACTTCGACCAGGATCGCCACGTTTCGGCCCGGGGCCACCGGCATCCTGACCATCGGCACGCGGATGCCAAGCGTCTCGTAGAACTCCTCGTCGATCCCGAGGCGATCGTACTCGCGTCCGGGTTCCCATCTCTCCAATTGGACGACGAGCTCGACACGTTTGGACGTCCGCGTCGAGGCGACGCCGAACAGGTCCTGGACGTTGATCAACCCGAGGCCGCGGATCTCCATGTGGTGCTGCGTCAGCTCCGGGCAGGAGCCGATGAGGAACGATTGCGCCCGGCACCGCAGCTCCACTGCATCATCGGCCACGAGCCGATGACCGCGTACGACGAGGTCGAGGGCGCATTCACTTTTGCCGATGCCGCTCTCCCCCACCACGAGGACGCCCAGGCCGAGGATGTCCATCAACACGCCGTGGACCACCCCCCGTGCCGACAGGTAGGCGTCGAGTATCGCGGACAGTCGGGTCATCGCCTCGGGCGTGGCCGCAGGGGTCACGAGGAGCGGCACCGCCGCTTCGTCGGCGGCGGCCACGAGTTCGTTGGGCGGGGTAAAACCGCCGGTGACAAGGACGCAGGGCAGATCGTGGGCGAACACCCGCTTCAGTGATACGAACCGCTCTGCCGGCGGCAGCGATTCGACGTAGCGGATCTCGCTCTCACCAAAGACGAGAACGCGCCCGCCGTGCAGGTAGGCGTCGAAACCGGAAAGCGCCAGGCCGGTCTTCTGAGGCTGGGGGATGACGATGCGGCGCTCGAGACCGGCACGGCCAGCGGCGAGGTTCACGGCAAGCGCGCGCGAGTCCGCAAGATCGCGGAGCAGGGTCGCAACTGTCACGCCCTGCCGCGGCGGAGTATCCGTCATCGCTAGTCGGGACTCCGCCCCGAACCCCGGCTCGGTCGCTCGCGGGGCCCCAAAACCCCGCGCCGCTCCCTCGCGGGCGCGCTTTGCGCGCCGCCGTCATGCGGAAGTGAGTACAAAATCGGGAAGGTGGCCGCATAACGGTCTACGCTTAACTTGTCACGCCTAACTCTGTTAATCAGGCTCGATCAACCCGAGGTTGCCGTCCTTGCGCCGATACAGGATCGTCAGGGCATCGTCGTCCGCGTTGCGAAACACCAGGAACGTATCGGGGCCGTCGTCGAGCCGCATTGCCGCATCCTCCACGGACATCGGCTTGATGGCGTAGTTCCTCGCCCGCACGATACGGGCGACGGCTGCCGCGTCGCCGCCGGCTTCGGCGCCAGCAGCGTTGAGGCGGCGGGGTGTCCGCCGCGCCGCCCCTTTCCGGCGCCGATCGTCCCACTTCCCTTTCAGCTTCTTCGCCTGCTGCTCGATCTTCTGAGACGCCTGACGGATCGCGAGCGGCCAGCTGTTGCCTTCTCCCATGCCGCTCAGCGTGTGATCCCCGCGGGCATGAATCACCATCTCGACCTGGTGACGGTACTTTTCTTTCGTCACGATCACCAGTGCCGACACCGCCGCGTCGTTCAGGACGCGCTGGAGTGTCTTCAATCTGGTGGTGATGAGTTGACGGAGGCCCGGTGTGATTTCAACGTGACGGCCGGTGATATCGAGGCGCATTCATACCTGCCAGCAGGGGCGGTTCGCGAACCGCCCCTACTAGAAAAGCACTTTCCGCTGATTCGACGTCGGGATCTTCAGCTCCTCGCGGTACTTCGCGATGGTGCGGCGGGCGAGCATCAGCCCTTCCTTCTGCAGGATGCTGACGATCTTCGAGTCGCTCAGGGGCTTCCGCGGGTCTTCGTTCTCGATGATCTTCCGGATCCGCTGCTTGATCGTCACCGACGACACGCTGTCGCCGTACGAGCTGCTGATCCCGCTATGGAAGAAGAACTTCATCTCGAACACGCCCTGCGGCGTGTGCATGTATTTGTTGTTGACGACACGGCTGACCGTCGACTCGTGCATGCCGATATCGTTGGCGACGTCACGAAGGACGAGCGGCCGCAGGTGCTCGATCCCGTGGTCGAGAAACTCCCGCTGAAAATTGATGATGCTGGTGGCGACCTTGTGGATCGTTTTCTGGCGCTGGTCGACCGACTTGATCAACCACAGCGCCGATCGGAACTTGTCTTTCACATAGGCGCGGGTCTCGTCGCTGTTCTCGCCGAGGCTCTTGTCGAGCAGGCGCCGATACACCGGACTGATGCGCAGCTGCGGCAACCCCTCCTCGTTCAGCATCGCGACGTACTGGTCCTCGACCTTGACGACGTAGACGTCGGGGATGACATACTGCGACTGCGACGGGTTGTAGCGGCTGCCGGGTTTCGGATCGAGATTGCGGATGATCTCGACGTGTTCCTTCAGGTCCTCGATGGTGAGGCCAAGCTTCCGGGCGATCTCCGGCACCTGGTGGTTCTGCAGCAGCCGCAGGTGCTCGGTGACGATCTTCTCGGTGGCGGTGCCTTCCAATCCGAGGTGCCGGATCTGAAGCCACAGGCATTCCTGCAGGTCGCGCGCGCACACGCCGATCGGATCGAACGTCTGGATGTGCTGCAACCCCTTCTCGACGTCGACTACCGGCCACTCACCCATCGCCGCGATCTCTTCGACCGAGGCGACGAGGTAGCCGTCGTCATCGAGGTTGCCGATGATTGCGCGCCCGATCTCCTGCAGCTTTTCGTCGCTGGTCTGCAGGGAGAGCTGCCAGGCGAGATGATCCGCGAGTGACGCCGCGCTGGACAGCGTGTTCTCGATCGGCGGCAGCTCCTTGACTTCCTGCGGGGTGCGCGGCCGATAGCCGTCATCCAGGTAATCGCCGAAGAAGTATTCGTAATCGGCGTCGTCCCACGAGTCAGGTTTGTCGGCGGCCGGCTGCTCCGGGGCCTTCTCAGGCTGCTGCTGCTGTTCGGCGGGCTGAAGCTCCTCGGTCTCGACCTCTTCGAGGAGCGGATTCTCGACCATCTCCTGGTTCAGGAGGTCGGCAAGCTCCAGCGTGGACATGGGGAGGAGCTTGATCGCCTGTTGGAGCGACGGCGTGAGGATGAGCTTTTGAACGAGTTTGGTATGAAGCTTCTGCGCGATCGCCATTGGTCGAGTCGGTCCGTCCGTTCAATATTAGTCCAACCGGAAGTCAGTGCCGAGGTAAATCCTCTTCACTTCTTCATCATCTGCAAGGCTTTGCGGCGTTCCGCTTCGGAAGATCACCCCATCGTGGACGATGTAGGCGCGGTCGGTGATCCGCAGGGTCTCGCGGACGTTGTGGTCGGTGATCAGCACGCCGATGCCGCGCGACTTGAGGTGAAAGATGATCTTCTGGATGTCGGTCACGGCGATCGGGTCGATGCCCGCAAACGGCTCGTCCAGCAGCATGAACTTCGGAGAAATGACCAGGGCGCGGGTGATCTCCACGCGTCGCCGCTCGCCGCCTGACAGTGTGTAGGCCGGTGACTTGGCCAGCGGCGTGAGACCCAGCTCGGCGAGCAGCTCGCGCAGCCGCGGCGCGGCGTCCCCGGCGGTTGAGATCGATCGTCTCGAGGATCGCGTTGAGGTTTTCTTCGACGGTCAGGCCGCGGAAGATGGAGGCTTCCTGCGGGAGGTAGCCGATGCCCTTCCGCGCGCGAATGTACATCGGATCGGTGGTCACGTCGCTGCCGTCGAGGAGGACCCGCCCGGAGTCCGGGCTGGTCAACCCGACGACCATCGCGAAGGTCGTCGTCTTGCCGGCGCCGTTCGGCCCGAGCAACCCGACGACTTCGCCCGATTCGATTTCCAGACTGACGCCGCGGACTACCGTGCGGCCGCCGTAGGACTTCGTCAGCTCTCGCGTGTGAAGAGTCGCCATCAACGCTTGAGCGACGCGCACGGCACGGTTTCGGTCTTGCTCTGAATGATCCCGTTGCCGTCGAGTTGCCCGCGCTCGGTGCCGGCGCCTCGGAAGAATCGCAGTGACGCTCCGGTGCCGACGCGGCACGACGCGCCGGATTCCTCCACCGTCGTCACCGGCGTGCCGATCATCAGGTACTGTTCGTCGGCAGCGGTATACGTCAGGTGCGTTCCCGTGGCGGTGCGCACTCCTTCTTTCACGACGACGGCTTCCGGTCCCTTTGCGTACGCTTCCGCCCGTTCGAGCTCGTTGCTGCCGGCAGGCTTCAGAAACAATTCGATTCTGTTCGCCGTGATGTCTCCCTGCCGACCGTTGATGTGCGCGGTGGTGGTGTAAATCGCGAGCCGCCGCGCATCGTCATACGCGAACGCGTCTGCCTTCCCGAGCATCTGCGATCGCGTCTTCTGCCCGGTGGTGGCGTTGGTCTCGTCGAGGAACAGCTCGGTGACGACGTTGCCGTTCGCTGTGAGGTTGCCGCTCTTGTCGTCGAGAACGATCTTGTCTCCCTTGATTCTCGTTTCGTTGCCCTGCCACAGGTTGACGTTTCCGGTGTAGGTGGCGGTGGACGCCGAACCCTGGTAGCTGAGTTTGTTGGCGGTAACAAACGCCGGTTCGTCCGACTTGAAGACGGACGGGACGCGCGACTGCTGCCCGCGTCCGGTCCGGTCTTTCTTGACCAGGATCGTGCTCTTCACCTTCGTGTCGGCGTTCATGTCGCGAGAGCCGATCGTAAAGTCGATGGTGCGCGCCGAGACGGAGATCTTGCCGTCGTTGATGAGTGCGGGAGGCCCCGGATCTTCGGACGGCATCAGCTCGACGCGGTCTTTTTCGATGTAGTAGATGCCGCGCATCGCCTCGGCCTGCAAGCTTGGCGCGTCGACGAACTTCACGTTGCCGCGGAAGTCTGCTTTCTCGATCGCACCGAGCCCTGGCTTCGTCTCGACGACCAGCGTCTCCGACCGCGCCGTCCTGTCGATGGCGGCGGTCTTAGCGGTCGCGGCTTGGGTCTCGCGAAAATCCACCTTGCCGGTAAAGGTTGCTGTCTTCAGGCCGATGTTGGGTGCTCCGCTCGAGACGAGCGCCGCGGACCGTATCTGCTTTGCCGGGGCGTTGTTCTCGGACGGGATGTCCACCTGCACGTTCTGGTTGGCCGCGAGGTGCGTGACCGTCGAGCCATCCGGACCCATGCCGATGTTGATCGTCTGTGCGGTGATCTTCTTGCCGCCGGACGTTCCGGCCATGTCGACCGCTGCCTGCTCGATCAAGTTGGACGTTTGAAGTGTGCGTCCGTCAGCCGCATAGATCAGATCGATGTCACGCGCCACCATCGACTGCGGACCACCCTGGCCACCGGAGATCCGGCTATTGCCGCGCAACTGCATCATCTGGACGCGTTCGTTGTCCGGTGTCAGGGTGATCGTGATGTCGTCGGCCTGCATCGCGCGTCCGCCACTATTGATATGCGCCTCCCGCGAGAGCTTCACATAGTGGTCCGGCCGGGCCAGACCGGCGGTCGCTGCGGACCCGTCCATCCCTCCCTGACCGCTCGCGTCGGGCGCGACGGCGATTACCGCCTTGTCGAGAATCCAGAGGACGTCACGATTGCGATCGTAGGTCGCACCTTGCCCCGCGCCGCTCATCCGGTCCTTCTTGAAGTCGACGGCGCCCGGGATCCTGACAATGCCGTCCGACTCGGAGTAGGTCGCTTCCGCCGACTTCACTTCGAGGCCGTCCGCCGTGGTGAGCACCACATCGCCTCTGAAGGTCGCCGTCTCGACGCCGGGAGGCTCCTGCTGCTTCAGCTTGATGTCCGCTTCCTTCGACGCGATGACGAGGTTCTTGCCGTCACGATTGGTGAGCACGCGAGCGAAACCGGTGACCAGGAGGCGGCCATCGGGGAACTTCGTGTGGGGCCCGAGAATCGCCTCGAGCACCTTGCGATCGCCGTCGAAGCGCTCGATCGTCGCACCCTTGGGATTGTAGAGCTCGCTTCCCTTGGCAGCCGCCGGCGGGGGCGGAGGTTCCTCAGGCGGCGTGGTCCCCTTCTGCTTCCTCAGCGACGCGGCGACGGCAGCGACGAAGACGACCACGATCGCGAGGAGCGCGACCTGGGCGACGCGTTGCCATCTCATCGATCGTCCATTGCCTTGAAGTCCGCCACCGACAGCTCCAGAAACGTCTCTCCCTGGTATTCGTTACGATCGAGCGAGAACGCCAGGTTCATGGCGGAGCGATTCTGCTCGAGAAACTCCGCCCGTTCCGCCGCCCGCCAGGCGATAGCGCGGAAGCGCCTGCCGTCCTGCGCGAAGGTCATCTTCAGGTGGCGCTCTTTGATCGTCCGCGGCCCATCGACGATCTCGACTCCCGACGCATGAAACACCGGCCTCGGGTTGGCGAGTCCAAAGGGGCCCAGCAGGTCGAGACCTCGGACCAGGTCGTGCGTGATCGCACGCAGCGACAGCGGACCGTCGATCCGGAGCCGTGGCCTGAGTTGATCGGGCTCGATCACCTGGTCCGCATGGGCATTGATCCGGGCCCGGAACTCGGGCAAACGCCCTGCTTCCATTGTGAGGCCGGCGGCCTGTTTATGCCCGCCGAACTTGATGAAGAGATCGGAACAATGCTCGAGTGCGGCCAGGAGGTCGAAATCGGGAATGCTCCGGCACGAGCCATGGGCGATGTCGCCGTCGATCGACAGGACGATGGCGGGCTTGTGATACGCGTCCACGAGCTTCGAGGCCGCGATACCGATAACCCCCCGATGCCACCCGCTTCCGCCGATCACGAGCACGTTGTGTGCGCCGACGGCTGGGTCGGTTTCGATCGCCTTCCTGGCTTCCGCAACGAGCTCCGCCTCCTCCTGCTGGCGCCGGGTATTTTCGTCGCAGAGCTGCTGGGCGAGCGCGCGCGCTTCTTCCCCGAGCGCCTCGTCGGTCGCAAGGAGCAGGCGGGCGGCAATGTCGGGCGTACTCATACGCCCGGCGGCATTGACGCGTGGCGCCAGCATGAATCCGACGTGATAACTGTCGATCGTCTTGCCGGTCAGGCCGGAGGCGTCGAGAAGAGACCGGAGCCCGATTGCGTGGGGTCCGCGTGAGAGCAACGCCAGGCCGTGGCTGGCGATCACCCGGTTCTCTCCGACCAGCGGCACCACGTCAGCGAGCGTGCCAATGGCGGCGATCTTCACGAACGCGGGCAGCCATTTATTCTTGCCGGCGCGAGCGCAAAGCGCCTGAACGACCTTCAGCGCGACGCCGACACCTGCGAGGTACTTGTCGGGATAGGCGCAGTCCGCCCGTTTCGGGTTGATGACCGCGAGCGCATCCGGCAGCGTGCCATCAGGTTCGTGGTGATCGGTGATGATCAGGTCGACGCCGAGTTCACGAGCCCGCCGCGCAGCGTCCGCCGCGCGAATCCCGCAATCGACTGACACGATGAGGCCGACACCCTGAGCATGCAGCCGTTCTATGGCCGCAGGCTGCAGACCGTATCCGTCGCGGAGCCGCTCGGGCAGAAAGTGCACGACGTCCCCGCCGAGCATCTCGAGCGCGCGCCGCAGAATCACCGTCGAGGTGATGCCATCCACGTCGTAGTCGCCGTGAATGGCGATGCGCTCGCGCTGCGCGACCGCCCGCTCCAGCCGGGGCACCGCCCGATCCATGTCCGCGAGCAGAAACGGATCGTGCAGATGATCCAGTGATGGATTGAGAAACCGGTCGGCGCGCTCGGCATTCGCGAATCCGCGGAGGCACAGGAGGCGCGCAATCGTCGGGTGGACGTTCAACGCCGCGGCCAGGGCCGCCGATTCAGCGTCGTCGCACGGGCAGGTGCTGCCAGAGCAGGGATTTCATTTGCCTGGGGCTGGGCGGCTCGGGACTCGGGGCTCGGGACTCGGGGCTCGGGACTCGGGACTCGGGGCTCGGGGCTCGGGACTCGTATCAATGAACGACGTGCCTTCTTCGCCCATCTTGCGAAACTTGTCGTAGCGCGCATTCAGGAGTGCATCGACCGCCAGCGTCGAAACCTCCGCGAGCGAGTGCTGCAGCGCCTGGTCAACGAGCCCTGTCGCCGCCGCATCGTCGTTGTGTGCGCCGCCGACCGGTTCCGGGATGATGCCGTCGATCAGACCCAGTGCGAGCAGGTCCGGCGCGGTGATCTTCAAAGCCGCCGCCGCCTCCACTTTTCTATTCGCGTCGCGCCAGAGGATTGCAGCGCATCCCTCGGGAGGGATGACGCTATAGACGGCGAACTCCTGCATCAGTACCCGGTCGCCAATCGCGATCCCCAGCGCGCCACCGCTGCCCCCTTCGCCGCAGACGATCACGATGATGGGGACGCCGATCAGCATCATCTCCCGCAGGTTTATGGCGATCGCTTCGGCGACGCCGCGCTCTTCGGATTCCATGCCGGGATATGCGGCAGGCGTGTCGATGAAGACGATGATCGGCCGGCCGAACTTCTCGGCCAGCTGCATGACCCGCAGCGCCTTTCGATACCCTTCCGGGCGCGCGTAGCCGAAGTTCCTGAAGATCTTCTGCTTCGTGTCGCGTCCTTTCTGGTGCCCCACCACACATACCGGCTGCTCGCGGTACTTGGCGAAGCCCGCGACGATCGCGTGATCGTCGGCAAACCGGCGATCGCCGTGGAGTTCATCCCAGCCGGTGAACAGCCGCTCGATGTAATCGAGCGTGTTCGGCCGGTTCGGATGTCGCGCGACAAGGACCCGCTGCCACGGGGTGAGGTTCGCGTAGAGCTCGCCGCGGATCTGATCCGCGCGCTGCCGGAGGCTCTCGATCGAACGCTTCCGCTCCGGCGTCTGCGGGAGCATGCTGAGTGCTTCGATCTCCTTGAGGAGGACGCCGACGGGCTCTTCGAACTCGAGTAACTCAGTCGGCATGGTTCATCATCACACGGCAGCCCTAAAGGGCTGGACTACGGCTGCCGCAGCCTAAAGGGCTGGACTACGGCTACCGCAGCCCTAAAGGGCTGGACTACGGCTACCGCAGCCCTAAAGGGCTGGACTACGGCTGCCGCAGCCCTAAAGGGCTGGACTACGGACGTCATCGCAATTCCACCGAACCGCTGCCGCACAACTGCTCCACTTCGAGGACGAGGCGGTCGGACGGCTTGACGCGCTGAGCCACTTCGGAGCGGACGCGGAGTGGCTTGTCTTGTCCCACCACGTCGAGCTCCAGAAACACTCGTCGATCGCCACGATGGCGCGAGAGCAACTCCGCCAGCGCTTCGAACGTCGGCCGGCCGTGGGGTGGCACCGACAGGTGAATGGCGACCTCTTTCGTGGTTCTTTCCTTCAGTGCCGCGATCGGCATCAGCTCGGTGGCGACGATGCGCGCCGATTCCTCGTCCTTCTCGAACTTGCCGCGCACCAGCAGCATCGCGTCCGCTTCGATGAGCGATCCGTGTTTGGCGAAGGTCTCGGGAAATACGACCACCTCCACAGTGCCGCCGACATCGTCCAGCATGAAGACTGCCATGCGGTCTCCCCTTTTGGTCTTCAAGGGGCGCAGACCCGCAACGATGCCCGATGCCCAGACGTCTGCCGCCGAGGCGGTCAGGTCGGCGACCCGCTTGGCACCGAACGCCGCCAGTTCCGCGGCGAAACGATCGAGCGGATGGCCGCTCATGTAGAAGCCCAGCGCCTCCTTCTCCCCCGCCAGCTGCTGCGCCTCAGGCCAGGGCAGAGCGTCGGCCAGGAGAACAACCGCCGGGCCGCCGTCATCACTCGTGCCGCCGAACAGCTGGTGCTGGCCCTTGTCACGATCGCGTTGCTGCCGGCTGCCGTGTTCCAGAGCACGATCGACTGCCAGGAAAAGCCGCGCGCGTGCGCGCCGCGTGTTGCCATCGGAATCGGGCGCGAGTGAGTCGAAGGCTCCGGCTTTGATCAGACTCTCGAAGACACGCTTGTTCACCAGCCGCAGATCGGCGTGCTCGCACAAGGTGAAGAGCGAATCCAGCGTCCCGAGCTCCTTGCGGACGGCCAGGATCGACTGCACCGCTCCTTCGCCGACGTTCTTGACGGCGCAGAGCCCGAATCGAACGCCCTCAGGACCGACCGTGAACGCAAGCTCGCTTCGATTCACGTCGGGCCCGAGAATCGGAACGCCCAGCTCGCGGCACTCGCCGAGGTACATCGCCAGCTTGTCGGTGTTCGCCGCTTCGATCGTCAGCAGCGCCGCCATGAAATGCCGCGGGTAATTGGCCTTCAGGTAGGCGGTCTGGTAGGCAATCCACGCGTAGGTTGTCGAGTGCGACTTGTTGAAACCGTACCCGGCGAAGAACTCCATCAGATCGAAAATCTTGGTGGCCTTTTTCTCGCTGACGCCGTTCTTGGTGGCGCCGGCGACGAACGCCTCGCGCTGCCTGGCCATGACCTTCGGGTCCTTCTTCCCCATGGCCTTGCGGAGGACGTCTGACTGCCCCATCGTGAAACCGGCCAGCACCGCGGCGATGCGCATGACCTGTTCCTGATAGGCGATGACGCCGTAGGTGTCCTGCAGGATCGGCTTCAACTGCGCCAGCTCGTACTTGACTTCCGTCTTGCCTTGCTTGCGCGAGATGTAGTCGTCCACCATGCCGCTCTTCAGCGGCCCCGGACGATAGAGCGCGTTGAGTGCGATCAGGTCGTCGAGTCGTTCCGGCTTGGCTTTTCGCAGAAGCTCGCGCATCCCCGAGCTTTCGAACTGGAAGACCCCGTAGGTCTGTCCTTCGGCAAACAGCTGATAGGTCTTCGCGTCGTTGAGCGGGATCGCGTCGATATCGATCTCGACGCCCTCGGTGCGCTTGATCTCGTCGAGAGCGTCCTGGATCAGCGTCAGGGTGCTGAGCCCGAGGAAGTCCATCTTGAGCAGGCCGACGCGCTCGACGTCCTTCATCGCCCACTGCGTGACGATCTCGTCCTTCTGACTCTTGTAGAGCGGCACGAACTCGGTCAGGGGTCTCGGGGCGATCACGACGCCGGCGGCATGGACCGATGCATGCCGCGTCATGCCCTCGAGCCTTCGCGCGACAGCGAGGAGCTCCTTGACGCGCTCGTCCTTCTGCTCCATCTCTTTCAGCGCCGGGCTCTCGGCCAGCGCCTTTTCGAGATTCATGTCGAGTGCAGGCGGCACCGCCTTGGCGACGCGGTCGGCATCCGCATACGGGATATCCATCACCCGCGCGACGTCACGCACCACGGCGCGCGCCTTCATGGTGCCGAAGGTGATGATCTGCGCGACATTCGCACGACCGTACTTGCTCGTGACGTATTCGATGACTTCTCCCCGACGGCGCTCGCAGAAGTCGATGTCGATATCCGGCAGCGACACTCGCTCGGGATTCAGGAATCGTTCGAAGATCAAGTCGTAGGCGATCGGGTCGACGTCGGTGATCCGCAGGCAGAACGCGACGAGGCTCCCCGCCGCCGATCCTCGCCCCGGGCCGACGGGGATGCCGCGTTCACGCGCATACCGGATGAAATCCCAGGTGATCAGGAAGTACCCCGGGTACTTCATCTGCTTGATCATCTCGATTTCATACGTGAGGCGGCGTTCGTACTCGTCGATCGTGTACTTCAGCGCTCCGCTGGCAGCCAGCTCCTGCAGCCGCGGCAGCCGCATCGCGAAACCCTGGCGGACGATGTGCTCGAAGTACTCGTCGAGGCTGAAACCGTCCGGAACGTCGAAGTTCGGGAGATAACTGCCAGTCGCCGTGAGGTCGACGTTGCAGCGTTGAGCAATGCGGACGGTATTCTGCAGCGCCTCGGGAAAGTCCGGGAATACCCGTGCCATCTCATCGGCGGACTTCAAATAGAACTGGTCGCCGTGGTAGCGCAGCCGGTCGACGTCGTTGACGGTCTTTCCCGTGCCGATGCAGAGCAGGATGTCGTGCGGCTTGAAGTCGGTGTTCTGCAGGTAATGAACGTCGTTGGTGGCGACCAGCTGCAGGCCGAGATCGTTCGCGATCGGCTGAAGGCCCTTATTGACGATCTGCTGGTCGTCGATCCCCTGGTACTGCATCTCCAGGAAGAAGTTGTCGCGCCCGAGAATGTCGCGATAGGCGGCGGCCGCGTCGAGCGCCTTCCGGTGCTGCTCGGTGCGGATCCCGGTCGCCACTTCACCCTTCAGGCAGCTGCTCAGGCCGATCAGGCCTTTTGCGTGCTGCGCCAGCAGCGCCTTGTCGATCCGCGGCTTGTAGTAGAAGCCCTCTGTGTAGCCGGACGACACCAGCTTGATGAGGTTGTGGTAACCCTCTTTCGTTTCCGCCAGCAGAACGAGATGGTTGGCGGTCTCGCCGGGTGTGCCGCTCTTGGTCCGCCTGTCCCCCGGCGCGACGTACACCTCGCATCCGAGAATCGGATTCACGCCGCGCTTGCGCGCCTGGTCGTGGAACTGAATCGACGAGAACATGTTCCCGTGCTCGGTGATCGCCGCCGCCGGCATCCCGAACTCCACCACCTTGTCGAGCAGCTCTTCGATCCGGCACGCGCCGTCGAGCAGCGAGTATTCCGAATGGAGGTGCAGATGGACGAACTGGCTCATCGCAATCCGAATGCCAATGGCGAATCTGGAGTAAGTTGAATGGCGTATCATTCCCACTCAATCGTCGACGGTGGTTTGGAACTGATGTCGTAGACCACGCGGTTGATGCCTTTGACCTCGTTGACGATACGCGACGAGATCGTGGCGAGCAGGTCGTGCGGCAGTCGCGCCCAGTCGGCGGTCATCCCGTCCTTGCTCTCGACGGCGCGGATCGCGATGGTGTATTCGTAGGTTCGCGCGTCACCCATGACCCCGACGCTTTGTACCGGGAGGAGCACCGCGAACGACTGCCAGAGCCGCTTGTACCACCCGGCCTTCTTCACTTCTTCCGAGACGATGTGATCGGCACGGCGCAGCAGGTTCAGTCGGGAGTGCGTCACCTCCCCGAGAATGCGCACCGCCAGCCCGGGGCCGGGGAACGGCTGGCGCCAGACGAATTCTTCGTCGAGCCCGAGTTCCTCCCCTACCCGCCGAACTTCGTCCTTGAAGAGCAGCCGTAGCGGTTCAACCAGCTTGAAGCGCATCCGCTCGGGCAGCCCGCCGACATTGTGGTGGCTCTTGATCGCCGCCGAGGGGCCGACGACAGAAACGCTCTCGATCACGTCGGGGTAGAGCGTCCCCTGGCCGAGAAAGTCGAACGAACCAAGCTTCGTGGCTTCGTCCTCGAAGACGTCGATGAAGGTGGCGCCGATCGTCTTGCGCTTTTGCTCCGGATCCGTGATCCCGATCAGGCGCGTGAGAAACAGGTCCGATGCGTCGGCGAACACGAGCGGGAGCTTCAGACGCTCGAAGCGGCGCTCGATCTGCTCCCCTTCGTCCTTCCGCATGACCCCGTTGTCGACGAAGATGCAGGTCAGGCGTTCGCCGATCGCGCGATGAATGAGCAATGCGGCAACGGTCGAATCGACGCCGCCGCTCAGCCCGCACACGACCCGCCCGTCGCCAACCTGCGCGCGGATACGCTCGGTTGCCTCCTGGACGAACGACTTCATCGTCCAGTCGCCGGTGCACCCGCAGACGCCGTACGCGAAATTGCGCAGGATCTCGAGTCCGAAGTCGGTGTGGGCGACCTCCGGATGGAAGAGCAGCGCATACAGGCCGCGCTCAGCCGAGGCCATCGCCGCGACCGGCGCGTTGGCGCTGGTCGCAGTGATGTTGAATCCCGCGGGTGGGGCCTTCACGAAATCACCGTGGCTCGCCCACACGCGCAGCTCGTTCGGCACCGCCGCGAAGAGCGGCGCGTCAGGAGTGATCTGAATGGTCGCCAGGCCGAATTCGCGGTGGGGGGCCGGCGCCACGTCTCCGCCGAGGGCGTAGGTCATCAACTGCATTCCGTAGCAGATGCCGAGCACCGGTACGCCCGGCGCTGTACACCGCCGTGTCGCAATGCGGCGCGCCGGTGTCGGAGACGCTCTTCGGCCCGCCTGACAGAATGATCCCGACGGGTTTACGCGACTGGATCTTTTCAATCGGCGTATCGAACGGCAGGATCTCGGCGTACACGGACAGTTCCCGCAGGCGGCGCGCAATCAACTGGGTGAATTGCGAACCGAAGTCCAGCACGACGATGGTCTGATGATTCACTGTGAGATCGGACGGATGGGCACGAAAACGGGCTGACGGATAACGCTATTATAAGGTGTGAAGAGGGCGGCGACCACCATATCTTGTAGGTTTGTGGTGAGCGCCGCGCTGTTTCTTTCTCTCGCCTTCACCGTCATCGCAACTCCCGAGGCGGAGCAGGAACCGAAGCCCGTGCCTGCGCTGCCGCAGGAACTGCCACCTGGTGTCCGGTGGATGACGCCAATTACTGCCGCCCCCACGAGTGTCCCCGTCATCTCCGGTGATCGTGTGTTCCTCGCCTCGCTGCCCGGAGTGGTGTCGGTGCACGACATCAAGGACGGCCGCGAATTGTGGCGCGAGCCAATCAATCCGGAACAACCGATCGCGGTCGAAGGTCCGCTGGTCTTCATCGCCTCCGGAGAAGCCATTCAGGCCCTGCAGGTCTCGGACCGCGCGGTTGCATGGAGGGCATCGACCGGAACGATCACCGCGCCGCTCACCGTCAGGGAAGGCTGGGTGATCGCGGCCTCGGAGACACGGATGGTGGCGCTCCGGGCAAGCGATGGATCGAAGGTGTGGGAGGGGCAAACGGGGCTACAGCGCGAGCGGGCGGCGATCGACGGCAATACGCTGTTCGTGCCGCTCGTCAACGGCCGCATTCAGGCGATCAATCTCGCCGATGGCAAACTACGTTGGGAGCGGCAACTTGGCGGCTCACCCGCAGAACCGCTGGTGGTCGGCAACCGGATCTACGTCGGAGCAACCGACAAATACTTCTATTGCCTCGACGCGTCCAATGGTGAAGAAGAGTGGAAGATCCGCGTCGGTTCATCGATTCGCGGTCGGGCAAGCACCGACGGCGAGCGCATCTTCTTCGCCGGACTCGACAACCTGATCCGCGCGCACGGCCGCGGCAGCGGTTCGCAGCGCTGGCAGCACGGGGTTCGCTTCCGCCCGTTTGCCGCCCCTGCCGTTGCCGCAGGGTCGATCCTCGTTGCGGGACCGGTCAACGAAGTAACCATCCTCGACGCTGCGACCGGCAACGAAACCGGCAAATTGACATTTCCCGAGCCACTGGTGACGGCGCCGGCGGTTGGAGTGTCGTCGGCAGGTGAGGTCCTGATCGCGGCGATTACCGGCGGGCTCAACGAGTCATGGAAGTTGTGGCTCGGCTCGCCCGCCGCGGCAAAACCTGGCGAGGCTGCGCCCAGACCTGAGAGGCTACGCCTCGCCAGGTGACATTCTTGATAACGCCGCGCTGACGCGCGGACTAGCGGGAAGCCATAGCCGTCACAGCCAGTTCTCCGCGCACGACAGCCGCCAGCCTGGCCACGCCTTCTTTGATCTTCTCGTGCGGGGGAGCAGAGAACGCCAGCCTGATGACGTTGTGACCGCCACCATCCACGAAGAAGGCAGACCCCGCGACGTAGATGACCCCGCCCTCGACCGAGCGGGCGATCATGTTGTCGGCGTCGATCTGAGCGGGCAGGGTTGCCCACAGGAAAAATCCGCCGCGCGGCGCGGGCCAGCTGACTTCATCCTCGCGGAATTCCTTTCGCAAGGCCGCTACCATGACGTCCCGCTTGGCCTGGTAGTGGCGCCGGAGGATCGGCAGTTGCCGGTCGAGCACTCCCCGCCTGGTGGCTTCATGAATCACGCGCTGATCCAGCGCCCCGGTGCACAGGTCCTCCGCCTGTTTCGCGAGTTCGAACTTCGCCGCCAGCGGCTCCGGAGCGTCGATCCACGCAACGCGGTAGCCAGGCGCCAGGGTCTTCGAGAAACTGCTCAAATACACGACGCGTCCGCTCTCATCGTCGGCTCGGATCGGGCGAACGTCTGCTTCTGATGCCGAGTCCTCGAAGTACAGCTCGCGATAGGGATCGTCTTCGATAATCAGGACGTCGCGGCGTCCCGCCCATTCCAGCAGACGGTGCCGCTTGCCGAGACCGATCAGCAGCCCCGTCGGATTCTGAAAATTCGGGACGAGGTACAGCACACGCACGCGGCGCCCCGCAGCCACCAGCCGCTGGTGGATCGCGTCGAGCGCGTCCAGATCGATACCATCGCCTTCCTGCGGCACGCCGACCATCGTCGCCTGGACGTTACGGAACGCAGTGATCGCTCCGGTATAGGTCGGGAGCTCGACGAGGACGACGTCGTCGGGGTCGAGAAGCACGCGAGCCACCAGATCGAGTCCCTGCTGCGACCCCGTGGTGATCAGCAGGTTGTCGAGAGTCGTCGCGACGCCGCGTGCGCCCATGATTCCGGCGATCGACTCGAGCAGCGGCTGATATCCGCGCGTCGGTCCGTATTGCAGGACGCTGCCGTCACGTCCGCTCAGGAGTTCGCGGGCGATCTCGCTGAAATCACTCCACGGAAAGGTGTCAGGAGCCGGATATCCGGGTGCGAACGAAATGATGTCGCGCGACTGAGCCAGGACGGTGCCCATCCGGCGGATAGCGGAGCCCTGCATGTGCCCGGCCGCGCGTGAAAAGAAACTCTCGTAATCGATCATGCTGAACGTTGTCCGGGAAGGCCCGGGGTGAGGCCGCGCAGCGGCGCCGCTCCCCGCGCGTAGAGCCGATATTGGGCGAGGTAACCGCCGAGCGCGGTCAGCGCCAGATACTGAAACACGACGCCGCGCAGGAACCACGCCGCAAATTGCAGCGGCACCACAGCCAGGCCGGCGAAAGGCACGAAAGCGATCAGGCCGAGACCGGCGGTCGCGAGGATCGACGCCACCGTCGCGAGGCCGACGAGCAGCAGCACCACGCCGAAGATCGCGGCGATCTCGCGAAGCGCGCCGCGCATGAACTGCAGCAGCCGCCGCGCCGCGGTCCGCACGCTGACGTCGTCGACGGCGACGATCATCTGAATCAGCAAATAGCACAGGTTGATGAGAGTGAGCCAGACGACGAGGACGCTGGATGCCAACGCTGCAACCACCGTCCATCCGAGCAGGATCGGAGTACCGTCCGCCAGCGCGTAGCCACCGACGATGATCGCGAGATACACGACGGCGGTGACCGTGTACGCGATCAGAAGGCATCCGCCGAGCCGGACGTAACGGCGCCAGAAATGCTTGCAGGCATCGAGAAATGGATCGATGTGCACGCGATCGAGGCGTCTCAATGCTTCGAGACGCAGCGGAGGCCGCTCGATGGTGCCGGCGGCCGCCTCCGCCGACGCCAGCAGCGAAACCGTCCCTCCCTTGACGACAAAGGTCAGCGCTGAACCGGCGAACAGGACGATCAGAAAGGCAAGAGCAAACGCCACGAGAGCGATCGGGTTCGCACGCAGGGCGGTGAAAACCGTCCCGGCGATGTCGCGGAGACTCCCGCCGAGGACGTCCTCGACGTCCGCTTGCAGGAGCAGCATGACCAGGAACACGCCGCCAATCGTCGGCACTGCCAGCAGCAGCTTGAGCGTGGCTTCGGCAATGAACTGGACGAAGACCAGCGGCCAGTTAGCGGCGGCGACGAGAGCGCCGCGCTTGAGTGCGGCTTTCAGCGGAAGCGAATGTGTCATCGACGCGCCTCTGTAAGTTTACCCTTTGCGGTATTCTCCTGCTCAGGTGCCTTCCGCCGAGTCTTCACGCTTTCGTCTGCGCCGCGTGAGCTGCCGACGGCTTCTCGCTTGGGGACTGGCGCTCGCCGCAATCACTGGCGGCAGCCGGGTTCGCGCTCGAGTGGCAGCGGTTCGGTACCGGTACGGCCGGGGCGGTTGCGCGGACGGACGCGGAAGTTCGCGAGCAGTTCGACGCCATGACCAGCGTCCTGGGCCGTGTCGCTGCCGCGATTGCCGCGGATCCTGATGCCGTCAAGGCGCTACAGGCCGGGCCCGATGCGGCGAAGGCGCTCTTCGACGTCGTCGACCGCCACAGCCGGGCCGTCGTGGACGACCTTGGTATCGCCGTCACGATCTACGAGCAGCCCGGAAGTACGGCTGTCGCATGGGCCGGCCGGCCGTCCGACATCCCTGGTGAACGCACGCGTGGGGTCCACGCCTGGTTCGTGACGCCAGCGCCGCTTGGCCTCCGTCTGGTGCATGTGCTCCCGATCGGCACCGGCGACCATCCCCTCGGCGTGGTGGCGGTCGAGTACCCGCTGTCCCCGTCGCCCGCTGGCGCGTCGATCGCGCGCGCGGAATACCTTTTCGATACGCGCGTCGGTCCGGCACCGCTCCGCATGCGGTACGAGGGAGCCGGTGATCAGTCCCGTCCGGACACCATCGTGCTGCGCGCACCGGGTGGAGAACCGCTGGTCGAAGCCTCCCTCGCCGAGGCGCAGATCGCCCACGCGCGTTCGGCATGGCGTCGAAGCGTCGGATCGGTCGTGCTGGTCGTTGTCGCGATCACCCTTCTGCTCCTCATCGGACCATCGCTCGACACCCGCGCTGGCGCCCGGGACGCCAGGACGTATCTGACCGCGAACCTCCTGGCGATCCTGTTGCTCCTCTCTGCGGCGGGGGTGATCTATCTTGCGATGCGTCTCGCGCAGCTCGATCGATCCGGAACGCACGGCGCGTTGCTGCTATTTGGTGCGACAGCGGCGGCGTTGGTCGCACTTCTGGCATCCCCGACCGCCAGGCTCCGGATCGGATGGCGTGGCCGTCGGCGAGTGCCGCTGGACCGTCCGCTGCGGTTCGCGCTCGAGCAGCTCCTCGCCGGACTCGATCGTCGCGGCCTTGATCCCGCTCTTCGACCGCGTCCTTCGCGCGGTTCTGGACGACGCGTCGGTGGACCTGCGGCACTTTTCCCTGCACCCATGGAGCGCCGAGAGGCTCACGCTGCTCGGCGGCATTCTGGCGTCCCACCTGGCGGCATTGTGGGGGGCAACGCTCGTGTTCGCGACCGCTCTCGCACGCTGGCGATTGAGACGGGCGTGGCATGTCGAGCGGGTGATCGCGCTTCTCTGCTGGGTCGCGCCAGTGCTGGGCATCGTTGCCGTCGCTGCTTCACGGGAGTGGCCGATCCCCGCCTGGGGCGTGATCGTTTCCACCGCTGTCTGTGCCGCGTCAGGTCTCCTCGCCTTCCGCGCCGTCGCGTGGTTCCGACATGCCACCGTCGCAGGGCGGATCCTGGCACTGTTCATCGCGTTTCTACTTCCGTCGCTGCTCTTGTACCCATCCGTGAATTTCTTCACGGAACGAAACGTCCGCAGCGTCATCGCGACGCGTTACAGCGTCGAGGCACAGACCCACTACCAGACGCTGCAGGAGCGCCTGGCGGAGGCACGTGCGGAGATCGATAAGCTTTCGCTTGCCGAACATCGTCAGCGCCGCCGCGCAGGGTGCTCCACCGCGCCCCGACAGCGCATTCTTCGTCTGGAAGCAGACTGCGCTCGCACGTGAGCGCCTGACGTCGGCGGTCGAGCTGTACGACGCGACCGGGACGTTGGTCAGCCGCTTCGCCTTGAACTTCCCCGAGTACACCGCCGTAACCCAGGCCGGGCGGGCCGGCGCCTCGTGCCAATGGGAGGTGTTCGGCGAGGCCGCGCGCTTTGGCTCAGAAGAACGCCGCATGCTGCATGCCGAACGCAGCATCTGCGAGGGCGACGGAGCCGGCGTACGAGTCCTTGGCGCCATCGTCGTCCACGTCATTCCTGATTACCGCACGCTCCCCTTCGTCACCTCGCAGAGCCCGTACTTCGAATTGTTTCGATCGGGTGCGGGTGCGCCGGGCGAAGGAACGACGGGCAACGAAATCGCGATTGTGATCTATGGATGGGGCTTGACCCCTTTGTATGCGTCAGGAGCCGTCGCGTGGCCGGTCAGCGAGGAACTGTTCGCACGAATCTATCGTTCACGCGAGGCGTTCTGGACCGAGATTGGCCGCGGCAATTCGCGATGGCATGTTTATGTGTCGAACGACCGGAGCGGCATCTATGCGATCGGCTATCCCACCCTCAGTCTCTTCGACAGGCTCGTGCATCTTGCGGAACTGACGACACTGGCCGGCATTGCTTACCTGCTGGTGCTGCTCGGGACCGGCGGATTCACCCGCCTCTCGCGCGAGCGGCCCCGCGTCGGACGCGCTCTGCTCCGGGAGATCCGCGCCAGTTTCTATCGGAAGCTGCTCCTTGCCTTCGTCCTCGCATCGATCATCCCCGTTCTGACGCTTGCCTTTGTCATCCGCACGTACTTCGCCGGGCTCCTGCTCGAGAACGTCGAGGCCGAAGCGGCGAGATCGGCGTTCGTCGCGCAACGAGTGATCGAAGAATCCGCTGCGCTGCAGCAGGGTGCCGGGCAGCCTGTGGCCTCGCCGACTGACGACGACATGATCTGGATCAGCCAGGTCATCGATCAGGACGTGAACGTCTTCCAGGGACCGCGCCTGCTCGCGACGAGCGTATTCGACCTGTTCGCGTCCGGATTGCTGCCCACCCGCACGCCGGAGCACGTCTACCGCGCGATTGCGATCCAGCGGCTGCCGAACTTCGTCGGCGAGGACCGCATCGGCTCGGTTCCGTACATGGTGGCGGGTGCCCCCGTCCGGGCCGGCGGCGAGGACGCGATCCTGACCGTTCCGCTCGCCAACCAGCAGCGTGAAATCGAGCGCGAGATCGACGAGCTCGATCGCGGCGTCCACCTCGGGGCGCTGTTTTTCATTCTCGTCGGAGCGGCAATCGGGCTGTCGATGGCTGAACGGATCGCGGATCCGGTGCGCCGGCTCACGCGTGCCACGCGCCGGATCGCCCGGGGCGATTTCGACGAGCGGATCGCTGTTCGATCGGCCGACGAGTTGCGCCGTCTCGTGGACGCCTTCAACAGCATGGCCGCGGAGTTGAAGGCGCAGCGCGATCAGCTGGAGCGAACGCACCGGCTCGAAGCGTGGGCGGAGATGGCGCGCCAGGTCGCCCACGAGATCAAGAACCCGCTGACGCCGATCCAGCTCTCGGCCGAACACCTGCGGCGGGTACACGCCGACCGGGGCGAGCCGCTGGGGCCGGTGCTTGACAGTTGTGTGACGGCGATCCTGGGTCAGGTGCGCCTCCTGCGCCAGATTTCGTCGGAGTTCTCCAGCTTCGCGGCTTCACCCACGGCGCGACTGGCAGCAGTTGACCTGCCGGAGCTCGTCAACGAGGTGGTCGAACCGTATCGCACGGGGCTGGCGGGACGAATCGACATTCACAACCACGCAGCGTCTCCACTCCCGCGGGTATTCGTCGACCGCACGCTCATCGCGCGCGCGCTCTCCAACATCGTCGAAAACGCTCTACACGCGATGCCCGGCAAGGGATCGTTGACACTGACGGCCGATGTCGACGCACAGGCCGTTCTGCTCCGGATCCGGGACACCGGTGTCGGGATGGACGACGACGCCCTCGCGCGCGTGTTCGAACCCTATTTTTCGACCAAGGCGACTGGGACCGGCCTGGGCCTTCCGATCGCGCGCCGAAATGTCGAACTGAGTGGTGGAGAGATTTTGGTAGAGAGCGAAAAGGGGCGCGGCACCCTGGTCACGCTCCGTCTGCCGATCGCCTCCTGACCGCGGCCCGCCTGTTATTCGGGAACGTGGTGGCGCCGGTGGATGCGTCCGATGGCCCAGAACACGAGCCCGGCGAGCACATAGGTGTACGACATCACCACCAGTGCGACCCGAGGGTAGACAGCGATCAACGAAAGCGTGACGGCGGCGAGGAAGATTGCCAGATACGACCGTCGCCAGCCGACTTCCATGGCCTTGACACTGCGGAATCGAATCGTGCTCACCATCAGCAACGCCGGCACGAGCACCAGCGCAAGCGCCGGCAACGCGGCGCGCCACTCCTGCAGTCCGCTCGGATAGAGATATACGGTGGAGACAATCACCGCGGCGGCAGCGGGACTGGGCAGTCCGGCAAAGTACCGCTTGTCGGTCACAGTATTCGTCTGAATATTGAATCGCGCGAGCCGCATCGCCGCCGCGGTCACATAGAGGAATCCGACCGCCCATCCCAGCCGCTGTAACGGCCACAGACCCCACGCGAATGCCAGGATTGCGGGCGCGAGACCGAACGAGACGACATCCGCAAGTGAATCCAGTTGCACGCCGAACGCGGACGAAGTGTTCGTCAGTCGGGCGATGAAGCCGTCCAGCGTGTCGACGATCATCGCCACGCCGATCAGCAGCGCGGCAGTGTCGAAATCGTTTCGCATCGCGTAGACGACGCACGCATAGCCGCAGAACAGGTTGGCGACGGTGAACAGCGACGGAAGAAGGTAGACGCCGCGCCTGAAGCGGCGCGAGCGGTCCGTCCGGCGGCGTCGCAGCGGCAGGCTCTCGAGCATTTATTGATCGGCCACACCGATCCCGGGCGTCGAAGCCTTGACGAAGGTGGTGGGGAGAATCGCCAGTATCGTTTCTCCTCCGATCACATGCTGGCCGACCGATACGCTCAGCTCGGCGTGCGGCGGCAGAAAAACATCCATTCGCGATCCGAATTTCATCAGGCCGATCCGGTCGCCCCGTTCGAGTTGCTGCCCTTCGCTGACGCGGCACACGATCCGACGGGCGAGGATGCCGACGACCTGTCGCACGACGACGGTCTGGCCATCGTGGTCGATCCAGATTTCGTTCAGTTCGTTGTCATTCGAGGCTTCGTCGTACGCCGGCAGGAACTTGCCCGGCCGATACTCCACTTTCGTGATCCGACCGGAGACCGGCGTGCGGTTCATGTGGACGTCCATCGGCGACAGAAAAATCGTCACCTGTTTCCAGTCGCCGGGCGGCGCCCAGCGATGATCCGTCGGGCCGGCAATCATGACCGTGCCGTCGGCCGGTGAGACGACGACTCCGGGCTCTTGCGGGACCTGACGGTCCGGATCGCGAAAAAAGTAGGTGAAGAAGCCGCCCAGAAGCGCGAGCGACGTGGCAATCACCGGCCGCCGCGCGGCAGCGGCAATTGCGGCTGGCACCAGCGCGCCGGCGATGAACGGGTATCCGGCTCGATCGATTTTCATGGGTCGGCTTGCGGTGGCTGTGCCTTGAAAAACACAAAGGCCAGGCGGGTGCGCTGCGTCCTGCGGCGGCGCCCGTCCTGGCCCTGAATTGTATCGGACGCGTCAGCCCCGCGCGGGAGCAGCCTGTTGCAGGCTGCCGTACTTGCGCAGGATGCTCTCCATCCGGTCTTTCAGCTGCAATTTCTGTTTTTTGAGGGTGACTTCTTCGACTTGCTCGGGTTCGGTGAGGTACTGCCGCTCTGCGTAATTGTGTAGCCGTTCGTCGAGATCGTGATGCTTGGTGGCGAGCTGGCGAAACTCCTCGTCGCTCTGCAGGAGTTTTCGCTTCAGCTCTTCGAAGTCTGTCGGCATCTCCGCCCTCCTTTTGTCTACCCTCATTTTCCGGGATTCATACCGCGGACGGTACCACAAGAATCCTGAGTCTTCAAGGTTATGGATATCCGGGATTCAACCTCATGGATTCAACCACAGGATGAGGCCGTCCTCGTCAGGATTCTGGTAATACCGCTCGCGAACCGCCGTGGCGCGGAACCCGAGGTTTTCATAGAGCTTCAAGGCTGCGAGATTCGATCGGCGGACTTCCAGAGTGGCCTGGGGCGCGGCGGTTTCCTGGAGGACCCATCGCACCAGGCGGGTGGCAATCCCCTGCCGCCGGCAGGCGCGTCTGACCGCGAGGGTATTGATGTGAAGCTCCGGGCCGATCAGCCAGCAGGCGCAAAAGGCGACCACGCCGTCGACGGGCCGGCGCGCGACATAGAGCCGCGTGACGTCCGAGCGGAGCATCTCGGCGAGTGCGTCAGGCGTCCAGGGGTTGGTGAAGGAATCGGCTTCCAGCGCGACGATCGCCGCGAGATCATCGGCATCCGGACGGGATAAACGCTCGATCAGCAGCGATTCGTCCGGTTCGTTCATCCGGACCCCTCGCGCCGGGATCGGGCCAGCTCCGCATCCGGCCGTCGGACGTAGATGGGCACGATCGCATGCGGCAGCACCGCGCGCTCCGGCTGCGACGCCGCGATTCTGCCGATCGTCGCAGCCAGTGGAACCGCGGCGCTCGTAATCGTCACCTGTGGCCCGACGATCTCCCGGATCCGGTCCGCGTAGCGAACCGCTCCGTCTCCGTGAAACGCCACCGTATCAAGTTCGAGCGGACCGTCGTGACGCCACGTTTCAACGACGACCTCCGGTCGGGCCGAGATCAGTTCGCCGATTGGGACCACCTCCGCGACACCGGCATGTATCGCTTCGTGGGTGCTCCCGACCTGGTGCCACAACTGTGCGAAGACCTCGCCACGCTGCGCATCCACCCAGGCAGCGATGTGCTCGACGCGCGGTACCGCAGCGGTGGCCACCGCCTCGGAAGTGGAAATGGGCACGACCCGACGATCCAGCGCCATCGCGAGACCCTGAATCGCCGCAATCCCGACCCGCAGGCCGGTGAACGATCCCGGGCCGGCGGCGACCGCGAATAGATCGATGTCCGGCAGCCTGACACCCGCACCGTCGCACACCCGCACGAACTCGAGCGGCAGCCGCTGGCCGTGGGTGACGGATGGGTCACCCGAGATCTCGTGGATCACCTTGCCGTCGCGCACGATCGCCAGGCTTCCGCCACGCGACGTCGTATCGAGGGCCAGGATGAGCACGGCAGCCCAATGTTATCCTTCTCTAAATCGCTCACGGCTGTCTGCTCTCAGCTGACAGCTTTCAGCTCTCAGCTTCATCGTTCATAGTTCATAGTTCCCCAATGTCCCCCACCGAAATTGCCGGCGCGACACCCGCGATGCGGCAGTACTTCGAAGCGAAGCGCCAGCATCGTGACGCCATCGTCTTCTTTCGGATGGGGGATTTTTACGAGATGTTCTACGAGGATGCGCTGACTGCGGCGCGTGCCCTGGAGCTGACGCTCACCTCGAGGTCGCGGGACGCCAGCGGCGGCGCAATCCCCATGTGCGGGGTGCCGTTTCATGCGGCCGACACTTACATCGCCAGGCTGGTCAAGAAGGGTTTTCGCGTGGCCGTCTGCGAGCAGATGGAGGATCCAAAGAAGGCGAAGGGGCTCGTTCGTCGGCAGGTTGTCCGCGTGGTTTCGCCAGGCACCCTCACCGACGCGGCCTACCTCGATGCCCGTGAGCCGGCCTTTCTTGCTGCGATCGCACCCGCGCATTCGGGCCAGGGCTTCGGCGTGGCGCTCCTCGATCTTTCGACCGGCGAGTTCACCACTGCTGAATACGCCGGCGCGGATGGCCGCCAGGCGCTTGCCGACGAGCTCGCGGTGCTTCGTCCTCGCGAAATACTTGCCCCCGCCGGCTCCCCGGTTTCCGGCACCCTCGTCGAAGAGCTGAACCTCGGCGCCCTCATCACCAGGGCCGATGACTGGACGTTCGAGTTCGAGGCGGCACGCCAGGCGCTGCTCGAACAGCTGCGGACGCACAGCCTTCACGCCTTCGGGCTCGACGATCACCCTGCAGCGATCTGCGCGGCGGGTGCGCTCGTGCAATATCTGCGCGAGACCCAGAAGGCCGATCTGCCGCACCTGCGCGAGATCTCCTTCCGGGCTGGAGCCGACTGCCTGGTGGTGGATGCGACGACGCTGCGGAACCTGGAGGTGATCGAAGCCGCTTCCGGCGGGCGCGCCGGTTCGTTGCTCGCCGAGATCGACCGGACGGTGACGCCGATGGGCGGGCGCCTGGTCAGGGCCTGGCTGCTCCGTCCCCTGCTCTCGCTCGAGCGGATTCAGGATCGCCTCGACGCCGTCGAGGAGCTCGCCTTCCGCAGCACCGAACGGGCGAAGTTGCGCGAGACACTGAAGACGATTCATGACATCGAACGGCTCGTCGCCCGCGCGGCGCTCGGGACCGCGGGGCCCCGCGATCTGGTGTCGCTCAGGCAATCGATTGCCGCCATCCCGCGGGTGAAGCTCCTGCTCGCGGAGTTGCAGGCGCCGCTGATTCTCAGCCTGCTCGCCGAGATCGACGATCTCTCGGATATCCGCGCCGACCTGGACGCCACGCTCATCGATGAACCACCGGCGGTCGCTCGCGATGGCGGCATGATCCGCGACGGCGTGGACGTGGAGCTCGATGAGCTCCGCGTCATCAGTCGTTCGGGCAAGCAGCACATTGCCGCCATGGAAGAGGCGGAGCGGGAGCGGACCGGCATCAGCTCGCTGAAGATCCGCTACAACCGCGTCTTCGGGTACTACATCGAGGTCTCGAAATCGAATCTGGCCAATGTTCCTCTTGATTACCACCGGAAGCAGACGATCGCGGGCGGCGAGCGCTTCGTGACGCCGGCGCTCAAGGAGTACGAAGAGAAAGTGCTCGGCGCCGATGAACGGATCGTCGAACGTGAGGTGGGGATTTTCGAAGCGGTCCGCGGCAGGGTCGCGACCGAGGCTCCCCGCGTCCAGGACGCGGCCCGCGGGATTGCCGCCCTCGATGTGCTTGCGGCGCTCGCCGAGACGGCCGCCGTCAGCAACTACACCAAACCTCACATGCACTCGGGGGACGAGATCGTCGCGACCGACGCGCGCCACCCGGTGGTCGAGCGTTTCGCGCCGGACGCCTTCGTGCCGAATGACGTCACGCTGAACGCGTCGACACACCAGTTGATCATCCTGACCGGCCCGAACATGGGCGGCAAGTCGACCTTTCTGCGGCAGACCGCGCTGCTCTGCCTGCTGGCGCAGACCGGGTCGTTCGTACCGGCGCGCTCAGCGAAGCTGCCGGTCGTCGACCGCCTCTTCGCCCGGGTCGGCGCCTCGGACAACATTGCGCGGGGTCAATCGACCTTCATGGTCGAGATGCAGGAAACCGCGAACATCCTGCACTGTGCCACCTCGCGCAGCCTCGTGATCCTCGACGAGATCGGCCGCGGCACCGCGACCTTCGATGGTCTCAGCATCGCCTGGGCGGTCGCCGAATATCTCGCTGGAAATCCGCGCGCCCGGCCGAAGACGATCTTCGCCACCCATTACCACGAGCTGACGGACCTGGCCGATGCCCTGCCCGGCGTTGCCAACTTCCACGTCGTCGTGCGGGAATGGAACGACGACATCGTGTTTCTCCGCAAAGTGGTGGCCGGACGGTCGGACCGCAGCTACGGAATCCAGGTCGGGAGGCTAGCCGGCCTTCCCGCCACAGTCGTCACTCGCGCTCGCGAAATCCTGAATGGGCTCGAACGCGACGAGCTGTCGCGCGGCGGGCGGCCGTCGCTGAGCGGTGATGCGGCCGGGCGCCAGCAACTCGGATTGTTCCAGGCGCCTGCGCCGGGGGAAGATCCGCTGCACCGGAAGCTGCGGGAGGTCGACGTCAACCAGCTCACACCGCTTGCCGCGCTCACTCTCCTCGCCGAATTGAAAGCCGAGTCCGAGAGCTGACCATGAGGCTCGTGAACCGGAGCCGGTCCCTGCCGCGAAAACGGGGCCTGACCCCGAATCCGCAACTTCAGTGGTTAAAGGGGTTGCGGGGACGAATCTGCGCTGGTGCAGCCGTGCTCCTGGTGGCAATTTCTGCCACCTCCGCTGCTGGATCGGAACGCTACGATCCGCGGCTGCGTTTTCGGACGATCTCGACGCCGCGATTCGACATCCATTTCCACCAGGGGGAGGAAGCGATCGCGAAGCGGCTCGCCGCCGTTGCCGAGCAGGTTGCCACGGAGATGGAACCGCGGCTCGGACGCCCCCGCATGCGCGTCAACGTCATTCTTGTCGACCAGACGGATCTCTCGAACGGCTGGGCGACGCCGGTGCCCTACAACCTGATCGAGATCGCGGCCGCCGGCCCGCGCGCCGATTCGATCATCGGCAACACCCGCGACTGGCTGCGGCTGGTCTTCACGCACGAATACACGCACGTACTCCATCTCGAACGCTCGCGCGGCTGGTTCGGCGCCATTGGACGTCCGTTTGGTCGCGCGGCATTCTTCTATCCCAATCTCTTCCTGCCTCCGATGCTCATCGAAGGGATCGCGACGCACGAGGAAGGAGCCGTGACCGGCGAAGGACGTCCGCCAGCCGGCGACTTCCGGATGATGATCGACCGGGCGGGCGCAGCCGGACGATTCCCGTCGCTGGCGCGTGCAAGCAACTATCTCGTCGACTGGCCGTCGGGGCACACACCGTATTTGTACGGCGGCTATTTCCACGACTACCTGGCGAAGACCTACGGACGTGAATCGCTCGAACGGCTCGCCAACGCGACCGCGGCGTGGCCGCCCTACTTCGGATCCCTCGCCTTTCGCCGGGTCTATCGGAAATCGCTGGGTGACCTGTGGGACGACTTCGCGCGCGACTACTCGACGAGCGCCACGACGGCATCGAGCCGGACGCGGTTGACACACCATGGATTCACTGTCAGCGCGCCGTGGCATGCGCCCGACGGCCGGCTGTTCTATCTGGTGGCCAACCCGCACGACTTCCCGGCGCTGATGGAGTTCGGCGCGGACAAACCGCGCATGATCACGACGCAGGTCAACGGCGGACGCCTCGGCGGTACGAAGGAAGAGATCATCTACGACCAGGTGGAATACGTCCGCAGCGTCGCGCTCACGTCGGATCTTTATGCCGTAAACCCTGCCACGAGAACCGTGCGGCGATTGACCAGGTACCAGCGCGCTGCCGATCCGCACGTCAGTCCCGACGGAAAGACGATCGCCTGCATCGTTCAGCGTCCCGAGGGACGCGCGCTCGCGACGTTGCGGATACCTGTCGCCGGCGCGGTTGGGGTTCCCGAGACGCTGTCATTTGACGCGGGGGTTGATTTCGCTGCGCCACGATGGTCGCCGGATGGCCGCCGGATCGCAGTCGAACGGCGGCTCCTGGGCGGTCCGTCCGAGATCGTCGTCGTCGACGCCACGACGGGCGCGATTGAACGCGTTGCGCGAGAGACGCCGGCGGCTCGCATGAGCGGACCGGCGTGGTCCCCGGACGGACAGACGCTCCTATTCGCAGCGTCCCGCGACGGCCGGCCGTTCGAGATCCACGAGATGGGTGTGTCGAGCGGCAAGATTCGACGGCTCACCAATGCCGGAGATTCGGCGCAGTCCCCTGACATTTCACCGGACGGCAAGACGCTGGTGTTCGTCGGTTACACGGACGCTGGATACGACCTCTTTTCAATGGCTCTTGCCGAGGCGGTCTGGGAACCTGTGCCCGACGAGATCCTGGACGCGGCGTCCGCGCAACCGATGGAGCCGCGGGTGACCTCTTCACCCGCCGTGGTCACCGGCACCTACAACCCATGGCGCACACTTGCGCCGCGGTTCTGGACGCCGATTCTCGAAGTGGACAATGAGGAGTTGTGGGCGGGAGCGGCGACTGCGGGTGTGGACGCACTCGGCCGACATGCGTACTTCGGAGGAGCCGTGTGGTCGACGCGCGCGCGCCCGAATTGGTACGCCGGTTACACCTACGACCGGTGGCGCCCGATTTTCTTTGCCAGCGCTGCTGATGACACGGATCCGTGGGACGAAGATGGCACGTTGAGAACGAAGGAAGTGAATGCTGGCGGGTTGATCCGCTTCCGAACGATTCGAAGATCGCAGCTCTTGTTTGGATCGTTCCATGGTGCATCGGAGACGATCGACTGTCCGTCGTGCACGCCCCCGGAGGAGTCCACGATCGCGCGTCGCGCGATCCGTGCGGCGTGGAGCATCGATACCTCCCGACAATACGGCTATTCCATCAGCGATGAGTACGGATTCAATTTGACTGCCTCGACTGAATGGACGCGGAAGGCGTTGGGTGCGTCGGGCGACGCCGCCGCCGTGATTGTCGACGGCCGCGGCTACGTGCTGCTCGGTCCGCGACACGCTGCCCTCGCCGTCCGCGCAGCCGGCGCCAGCGCCTGGGGAGATCGCCCTGTGCGGCGGCTGTTCGGGCCCGGCGGCAGCGGTCCGCGGCCGGCTGATATCGCGTTCGACCTCGACGCCATTTCACTCATCCGCGGGTTCGACACAAACGATGTGAATGGCCCTCGCGCCGTGGTGGTGAACCTCGACTATCGCTTTCCGCTTCGATGGATCGAACGGGGGGTCGGGACGTGGCCATTCTTCGCCCGCTCGCTGCACGGCGCGGTATTCGCCGACGCGGGCGCCGCGTGGGAGTCGCAGCTCACCCGCCGGGATCGTCGCGCCTCGCTCGGCGCCGAGCTTTCCGCCGACGTCGTCCTCGCCTACTCGCTGCCTTTGACGCTCGCCGGTGGCGTGGCGTGGCGTCACGATCCCACCGGCCGCTCGCAAGGCGCAACGCTCTTCGCACGAGTCGGCCGGGCGTTCTAACGAGGCTTCGCCTGGACTCCCGAGGCTCCGCCTCGCCAGGTGCATTCTTGATAATGCCGCGCTGACGCGCGGGCGGTCTTGACCCAGGAAACGTGATTCAACTGCACAGCGCCTGAGGGGTCAAGACCTTTCGGGCGTTAACGTAAGATATCGCCACATGCCGAACAAGTCGCGGTTTCTCCGCGTCCCGGTCGAGCCGTTCACAGTCGAACCGGGGCTTGGGGTGGACGAGGTGCTCTCCCGGATGGAGCGCATCTCCTTTCAGGGACGCAGCGTCGGGACGGCGCGCCGGATCTGGGAGAAGATGCTCGGCGGCGACTGCACGATCTTTCTCGGCATGGCGGGGGCGCTGAGCGCCGGCGGCCTTCGTCTGGTCGTGGCGCACCTGCTGACGCACCGTTACGTCGACTGTCTCGTGTCCACCGGCGCCAATCTCTACCACGATCTGCACGAGACGCGCGGCCGGCATCATTACGTCGGTTCGCCGCGTGAGAACGACGCGGCACTGCAGGCCGACCGGATTGATCGCGTCTACGACACCTATGCGAGCGAAGAGGAGTTCTGCGACAACGACGAGTGGATCGCCGAGTTCGTCCTGACGCTGGAACGCCGCCCTTATACGACCCGGGAGTTTCTGTACCGGCTCGGCGAACACCTGTGGACTGAGACGAAGGGCGACGGAATTCTCACCGCGGCGTACCGGGCGAATGTGCCGATCTTCTGTCCGGCTCTTGCGGATTCATCGATCGGCATGGGGCTGTCACAAGGGCGGCACCGCGACCAGTCTGCGGGACATATCGATGTCGTCGGCGACATCATCGAGTCAGCCAATCTCGTGATCAGGCGACCTCGCACGGCATCGATCGTGCTCGGTGGCGGGACGCCGAAAAATTTCATCAACCAGGCAAGCGTGCAGGCGGAGTTCTACGACGACCGCGTCGGCGGTCATCGCTACGCGCTGCAGATTGTCACCGACGTGCCGCATTTCGGCGGCGCCAGCGGCTCGAGCCTCGAGGAGGCACAGAGCTGGGGCAAGCTGGCGACCGACGCCGAACAACTGACCGTGCACGCCGACGCGACGATCGTGCTCCCGCTGCTCGTCACCGCGCTCGCCACGAGCGCGCAGGCGACGCTGGCCGCGCGGACGCTGCTGCAATTCGACCTTTCGGGTCCGATCATGGCCGTCGACGGCCGTCCGTTTCCCGAAGCGCGCTACGAGGCCCGTGAATGAGCTTTCCGTTCCACTATGACCATGGGGCGCCGCTGGTATTCGGCGGTGCGGTGCCGGAGCCCCGCTCCTTCGACGATTCGCGCGTCGTCATTCTCCCCGTGCCGGTCGACCGCACGACCTCCTACGTCCCCGGCACGCGCAGCGGCCCGCGCGAGATCCTGCAGGCCTCCTCGCACATGGAGTTGTGGGATGAAGAGCTCGGCACCGACGTCCATCCGGTCGGCATCTTCACGCTGCCGGAGATGGAACTGCCGTTCGGCGAGCTCCAACCGCTGATGGACGAAATTCAGCGGGTGGCGTCCGAGGTGTTCTCGCGCGGCAAGTTCCTGGTGGCGCTCGGGGGGGAGCACTCGATTACCCCGCCGCTCGTTGCGGCTGCTGCCGCAAAATACCGCGGCGTGCACGTGCTCCAGATCGACGCCCACGCCGACCTGCGCGACAGCTACATGGGGACGCGGCACAACCATGCGTGCGCGATGCGGCGCACGCTCGACCATGCGTCGATTACACAAGTTGGGATTCGCAGCCTGTCGACCGATGAAGCGGCCGTCCTGCCCAAGCTCCGTACGAGCATTTTCTACGACTCCTCGATGCGCGCCGATCCTGCGTGGATCGACCGCGTCGTCGAATCGCTCGGGGATCCGGTGTACATCACCATCGACGTCGACGGCCTGGATCCCGCGATCATGCCCGCGACCGGCACGCCCGAACCTGGTGGGCTGTCCTGGTATGAAATGCTCGCGCTTCTGCGCGCGACCATCGAGCGACGGGATGTGGTCGGCTGCGACGTGGTCGAGTTGAGCCCGCTGCCCGGTTTGATGGCCCCGAACTTCCTGTGCGCCAAGCTGATCTACAAGATCCTCACCTACCGCTTCGCCCGCGAACTTCGATCGCCTCCCGCGTAGTCCAGCCCTTCAGGGCTGATCGGCGTCTAGTTAATCCAGCCCTTCAGGGCTGATTCGGCCGTTTCGTAGTCCAGCCCTTCAGGGCTGACTTGGCGTTAGCTCATCCAGCCCTTCAGGCTGTTTTCCGCTGGCTGAAATACACACAGCCCTAAAGGGCTGGACACTAAGGCTGCGGACCCCAAGACAGCCCTAAAGGGCTGGACTACGAGTGTGCTGCCCCAAGAACCCGCTCAAGAGGCTGACTACTAGCGCCTGAACTGTATACGGGGTATACTACGCCCCCTTCATGGCGCAGGACCTTTACGCGTCGGCGGTTCGCGCCCTCGAGCAAGGGCACGGCGAAGAGGCCGTCGAGCTGCTGGTGCCGGCGCTCAAGAAATCTGAGCTGTCACGCGACGACATCGCACAGTTTCGATGCGCGCTCGCGGAGGCCTGGCTCCTGCAGGACGATCTCGAAAAGGCGTCATCCGTCCTCGGTGTGCCTCCGGAAGGACGCGAGCGCCTCAACCCCGCTCGGCTCTCCGATCTCTGGCGGATGCACGGCCGGATCGCCGTTGCCCGCGGCGAATCGTCACGCGGGATCGCCCTGCTCACCCGCGCGCTGAAACTCGCCGAGCGCGCGCACGACTCGAAGGCCATCGGGCTGGCCCGCTATGAATTGGGCATCTGCTATCGACAGGTCGGCGATACGGCCATCGTCCGTGAGCACATCACTGCGGCCGCTTCGGCGCTGCACGCCGCCGGAGACCGCCGGCATCTGGCCATGGTCCACTCCCTGTCCGGCATCATGCTGGCGCAGGAAGGACGCCTCGACGAAGCGATGGCTGCTCTCCGCCACGCCGAGCGTCTGGCGCTGCTGGTCGACGCGGGCGACGTGCTCGGTACGGTCTGCGGCAACCAGGCCAACGTGGCGCTCATGCAGCATCGGCCGGAGCAGGCGCTCTCTCTCGCCGAGCGCAGCGTCGTGCTGCAGGAACAAGCCGGCACGCCCCACGGTCTTGGCATCGCGCTCGCGTCGCTCGGTCAGATCTGCGTGCGCGTCGGCAATCTCACCCGCGCCGAACAAGCATTGAACCGGGCGCTGGACGTCCGCAGCCCGCAGCAGTTCATGCGGGAGACAACGGGAGGGGTGTTCGACTCGCTGGCGCAGATCGCATTGATCCGTGGTGCCCATGAGGAAGCGAGCCGCAGCCTCGGTCGTGCGCGCGAGGCCTACGGCGAGACACGCTCCAGCGGGTGGTATCAGTGGTCGGTTCGCGTGCTCGATGCGCGCGTCGCATTGCGCCGTGGCGATCCCGAGCACGCGCTGGCGCTCTGCACCGGCGTGTTCGGTGCCGCCGATGCGCCGGCGGCGTACGCCCTCCAGGCCGAATTGGCCGCGGTCGAGGCGCTCCTCGCACTCCACCGCATCGCCGAGGCGCAGGCACGGCTCGATGCGATCGAGACGCGGATCGAGCCCGGCGCGATGAGCGGCACGTGGGGAGAATTCCTCCGGCTCAGAGGACGGCTCCATGCCGGGGCCGGACGCGCGCACGAGGCGTACCACGACTTCGGTCAGAGTGTGAGCGTCTTCGAGCTGCTCGGCGAGCGTTACCAGGCTGCGCTCGGCGCACTGGAGCTCGGGCGGCTTGCGACCGTCGCCGGCGCTCGATCCCGCGCCACCCGCTTTCTCGGCGATGCGCGGCGGCTGTTCGAGGCGCTCGGTGCCTTACCCGAGCTCCGCGAAACCGAGGCCGTCGCTGCGCGGATTGCAACCGCCGGGAGCGGCGCGTTTGTCGGTGTCCAGACCGATGGTGACGATGCGCTGGTCCGGCGGCTGGTGGACGCCGCCGCGATGCCTGCACTCCTCGAACGCGAGGGCTCCAACGCGCTGATGGAAGCGTGTGACGCGGCCGCGGCTGCCCTGGTTGTGTCACTGCCCGGCAGCCGGTTCCGAGTGCTGGCCGTCGCCGGGTGCGACGCGGACCGAGCCCGGGCGCTGGCGTCCCAGGCGATCCGTGAGGCAGGGTCGGGTGACTCGCTCGCGTGCGAAGCGATCGGCCGTGATGTGGATGGCGTTCGCTACGCGGTCATCTCGCTCGCGCGTCCGCTGACCTCCGCCGCGAGGCAGCACTTTCGAACGCTCTGCGCGGTGCTGCGACAGGGATTCGATCTGTGCCAGGCGCGCCACCGCACACCGGAACTCCCGCCCGGCGCTCTCGAACGGCAGCTCGAGCCGCTGCTGCCAGGTTTCGTCTGTGCGAGCGGCGCAATGCATCGTGTCGCCGACCAGATCCAGCGCCTTCAGGGCAACGACCTGACGGTGCTGATCACTGGCGAAAGCGGCACCGGCAAGGACCTCGTCGCGCGCGCGATTCATGCGGGGTCCCTGCGGCGCGCGAACATGTTCCTGCCGTTCAACTGCACCAGCGCCACACGGGAACTGGCCGACAGCCAGTTGTTCGGCCATCGCAAAGGGAGCTTCACCGGCGCGCTCGCCGATCAGCCCGGGGTTCTGCGGACGGCGCTTGGCGGCACGCTGTTCCTCGACGAAGTCGGGGATCTGCCCCTCGACGTCCAGCCGAAGCTCCTTCGCTTTCTCGAACAGGGGGAGGTGCTCCCGGTCGGCGAAACGATGCCGCAGCGGGTGGACGTCCGTGTCGTTGCGGCGACCAATGCGGACCTGGAGCACCGGGTGGCTGACGGCAAGTTCCGCGAGGACCTTTTCTACCGGCTGTCAGTCATTCGGATTCACGTGCCGCCGCTCAGAGAGCGGCGTGAAGAGATTCCGCACCTGAGTACATTCTTCCTGCGCGAGGCGTGCGAGCGGCTGGCCAGGCCGGGCGTGCAACTGAGCCCGGAAACGCTCGATCTGTTCGATGCGTTCGGTTGGCCGGGTAACGTGCGTCAGCTCAGAAACGAGGTGCAGCGGGCCGTTGCCCTGACGTCGCCGGAAGGGGTGGTGACGCCGGAAATGCTCTCACCGGCGTTTGGCAGTTTCAGCGCACTGGATAGCAGCGTGTCAGCTCGCGGGCGGTTACGGCGTACCACCCTTGCCGCCGCCGTGGATCGCCTCGAACGCGAGATGATCGACGGTGCGCTTCAGACATCGCGCGGCAACATTTCCGCGACCGCGCGGTCCCTCGGACTGACGCGTCGCGGGCTTTATCTGAAAATGCAACGGCTGAAGATCCGCAACGAGCTCACTTCGAACTGAATACCGTCTATCCAGACAATCCGCTGTCTGGATAGACAATATTCATGAGCCTCGCTTCCAAACGCTCCTCACAAACAGCACTGAAGCCTTTTGGTAGCAATGATTTAACTGCTGTGGCCGCATGCAGCCATCACTTGGCCGGAGTGTGGGGCCCGCACCTTGATAGATGACTGTGTGAATCCACAGCAGGGGGCGGTAGACATGGAACAAAGGCTTCGGCTGGTTCAGGGAACGACCGGACGCGTTGAGAGGCGTAGCGGCGAGCGCCGCCGCGTGCAGGTTCCTGCCCAGATCGTCTGGAAAGACGGCAAGGGCCAGACCCGAATGGCGGCGGTGCTCACTCGCGACATCAGCGAGTCCGGCGCATCATTCGAGTGCCGGGGGGACCTCAATCTTCCGCTCTATCGCCTGGTCTACTTCCAGGTCGACCGGCATGCCCGCAACCGCCCCGATCTCCCGGACGTCCTTCGCAAGAACAGCGTACTGTCGGCAATCTTCCGGGTGGGCGCGTGCAGCGACGTGACCGGCGCCCCGACTGAGTACGCGTTGCGCCTGATGGTGGAACCCCGGCACGCTGCGGCTACGCGCAGCGCGTGATCAGGTCTTCTTCACTTCCTCCAACTCGCGGCGCGCATCGGTCACATACGGCGACCGAGGGAATTCATCCACGACTCTGGTAAACGCGCGCGCCGCTTCATCTTTTCGGCCCGCCTGCACGCACGCGCGGCCCAGGGCCATGAGCACTCCGTCGGCGGGCAGGTCGGCCTTGGTATCTGAGCTCATCTCGCGGTAAATCGTGATCGCCGGGTCGAACTTGCGCTGTGCGACTTGTGCTTCCGCCATACCCAGACGCGCCGTTCGTCCGTACAGCTTCGATCCGGCCTTGTCGGCGACTTCCTGGAATCGCTGTTCCGCTTCGCCGTAGCGCCCCAGCGCCGACAGCACCGTGGCGGCGTAGTACCTCGCGGCGATGCCCGCGTCGCTATTCGGGTACTGATTCGCCGCATCCAGCAGCTTGGGCAGGGCCGCTTCGAGTTTCGCCTGCTCGCTCTGGAAGGTGCCCGGCTGCTGAATCGGCATCGGGCTGCCCGGCTTCGGCGCCTCGGGCACCATCACCGGAGCCTCGTAGATCGCCAGCCCCTGCGCGAGCGCAGCGCCCGCCTTGGCATTCCGCGACTGCCGCCACCACGAATAGCCCGCGACGATGGCGACGATCACCACGGCGGCCACCGCCAGCCGTGCGATGTCGTTCTTACGTGTTTCCATGACATCCCGCGCCCGTGCCACCGAGCGCGCGAACTCGTTTTCCTTCAGCTTGTGACGTTCAGTGCTTTTCATATCTACTCGGATCCTGACTCAGTGAAACGGTACTTCGACTCGTGATCGTTCGTTGTCGCTCGCTCAGGACAGGTCCTTCGACTCGCGATCGCTCGTTTGTCGCTCGCTCAGGACATTCGACCTGTTCATGGCCTGCCATGAGCGAGCCTGCGGCTCCCGATGGCAGGCGACCAGGCGAGTCGAATGGCGCGCCCGGCAGGACTCGAACCTGCGACCCCCGGTTTAGGAAACCGATGCTCTATCCTGCTGAGCTACGGGCGCAATCAATGTTTATGTGGTCCTTTTCGCTCTCGCCTTCGACTGCCAGCCGCGACTGCCAGCCGTTTTCGTCGGATTCGCGGCGTTGAACACCTGCACGGCACCCAGCATCCGCGGTGTCACGCCTGCGGCCTTACACGCTCGGCGGAAGCTCTTAATCATACTGGAATTGCTGAAGGTCCCCAGTACTCCAGTTCTGTCAGGTCGCGGACAGACTCCATTCTGAGGGGCGCTTATACTCCCCTCTCCCCATGACTGGATTGAACCCGCGCGATCCGCGGAATCCTCGGATTCCGCTGGAGTGTCCGCGTTGTGCGGCCCGTCTGACGTACCTCGGCACGTTTCCAAAGTTCAAGTCTTCGGAGCCTTTGACAAACCTCCCGCGAGTGTTCTCTGATCCTGCCAACACGCACGGGTACGAGTGCATCGAACACGGTCGCTTCTGGCTGAATGATGCCGTGGGATTGAAGGTCGCACCGAAAGAGCTGAGTCGCCGGTAAGCCTGCCAGGGCACCCGGTGGCCGACGCCAAGTTTCTTCAGTATTGCAGCACGACGTGCAGGTTGTGCCCTTCCAGCTTGTCTCTGCCGTTGAGCGCGACGAGCTCGATCAGAAACGCCATCGCATGAATGTTCCCTCCGAGCTCTGAGACCAGCCCCGCTGTCGCCCGTGCGGTCCCGCCGGTCGCCAGGAGGTCATCCACGATCAACACGCGTTGTCCCGGCTCGATTGCGTCGCGGTGCATCTCGAGGGAGTCCGTCCCGTATTCGAGGTCATAGGTCGCGCGGATTGTCTGCGCGGGGAGTTTTCCCAGCTTCCGCACCGGCACAAACCCGGCGCGGATCCGGTCGGCCACAGCTGCCCCGAGGATGAAGCCACGGCTCTCGATGCCGACGACGATATCGATCCCCTGCCCTTCGAAGGGCGCAGTCAGACTGTCGATCGCCAGCTTGAATCCCTGCGGATCGCGCAGGAGCGTAGTGACGTCGTAAAAGAGGATGCCGGCCTTCGGAAAATCGGGCACATGGCGGATCCTGGATTTCAAAGCGGTCATGTTCTCCTGGCGCGTTCGGTGTCCTGGTCTGTGGCTAACGAACGCTGAAACCGGTGGCGCGGTGCCCGGGGGCCGCAGGCTCCGCTTCAAAGGCATCGACACGGGCGCCTGAGGGCCCGCGACGCAGCGCCATCTCGACTCGATCGACGGCTTCCTGGTCCCCTTCGACTAGAGCTTCGACGCGCCCGTCAGCAAGATTCCGGATATAACCGTGAACGCCTTCGCGCGCCGCCGCGGCTTCCGCAAAGAAACGGAAGCCGACACCCTGCACTCGGCCGCCAATGAGAAACCGCCGCGCGACGATCACGGGGGAATTATACCGGGATGCGGAATGCGGGATGCGGGGTGCGGAATGCGGGGTGCGGAACGCGGGATGCGGTCGGCATGCGGAATGCGGGACGCGCGGTGCGGCGCACGTAAGCACGTCGGACGTGCTCACGTCCGCTCGACCGTCACCTCCACAATCCCCAACGGCTCGTCGACTGCCACAAACAGGTCGTCGGGAACGTCGGGGTGTGCTCCGGTCGCGAACGGATCGGCAAGCCGGTACGGACGTTCCCGGAATGACAGCGTGACGTCGGCGATCTCTTCGTAGGTCGTGAGGATGACGTCGGCGGCGGCATAGAGCGCATGCTGCACGGACCGGCTGTCGTGCCACGCGACGGTGTCGAGGATGGCATTGCGCACCCCGTGCCGGTACGGACCGAAGGTCACGTCGCCGCTCGTGTAGGTCCAGCGCGCGGAGAGATCTCCGACGAGGAGCCGCTGCAGTCCGTCGGCGAGCCCTTCATCGTCGCTGCCTTTCGAACGCTGGGAGGCGAACCCCGCGCTCCGCATCATCGTCAATCGCTCGATGCCGGCCACAACCGATACCTGAGTACCGTTGCTGGTGACATTCGCCGTCCGCCGTTCACCTGTGCCTCCGATGAACACCTGCGGCTGCGCCTTGCCGCCGGCCTCGAGACGTTGCCAGCGCTCTTCGGCGATCTCGACGCGCGCGCGGGTAATCCGTGGCTGGCGTGACAGCGCCTCGGCGCAGAGCGCAAGCGCCAGCGTCTCGATCTCTCCCGCGCCATGCAGGCGAGCCGTCGAGTGGACGAGATTCTTGATCGCTTCGCCGGGCAGCAGAATGTCCGAACGTCCTTCGAGAAAGGCGGCTGAGAACTCCCCTTCGAAGCGGAAGGAGATCGTCAGGTCGCGGGGGTCGTGACGGTCCCCGCGCCGGACCACCCGCAGCATGCGGAGGCGCGATTCACCATGACTGCTGCCAGCGATTCGCGCCACTTAGTCGCCCGTCCTTGACCGGCGCCAGCCGCGCCGCCTCGAGCGCTTTGTTCAGCGTCGCCAGTTCTCCCTTCACCAGGGCGTCGAGCCGCGACAGTTCCTTGTCGAGCCTGCCCGAGAGCTCCTTGAAGACGGCGTAGGACTGATCGGTCGGACGGTAGTCACCGCTTTCGACCACTCCCTGCAGCGCCGCCAGCTTGTTGTTCAGGCGGATCGGATAGTTCAGCGGATCCTGACTGCTGCGGAGCCGGTGTTGATACATCTGTCCTTCGACGTCCGTCAATTTGTCGACGAGCCCCAGCGCCTTGTTCTTCAACTCAGGGTCGGCCGCCTGCTGTGCCCGGTCGGCGAGCTGGGCCTTGATGCTCCGAATGCGCAGCACCGCGCTGTGCGCTTCAGTGACCCGGTCGCTGATCTGCCGCGCCAGCGCGAACTGCGCCTGCAGGTCCGCGTCGGTGACTCCGGAGCACGGCGGTGTTGCGCCGGATCTCGAAGTCCTGCACCTTGGTGACGCCGCCGGCGGTCACACGCACCTGGTACCGCCCGGGAGGCGCGGCCGGTCCCCGCGTGCTCGCCGCCCACAGGATGAGGCCGGGAAATTCGCGGGCGTTCGGATAGCGCATGTCCCACGTGAAGCGGTTCATGCCCTTCGCGGCACTGACCTGCGCCGGCGGCTGCTGTCGCGGCGTCTCCTCCCCCTCCGCGGTTTCAGCCGGCGCGGCTGCTCCCCCGCTCTCCGGCCGCGGCATACCGGTGTACGTCCTGATCGATTTTCCCTTTGCGTCGAGAAATTCGATCGTCACCTTGTCGGGGGGATCCTTCACGTAGTAGTCAACCATGACGCCCCGCGACACTGACCTGATCGCATCAGCCGGATCGAACAGTACCAGCGGCTGCTCTGTCATAGTCGTGTTGACCTGCCGGAGCACCGAGATGTTGTCGAGGATGTAGAACGACCGCCCGTGCGTGCCGATCACCAGATCGTCGTTTTTTACCTGGATCCCGTGCACCGGCGTTACCGGCATATTCAAACGAAGCGGCTGCCACGCGCCTCCATCGTCAAACGACACGTGGATGCCATGCTCGGTGCCGAGAAACAGCAGCCCCTTACGTTTGGGATCTTCGCGGATCGCCCGCGCGAAATCGTCGGCGGGAAGACCGACGGTGATTTTGGTCCACGTCCGGCCGAAGTCAGCGGTCTTGTACACATACGGCGCGCGGTCAGCGCGCTGATAGCGATTGCCGGCCAGGTACGCCGTACCTGCCGCGTGCGGCGACGCCTCGATCAGACTGATGCGTGTGAACTCCCGTAGATCCGGAGGCGTGACCTTCTGCCATGTCTTGCCGTTGTCACGCGTGACGTGCACGACGCCATCGTCTGAGCCCGACCAGATCACATTGCCGTCGACGGGGCTCGGAGCGAGAGTGAAAACAGTCGCGTAGGTTTCGACGCCGGTCTGGTCCAGTGTGATCGGTCCGCCGGACGGCCCCAACGTCGCTGGATCGTGCCTGGTGAGATCGGGGCTGATCTTCTGCCAGCTCTGACCTTCGTTCAGCGACCGCCACACGTGCTGCGACGTCACGTACAAGACCTTTGGATTGGTCGGCGCGACGATGATGGGGAACGTCCATTGAAAACGTTCCGTCATGTCGCTCGACGAGTGTCCCATGGGGTTGTCGGGCCACACGTTGATGCTGCGGCGCTCGCCGGTCCGGCGGTTGATGCGCGTAAGCAGACCGCCGTAGCTGCCGGCGTAAAAGACGTCGGTATTCAGCGGATCGGGCGCGACGTAGCCGCTTTCGCCACCTCCGACCGGATACAGCTCGCCCGTACCCGTGCTCGGCACGCAGGCGGTGCTGTTGTCCTGCTGCGCCCCGCAGACGTGGTAAGGCACGTGAGCGGTCGTGAAGACGCTGTAGAACTGTGCGGTCGGGAAGTCCTGCTCCGTCCAGCTCTGCCCCCCGTTCAATGAGACGTTGGCACCGCCGTCATTGCTCTCGGCGAGCCGGAGCGGATCGTCAGGCGCGATCCAGAGATCGTGGTTGTCGCCGTGCGGCACGCTGATCGGACGCAGCGTCTTACCCGCGTCAGTCGATCGGAAGAAGGCAACGTTGAGAATGTAGACGGTGTCTTTCGCTTTGGGATCGGCGTAGACGCGCGTGTAGTAGAAAGCGCGCTGGCGGATGTTGCGGCTGTCGTTTGCGAGCTTCCAGGACTTGCCGGCGTCGTCAGAAAGGAAGAGCCCGCCTTCCTGCGCCTCGATGAGGGCGTACAAACGGCCGGAGTCCGCGCCGGATACAGTGATCCCGACCTTGCCCCAGAGCGGCTTGGGCAGCCCGGGATTGCCAGTGAGTTCCGTCCAGGTCTTGCCGCCGTCCGTGGTCTTGAACAGTCCGCTCCCGGGCCCGCCGCTCGAAAGCGAGTGCGGTGTCCGGAACACTTCCCAGAGGCCGGCGTACAGCGTGTCCGCGGCTTTCGGATCCACGACCAGGTCGACGGCTCCCGTCTTGTCATCACGGAAGAGGACGCGCGTCCAGGTCTTGCCACCGTCGGTGGATTTGAAGACTCCGCGATCGGGCGTCGCACCGTAAGGGTCGCCGAGCGCCGCGACGTAGACAATGTCCGGATTCTCTGGATGGACACGGATGCGGCCGATCGCCCGCGTTTTCTCGAGACCTGCGTGCGTCCACGTCCGGCCGCCGTCGGTCGTCTTGTAGACGCCGTCGCCCTGGATGATGTTGCCGCGAAGCTGGGTTTCACCCATCCCGACGTAAACGACATCGGGGTTGGATTCGGAGATGCCGATCGCTCCTACCGACGAGCTCCGCAGAAACTGATCGCCGACCGATCGCCAGTTGAGGCCGCCATCGGTCGTCTTCCAGACGCCCCCGCCCGTTGCACCGAAGTAGTACTCCTGAGGTCGTTTCGAGCTGCCGGCAACGGCCTGGGATCGTCCACCCCTTGAAGGACCGATAGAGCGCCAGCGAAGTCCGGTTAGAAATGAGCTATCGATTGCGCCGCCTGACGCCTGTTGAGGCGCCGCGGACGGTGTCGCTGTCTTCACAGCTTGCGCGCCCGGCGCGGCTCCGCCTGCTATGAAGAAGAGGATTGCGGGGACCAAGGCATACGGCAGTGTTTTACACAAGCGCATCAATTCCCTCCACGCGGCAGGGCTGGAATGCTATTCCAAGGGAGCTCCTGAAGTGGTAAAGAACTCCATACACCACCTGCAAAGCTCGACCGATTTCAATGAAATCAAGCACTTGCGGGTTTGGCAGGCCTTGTGCTCAAGAGAGGCGCAGGAGGAAACGATGCTTTTTACGATTGCGGTGATTCTGCTTGTTCTGTGGCTGCTCGGTCTGGTCAGCGGTTACACGATGGGCAACTTCATCTACGTGCTGCTCGTGATCGCGCTGGTGCTGTTCGTCGTCGGCCTGGTCAGCGGTCGTCGCACGGTCTGACGGTAGCTAGTACCGTCGAAACTCTGCGCTCACGTAGTTCAGGCCTTCAGGGCTGGTCCGCGGAGGCGCAGAGAAGAGGAAGAACGAGCAGCCAGGCTGTTGGTCGGATACCAATGGCTTGGCTGACTCACGTCAGGCTGCCACAGCTCTAAGGCTTAGCACGGGTCAAAGGATCCGAACGGTCGCGGTGTCCTTCTGCCGGGTCGAGCCTGACCTGCGGCCGAGACATCGCAACTGCGCTCGGTCAGCGCGGGCTTCTCGATTTCCACAGAAAAGCGCAAAAACTCTCGACATCCGATCGCTTGTACCGCTGGTACAACTCTTGACCTCTCCCCGCCGATTCGAGACGTCAACGGCAAGGGGACCTCCGGCATGAAGCGATGGGTGTGCGCGTCGCTACTGACGCTGCTTGCGGCCAGCATCGGCAGTCGAGCCGCGTCCGCGCAGACCCTGTGTTATCCGATTGTCCCGGGTGACACTGCAGCGCGAATCGCGGAACGGCTGACTGGTGATCCCGCGCAATCGCCGAGCTCCCTGGTTCGAGATTGTCGACGAACGCTGGCGGCTCATCTCCAAGGCAAACTACGGCTCCATTCGTCCGGGATGGCTTGCGTGTGTGGCTAGCACGAGGCCTGCAGTCCTGGTCCCGGGGCCACACCAGTCGCCGACAGCCGGAGCCGTTCGCGAAACAGTCGAACCGGCAGCGGCACTCGCAGGTGCGGTCGATTTCACGTTTCTGTTCGTCGCTGCCTCATTACTCGCGGCAGTGTTGCTGTTGCGGCTATGGAACGAGACGCGCTCGGCGCCGGCGCGAGCGAAACAGCGAGATGCAGCGATTTGGCGCGCGCTTCGTGCAGGAGTTCGCACGTCCTCTGAGCCATTGTCGCGGGGTGACGGCACCGCGTGCGCGGCTCCGGGTCAGCTCGCGGCGGGCGTGTGTGGAGGTCCTGCTGGCGCCGGGCGACGGCGGCAGCTATCCGAATCTCGCCGATCACCGCGGCAATGTCGAATACGACGTAGCACGGGTGATGGCGACCGTCGCCGGTGAGTCGTTTGCCACGGCGCCGCCATACGCGGAAGGTCAATGGGTCGTGCTGCCGTTTCATTTCAAAGGTCCGGTCAAGCGGGAGGTACTCAGGTGAATATTCTTCTTCTCGGTGCAGGGGGCGGTGGCGGCAACATTCTGCGATCGCTGAAAGCGTTGTTCCGCAGCGATCTCGCGGTCGCTCAGAAAACCGACGCGAAGTACGCCGAACGGCTGCGGCGCGCGGTGACGACTCGATTTCTCGACACAAATGAGTTCTCGCTGTCGGACCTGCCGCCGGAGGAACGGCTGTTGATCGGCGCGTCGACGACCGGACGGTTCGGCTCGAGGCACGATCCCCAGATCGCACGTGCCGCCCTGGAGGAGTCGCGTGCCGAGATCGAACGTCTGATCAGCCGCTTCGGCGTCGTGGTCATCGTTGCCAGCGGCGGCAAGGGCACTGGCGCCGGCACGGTGTTCCCACTCGCAGAGATCGCGCGGCGTCAGCGCAAGCTGGTCATTCCGATCTTCGTCCGACCGTCGTTCGAGCGGCACGAGGTCGAGAAGCAGCGCTACGACCATGCGCTTCACGTCAGCGGACAATTCGACGCCGCGAAGATCCGCCTGATCGAGATTCTCAACGATCGAGGTTATGTCGAGACCGACCCGCAGCCTCAGGCGGTCGTCTGGGAACGTATGAATCGTCCGATCGCACGCGGCCTGCGTGGTCTGTTGTACGTGTTGTCGGACCTGTCTCAAGTCGATCCGTCGGATCTTTCGGCGCTTTTTGCCGGCGAAGGGCGACTGCGAATGGGTTTTGCGGAGATCGATCCGGCCTCGGACCGCGAGCCGACCGACGATCAGATTGAGATCGCCGCACGAGCGTGCTGGGACGATTCGTTCTACGCCTTCCGCGGCGAGGTGGGCACGTCGCTCGTGTGCATCCAGGGAGACTGGTCGAACATTACCGACGCAAGGATCAAGAGCCGGCTCGCCACGCTGGCAGTTGCCGGGAAGGCCGAGCACCCCTACAACCCTCTTTACGCACGGGCGTTCCGGACGCCGCGGCCATGGGGTGTCAGCGCGATTTTCGCGGAGTACACCGGAGTGAGCGCTCCGCTCGAGTTCGACTGGACCGGCCCCGCACGGTCGACGCGCGGCTTCCGCGACGTCACGCCGGAAGTTGCCGTCACGTCGGACGCTCGGCCCGAGCTGACGCCGGCCGAATCAGCCCCGGCCCCGGAGGATGAGCCCGTGAGCGCTAACGAGCCCGCCAGCGTCGAACCGCATCTCGCGTTCTCGTCACTGTGGGAATTTGCCGTCGCTCTCAACAAGCAGGATCCCGCCGCGCTGGCGGTGGCGCGGAACGGCGCCGAGCCGCGGATCGTGGTCGACGGCGCGGAAGTTAGAAAGCTGCTCACGACCGTGTGGTTCCGGTCGGCATTCGAACGTCTTTCAGAGGTGTGGCGCGAACGGCTCCTCGACGCGCTGGTGGACGGGTTCCTGATTCCCAATCACCCGTTGAAATCGCGTCGCGGCGTGGTGCCGCTTCAGACCCTGAACTACGCGGAGCTCAAAGAGATCTATTCAAGAACGTTCGTGCCCGACGTGGCGCGCGTCGACGTGGAACTGTTGCTCGCGGCTGGACGTCTGTGGGGCGCCGACGCGATCGGCCGCTTCCGATTTGCCGACTCTCCTCGTGGGGACGGGTCTTCGCGGCTGGGGGCGCTCCTGCAAAGCTTTCGGTCGTAGGTTCTGTATGCTCAACGGTTTGCGGCGGTAGCGTCCCGGCCTCACGAATCTTTCAGCACTTCTCAGGGTTCTGTCACGACACTGAGGGGGACGGACCGCTACCGTCAGACATGGCGAAATGCCTGAACCGGTGGGCGGTCTATCAGCGGGAACGTTTTCCGCTGGCGTCCCACGTCCCGTTGGTGGCGGCGTTCAGCGCGTCGGCCGTGTGCTTTTCGTCTCTCCTGCGCGGGCATTACGCGGCGCCGACCGTCGCGGCCCTTGGCGTCGCGTTTCTGACTTCACTTCTGTTCTTCCTCCAGCTCCGGATCGCGGACGAATTCAAAGACTTCGAGGAGGACTCGCGCTTCAGGCCGTACCGGCCCGTCCCTCGCGGGCTTGTGACGCTTGCGAGAGCTCGCCTGGCTTGGCGCTGCAGCCGCCGGAGTGCAGCTCGCCCTCGCCCTGTGGCTCGAACCCTCCCTCGTGTGGTTGCTCATCGCCACCTGGCTCTACCTCACGCTGATGACGAGGGAGTTCTTCGTCCGGAGGTGGTTGAAAGCGCACCCAGTCGTCTACATGACGTCGCACATGCTGATTCTCCCGCTGGTGGATCTGTACGCCACCGCCTGTGACTGGCGGGTCGCCGGTGTCACCGGGCCTCCAGCCGGCCTGTCGTGGTTTCTGATCGTCAGCTTTCTCAACGGCGTCGTTGTCGAGATCGGACGAAAGACGCGCGCCGCCGCCGATGAAGAACATGGGGTGGAGACCTACAGCGCGTTATGGGGACGGCAGGGCGCCGTGTGCGGATGGCTGCTCGCGGTGCTGCTCACTGCCACGGCCGCATGGCAGGCGTCGCTGCGGATCGGCACGTGGGCACCGACCGCCGTCATGCTGATCGTGCTCGCGGCAGCGTGTGCGGTTGTCGCACGCCGGTTCATTCGCACCGCTCAACCCGGCAGCGGCAGGTGGCTCGAAACGATGGCGGGGGTCTGGACCGTGGTGATGTACATCGGTCTGGGCGCCGCGCCCCTGGCTGTCACGGTATGGCGAGGTGTGCGGTGAGCTGGATTCTTCGGGGAGTCGAAGCGGTCGATTCGCCGCTGGCCGGTGGCAAGGCCCGCGCCCTCGCGAGCATGGAGCGTGGCGGCCTGCCGGTCCCCCCCTGGTTCGTGGTGTCAGCCTCCGCATTCGAGGAGAGCCTCTCGGGCGATCACCGCATAGCTCTCGAAACCGCGCGAGACGATTCCGCGTCGCAACCCCTCCTCAGAGACTTGAGCGTCCATCCAGCCATCCGCACCGAGATCGATGCGGCTGTCCGGGAGCTGTGCCCGGGTGGCGAGCGAGTCGCAGTGCGCTCGTCAGCACGTGACGAGGACGGCGCACAACAGTCGTTCGCGGGGCAGCTCGAAAGTTTCCTGAACGTCCCAGCTGAGGAGGTCGCCAATCGCGTGGCAGACGTGTGGCGCTCCGCCTTTAGCCGCCGGCTGTTTGCGTATCGGCAGAAGCACGGGCTCCGCGGTCCGGTTCGGGCTCCGGCTGTCCTGATACAGCAGATGGTTGCGCCACGTGCCGCCGGTGTGGCGTTCAGCGCCGATCCCGTTTCAGGACGCCGTGCCGTTTCGGTCGTCAGCGCCGTGCATGGCCTGGGTTCGGCGCTCGTAGGTGGCGAGACGGAAGCAGATACCTGGCTGACCGATCGCGCCGGCACGATCATCGAGCGCCGGGTCGTGCAAAAGGACAGGATGCCGTGTCTCTCCGATGAGGAAGTGCTGACGGTCGTCCGACTTGCGAAAGCGGCCGAGCGGCGCGCCGGGCGTCCACAGGACATCGAATGGGCATACGCGGATCGTCTCGTCCTGCTGCAATCACGTCCCATCACATCACTGCACACGTCCGCAGATCCCGACGCTCCTGCGACGATCTGGGACAACAGCAACATTGTCGAAAGCTACAGCGGCGTGACGACACCGCTGACGTTCTCGTTCGCGCGCGACGCCTATGAGCACGTCTATCAGCAGTTCTGCCGAATGATGGGCGTCCCCGAACGCGTCATCACCGCGCGTGAGGAGACATTTGCCAACATGCTCGGCCTGGTGCGCGGCCGCCTCTATTACAACCTCCTCAACTGGTACCGCATGCTGGCGCTCCTCCCCGGATACCGCGTGAATCGCGGATTCATGGAACAGATGATGGGCGTGAAAGAGCCGCTGCCGCCTGATCTCGCGGCTCGCGTTGCCGGGAGCACGACCCGCGGACGCGTCAGGGACGCCATCTCTCTCATGCGCACACTTGGCGGACTGCTGATCAATCTCCTGACTGTCGATCGCCAGGTCAAGGCCTTCTCGGCGCGTATTGACGATGCGCTGAAGCCACCGTCACCTCCACTGGAGGACCGGCGACCCGACGAGCTCGTCGCGCACTATCGCGAGCTGCGACGAAAACTCCTCCGCCGGTGGGATGCCCCTATCGTCAACGATTTCTTCGCGATGATCTTCTACGGGCTTCTGCGCCAACTCGTGACTCGTTGGCTGGGCGATGCCGACGCCGCCTTACAAAACGATCTGATCGGTAGCCAGGGGGGCATCGTCAGTGCCGAACCAGCTGTGCGCCTGCGGAGACTGGCGGTGCACGCCGCCGATGATCCGGTCTTGGTGGAACGTCTCAAAGGCGGCGCTGTGGAGGAGATCCTGATGGCCCTGGACTCCCGGCCGGAGCTTCGAGAGGAGTACCGCGCGTATCTCGAACGCTTCGGCGAGCGCACCGTGAACGAGCTGAAGCTGGAGAGCGCGACGCTTCACGACGATCCTCTTCCGTTGTTCCGCGCCGTTGGCGTGCTCGCGTCGCAACTGGCTCGAGCGGGCAACGCGGGACTTCCCTCTTCACCGGCCGATGACCTGCGCGTCAAGGCACGCGCACGAGTGACCCGCCTGCTCCGGAATCGCCCGGTTCGCCGAATCGTCTTCAACTGGGTTCTGTCGCAGGCCCGATGCCGGGTCAGGGATCGCGAGAACCTGCGGCTCGAGCGAACACGGCTGTTCGGCCGGGTGAGGCGAATTTTTCTCGCGCTCGGCCGCCGGCTGCATGCTCTCGATATTCTGGATGACCCGCGCGACGTCCTCTACCTCGAGGTGAATGAAGTACTGGCGTTCGTGGACGGCACATCCACGTGCACGAACCTGCGCTCACTGGCGGCCCTTCGCAAAGCAGAATTCCTCGGATTCCAGGCGATGGACGCACCGGACGACCGCTTCGAAACACGCGGCGCCGTGTATCAGGGGCATGACTTCCGGCAGCCGCGGACGATGGCGGCGCATGGTGGCGAGGAGCGTCGGGGCGTGGGATGCAGCCCTGGCGTCGTCCGCGGCCGGGTTCGCGTGGTTACGGACCCGAACGCGGCCGACATGAGCGAACGCGCGATCCTGGTTGCGGAGCACACAGATCCGGGTTGGATCATGTTGTTCCCGTCCGCGCTGGCCATCCTCGTGGAGCGCGGGAGCCTCCTCTCACATGCGGCGATCGTCGCCCGCGAGCTGGGCATCCCGGCAGTGGTATCGGTCCCCGGGCTTACTCGATGGCTCCAGGATGGCGAGACGGTGGAGATGGATGGGACGACGGGGATCATTCGTCGAATCAACGTCACCACCGCGGCGGAGGCGGCCCGTTGTGCGTAGCGCCGTCGCCCAGGCCACCGACTTCAGCGATATTCGGTACGCGCAAGTGTGGGAGGACGCCGACGTACTGCTCGGCGGACTCGACGTTCAACCCGGTGACGTCTGCCTCTCGATTGCATCGGCCGGAGACAACGCGCTTGCGCTGCTGACCAGGGATCCTGTGCGGGTGATCGCAGTGGATCTGAGCTGCGCACAGCTCGCGTGTCTCGAGCTGCGGGTGGCGGCGTTCCGCATCCTCACCCACGGCGAGCTGCTGGAGCTCGTGGGCTCGCGCCCCTCGGTGCGCCGCGCCGAGTTGTATCGTCGCTGCAGGTCAGAGATGGGTCCAGGCGCGCGCGCCTTCTGGGATTCGCGGCCAGTCGACATCCTGAATGGGATTGGCAGCGCCGGAAAATTCGAACGGTACCTGGAGCTGTTTCGCCGGCGTGTGCTTCCTCTCATCCACCAGCGCGAGACGGTCCAGGAGCTGCTGGAGCCGGCGACGGTCGGCGAACGCAAGCGTTTCTACGATGACGAATGGGACACGTTGCGCTGGCGCCTGATGTTCCGGACGTTCTTCTCCCGTCCGGTACTGGGCCCGCTCGGACGCGACACGGCCTTCTTCCGCTACGTGGACGCGGACGTTCCCGGTGCAATCCTGCAACGAACGAAGCATGCATTGACGGAGCTCGATCCGGCGTCCAATCCCTACGTCCACTGGATCCTCACCGGTACGCACGGGGACGTGCTGCCGTGCGCCTTGCGGGCGGAGAACTTCGAGATCATTCGAGCGAATCTCGACAGGCTGGAGTGGCACGCGGTGTCGCTCGAGGAGTACCTCAGTCGATCCGCTTCGCGGCGGTTCGATCGTTTCAACCTGAGCGACGTCTTCGAATATGTGTCACCGGAGCACTATCGGCGAACGCTGAATTCGATCGTCGGCTGCAGCCGGCCGGGCGCCCGACTCGCCTACTGGAACATGCTGGTGCCGCGCCGCCGTCCGCGGAGCCTGGCCCCGCGGCTTCGGCCCCTGGACGACCTGGCCGACGCGCTGCATCGCACGGACCGTGCGTTCTTCTACAGCGCGTTCCGGCTGGAGGAAGTCCAGTGACCACGGCGTTACCCATCGAGAAGGCGCACGCTCCTGATGCGTCTCTTGTCGAGATCAGGAATGGGTCTCAGGTTGCGCGGTGTTCCTGCTGGTGGCGAGGCACCCCGAAAGACGTCGGCTTCATCGGGCAATATGCCGCAGCCGACGCCCAGGCGGGTGCCGCCATCCTCGAGAAGGCGTGCGACGTTCTCGCAAACGCCGGCTGCACGACTGCGCTCGGCCCGGTGGATGGCAATACCTGGCGCCGCTACCGGTTCATTGTCGAACGCGGCAGCGAACCGCCATTCTTTCTGGAGCCGGACAATCCTGAGGATTGGCCGACACACTGGTCCCTTGCAGGCTTCGCAACAGCAGCGACATACACATCCGCGCTGAACGACGACCTGTCACGTGAGGATCCGCGGACTGAAGGGGCGCTGGTGCGTCTGGCCGGCGCGGGGATTTCTGTCCGCCCGTTTGATCCCGCTCGTGCCGACGCGGACCTCCGTCGGATCTTCGCGCTGTCAACCGTGGCGTTCAGCCACAACTTTCTGTATGCGCCGATAGAGGAAGCGGAGTTTGTGGCGCAGAATCAGGCGCTGCTTCCGTTCGTTGAGCCCGAGCTGATCCTGCTGGCCGAGCAGCACGGCAGACTGGTCGGCTACATGTTCGCGGTGCCGGACGTCCTCGAAACGAAACGGGGAGCGAACCGCGAGACGGTGATTCTCAAGACCGTTGCGGTCGATCCATCAGTGTGCGGCATCGGCCTTGGCGGCATCCTCATGGACCTCGTTCAGCGCGCCGCCAGGCGATCAGGATATCGACGAGCGATTCATGCCTTGATGCACGAGACGAACGCGTCGAGAGCGATCAGCAGCCGCTACGCGCGGACGATCAGAAAGTACGCGGTGTTTTCACGCCAGCTCACCCAGGTCGACGGCCTATTGCCGCTGCGCCGAGGTCACGCATGAACATCGCGCTCATCCTGCAGTCGAATGCCGCGAAGTTCTCCGACCGTGCGGCAATCGTCGAAGCGGGCCGGCGGATCAGTTTCGTCGAGCTCGATCGCGCGGCAGCACGGGCGGCACAGGATCTACGGCGCGCCGGCGTCACCCGCGGCATGCGGGCGCTTGTTTTCAGTCCGATGTCGATCGACCTCTACACAACGATGATCGGGTTGTTCCGGCTTGGTGCCACGGCGGTGTTCGTGGATCCGTCCGCGGGCACCTCCAGTCTGTCCGCCTGTATCGAGCGCGTGAGGCCCGATGCGTTCGTAGCGGTGCCGAAAGCGCACCTGCTGCGCATGACGTCCGCCGCTGCCCGCCGCATTCCGATCAAAGTCTTCATCGGCCCCCGGACTGCGGCGGTTCGACGTTGGTTCAGCCGAGACTCCCTTCCGGCGGCCCATGTCGAGCCGTGTGACGCCGAAACGCCGGCGATCATTACCTTCACCAGCGGCACGACGGGAGACGCGAAAGCCACCGTGCGTTCGCACGGCTTTCTGATGGCGCAGCACCAGGCGCTGGTTGAGAGCCTGGCGTTGAAACCACGGGAGGTCGACCTCACCACGCTCCCGATCTTCGTGCTCGCCAACCTTGCGTCCGGGGTCACGAGCATCATTCCGGATGCGAATTTGAAAGCGCCCGGCTCAATCGATCCCGTCCCTGTGTTAGATCAAATCCGCGCCGAGCGGCCCACGCGGATGGTTGCCTCGCCGGCTCTGCTGCAGCGGTTGGTGAAGCACGTCGGTGGAATCGGTTCGGGTCTGGACACCTTCGAGAGGATCTTTACCGGCGGCGCTCCCGTCTTTCCGAGAACGCTCGATGAGATCAAGGCCGTTGCGGGCAAGGCGTCCGTAAGCGCCGTCTACGGGTCTACGGAAGCCGAGCCGATCGCGTCGATCGATCTTCGGGACATCAGCGAAGCCGATCGCCAGGCCATGCGACAGGGAGCGGGGGTTCTTGCCGGGAACCCCACCCCTTCGATCCAGGTACGCGTGCTGCCTGACCGCTGGGGTCACCCGATCGAGGCCCAGCATCAGGTTGATTTCGATCGCGGGATTCTCAGTGCAGATTGCGCCGGTGAGATCGTCGTTTGCGGTGACCACGTTCTCAGTGGCTACCTCGACGGCGTGGGGAACCGCGACACGAAGATTGCGGTGGCAAATCGGGTGTGGCATCGCACCGGCGACGCCGGCTACTTCGACAGTCGAGGGCGCTTGTGGCTTCTCGGCCGCTGCTCGGCGAAAGTGGTGGATGACAGCGGCGTACTGTACCCGTTGGCCGTCGAGTGCGCAGCGAGCGATGTCGAAGGCGTGCGGCGAAGCGCGCTCGTTCAGCATCGAGGTGAGCGCGTTCTGGTTGTCGAAACCGATCGGGACGTGCCGTTGCTACGGGAGACGATCCTGCGACGCCTGGCCTGGGCTCGTCTCGTCGAGGTCATTGCCGTCAGCCGCATCCCTGTCGATCATCGCCACAACGCGAAGACAGACCTGGCAGCACTGATCCGCATGCTGGATGGAATCGAGATCACGTCCCCGCACCCTGCGTTCGGTGCAATCTACGGCTACTGCGCCAGCCGTTGCGCGCATGGTTCCCCTGCGGCCTCGTGGTACGCTGAACCGGCATGACTCCTATGACACTCCCTGACAGGCGGCTTGCGCGCGCTGACTGCGATTGACGGCACGCCGGTTCTCACTCGTCGCCTTCGTTCTGCTGCTGATCGTAGCGGCGGTCCTCCTCTCCGCCGCGATCCGGATCACTCCGTACGTTCGCAACGAAGCGATCGCGGCGCTGGAAAGCCGCTTTGAGAGTGATCTGGAGCTGGCGTCGTTTCAGGCGTCGGTCTTTCCCCGGCCGGAGATCGCCGGCTCCGGCCTCGTGTTGCGGCACAAAGGCCGCACCGACGTGCCACCACTGATCAAGATCGGTTCTTATTCAGCGAGCGCCGGCCTGCTTGGTCTGATCCGTTCGCCGCTGCATCTCAAGACGGTTGAGCTGAACGGCCTCGAGATCAGTATTCCTCCGGGCGGAATGCGCGGGCTCCGCAGCGGCGGAGATGCGCCAACTGGCCAGCCTGAGAAACGATCGCCGGCTGCCGCGTCCGCCTCGACGCCGCCGCCAGCCCGAGCGCCGTCCGAGCCGTCGACGTCTTCGCGTCTGATCATCGATCGCATCGTCGCGCGCGATGCGCGGCTCACGATCGTCCCACGCGATCCCGGAAAGCTCCCGCGCGTCTTCGACATTCACGATCTCGTGATGCACGGGCTTGGCGATGGCGGCGGGGCGAGTTTCACTGCGGAACTGACCAATCCCAAGCCGCACGGTCGGATTTCGACCCGCGGCACCTTCGGTCCGTGGCGTGGTGCCGAGCCGCGTCTGACTCCGATCCGCGGCGATTATGAGTTCCGAACGCCAATCTCGACACCATCAAAGGCATCGCCGGAATGCTGTCGTCCACGGGCAGGTACTCCGGCGTTCTCGAGCGGATCGAGGTGAACGGGGAAACCGACACGCCGGATTTCTCAATCGACATCTCCGGTCAGCCCGTGTCGCTGAAGACGCGCTATCGGGCGGTGGTGGACGGCACCAACGGCGATACGTTTCTCGAGCAGGTCGACGCCCGCATCGGCGAAACACTTATCCTCTGCAAGGGGGCGGTGGTTCGAACCGAGGATGTCAAAGGCCGGCGCGTCGGTCTCGACGTCGCGATCGAGGGGGGACGCATCGAAGACGTCCTGCGCCTGGGGATGAAAGGCCCGCGGCCGATCATGACCGGACGGATGCAGCTGGCGACGTCGTTCCTTCTGCCCGCCGGCGACCGCGACGTCCTCGACAAACTGGAACTGTCGGGCACGTTCAATCTCGATGAGGCACGCTTCGCCAACATGGACATTCAGCGGCGCATCAACGAGCTCAGTCGGCGCGGGCAAGGGCAATTGGCCGACGAGGGCCCGAGCGTCGTCTCGAAGCTGTCCGGCAGGTTCACCCTCCGGCGAGGCACGCTCAGTTTCACCGACCTCTCGTTTGGCGTTCCGGGCGCGGTCGTTCAACTTGCCGGGACCTACGACTTGAGACGCGAGCTGCTGGATTTCCGCGGGCACCTTCTGCTCGATGCCTCGCTGTCGCAGACGACCAGCGGATGGAAATCCGTCGCGGCCAGGCTGGCGCAGCCGTTCTTCCGACGCCGCGGCGGCGGCTCGAAGCTGCCGATCAAGGTCACCGGCCCGCGCGAGAAGCCGGAGTTCGGCCTGGACGTCAAGTTCGTGTTCAAGAGGTAGCGGGAGGCGCGATGCGACCAACGAAACCCCGGAGCTGGTTTACCCGGCTCACCAAGTGGACTGCCCACGCTGCGGGCCGTCCGGCCACATTTGTGATCAGCATGTCCGTGGTCCTCCTGTGGGCGTTCACAGGACCGTTCTTCAAATACAGCGATACCTGGCAGCTGGTAATCAACACCTCGACCACTATCGTCACGTTCCTGATGGTGTTCCTGATTCAGAGCACGCAGAACCGTGACGGCGAGGCGATGCAGGTGAAGCTCGACGAAATCATCCGCGCCGTCGGCAACGCAAAAAACGAGTTGCTGGATCTCGAGGAATTGGAAGAAGAGGACCTCGCGGAGATTCGGAAAACCTATGCGGACCTGGCGCGCAAGGCGCGAGGGGCTAAGGGTCGTGGCGGTGGAAAGCGCTCAGGACATTAGCGGAGCATCGCGCGGACGGTATGGGCCAAGCGGATGCGCGAGTTGGCCGCGTCAACCGGATGTCCGTCCTCGACTTCCCAGATGGCTGCCAGCACCGCCTGGGCAAAGGTCCACCGCAATACGCGGCCGCTATCCAGATTCAATTCGCGTGAGAGACAGTCGAGACGCTTGTGGATCGTCGCCGCCGATGTGAAGAGATCCGGGGCTTCGATTGGATTCCGAAACAGCGCGCCGACCTCGTACTCGATTTCACCGACGACACCCTTGGGATCGATTGCGAGCCAGCCGCGCTGCGCGTCGCTCAACACGTTGTAGTGATGTAGATCGCCGTGCAGCAGGCGGGGCCTGGTTTGTGAGGCAGCAAGCTCCAGGTAACACTGCTGCGCGTCCATTACGAGAGCAGTCGGAATCCGCTGATCGCCGGTTGCGACATAGCGTTCGAATCCTTTCGCCCAGTCCTGTAGAGTTGGGCACCCTTCCGGTGGATCCAACGCGGACATCCGCCGGATGACATCAGCAACGATGGCGGTTGCGTCTTCATCGGTTCCATCGATGGCACGGCGAACGAGTGATTCCCCTGGCACGGCGCGTTCGAGCAGAACGGCGCCGGGGACGTATTCATGAACGCGAACGACTCCCCTGCCCGCAAAGGCCGCCAGGACTTCCCCGGAGCTCCACTCATCGCCGTCGCGCTTGATGACTTTCAGGACAATCGGCTGATCGCCGCGGACGCCGAAGGCAAGGACGGAGCTCGCTGTCTCGATCGTCTCCTCGATCAGGAGGCTCCATTTTCGGATCAGCTCGTCGATACGACGTCGCAAATCGGTCACGAGTGTAAGCTCGCGTTAGACGTCTGCAGTCGACAAAGGAGTCACGACCATGGCAATCACGGTGAAAGAAATCACTCTCTGGCGTCGTGAGATCGATAACCAACCCGGTGTGCTCGCGCAGATGCTCGACCCATTCGCCGACAGCGATGTAGATCTCAAGGTGTTGATGGCGTATCGGTATACCGGGAACGAGGCCAAGGGGGCCGTCGAACTTTACCCGGTTTCGGGAAAGAAAGCGGGTGCCGCCGCGCGTAGTGCAGGTCTGAGCCCGACCGGCATCCCCGCCATGCTGGTAGAAGGCGCAAACAAGCCTGGGATCGGCTACGCCACCGCTCGGGCGATCGCGGACGCCGGAATCAATCTCGCGTTCCTCGTCGCGCAGGTGATGGGCTCGAGATTCTCAGCGGTCTATGGCTTCGACAACGAAAGCGACCGCCGTCGCGCGGTAAGTGTTTTGAGGAAATCCCGGAAGCGCTAGTGGAATACACGGTCGCGGCCACCCGCGGAAGCGCTTTTACGTTTCGCTAGTCCCGCCAGTAGCGCCGCTGGCGCAGGCGTGAACCTGAGACTTGCAGTGACGCGGCTCGTAGCTTGGGTACATGTAGAACGGTAATCCATTTGACATTAAGTTCAAACTTATATATTTATGGATTTGTCAGACGCGCGCCACTGAGGCGTCGACCCAGGCTCCGCACGAGATGGCAACGGCATGGCGAAGACCCGAACGCTCGTTCTGAGCCGCCGGCAGACCGGCACCCTGATCTCCCCCGCCCGCCTGGAGATCGTGGAGGCGCTGTCCGCCCTTGGCCCCGCGTCGGCGCGCGACGTGGCCACCCACCTGGGCCGGCCGCCCGGCGCGGTCTACCACCATGTCCGCAGGCTCGAGCAGGCCGGCCTCATCGCCGAGGTCGACACGCGGCGCGGTCCCCGTCGTCCCGAGGCGCTGTACGCCCCCGTTGCGGACCGCTTGGCCGTCGCGGCCGGGACCGGGCAGTCGCGGAGCGACAACCGGCAGGCGCTGCGGACGCTGCAGGCCGTGCTCCGCCAGACCGCGCGCGACGTCGACGCCGGCTTTGCGCGCGGACCCGCGCTGCTGCGCGGACGCTTTTACGGCGTACAGCTCAGCAGTGCGCTCACCCTGCGCGAGGTGAAGCGCGTCATCCGGCTGCTCGAACAGATCGAAGCCACGCTGCGGCACGCGAAGCGTTCGCCCGGCGGGCGCGCCGACGACATCTATCGATGGACGAGCGTGCTCGTTCCGCTCGGGCGGAAGCGCCCATGACCCTTCTCGATCATCTCTTCGCGCTCATCCTCCTGGTTGGGTTCGCGCTGTGGTCGGCGTGGAATGCGCGGAATATCGCGCGGCTCGCGCGGCGGATCGCTGCCGATCCAAACGCCCGCACAAAGGAGTACCTCTGGACGATGGCGATGGAGTGGGGGCTGACTCTCGCACTGCTCGCGTGGTGGCAATGGGCGGCCCGCCCTCTCCCGGCGCTGGGTGTCGTCCTGCCAGAGGGCACGGGCGCGTGGTGGACACTCCTGATGTGCACCGGTGGGATCGGCTTCTATGCGCAGCAGGCGCGCACCGTCGCGGCCTCGCCCCATGCGCGGGCCAGCCTCCGGAAGCAGCTCGAGGCCCAGCCCAATGTTCGGATGATTCTGCCCGCGACCGTCCGTCAAGCGCGCGTATTCATGGGGCTCGCGATCACCGCCGGGATCTGCGAGGAAGTTCTCTACCGCGGCTACCTCTTGTGGTACCTGCAGTCGATTGGACTGGGCCGCGGTGCCGTTGTCGTGGCGATTGTCGCCTTCGGCCTTGCCCACGCCTTCCAGGGCATTCGCGGCAGCGTCGGGGCCGGTGTTATGGGCGCCATCGCCATGGGCTTGTATCTGCTCACGGGATCGCTCGTCGCGCCGATCGTGCTCCACGCCACCGTCGATCTCGCCAACGGCCTGATGGCGTACCTCGTCCTTCAACAGGTGCCGTCGGAGCGCGAGCCGCCTTCGCCGCAAGGGGCTTCGGCGCCCAAGGCCTCCGATCCCTCGGGCCCGAACCGATTTACCATCTGCTGATTTCACCAGTTAACAGCCGTAATCCAACGGGCGGCATGCCGTCAGCATGCTTTCCAGTAATCTGCGGGACCCGGCCGGCGCCCCTGATTCCATAAGTGCAACAGCGCCTGGTGCGCGACGTCGCCGTGCTGTGCTAGGTTACATGTAACCCGTTAGCCAAGAAGGAAGCGGCGCCATGGCAACCACTGCTCGATCGACATCCCGCGACAAGGTGCGGGCACATCGCGCCCGATTACGCAATGCGGGCCTGCGTCCAGTTCAGATCTGGGTTCCCGATGTCCGGTCGAAGTCCTTCGCTCGGGCCGCCCACCGTCAGTCACTGGCGGTGGCCAGGAGTCCTCACGCCATGTCGGATCAGGAGTTCGTCGATGCGATCTCGGCCTGGAACGCCGAATGAAACGTGGTGAGATCTGGACCGTCGCGGGCGGGGCCGCCTATGTCGGCAAGTCGCGCCCGGCGGTCATTGTGCAGGACGACCGATTCGACGCCAATGACTCGATCGTTGTCTGCCCGTTGACCACGGACCCTACTCCGGCACCGATTTTCAGACTCCCCGTCCGGCACAGCCCTCAGAGTGGCCTCCGCGCGCCGTGCCGGATGATGGTGGACAAGGTGACGGCAGTGCCGAGGAAGCGGCTCGGAACTTTGGTGGGGTCGCTGACCTCCGAGGAGCTGAAAACGTTGAACCGTGCGCTCTTCGTCTTTCTGGGGTTGTCCGAAACGGAGCGGGACGCCGGATAGCCTGCACTTCATTACCGATTTTTATGCGGCGTGTGTATCACCATCTCAGCGAGCTGCCCCATCGGTCTCATCGCGTGGCTTCCGGCCGATTCGCCCCAGTCGCGGGACGAGCTTTTACTAGCGTCACACCGTAAGCGAATTCCAACTCAAATCGAAGGCGGTGGCGCTCACGCCGAATTAACCAGCGATCTCGGTGGCTCAGACCACCTTGTCGAGTGCGACCGCACTACGACCTTACGATAGCGGGCCGGTCATTCCATATTGTCTTGGTTACCCACTTGAGGGCTTCCGCTTGACGGCTGATTCTCGGCCTGCAGCGTCATCACGAACGAACCTTCCCCGCACCCCCGCGCATCCCCACGCCAATCGGCTCTTTTCGCCGGTCGGATCACAACCGGATCAGATCCCGCTCGCCGGCTCACCGCCGATGTTTACTTCCCGAGCTGCTTGCGGATCAGCAGCAGATCGTAATCAGCCTTCGTCATCTCGAGCTGCAGCTCCTGGAGGCGCAACTTGGCTTCGCCGAGGTCGATCGGATTGACGGTGCCGACCTCGATCCTGGCCTGGAGATCCTGCACCCGACGTCGCGCGGACTCGATCCTGCGCGTGAGGGCGGCGCGCCGCACTTGGTTTTCGGCCTCGAGCCCTTGCAGCTCAGCAACCCGCGCGGGAAGGCCGCCCTTGAGGTATGTCTGACGGATAGTCAGCTTTCGCTCGAACGCCTCGATGGCGGCCTCCAACTCGGCTATCCGCGTGGCGGCGACGTCCACTTCGCCCGGCTTCGCGATGCCGACGTCGACTCGGCCTCGCGCGGCGGCCGCTCGTGTTTTTTCGAGCGCGAGGGCGGCGATCGGCGCCGTCATCTCGACGCGCCAGCGCTCCGCGACGAAGTCCCGTCCCGACACCAGTGGCGCCGACAACGAGTGCACTGGTTCCCGACCCGTGGCTCGGATTTCCTCGATGTCGAGCCCGATCGATCGCAGCTCAGCCTCGGCCTCGTTCACCTTGAACCGCATGTCGAGCACGGTTTCCGGTGGCTCGATCCCGACCGAGACGCGCTGCTGTAAGTCCTGTAGCTGCCGCTTCGCCAGCGCCAGCCGCTGCTGCGCGATCGCGAACCGCTGATCGAACGTTGCTAGTAGCGCGTCGCGTTGCTCGCCGAGGCGCGCCTCATAGGTGGCCGCAACAACGCTGCCGCCCAGGGCCATGGACACGACTACCACCGCGCTGAGCGCCAGGCTCGCGGCCCATCGTGATTGTGGCATCCAGCTCCATGTACGCGCTGCGGAGGCGAGGCTCTGTCGTCTCAGATCGGCGCGCAGCCGGTTCTCGAGCCCATCGACAAACTGCTCACGAGGTTCATGTGCGCGGGACGACATGGTTCGTTCCTCCATCGGCTTCTCGAGCACGCGTGGCGGCTCGCGGTAACACTCGTTCGATCTTCTGTTTCAGTTTTTCGCGGGCGCGGCGCAGACGTCCTTCGACGGCGCGCTCGGACAGGGACCGCTCACGCGCGATATCGCGCACGCTCTTGTCGGCGAAGTAAAAGTCTTCCAGAAGCTCCGCGTGCGCGCGCCGGAGCTGCGCGAGTCCCCAGTTGATGACAGACGCTGCGCGCGGATCGTCGGCCGCCACCGACGGCTCGACTTTGATGCGGTCGAGCAGAGCCGGCTCGACGAGCTGCGGCCGCTCGCGGCGGAAGTGGCTGATGAGGGTGTTCCGCGCCACTCGAATCAGCCAGGCGAGCGGCTCAGCCGGAATGCCCTTTTCCGGCCAGTCGCCCATCGCTCGCATCCACGTGTCCTGCACGAGATCCTCGGCGAGGCTGATATCGCCGCCGACCCTGCGCGACACGTAGGCGTAGAGCGGTCGGACGGTGCTTCGGTAGGCTTCTACCAAGTCCCGTTCGGATAGCGCCCGGCTCACACCACTATTGACGCATCAGCGGGTGGCAAACCCACGAAAAATCTCTCCGCGTGCGGGGCGACTTACAGAAATCTTACGGTTTTGCGGGGGTTGTGCGAGGAAGGTGGCCGGCGGGGAGTGGATTCGAAGGCCGTGCTACTGTGATCGCATGACGCTGAAGGCTCGCGTAAAGGCCGGGCGACTTGTCGTCGACGAGCCGACCGATCTACCCGAAGGAACAGAGGTCGAACTGTTACCGCTCGATCCTGGAGACTGGCTCGCCGAGGACGACCGGGCCGCGCTCCATGAAGCTCTGAAGGACTCGGACGAAGACGTCAAGGCCGGTCGACTGGTAGACGCGGATGTCATCCTTCGCGAGCTTCGATCGCGTTGAAGAATCGTCGCGTTCGTTTTACAGCCACTGCGCAAGAACACGTTCGCCGAGAGAAGCCTGGTGGTTGGCCAATCGCGACCATGCCGATGTGTTCACCGAGGAGCTCGAACAAGCGCTCAAGATCATCGCGGCGCGTCCTGGTGTCGGAACGCTCTACGCGCAGTCTCCCGTTCCAGGTGTTCGCCGCGTTTACCTCAGAAGAGTCGACGCCCATCTCTATTTCACGTTTGACGATGCCCGAGTGATCGTTCGTGCTCTCTGGGTCGCGCGTCGTGAACGCGGTCCGCGCTCTAGCGATCACCCCGTAGGGCTTCCTCTCGAAAAGGTGACTGCATTCGTCGCCGCGGGCGATTTTTCGCGTGAACTGACTGCCCGCAGAATCCCGTCCAGCACTGAGCCCAGCTCCTTGGCCAAATCCTCGGCGAGGTAGCGCAGCACGAGATAACCGTTCTCTTGCAGGCTGTCTCGCTACGCTGGCACGACTCGCCGCACCAGCCGATACGCGAGACCTCCAAGAAGAATCCCCACAACAGACGCGACGATCGCGCAGCTAAAGGCCTGCAAGCCGTAGCCCCACCGAAGGGCAAGAAAGACCCAGGCTGCGAACACAACGGAGTAGACCAGGCATGCGGTTACGGTCGTGTTGAAGAATCCGGTGATCCGCTTTGGCCATGGTCCTGACTTCTGCTCATTTGCTTCGTGCTCGCACTGAAAGAACTGGCCCTCTTGCGACGTTAACAGGCCGCTCGGTTCGATTCCTGAAGGGCTTCAAGGACGCTGAAGTCGATCGACTATTTGCCGAAGCGCTGGGGCTGGACAAGTGTCCGCCGCAGAAACCCGGCGACAAAACAGGCGCGGCGCTGCGGGAACTGTGGCTGATGAAGAACGACGGCGCCTGTCGCGTCCGCTCGCTCGATCATGCGAAGGGCGGCCAGATTCGGCTCACGGTCGACGGCGAATGGCACCGTGGCGAGGTTGCGACTCGTGTAACTACCATGAAATCGTCACCCCCGCGCCGGTGACGCCTGGCGTATGCGCGACTCCCGTCGCGCCGGGCGCCGTGAACGACGAACCGCCCCCGCCGCCGCCCGCTGACGGCTGTCCACTCGTGCCGAGCGGTTCGGCCCCGCCGCCGCCCCCGCCGCCACCCCCAAAGTAGCCCCCGCCGCCACCGCCGCCACCAAAGACTCCTGGCTGGGAGCGGCTGCCACCGGCTCCACCCGTCCCCGCCGTGCCGGCTGTGGCGGCGATGTTGCCCGGGTCACCCGGGGTGCCCGCGACGCCGCCGGTGGTCTGTGAACCCCCGCCGCCGCCGCCGCCACCATTGAGACCAGGGTCTCCAGGATTCGCCGTGAGACCACCGCCGCCACCCCCGTTTCCTCCACTACCCCCTCCGACGATGCCACTGCCGCCGCCCCCGCCTCCGCCTGCGATTACCAGCGCCGTCGCGCCATCGTGCACGCTTGAGGCACCACCGCCCCCGCCTCCGTCTCCGGCACTTCCGCCGCCGCCGTTGAAAGCGCCGGGCGTCACAAAATTCCCTACACCATCTGGCCCGCTGCCACCCACGCGCACCGTGAGCGACGCGCCGGGCGTGACGGACACAGTCGCCGTCGTTCGCCCGCCACGCCCCCCACCACCGATCGGGGCGCCGCCGTGGCCGCCGGGCGCGCCTTCGGCTTGAATCGCAATGCTGACGACGCCCGCGGGCACCGTAAAGGCCGCCGGACTGCCGGTAAAGCCGAATGTCGTGGAACCAGTCGACACACTGATCGTGAAGGTTTGCCCGTCGCTCGTTCCGCCCGTCGTCGTGACCGTCACGGTGCGCGCACCAATAGCTGCGGCCGGATCGATCACAAAGTTGGCCGTGAGCGACGTCGTGCTGCCCACTTCGACGTTGGTGACCGTCACGCCGCCACCACCGGCGACCACCGCCGTGGCGCCGACGACGAAATTGGTGCCGGTCAGCGTCACCACCAAGGTGTCGCCCGGGTTGCCTTGATTTGGCGAGACGGCCGTCAACGTCGGCGCGGCCGGCGGCGCCGGCGACTGCGCTTCCAGGGGAGACGGCGCCACGATTGAGTAGACCGCCGGCAGCATCACCGCGGCCACGCCACGCGCGAGCAGCCACCGCCGGGTCGTCCCCGGTCGATCGTCGCGTGACTCGACCGGCAGCGCCAGCAGGTGCAGGCTTGCGAGCTGCGTGAGGGTGAGGTCGACGACCGCAGCGGCCTCGGGGATCCCCAGCTCCTGGTGCAAGGCCGCAGCGATCGCGTCAGAGCTCGTGACACCGTCGCACTGCCGCCACACGCACGCCGCGGTCGGGTTGAGGGCATGGACTTGCGTCCGCGCCCAATCGTAGACCGCCACTTCGTCGCCCAGCTGCTCGGTATGCGTGCTGGGAGATTGCCGTGGATACATCAGATCGCTCCTCGTCGTGACAGCTCGCCGGGCGGACTTGCCTAAACTGAAACGGCCCGGCCGGGAGGCCGAGCCGTTTAGGTGAAATTCCCCCCGTTGCAAGTTCGTTGCAAGCTGGAGGGCGAAAGGTGGTCGGGGCGAGTGGATTCGAACCACCGACCCCTCGGTCCCGAACCGAGTGCTCTACCAGGCTGAGCCACGCCCCGACATAAGCGTGAACGACTAGTCTACCTTATTGCCCCGCGCTTGTCCGCCGAAGCCTTTGGCGCAGGCGGAGGCTGGGAGATTTCCCGCAGCTTTTCGGCGTGCGCCATCGCGTCGTACGCCGTCATGTCCGGCTGCAGCGGCGTGATCGACACGAAGCCGTCATGGACCGCCTGGTAATCAGATCGCTCATCCGGCTCCCAGGCATCCTCCCCTTCTTCGATCCAGTAATACGGTTTGCCGCGCGGATCCAGCCGTTCGGTCACCATCGTCACGTGGTTCCGTTTTGCCTGAACCGTGAGGCGCGATCCGCGCGGCTGCCCCGGTGGAACGTTGACGTTCAGAAACGTCCGCATTGGCATCCCATGCTCGAGCACGGCCTCCGCGAGTGACGTCGCCACGAAGGCGGCCGGTTCGAAGTCGTGAATGTTACGACTGCGTCTGAGGGACACCGCGATCGACGGAATACCGAGCAGGCAACCCTCGAGCGCTCCCGACACCGTGCCCGAATACGTCACGTCGTCGCCGAGGTTGTAGCCCTTGTTGATGCCGGAGACGACCAGATCCGGCGAGCCTTTGTAGATCTGTGTCACCGCGATGTTCACGCAATCGGTCGGAGTGCCGTCGACCTCGTAAACGCCCTCGCGGATGTGCTCGAGCCGGAGTGGACGGCGCAGTGTCAGCGCATGACCTATCGCGCTTGCTTCCAGATGCGGCGCAACGACGATGACCTCGCCGAGACGCGCGAGCGCTGCCGCGAGAGCGTGAATCCCCTCCGACTGCACCCCGTCATCGTTTGTCACCAATATTTTTTTCATTGGGAAACAAAAAGTATAGCAGCAGGGTTGCGAGCGCCGCGAGCGCGGCGCCGGTGAGAAACGCCGCATCGGCAGACACCTTCGTCCAGATCGCGCCGAAGATGAGGCTGGCCAGGAGCGCACCGATGCCGAGTGCCGCGTTGTAGTACCCGAACGCGGTGCCGCGCGCGGCAGTGGGCGCAAGATCCGCAATCCACGCTTTCTCCACTCCTTCGGTGAGCCCGAAGTACACGCCGTACGCAAGGAATACAGCGATGAGAACAGCGGCGGAATCGGTCAGCGCAAACACGGCATACACGGCGGCGTAATACAGCCACCCGGCCGCGATCACGGCACGGCGTCCAAATCGGTCCGACAAGGCACCTCCGGCCAGAGACGACATCACCTTGATCACGTGCAGGCCCGACCAGAGAAGCGGTATCCAGAAGGTCGTCACTCCGGCGTCACTGAGACGCAGGAGGAGAAATGCATCGGACGCGTTGCCGAGCGCGAAAATGGTGATGACCGCAAGGGCACGCCACATTGCAGGCGGCAAGAGAGAGTGCGGATCGTTAACGTCAGGGTGCGGAGGGGTGCGAAGGGGTGCGTCAGGGTGGGAGGGGCGAAGGGGTGCGTCAGGGTGCGGTGGGGTGCGAAGCGGTGCGGCTTCGGGAATCATCAGGATGATGGCAATGACAATCGCACCGGGAATGATCGTGAGAGCGAACAGGGTGCGGTATTCACCAGGATAGAAGTAGAGGAAGACGGCGGCCAGCAGCGGACCGAGGACTGCGCCCGCATGGTCCATCGCGCGATGGAATCCGTAGACCCGGCCGCGCTGTTCAGGAGCCGCGAAATCGGCGAGCATCGCGTCACGAGGCGCGCCGCGGACGCCTTTGCCCAGGCGGTCGGCAAAGCGGATCCCGAGCACATGCGTCCACGACGTTGCGACGGCGATGAACGGACGGATCGTCGAGGAGATGCCATAGCCGATGAGGACCAGCCGCCGGGGACGTCCGGTCTTGTCGGCCAGCCGTCCGGAGACAACCTTCAACGCGCTGTTCGCCGCCTCCGCAATGCCTTCGACGACGCCGAGAGACATTGCCCCGGCGCCGAGCACTTTCGTCAGAAAGAGCGGCAGCAGCGGGTAGACCATCTCGGTCGCGGTATCGGTGAAAAAGCTCACCCAGCCGAGCAGCCATATCGGACGGGAGAGACCGAACGGGCCCGGCCGCGAGGCCGGCTGTTGGGCCGACTCCAACGCCGGCTGTTGGGCCGACTGAAGTCGGCCCCTACCGGAGGGGTCGCGGGTCACACCCGCAGGATCCAGCGGCGGCGGTACATCCACGCGAGCAGGGCGAAGAGGACGACGAGGTTCACCAGCGCGTATAGCAGCGACGCGTTCTTCGGACTGGCGAGCGGTGTGAACCAGTGCAGGTATGCCCAGCGGCTGACGGAAATGTCACGTCCATCGTCGCCCGCCACGCGAATCAAGCCGAGCGTCCTGACGAGCAATCCCGACGCCACGAACAACGTGATCGCGTTGGATCCGAGAATGACGAACGGCTTGGTCCAGCCTTGCCATCCCTTCAGATCGATAACCCAGTAGAGCGCGGCAAGCAGCAAGGACGCGAGGCCGGCCGTGAACAGGACGTAGGAGCTGGTCCAGAGGTTCTTGTTGATCGGGAAGGCAAAGTGCCAGAGCTGGCCGGCGATGACCAATGCCGCCCCACCGATGGCAAGCACCGCGGCGCGTCGCTCCGGCGTCGGCGAGGCTTTCAGAGCAAGGCCGCAAACTACTCCCAGGAGCGCGGTGGCGATTGCCGGCACAGTACTCAGCAGCCCTTCGGGATCCCAACGGGGCCGCCACAGATGCCCCGACATCAGCGCACGATCGATCCATGCGCCGAGGTTTCCTTCAGGCGTGAGATCCCCCGCGAGCCCCCCGGGCGGCGGGACGAGTATCATCACGCCCCAGTAGCCCAAGGCCAGACGAAGAACGGCGTGCATGAGCGCCGCCTGGATCACCTAACTTCGAACTCTTACCGACGGTGTTCGTGCGTCGCTGACGGTGATCCGGTAGGCGCGCCGCGGCAAACAGAGTAGCAGATGGCGATGCGCTGCAGAACCCCGGGGATCCGCCAGCGTTCGATGTCGAAATGCGGATAGCCCGAGAGGAATAGACCCAGCGCGAAGATGATGCCGGCCCGGCGAAGGATCGATCCCCAACTCGCCGATCTCTGCGACAGCGTGATCGAGACCCCGACGATGAAGAGGAAGAACGGGAAGATCAGGTCCGTCGGCGTCCACCCGTGCCACTCGGCGTGAAGCAGGGGCCAGTAGACGTTGCCCCAGTCCCCCGGGTTGTTGACGATTACCATGCCGGCCATGGTGAGCCCGCGGAAGACGTCGAGCGACACCAGGCGGTTCTGGGTGGTCATGGTCGCGGACACTATATAGCTATACTTTCGGTGAGATATGACAACGCCCGCCGCCGTCTTCCGCGCCGGCCTTGTCTGCGGACTTGCCGCGGCTTGCGCCGCACCTGCCGCGCAGCAAACGCCGCAGCCGATGCGTGGGCTGACGTCGGTTTCCGGCATCAAAGTCGGGCACCATACGCTCACGCAGCGCCCCACTGGTTGCACCGTCGTTGTCGCCGAAAACGGAGTGGTCGCCGGCGTGGACGTCCGCGGCGGTGCACCCGGCTCGCGTGAGACAGCACTTCTCGATCCGATGGCGTCGGCGGAGCGCGTGCATGCGATCGTGCTTGCCGGGGGCAGTGCGTTCGGCCTCGACGCTGCGACCGGGACGATGCGCTACCTCGAGGAGCGCGGCATCGGGGCGAGGTTCGGCGGCCATACGATCCCGATCGTGCCGGCGGCAATTCTGTTCGACCTGCCGGTCGGGGACGGGAAAATCCGCCCGGATGCGAATTGCGGCTACCTCGCGGCAAAGAACGCGACGTCCGATGCGGTCGCCGAGGGGAACGTCGGGGCCGGCGCCGGCGCCACGATCGGCAAGCTCGCGGGGCGTGAGCGCGCAATGAAGGCCGGCATCGGCAGCGCCGAGGTCCAGCTTCGCGACGGGATCATCGTCGCCGCAATCGTCGCGGTGAATGCCGTCGGCGACATCGTCGATCCGGCGACTGGAAAAGTCATTGCCGGTGTGAGGACGGAAGACGGCAAGGGCCTCACCGACGTGAGGACGCTGCTGCGCAGCCGTCCGGCGTTGCGGCAACCGCAAGGTGACGACCTGCCGGCCATGAACACCACGCTCGGTATCGTCGCGACCAACGCCACACTGACGAAGACGCAGGCGACGCGCGTCGCACAGATCGCGCATGACGGTTTTGCGCGCGCCATCGTGCCCGTTCATACGGCAAGCGACGGGGATGCGATCTTCGCGCTCGCGACCGGAAGCATCGCGGGGACCGTGGATGCGGATCTCGTCGGGTGGGCCGCTGCCGAGGCCGTCGCGCAGGCGATCGTCCGCGCTGCGCGTGCTGCGACCTCGATCCCCGGCTACCCCGCCGCCCGCGACCTGCAACCTCGTGGTCCAGGGCTTTAGCCCTGCAACAGGCGTAGCGGATTGACGGTCACTCTCTTCCTGCTGCTCCTTTACTCAGTCCTCCAGATCGGGCTCGGGCTGTGGATCGGCCGCCGCGTGCGGCGAGGTGACGACTTCTTCGTCGCCGGCCGCGGCCTGTCGGCGGGCCTGATCTTCTCCACTTTTCTCGCGGCAAACATCGGCGCGGGCTCCACTGTCGGAGCGACCGCCCTTGGCTATGCCGACGGCTGGAGCGCGTGGTGGCGGAACGGCTCCGCGGGTCTCGGATCGCTCGCGCTCGCGTTCTGGATCGGCCCTCGGATCTGGCGCGAGGCACGGACTCACGGTGATTTCACCGTCGGAGATTTCCTGCAGCGGCATTACGGTCCGTCGATGCGACGCGCAGTGGCCACGTTGATCTGGCTGGGTACCGTGTCGATCCTCGCTGGTCAATTGATCGGCATTGCGGCCGTGCTGCAGGTCGCCGGCGGGTGGCCACCGTACGCCGGATACCTTGTCGGGGCTCTCGTCGCAGTCACCTATTTCGTCGCCGGCGGACTGCTCTCTTCTGCGTGGGTGAACGTTGTTCAGCTGCTGTTCATCCTCGCGGGATTCGCGATCGCGGTTCCCGCCGCCGTGCAAGGAGCTGGCGGATGGAGCCAGGCAACCTCACATGGAGGAGCTGGGTTCTTCGGTAACGATGCGGTGCTCGGCTGGCGTTACGTCTTTATCCTGGCTCCCGCCTTCATCGTGTCGCCGGGTCTTCTGCAGAAGGCTTTTGGCGCTCGTGATGCGCGAGCGGTGAAAATCGGGATTGCCGTTCAACGGTCTGATGCTGCTGATCTTCGCATTCGCTCCGGCGATTCTCGGCTTGTCGGCTCGGGCGCTCTTTCCCGACCTGGCAAAACCGGACCTGGCGCTGCCGACGCTCATGACGAATGCACTGCCGGCCGCGCTCGGCGCGCTGGCGCTTGCGGCCGTCTTCTCAGCCGAGGTCAGCACTGCGGACGCCGTGCTGTTCATGCTCGCGACGTCAGGATCCAGAGACCTCTACGCAAGCTTCATCAATCCTGGCGCAACGGACGCGCAACTCGTCCGCGCCGCTCGTGTAGCTGCCATCATCGGCGCCTGCGCCGGCATCGCGCTCGCCTTCGTTTTCGCATCGGTGATCGCCGCGCTCGATGCCTTTTACGCGCTTCTCACGGTGACGCTGTTCACTCCGGTGGTCGCGGCCCTCCACACGCGCACCAGCAGCCGGGACGGCCTGGCGTCGGTCGTTGCCGGCGTGACGACGCTCGTGGTCGTCCATATTGCGACCGCGGGGAGGGGCTATGGAGGGGTGACGCCAACACTCGCGGGAATTCTCGCCAGCGGCGCCGCGTTCCTCATCGTTCGCACAACCTTTCCCGCTTCCCCACCGTCTAGCACGTAGCACGTAGCACCGGCACGTGGCGACCTGGCACCTGGCACCGGCACCCGGCACCTTTTACATTCTTAACAGCGCAAGCGGCATAGAATCCTGCTTTCTGAGGTTCAACGATCGATGCGAAAGACATACATTGCGGGCGCAGCGCTGCTCTTTGCGACCATCTCGGCATCCGATGCACTGGCGCAAACGCAGGTGCAGACCATACAAGTCGGTCCCGGCGGCATGGACGGCCTGCCGATGCAGCTTCCTGGTCAGCCACGTCAGGTGAAAACCGGCACGGGCCGGGTACGCGGGCGGCTAATCACGGCCGACACCGGCACGCCGGTGCGACGCGCTCAGGTGCGAATCTCAGGACCGGACATCATGCCAAAAACCGCGGTCACCGATGCGAATGGTGCATACGAGTTCCGCGATCTGCCGGCTGGGCGCTTCAGCATCAACGCGACCAAGCCCGGCTACGTCACCATGAATTTCGGGCAGACGCGTCCCTACGAACCGGGTAAGTCGATCGACCTCATCGAGGCGCAGGTGCTCGACAAGGCAAACATCACGATGCCCCGCGGATCAGCGATCTCGGGACGCATCGTCGACGAGTTCGGCGAGCCGGTGGCGGATGCGCAGGTGAGTGCGCTGCGTTCCGGCTGGGTGAATGGCCGGCGGCGGCTGCAGCCGGCCGGTCGGATGTCACAGACCAACGATCTCGGGCAATACCGCATCTACGGCCTGGCGCCGGGCGAGTATTACGTCAGCGCCACTCTGCGTGGCGGGGGCGACGTCGTGATGATGGATTCGGTGGCGGCAACGTTTGTGACCCGCGGCGCTATCCTGCCCGGAGCTGAACCAACTTCGGGTTACGCGCCGACCTATTTCCCGGGCACGCCCAACGGGTCGGACGCTCAGAAAATCCAGCTCGCGCTCGGTCAGGAAATGACGAGCGGTGACTTCGGCCTGTTACCAGTTCGGCTCGTGAAGGTCAGCGGGGCCGTGATCGGCTCTGACGGACGTCCGGTCGAAGGGGCGATGGTGCAGACGCTTCCGCGGAATGCCAACGAGACCGGCGGACCGATGTTTCCGCTTGGTGGATCCGCCAGATCGGATCGCAATGGTCAGTTCACCCTCAACGGCGTTGCCCCAGGGGAGTACACGCTGCAGGTCCGTGGGACGCAGACGATCACGACCAGCGCCGGCGGCGACACGATGATGTTCAGCACGCGGATGGGTCCTGGTGGCGATGGGCAGTCGGAGTTTGGCTCAGTACCGCTCAGCGTCGGGGGGGAGGACGTCGCCAACGTCATGATCATGACGTCGAAAGGCGTGGCGATCAGCGGCCGCGTTGTCTTCGACGGCGGGACGAAGCCGACCAACACCGCTCCGCTCCGCGTCTCGGCGATTGTCGTCGACACTGACGCGCCAATTGGAATGCCCGGTGGATCTTCATCCCTCTCGCCCGACGGCGCCTTCGAGATCAAGGGACTCATCGGCCAGCGACTGATCCGCCCGACCGGGCTGCCGGCGGGGTGGGCACTCAAATCCGTCACGGCGAACGGGGTCGACGTCACCGACACCGGGATCACCATCAAACCGAACGAACCCGTATCGGGGATCGAAGTGACGCTGACGTCGAAGTCCACGAGCGTCTCCGGTGCCGTCACCGCCGGCGCAGAACCCGCAACCGACTACACCGTCGTGATCTTTTCTGAGGACGTCGAAAAGTGGACGGCACCGATGACCCGTCACGTCGGTTTCGCCCGCCCGAACCAGGACGGCGGCTATCGCATCCGCGATCTTCCGGCCGGGAGCTATTACGCGATCGCCGTTCCCTACATCGCGCAGGGGGAATGGAACGATCCGGAAGTACTCGGGCGGCTGAAAGCGAATGCGACGCGGTTCACTCTCAACGAAGGTGAATCACAGACGCTGAATCTCAAGCTGTCAGGGGACTAACGCCCGCGCCCGCGCCCCGCGAACTGCGCATCCCGCATCCCGCGTTCCGCGTCCCGTCGGGAACTACCCCTTCGACTGCTTCTCGAGGAAGGAGGTCGCCTCATCCTCGTCGTTCTCCTCGACCGGGCCTTTCTTGCGTGCGTAGAAGTACGCGATGCTGAAAATCGCGATGATCAGCCCGAACGAGACCCACTTGCTGATGTGGAACGTGATGACGTGGATCCCGTTCAGATACTCGACGAGCAGCTTGATCGCGACCCACGCGATGATCACGAACGCAGCATCGACCAGCGAGGGATAACGCCGGACGACGCGCAGTAGCTGTCCGATCACCAGGCGCATCGCAATGATGCCCAGGACGCCGCCGGCGATAATCACCCACTCCTTGCGTGACATCGCAACCGCCACCAGGATCGAATCGACGGCGAAGACCAGGTCGGTCAATTCGACCTTGATCACGGTGGACCAGAACGGCGAGAGCCCCATCCACGCCGTTGCGGGCTTGATCGCGCGTCGGTCCTCCCCTTCGTGACGGCCGAAGAAGTGGCTGTACGCGAGCCACAGGAGATACCCGGCCCCGATCAGCTTCACGAAGCCGACTTTGATCAGGTGCACCGCGAGAAGAATCGCGACGATCCGGAAGAAGAACGCCCCCAGGATCCCGTAGCGCAGCGCCTTTTGTTGATCTTTCCTGGGCAGCCCCAGCACCAGGATCGCGAGCACCAGCGCGTTGTCGGCGCTGAGCAACCCCTCGAGAACGACGAGGAGCCCGATCGTGATGAAATCAGAAGCGTGAACGTCCATTTATTTATCGGCGGGGGTCTTCTATTCCCGACCTCGCTGCGCGCTCGGGCCGCCGCACGCGGTCCCTCCGGCCCTCGCTTGCTCATGGATCGCCTATCGTGTGGTGTTGAACTTGACACGATGCGTGTCAAGGCCTATCGTTGAAGTGACGCAAGGTTAGTGACACGATGACGGGCCACGACCTCTACTTTATCAGTATGGCCGCGCGTCTGTTGGACATGCATCCGCAGACGCTGCGCAAGTACGAACGGCTCGGCCTGGTTCGCCCCACCCGCACCATCGGCAGCATGCGTGTTTACACCCAGGACGAGCTGGAGCGCCTCCGGCTCATCAAGTATCTCGTGGACGAGGCGGGAGTAAATCTCGCCGGCGTGCAGCGTTTGCTCGAGATCGCCGAGGCGGTACAGCGGATCCAGCCGCTGATCAAGGAGGGGCGTCCCGAATCACGGCGCCGCATCGCGTCGGAGATCCAGAAGATCGCCGAGATGGCCGGCTTGTGATGGATTTCAAGGACTATTACCAGACGCTCGGCGTCACCAAGAGCGCCTCAGACAAGGAGCTCAAGCAGGCGTACCGGAAGCTCGCCCGCAAACATCATCCGGACGTCAACCCCGGAGACAAGGGATCCGAGGGAAAGTTCAAGGAGATCAACGAAGCGTACGAGGTGCTCGGCGACCCTGAAAAGCGGCGCAAGTACGACGAGCTCGGCGCCAACTGGCGCATGTACGAGCAGGCGCAGCAGCAGGGGGCACAGGGCTGGCCGGGCGGCAGCCCGTTTGGCGGCGGGGGCTGGACGGTGAATACGGGCGGACCGGCCGCGGCTACCGCACCATGACCGAGGAAGAGATGCGGGAGATGTTCGGAGACGAGGATCCGTTCTCCGACTTCTTCAAGACCTTTTTCGGCGGCGGCGGCGGCGCGCGCGAAGCCGGCCGCGGCCGCGGGCGGACACGGGCCCAGAAGGGGCGCGACATCGAGCACGAAGTCGAGCTCACCCTCGAGGAGGCGTATCACGGGGCCACGCGGCGCATCTCGATCAAGGAGGGAGGGCACGCGCGAACGATTGACGTGCGCATCCCGCCCGGGGTCAAGGACGGATCGCGGGTTCGCGCAGCCGGCGAGGGTGAGTCTGGCGGCAACGGCGGCGCCGCCGGCGATCTCTATCTGCGTGTGAGGCTTCAGCCGCATGCGCTCTTCGAGCGCGACGGCAGCGACCTGCGGACGAAAGTGGCGGTGCCGCTGACGACCGCCATCCTCGGCGGCGAAGGCAACGTCCCGACGATGACCGGCTCCGTGCGCCTGAAGATTCCCGAGACGACGCAGAACGGGCAGGTGTTCCGGCTCAAAGGCCACGGCATGCCGGTCATCGGCAAGGCCGACCAGCGTGGGGACCTGTACGCGGTGGCCGAGATCCAGTTGCCGCGCTCCCTGACGAAGGAGCAGCGGCAGCATTACGAGGCGTTACAGAGAATCGAGAAACACGCCTGAAACGCACATGAACATCAACAAATACACCGAGAAGGCTCAAGAGGCAGTCATCACGGCGCAGCAGCTCGCCGAGCGCGAGGGGCATCCGGAGATCACCCCGGAACACATTCTGCTGACCCTCGTCGAGCAGCGCGACGGCATCGTGCCGTCCATCCTCACCAAAATGAACGCCGACCCGGCGGCGCTCGCGGCCGCGGTGCGTACCGAGCTCGGGCGCCTGCCGCGCACGCAGGGTGGCGGGCAGCTCTCGCTCTCGCCCCGCCTGCGTCAGGTCACAGAAGCGGCGGAATCCGAGGCGCAACGGCTGAAGGACGAGTACGTCAGTACCGAACATCTGTTCGTGGCGATCGCCAGCGAAGGCGCCAAGTCGCCAGCCGCGCGGTTGCTGCAGCAGCGCGGGATCACGCGCGACACGATCCTCCAGGCCATGGCCGCGGTGCGCGGCTCTCAGCGGGTCACCAGCCAGAATCCTGAGTCGACCTACGAGTCGCTCGCGAAATACGGCCGCGATCTGACCGAGCTCGCTCGCAAGGGGAAACTCGATCCGGTCATCGGACGTGACGATGAGATCCGGCGTGTCATTCAGGTGCTGTCGCGGCGCACCAAGAACAATCCGGTGCTGATCGGTGAGCCTGGCGTCGGCAAGACCGCCGTCGTGGAGGGCCTGGCCCAGCGGATCGTGCGGCAGGACGTGCCCGAAGGCCTCAAGAACAAGCGGATCTTCGCGCTCGACATGGGAGCGCTGGTGGCCGGCGCCAAGTATCGCGGCGAGTTCGAAGAACGGCTCAAGGCCGTGCTGAAGGAGATCGCCGATGCCCAGGGGCAGATCATCCTCTTCATCGACGAACTGCACACCGTGGTTGGTGCGGGAGCGGCCGAGGGAGCGATGGACGCCTCGCAGATGCTCAAGCCGATGCTGGCCCGCGGCGAGCTGCACACCGTCGGCGCCACCACGCTCGATGAATACCGCAAGCACATCGAAAAGGACGCCGCGCTCGAACGCCGCTTCCAGCCGGTGATGGTCGGCGAGCCGACGGTCGAGGACACGATCAGCATCCTCCGGGGCCTGCGCGAACGCTACGAGATTCACCACGGCGTAAAGTTCAAGGATTCAGCCCTGGTGGCGGCCGCCGTGCTGTCGCACCGCTACATCAGCGACCGCTTCCTGCCAGACAAGGCCATCGACTTGATCGACGAGGCAGCCTCACGCCTTCGCATGGAGATCGACTCGATGCCGGCGGAACTCGACGAGGTGCAGCGGCGGATCATGCAGCTCGAGATCGAGCGCGAAGCCTTGAAGAAGGAGAAGGACAAGGCGTCCCGCGAACGGCTGGAGAGGCTCGAAAAGGAGCTGGCCGATCTGAAGGAAGAGAAGGACCGCCTCGCCGCGCACTGGCAACAGGAGAAGGACGCGATCCAGCGCGGACGTAAGCTGAAAGAAGAGGTCGAACAGGTGCGCCTGGAGATGCAGCGTGCGCAGCAGGCCGGCGATTACGCCAAGGCGTCAGAGCTGCAGTACGGACGCCTGCCTGAGCTCGAACGTAAGATCCGCGACGAGGAGCAACGCCTCGCGGACCTGCAGAAGAATCAGCGGATGCTCAAGGAAGAAGTCGACGAAGAAGACATCGCCGGCGTGGTCAGCCGCTGGACGCACATCCCGGTCAACCGCCTGCTGGAAGGAGAAATTCAGAAGCTTCTGAAAATGGAACAACGGCTCCACCAGCGCGTCGTCGGGCAGGACGAGGCGGTCCGGGCCGTGGCCAACGCGATGCGCCGCGCCCGCGCCGGGCTGCAGGACCCGAATCGTCCGCTCGGCAGCTTCATCTTTCTCGGACCGACCGGTGTGGGCAAGACCGAGCTGGCGCGCGCCCTCGCGGAGTTTCTTTTCGACGATGAGCACGCGATGATCCGGATCGACATGTCCGAGTATCAGGAGAAGCATTCCGTGTCGCGTCTCATCGGGGCGCCGCCCGGATACGTCGGCTACGAGGAGTCCGGCCAGTTGACCGAAGCGGTTCGCCGCCGCCCGTACGCCGTCGTCCTCTTCGACGAAATCGAGAAGGCGCATCCGGAAGTCCTGAACGTGATGCTGCAACTGCTCGATGACGGCCGCCTGACCGACGGCAAGGGGCGGACGGTGGACTTCAAGAACACGGTCGTGATCATGACCTCCAACGTCGGCAGCCATTTCATCGCGGAGGCGGCGCAGGCGGAGTCAGGCCGGCTCAAGCCGGCCTCTACCGACGGTGGCGGCCGGCTTCAGCCGGCCTTGAGCGAAGGTGTTCGGCGCGAAGTCATGGAGGCGCTGCGCGCGCACTTCCGCCCCGAGTTCCTCAACCGCGTGGACGAGATCATCGTGTTCAACGCGCTCAGTCGTGAAGAGATGCGCACGATCATCGACATTCAGCTGCGCGGACTGATGAAGCGGCTGGAGGATCGCAAGATCCACGTGGAGCTCTCCGACCGTGCGAAAGATCTGCTGATCGCGGAAGGATACGATCCGACCTATGGCGCGCGGCCGCTCAAGCGAACCATTCAGCGACGTGTGCTCGACACCCTTGCCATCAAGGTGCTCGAAGGAGAGATCAGGGAAGGCGAGAAGGTCCGGATCGATACAGTCGGCGGCGAGTTGACGTTCGAAACCGCGGGAGAGCCGGTAGCCCACTGATGGCCGACGAAAAATCCGAGTCTCCTCCAAACCCGCGCGGCCGCCGCACCGGCGACCGTCGCATGCAAATGCGTCCGGGGCCGGGCCAGGCGATGTGGCTGGGGTTCGGCGTTCTGTTGACGCTGGCGCTCGGTCAGGCCGTGTTCGTGTCGCTGCGTTCGGGACAGACGATCTCCTACAGCGAGTTCAAGGACGCGGTACGCAGCGGCCGCGTCCAGGAAGTCACTGTCGGCCAGGAGACCGTGCACGGATTGCTGAAACCGGACGATGCCGGCAAGGCGAAGCCGTTCACGTCGGTTCGCGTCGAAGATCCCAAACTTGTTGAGGAGCTCAATCAGCACAAGGTTCCGCACAAGGGGGAGATTGCCAGCCGCTGGGTCGGTGAGGTGCTCGGCTGGATCATTCCGATCATCTTCATCGTCGCGCTCTGGAGTTTTTTCATCCGCCGGATGGGTGGCGCCGAGGGCGGCGTGATGTCATTCGCGCGCAGCCGCGCCAAGGTGTACGCGGAAGACGACGTCAAAGTGCGGTTCGCCGATGTGGCCGGCGTGGACGAAGCCGAAGAGGAGCTGAAGGAAATCGTCGAGTTCCTGCAGACGCCGAAGAAATACACGAGCATTGGCGGCCGCATCCCCAAGGGCGTCCTCCTGGTAGGGCCCCCGGGAACCGGCAAGACGCTGCTGGCCCGCGCGGTCGCCGGAGAAGCCAAGGTACCGTTCTTCAGCCTGAGCGGCTCGGAGTTCGTGGAGATGTTCGTCGGCGTCGGCGCCTCCCGCGTCCGCGATCTGTTCGCCCAGGCCGACGCCAAGGCTCCGTGCATCGTTTTCATCGACGAGCTCGACGCGCTTGGCAAGGTGCGCATCCAGACGCCGATGGGCAGCCACGAAGAACGCGAGCAGACGCTCAACCAGTTGCTCGCCGAGATGGACGGCTTCGACGCGCGCAAGGGGGTCATCATCATGGGCGCCACGAACCGCCCGGAGGTGCTCGACCCTGCCCTGCTCCGACCCGGGAGGTTCGACCGGCAGGTCCTCGTCGACAAGCCGGACGTGCGCGGCCGTGAAGACATTCTGCGGATCCACGTGAAGACCGTGAAGGTGTCCGAGGGCGTGGACCTGAAGGTGATTGCCGCCCGCACCGCGGGTTTCGCCGGCGCGGACCTCGCGAATCTGGTCAACGAAGCGGCGTTGCTCGCGGCGCGGAAGGACAAGACCGCCGTCGAGATGAAGGATTTCGACGAGGCGATCGATCGCATCATTGCCGGTCTCGAGAAGAAGCGGGTGATGAACGACAAGGAACGCCGGATCGTCGCGTATCACGAGTCTGGCCATGCGATCGTTGCCAGCGTCCTCCCCGGCCTGGACCCGGTGCACAAGATCTCGATCGTCGCCCGCGGATTCGGCGCGCTGGGCTACACGATGCAGCTGCCGCTCGAGGACCGCTACCTGCTGACCCGCGGTGACTTGCTCAACCAGCTGTCCGTTCTTCTCGGTGGTCGCAGCGCGGAGGAGATCGCGTTCGGCGAAGTGACGACCGGGGCTCAGAACGACTTGCAGCGCGCGACCGACATTGCGCGGGCGATGGTTACCGAGTTCGGGATGAGCGACGAGCTTGGCGCGGTGAGCTACAACGGTCACAAGCGAAACGCGTTTCTCGACATGCCGTTCGGGCCCGAGCGGGGCAACTACGCGGAAGAAACCGCGGTGAAGATCGACGTCGAAGTGAAACGCATCCTCGTCGAGGCGCACGAGACGGCGCGGCGCGTCCTTCGCGAACGGAGGGCAACGCTCGACCGCGTGTCCGAACGCCTGCTCGAAAAAGAGGTCATCGAGGCGGAGGAGTTGAAGGCCCTGATCGGGAACACCAGGGAGCTTTCAGACCAATTGCCACAGCCCGGTGTCTAATTAGGCGCGATGGCTGTTCCGGCGACGCTGCTTCTCCTAGGCGTTGTGATGTCGGCTCAGGTCACGACGATCCAGGCTTCCCCTCCCCAGGCGATACAACCGCGCGATCCAACCGTGAAGACGGCGGTCGGCACCGGCAGCATCAGCGGCAAGGTCATCGCTGCCGACACCGGCGCGCCGATTCGTCGAGCGCAGGTCAACCTTTCAGGCCCGCAGAAGCCAGCCATGACCTACACCGACGACGAGGGGCGATACAGCTTGACGGGTCTGCCGCCGGCCACCTATACGCTCATCGTCAATCCTGGAAGTCATCGCGCTGCCTATCTGGACGCCGGATATGGCGGTGCGGCGACAGGGACACTGAGAGACCCCCTATTCCGCCCGAAACCGATCGAACTGGCGGACGGCCAGCAACTCGTCAACATCAACGTCTCTCTGGCGCCCGGCGGGGCGATCGTGGGGACAGTGACGGACGGCTCGGGAGAGCCCGCCGCCCGGGTGCGGATTGCCGCGCTCCGGGTCAGACGCGGAATGGAACCGGTGATGGTTGGCAGTGTCACGACGGACGATCTGGGACAGTTCCGGGCTTTCGGGCTTGCGCAAGGCGACTACATGGTCATGGCAGACACGAGAGGGGGCGGCTTTAGCGGGCAGCTGGACGTCCAGGGGGAGACGATTGGCTTTGCCCCAACCTACTCGCCAGGCACCCCGTCCATGCAGGAGGCCACGCGAGTGCGACTGCCGCCGGGCGGGCAGGCAGTCGCCGACATCAGGCTGACCGAAACGCGCGTCTACACGGTGAGAGGGACGGTGATGTCGTCGAGCGGCGTACCGTCGACGAGCACGAGCGTGTCGCTGGCGCCCCCGGACACCACGATGATGATGATGGGCGGGAACTACGGCAGCGGCGTCATGCCGGACGGCACGTTCATCATCAGAAACGTGCCGCCCGGACACTATGAGCTGACCGCGACCTCTATGCCACGGCGCGAACCGCCCGGGCCCGGAACGCATAATGCGCCGTCGATGGACAACGCTGAAATGGCGTCGGCCCCTATCGAGGTCGGCGCAGCGGACGTCGAGGGCATCATGCTGATGACTCAGCGCGGTACCACCGTCACCGGCGAGATCGTGTTCGACGGGGGCGAGCTCGAGGGGGGCCGCGTGCAGGTGTCCGCGCAGCTGTTCGAACGTCGCATGTTCACGCCTCCCCCGACGGTGGACGTGAAGGACACCACGTTCACGATACGAAATCTGTTCAGGAGGATCGTGATCCGGGGGAGCGTGATCGGTCGCGGCTCCAGTCCTGGAGGATCGTCCTGGGGATTGAAGGCAGTCCTCCTCAACGGTGCCGATATCACCGATCAGCCGCGCGTCTTCACGAGTGCAGACAGCGGCAAGCTGCAAATCGTGTTCACTCCCCATGCGCCCGGTCTCGAAGGCACGGTCACCGACGACGCGGGCAAGCCGGTCGAGCAATACACGGTACTGGCTTTTGGCGATGATCCGGCGACCTGGCGTCCCATGTCGTCGATGATCCGGCTGGGACAGCCGATGAAGGAACGGAAATTCCAGCTGCGAGGCTTGCGCGAGGGCCGCTACCGCGTCGTCGCCTTGCCTGCGGATTTCACTATCAACACGTCGAACCCTGATGTCGAACTGCTCGAGCAGCTGAGCAAATCCTCGACCCCGGTCGTCCTCAATGCCGGCGAAACACGTCCGCTCGAACTGCGCCTGGCAACGATCGGCCAGTGAACAGACGCTTGCCGTAGTCCAGCCCTTCAGGGCTGTGCCAGGCCGGCCCCGTAGTCCAGCCCTTCAGGGCTGTGCCAGGCCGGCCCTGTCAGTAGCGAGAGGGATTCTCCCCGATCGCGAGGATGCTGCAGGCCTGAACGACGTCCAGCCCCAGCGTCCGCGCGCGAGCGACCACCTCCTGATCGTCCGCCCCAGGATTGAGCCACACCTCCTTGATCCCCTTCTTTGCCAGATCGTCCATCACGCGGACGCCGACGTCCCCCGGCACGTAGACCGTGGCCATGTCGATCTGGTCGGGGACGTCCAGGACAGACGCAAACGTCCGATGCCCTTCGACCTCGCGCTCGTTGGGATTGATCGCCAGCACCCGATAGCCCTTGTGCTCGAACGCTCGGAGCGCCTTGTTGCCGAACTTGCTGCGGTGCCTCGACGCGCCGATGATTGCGACTGTCTTCATGCCAAAGATCATAGCCGCCGTACAATCGAGACATGGCAACGCTCGCCGAAGTTCTCGAGCAGCGAACAGCCGAGGCAGCGCCCGAGCTCGTCGAACCGATCAGCAACAACCGGCTGCGGTGCTACGCATGCGGCCATGAATGCCCGATTCCCGAGGGGGCGGTTGGCGTCTGCAAAGTCCGCATCAATCGGGGCGGCAAGCTGCTCGTCCCGTGGGGTTACGTCGGCGCGCTCCAGTGCGATCCGATCGAGAAGAAGCCGTTCTTCCATGCGTATCCGGGAGCGCTCGCCTTCAGCTTCGGCATGCTCGGCTGCGACCTCCATTGCTCCTATTGTCAGAACTGGGTCACGTCGCAGGCACTCCGGGATCCTCAGGCAGTCGCTCCGCCGATCGACGTCGCGCCCGGACAACTGGTCAGCGAAGCCGTCCGCCTCGGCGCGCGCGTCCTCGTGAGCACGTATAACGAGCCGCTGATCACCAGCGAATGGGCAGTGGAGATCTTCAAGGAGGCGCGCCAGGCGGGTCTGAAGACGGCGTATGTCTCCAACGGCAACGGCACGCCCCGGGTGCTGAATTACCTCAGGCCGTGGATCGATCTGTATAAGGTCGATCTCAAGTCGTTCGACGACAAACACTACCGGCAGCTGGGAGGACGCATCGAGCCGATCCTGCAGACGATCCGTTCCCTGCACGAGATGGGTGTATGGCTCGAGATCGTGACGCTGCTGATTCCGGGATTCAATAGTTCGGACGACGAGCTCGAGCGGTTGACGGCCTTCATCGCCGGTGTCTCACCCGATATCCCGTGGCACGTAACGGCGTTCCACAAGGATTACCGGATGAACGACCCGGAAAATACGACGCCCGAGATGCTGATGAAGGCGGCCTCGATCGCGCAGCGGAACGGCCTTCGGTATGTCTACGCCGGCAACGTGCCGGGACGTGTCGGCGATCTCGAAAACACGCGGTGCCACAATTGCCGCGCGCTCCTCGTCGAGCGATATGGCTATTTCATTCAGTCATACCGTCTGACGGCGGAAGGCACGTGCCCTGACTGCAACACCCCGATCCCCGGCCGGTGGGGGCGCCAGTTCGATGGGCAGATTACATCGACCCCTTTCCTGCCTGGCGGCCGGAGGCTTCGCCTCCTTAACTTCTAACTTCTAACCTAACGCCTAACTCCTAAACTTTTAGTAGTTAGGACTTGGCTCACTGCGCCATCACTGATTCGAGTGCTGCCTTGAAGTCCCCGTAAGGTCGGGCTCCGTAGACGTATTTGAGGACTTTCATCGGCTGCCCTGGCGCCGGAGTGAGGCCGATCACGGTCATCGGTGTGCCGGCGACACCGAGCCGCTCGATGCGGCTGACGCTGGCCTGGATGCCCGCCGTGTGCCGGCCGCTCGTCAGGCACGCGGTGAATTTCGCCGGGTCGAGACCGACCGCCTTCGCCTGCGCGGTGAGCGCGCCGTCTTCCTTCGCCGGCGGGGTGGCGAAGAGGCTTGCGTGCATCTCCCAGAACTTCCCTTGCTCTGAGGCGCATGCCGCCGCCTCGTGAGACCTCGCGGCCTGCGGGTGCAGTTGTGCAATCGGGTAGTCGACAAACACATACCGGGCCTTGCCGGTGTTCACGAATTCGTTGACGATCTGCGGGAATGTCTGCTGCGTGTGCCGCTTGCAGAATGGGCAGTGGTAATCGGAGATCTCCACGATCGTGAGTTTCGCGCCCGCAGGTCCCATCGACGGCTCCCCCTCGGTCGGGATCATCGCGCCGATCAGACCCGGCACTTCCGGTTCCTGAGCCTGGCGGGGCTGCATGGCAGCCTGCAGGAAGGTCTTGATCGCCTGCAGCTCCTTCTGGATCTGCGCCTGCTGTTCCTTCAATGCCTGGATTTCGCGTTTCAGCGCCGCGAGCTCATCGGCCGGATTCTGCTCGATCGGCGGCGACAATGACATCACCGCGACGAACGTGACGGTTGCGAGCCTGGTCAGCATACGTTCAATGTAACAGGTTAGAGGCGACGCGCCCGCAGGATGCGTATGGGTGGCGCCAGGTTCTGGCCCTCTGCCGGCGCTGCCTGGATTCTTCTCACCACGTCCATGCCTCGGACGATGCGGCCGAAGGCGGCGAATCCCTGGCCGTCCGCGTTGCGTTTGCCGCCGAAATCGAGCTCTGGTTGATTGCCGATGCAGATGAAGAACTGGTCACGCGCGGTGTCCGGTCCGCTGCGTGCCATGGAGACCGTGCCGTCAGCGTGTGTGAGTTTCGTGACGCTGGTGCGCTCCAGCGCAATGGGCGGGAGGAAATCCCGCGTCCGCGTCGCGCTCGCGCCTGCCTGGATGACTTCGATCTTCACATCGTTGTTTGGCTGGTTGTCGGGCTTGACCGTCCGATGAAAACGTCCGCCGTCGTAGAACCCGCCGTCGACGTACTTGAGAAAGTTCGCCGCGGTGTTCGGCGCGCGCACGGTATCAACCTCGATCTCGATCTCCCCCGCCTCGGTTTCGATCATCACCCGGGGAAGGGTTTGCCCGACGGCTGCCACAGCCCTAAAGGGCTGGACTACGACGGCGCCAACGGCCATCAGCAACCAGATCATGCGGGGAAGATTTTACCGGGGTTCAGGAGATTCCGCGGATCGAAGGCCTGCTTGATCCGCTTCATGAGCGCGATCTCGTCGGGGGACAGCTCGATCGGCAGAAACGGCGCCTTCGAGAACCCGATGCCGTGCTCGCCGCTGATCGAGCCCTCCAGCGCGACCACCCCCTCGAAGAGCACTGTCTCGGCCTCGTGCGCTCTCTGGACCTCGTCACGATCGTCGGGCGACACCATGATGTTGACATGGATGTTGCCGTCGCCAGCATGTCCGAAGCACGGAATGCGGAGCGTGTAGGCTGACCTGATCCGCTCGACGAGCTCGAACAGCTCCGGGATGCGTCCTTTGGGGACGACGACGTCGTGATTGAACTTGAGGGCGGCCACCATGCGCAGCGAATGCGACAGCTCCCGGCGGACGCGCCAGAGATCCTGGCGTCCGGCTTCGTCGCGCGCGCGGAGTATCTCGGTCGCGCCGGCCTCGCGGCAGGCGTCCTCGACCCGCGCCGCCTCCTCGGATGCCGAGTCGCGAGTGCCGTCCACTTCGATGATCAGAACGGCGCCGGTGCCGGCGGGCGCCACGGACGCATCCTGCAGGTGTTCGGCGAGCGCGCGCAGGGACTCGCCGTCGATCAGTTCGAGAGCCGCAGGCACGACGCGCTTCCGTATGACACCGGTCACCGCCGCCACCGCCGAGCGCACGTCGGTAAATGACGCGCGGAGCGTCGCCTGAAACGGCGGCCGCGGCACCAGCCTGAGGATGACTCTGGTGATGATCGCCAGCGTCCCTTCCGACCCGACGAGCAGCTGCGTCAGGTCGTAGCCAACGACGTTCTTGACGACCTTCCCGCCCGTCTCGATCACCTCTCCCGTCGGCAACACCGCTTCCACGCCGAGAACGTAGCGCTTGGTCGTGCCGTACTTGAACGCGCGAGGACCGCCGGCGCATTCCGCTACGTTGCCGCCGATGGTCGATTGCTTGAGCGATGCCGGGTCCGGCGGGTAGAAGAGTCCCACCTTCTCCACCGCGTCCTGGAGGTCCGCGGTGATGACGTTGGGCTCGACGATCGCGATCAGGTTCTGTTCGTCGATCTCGAGGATCCGGTTCATCCGCTCCAGCGAGATCACCACTCCCCCTTGCAGGGGAACGGCGCCGCCGGTGTAGCCGGTGCCTGCGCCGCGCGGCACGAACGGCACACCATGGGCGGCGCAGATTTGAACGACGTGTGCGACCTCTGCGGTGCTGGCGGGAAGGACTACGACGTCAGCCGGGAAGCCGCGTTTCAGCGCATCGGTGCCGTAGACGCGCCGCGATTCGTCGTCGGTACGGACGTGTGCCTCGCCAACAATCGCTGCGAGCTCGGCGACCAGGGAGTTCAGAGTTTCCCCTACGCTCCGGCGACCTCGCGGGGTCGATGATCGACGGACCTGACGAAGCTGATGATGCGGTCGACGCCCCGTCGGAGTTCCGGCAAAGATGTCGCGTACGAAATCCGCAGGAAGCCGGGAGCGTCGAAAGCCTCGCCGGGCGTGACCGCCACACGCGACTGATCGAGGAGCGCCTGGGCAAGTTCCGCGGATGTCCTGATGCCGTCCGGCGAGAGGACGTCGGAGACGTCGACGAAGAGATAAAAAGCACCGGCCGGTTTCTCCGCGCGAAGCCGCGGCTCCTCCGAGATCCACGCGTGCAGCTGGTCGCGGCGCACGCGATACTCGTCCAGCATGTCGGTGACGCAGTCCTGCGGGCCGATCAAGGCCGCCGTCACCGCTTTCTGGGTGATCGAACAAACGTTCGACGTCGAATGGCTCTGCAAGGCATTCGAGGCGTTGACGAGAGCCGCCGGCGCGACCGCCCAGCCGCAACGCCAGCCGGTCATCGCGTAGGCCTTCGAGGCCGAGCCGCAGAGAACGGTACGGTCCCGCATTCTCGACGTCCAGCACCCCCGGCAGGTTGTGCGCGACCGGGTCATAGATCAATCGCTCGTAACAGAGATCGAGCAGGATCCAGATGCCTCGGCTCGACGCTTCGTCGGCGATCGCGGCGAGATCGTCCTCGCTGATCAGCGCTCCGGTCGGATTGCACGGCGAGTTGATCACGATGCCGCGGGTGCGTGCGGTGAAGGCTGAGACCACCGGTTCGGCGCGCAGGCGGAACCCTTCCTCGGCGTGGGTGCGAACGATCACCGGGGTTGCGTCCGAGAGCTTGATCTGCTCGACCAGGGTCGGCCATCCAGGCATGTGGGTGATGACTTCGTCGCCGCTTCCGAAGAGACACATGGCGGCGTTGAACAGCGCCTGCTTGCCTCCGGCCGTGATGATCGTCTCGGCCGGTGTATAGGCGATGCCATAGTCGGCACGATACCGATCGCAGACCGCCTGCTTCAGCTCCGGCGTCCCGGAGTTGTTCGTGTATTTGGTGAAATGCGCGTCGATGGCGGCGTGTGCTGCGTCTGAAATGTGGACCGGAGTCGGGAAGTCCGGTTCCCCCGCGCCAAGATCGACGACATCGACGCCCTGCGCTTTGAGCTTCAGCGCATCGGCCGCGACCTTCATGGTCGGGGAGACGCCGATTCGTCTGGTCCGGTCGGCGAGCATGCTCTACGCCCTCAAGGTCTCGTGCGCCAGCTTCTTGTCGCGCAGGCGCTCCTCGACGAGCCGCGGCACCAGCCCGCTGACGCTGCCGCCGAGCGCGACGACTTCCTTCACCAGTCGCGAGCTCACGTAGGTGTACGGTTCGGCGGGCATCATGAAGACCGTCTCGACATCCGGATTCAGGCGCCGGTTCATCAGGGCCATCTGCATCTCGTACTCGAAATCCGAGATGGCGCGGAGCCCGCGAACGATGACGCTGGCCCGCTTCCGCCGAGCGTACTCGACGAGAAGGCCGTCAAAGGTATCCACTTCGACATTGGGCCATTCCCGAAACACATTGCGGGCGATCTCTACCCGCTCCGGAATCGTGAACAGCGGAGCTTTTTCGGAGTTGATCAGGACGCCGACGACAATGCGGTCGAACAGCCGCGAGCCGCGCTGGATGATGTCGACGTGACCGTTCGTCAGTGGATCGAACGAGCCGGGGTAGATGGCAATGATCTCGGACATTTCTCGATTGGCGATTGTCCTAACTTGATCTGCGATAGAACGCCAGGGCGCTGTCGCCGTGGACCACTTCCCGTGTGCGCTCGAGCCGTCCGGCCTGTTCGGGCGCGGGATCCCGCGTTGCGTGCTCGACGATCAGCAGCGTTTCCGGCCCGACAATCGACGCCGCGCTCTCAATGGCGGCGGTCAGTTCCTCTGCGCCGTACGGTGGATCGAGCACGATCAAATCGAACTCCCCTCCGGCCCGTACCGCGGCTGCAAATCCCGCGCGGATAATAGCATAGCGGTCCGACACCCCACACTTGCGAAGGTTGGTTTCGATCAGGGCCTGCGCGCGCCGATCCTGCTCCACGAATGTCACATGGGCCGCTCCCCTGCTCAGCGCTTCAATGCCGATCGCGCCGGTGCCTGAGTATCCGTCCATGACGCGAGCACCCTCGATGCGCGGCGCGAGAATGTTGAAGAGGGTTTCGCGCAGCCGGTCGGACGTCGGCCGAAGCCCCGGCCAGTCCGGCGCCTCGATGCGCCGCCCTTTCAGCGAGCCCGCTATGATCCGCATCGCCGCTCAGCCGATGCCAACGAGTCCGAACCTCTGGGCCCAGTTTTCCTTCACGAACGCGGCAAGCAGGTCGTGCTGCGTCGGATCGTCGAGCGCGGCCCCGGCTTCGCGGCGCGCGGCTTCCATCAACTGATGATCGCGGACGATGTCCCCCACCCGCAGTGTCGGCAACCCCGATTGGCGCGTGCCGAAGAAGTCCCCGGGGCCACGCTGCTCGAGGTCTCGCTCGGCGATGATGAAACCGTCGGTCGTATCGGTGAGCGCCTTCAGACGTTCACGCCCCTGGTCGGTGAGCGGCGCCTGATACAGCAGGACACAGAACGACTGGTGCGGTCCACGCCCGACGCGACCGCGCAGTTGATGGAGCTGTGAGAGGCCGAATCGTTCCGCGTGCTCGACCAGCATGACCGACGCATTGGCGACGTCCACCCCGACTTCAACGACCGTCGTCGAGACCAGTATCTGATAATCGCCGCGCGCGAACGCCTGCATCACCTGGTCCTTGGCCTCCTGCTTCATCCGACCGTGGAGGAGCGCGACGCGGCAGGCGGGAAAGATGTCGTGCGCGAGATGGTCCGCCATCTCCGTCGCGGCACGCAGATCCACTTTTTCTGATTCTTCGACGAGCGGATAGATGACGTACGCCTGTCGTCCCCCGTCCACCTGCGTGCGAATGAATTCGTAGATCTCTTCGCGGCGGGATTCCGGCTTCGCGATCGTCTTGATGGCATGCCGGCCGGGCGGCATCTCTCGCATGATCGAGACATCGAGGTCGCCGTAGGTCGTCAATGCGAGCGTCCGCGGAATCGGCGTCGCGGTCATGACGAGCACGTCCGGGTGCTGCCCTTTCGCGCGGAGCGAAGCGCGCTGCAGGACGCCGAACCGATGCTGCTCGTCGATGATCACCAGGCCCAGCTCGCGAAAGCCCACCGGGCCCTCGACCAGCGCGTGCGTGCCGACGACGAGGTGAACGGATCCGCCGGCGAGCTCCGCCTGCAGCTCGCGGCGCTTCTTTGCGGGAGTGGCGCCGGTGAGAAGCGCGATCCGAAAGCGCGAGGTCTCGAGCAGCCGCCGGATGTTGATGTAATGCTGCTCGGCGAGGATCTCGGTCGGCGCCATGAACGCGACCTGGAAGCCGTTCTCCATCGCCACCAGGGCGGCCATCAGCGCAACGATAGTCTTGCCGGAGCCGACGTCCCCCTGCAGCAGCCGGTTCATCGGGACCGGCCGCTTCATGTCTTCCACGATTTCCGCAATCACCTTCTTCTGGTCGCCGGTCAGTCTGAACGGAAGCACCCGCCGCGCCGATTCGCGGACCGCATCGGTGATTACGACGGAGCGCGCCTTCCGGTCTTCCTGAGCACGGCGCTTGCGCAGCACCAGTCCAAGCTGAAAGAGGAAGAACTCTTCGAAGATCATCCGCTGCTGCGCGGGAGAGCGGAAACGATTGAGGGCCTCGATTGACGCCCCTTCAGGCGGAAAATGCGTGTCGTGAATGGCGGTCCGCCGGTCGACCAGCTGCTGGCGCCGCCGAACATCGTCAGGCAGCGGATCGGCGATTTCCGCGGGCAGCTGCGCCAGCGCGTGGTGCACGAGCACACGCTGCATCTTCGCCGTCAGGTGCCCGGTCTTTTCGTACACCGGGACGATGCGTCCCGTGTGCAGCATCTCCTCTTCCGCTTTCGTCGGCGCGTCCGCACTGTCGGTGTCGGCTTCCGCAGCCACGATCTCGTACTGCGGGTTCTGCATCTGCAACCCGTGAGAGGTGAGCTCGAGCTTCCCGAACAGAACGACGCGCTGATGCGGACGGAAGATGTCTTTGAGAAAAGGCTGGTTGAACCAGATCGCCCGAAGGGATCCGGTGTCATCGCGCACCAGCATTTCGAAAATCTTGAAGCGCGGCCGGCGGGTCGGACGGATGCCTGATCCGATGACCACCGCAGCGACCGAGGCGGTGGTGCCGGGCTTGAGTGAAGAGATGGTTTGAAATCCGCCGCGATCTTCGTATCGCGTCGGGAAGCGATAGAGCAGGTCTTCGATCGTCGCGAGGCCGACGCGCTGGAGATCGGCGGCCCGCCGCGGGCCGACGCCCTTCAGATACTGGAGCGGCGTCTGGAGATAGTCTCGGTCGGTCACCGAACGAGTTTCACCACAGAGGCCTGACTCACCACAGAGACACTAGAGGCACAGAAACTTTTCTTCTTGCCTTTCCAATATTGGCTCTGTGTCTCCGTGCCTCTGTGGTTCGCGTTGCGCTACTGGACGATCGTGGCGGTGCCGGTCGCGACCTTGATTTCGGTGATTCGCGCCGGCAGCTGGAAGGGGTCGTCCATGTTGATGCCGTCGGGATCCTCAGCAGTCCGCGAGTAGAAGCTGAGAAGCTCCTGCACGAAGGTCTTCGGGATCGTCACCCCGGAAATTTCCGCGGACTCGAGCTCGAAGCGACCGACGCCGTTCTGAGTGGTCAGCTTGCCACGCGCGGTGATCGGCAGGCGCCCGGTGAGGTAGCTCATGGGATCGAGCCACCCTCGCTGCTTCTGCTTGCGCACCATGTCGAGATCGACGATCGCCTGCCCGCCGACCCGTCCGCCGCCGAGCGCCTGCAGGGCGGGATCTACCAGGCCGACTGGGATCTGGGCTTGCGCGTGATAGCGCAGATACGAATTGACTTCGAGATCGGTGACCACGGTCGATTCCGGCGCCCGGGCCTTGCCGCTCCGGGGCGTGTTCCCGACCGTGACGATCCGCGCGAGCTTTGTTTGGAAACGATCGCCGTGGGCTTTCGTGATCCCCTGCTGCGGGCTCGCCTGCCCCGCGAGCAGCATCGTTCCGAGCATGAGACCTGTGAGCACACGCATGGATCGATTTTAGCAGTTATCGCCTCGGCGCGGCCCCCTGCCTTGCGCGAAGGAGGAGGTCCAGCTTCCGGCGCTCGAGCGTTTCTTCGAAAATGCGGAACCGTGCCTGTTGTCGAGCGTCGAGGAGCTCGTCAACGCCGTCGTACGCCTGACGCTCCTCTCTTGCCGCGCGTTCGTCCAGCTCGCGAAGTGCCTTGAGATTCGCCCGGATGGCATTCTCATCGGCGGAATTTGCCTGAGGCCCTGCCTGGCGCCGCAGCTGCTGGATCAGACGATGGCGCTCCTGCTGCGCCTGACGCCGCGTCTGGTGCAGCCGCTTGAGCCTGGTGACGAACGGCCCGTACTGCTCATCGCTCAGTTGCAGCGCGTTCTGTGCCTGCAGCATGGCGTAGGCATCGAGCATATTGACGACTTCGACCGGGGATAAACCGTCCGCCGCCGCACGGCCGGCGCGCCCACGCGCTGGCGTCGGTGCGTCCTGCGCCGGCTGCCCGGCGAGTGCCGGCGCGGACGTCAGGAACGTCACGAGAAGAAGGGTGTGCACCATCGGTCGTCTCATGCTCCGCTCCGCTTCATCTCGCGCTCGATCAGCCGAACGAGCTCAGCTCGTTCGGCGCCCGTCAGCTCCATTGCGGCGCGCTCGGCAGCACCGGCATCCGCCGTGATACCTGCCGCCACTGCGTCGTCGTAATCCAGATCGTCAGCGGCAATCCGGACGACGGCCCACGCCGCATCCTGCTCGACGTCATCTTCGGCAAGGACCCCGGCATCCACCGCGGCAACGCTCGGCTGAGCGAGCGTCGCTGAAGTCACAGGCGCCCTCCGGTCCGATGACGGCCACAGTGCCGCGACACCGATGACGATCAGGAGAGCCGCCGCGCATGCAACCGCGGCGAAGACCGGGCGCGTCAGCCAGGACGTCGGAGGCGATTGCTGGTCGATGGCCGTCGCAACGCGTGTGGGAAAGGCGTTCCAGAACAGCGGTGAGGGTTCGTGGGACGTGTCCGAGGCCACCGACGCAAGGGTCGACCGGAGACTGTCGAGGCGCGCCGTGCACTCGGGACAGGCCGAGGCGTGCGCCATACGAGACGACGCGAGCGCTCCCTCGAGGAGGTCCACGAATTCAGTGTCGTTCAGGTGCGGCATCACCGTTTTCACTTCTCCGTCAAGAGCTTCTTCAGGTTCGCCAGCGCGTGAAAAAAGTTCGCCTTGGTGGCCCCGACGGAGCTGCCAAGAATCCCCGCAATCTCTTCGTGCGACAGATCGCGATATGTTCGCAGAATCAATGTCGCGCGCTGTTTGGGCGGCAGCCGCGCAATTGCCGCTCGAACGCGCGCGGCGCGTTCTCCCCGCAACAGGACCGCATCCCCGTGTTCGGCCGTCGCCAGCGGCTCGACGCTGTCAAGGTCGTCGAACCGCGGCGTCTTGACCGCCTTCCGATTGAGGCAGACATTGACACCAATTCGATGGAGCCAGGTGCCGACGGCCGACTCTCCCTTGAAGCCGCGGATCGCACGGTAGGCCCTGACGAAGACATCCTGCGCGAGGTCCGCGGCGTCTTCGTGGTTGCCCACGAACCGGTAGCACAACTGATAGATGTTGCGCTGATGACGCGCGACGATGACGCCGAACGCCTCCCGGCTGCCAGCCTGGGTGCGGCGAACGAGTTCGGCATCATCGGCGTTGTCATCACCGTCCGTTCCTTCGTGGAGCCCGTCCACGATCTGCACTCTATCTTGTTAGACCGAAGCTGGAGGCGAAAGTCACATCGGCCGACTCGGCTATTCGCATTGACTTTCGCTTTTCCTTTGCGTATAGTGCGCGCCATGCTCCCATTGACCAAGCGGCAGCGGGAAATTCTCGATTACCTGAACGATTTCATTCAGCAGCACGGATACGCACCGAGTCTGGAAGAGATCGGGCGACGGTTCGGGCTGTCTTCACTCGCCACGGTTCACAAGCACCTGACGAACCTGCAGGAAAAGGGCTTCATCAAGCGCGCGTGGAACCGGAGCCGTTCGGTGGAAATGGTGCCGGCCCGCCTCGGCGGACGTGCCGTTGAATTGCCGATGCTCGGATACGTCGCAGCCGGTTCACCGATCGAAGCCGTCACCGGTAGCGAAACCCTCGCGGTGCCGGAGGACCTTGTCGGCAAACGCGACTCATACGTTCTCCGCGTCAAGGGGGATTCGATGATCGACGAACAGATTCGCGACGGCGACTTCGTGATCGTCGAAGACCGCCGTACCGCCGATAACGGCGAGATGGTGATCGCCCTGCTGAACGGCAGCGACGTGACCCTGAAGAAGCTGTACCGCGAACAGGGCCGCATCCGTCTGCAACCCGCCAACCCGGCGATCCAACCCATTTTCGCGCTCCCCGAGCAGGTGCAGGTCCAGGGCGTGGTCGTAGGCGTCCTCCGCCGCTATTAGCACGTAAGCACGTGGACGTGCGCACGCTTGTCCGCCGTAGCGCGAAGCGCGAAGGCGGATCGCACGTGAACCCGTCGCACGTGTTACCGTTCGCTGATGAACGAGCGCAAGCAAATCAACTTCACCATCGTCCCCGATGACACCGGCGAGCTGACCCGAACCTACGCGAACTTCTGCGCAATCTCCCATACGCCATTTGATTTCACGCTCGCGTTCTGCGAGGTGCTCCCTCTGTCGGAAAAGGACATCCAGGCCGCCGAAGCCGACCACGTCGTCCGCGCGCCGGTCCGCGCGAAAATCGTCGTGCCGCTCCAGGTTGTGCCGAATCTGATCGCCGCGCTTCAGGAACACATGCGCATCTTCTCGGAGTCCACCGGTGCGAGCTGGGACAAAGGGCCGGTTCACTGACGCTGACCGATTGTCGATTGGGGACTGCCGATTGGCGATTGACGGATTGACGAATGTCGGTTGCGGAACTGACGGGCTGCCGATTGACGATTGATGCGATTGCCGATGGCGATGGATCCGGCTGGAGACTCCAGACAAGATCCGTCAATCGCCAATCCGCAATCGCCAACTCCGTCAATCGACAGTCGCCAATCCACAATCCCCAATCGACGGGAGCCCAACATCCATGACAGTTCCCGCGTCTAGACGGGTATGACCGGAGAGGTCATAGCGCTCGAGGGCACCATCGGGCGGGACGCCGGAAACGACGCCGAGCGGCTGGCTGCCCTCTTCGACGCACACCATCGGCGACTGTTTACACTGGCGTGCCGGATGTGCCGGTCGCGCGAAGATGCGCGCGACTGCGTGCAGGAAGCGTTTCTTCGCGCCGCACGCAGGCCGGAGCTGATCCCGTCAGGGTCCAGCTCCGAAGAGGCGTGGCTCGTCCGCGTGCTCATCAACATCTGCCGCGATGGCTGGCGCCGGCAGGTCGTGCGCCAGGCGGCGCCGATTGAAGTGCCGCCATCATCAAGTGATCAAGAGGGGGCGCTGATCGCCCGGTCGCTCGTGGAGCTGGCGCTCGAACGGCTGCCGCCGCGACGACGCGCCATTCTGGTTCTCTACGAGATCGAGGGCGCATCGGTGGCCGAGATCGCGCGACTGACCGGAGTGGCCGCCGTCACAGTTCGCTGGCATCTCTCCGTCGGCCGAAGGCAGATGGCGAATTTTCTGAAAGGACGTATGTGATGGTGCCGTGGCAGCAGGTGCTCCGCGAGTCGCATACCGCCCCCCTGCCTGCCGACCAGGCGGCGGCGATCCGGCGGATGGCGATCGCTCTGGCGGCAGAGGGGGCTTCGCGCCCGGTCGAGCGTCTCGCGCCAATGATGGTTATCGGCAGCGTGTTGGTGAGTGCGGTAACCGCCGGCATCCTGGTGGCGCGGTCCCAACCGGTGCCGTCGCAACCGTCGCCGGCGGTGGGGTCGCCCGGGATTCGACAGCTGCAGTTCGCCACGCCGGGCGGCACCCGGATCATCTGGCAGTTCGATCCGGAGTTCTCGTTGAGGGAGACGCTTCCATGAAGAGCGCAGGAATGATTGCGACGCTGGCGGTGTTGACGACGGCCGTGCCGGTCAGCGCGCAACAAGCGGCCGCGCGGCGCGCGGCGGGATGGCGTGACATCCAGGGATTCAATATCGTCCTCGTCGTCGGCGAAACCACGACCGGATCGTCGTCAAACGATGATGTGCCGGCGGGCGCGCGGCGCGCATTGAACGACATGCGCGAGTTCCTGCCATATAAGCACTATCGGGTGGTCGATTCGCAGTGGACGTCGTGCTGCTCTCCCGACCTGGTGCGGATAGGCATGCCGATCGGAGGACGCCTGCAGGGGGTGACGGGCACCAATCGAGGCAATGCCACCGTCCTCCTCCCCAGCTCCTACGCCTTCGTTCTGTCGGTATCGGAAACGAGTGATGAGGGCCGGATCCCGGTGCGCTTCTCCCTGCGCCGTGACAGTGGCGGCGGGACCGGGGCAGCGCAGGCGGCGACAGTGAACCGTGCCATCCGTGCGACTGAGCTCCAGGCCGAAACGGACAACCTGCGCCAGCAGATCCTCGAGATGCAGAAGCGCGTCGAGGCGGGCCTGGCCAAAGAGCCCGACCTGCGGCCACTGAAGGATCGCCACGCGCAACTCGAACGGCGTCTGGCTGAAACCATTACTGAAAGTTCCGGCTTCGGCAGGGGCGCGATCTCCGGTCACGGCAGCGTCTCAGCCGCGTCGACGGTCGTCGACAGCAGCTTCACGATGGAAGTCGGCGAGACGGTTGTCGTCGGCACGTCCCGTCTCGGCGGCGACAAGGCACTGATCGCCCTGGTTACCGCCGTGCGCCGCTCGACTTCACGGTGACACTACGCCTCCGCGGATTCGTTAATATCTGCGGATGGCGCAGCGTGCCGCGACGAAGGCGGATCCCAAACCCCTGAAGACGCCCGCCGAGACGCGGCGCATCCTCGACGCGCTCTTCACCCAGCATCCAAACGCGGACACCGAGCTCGATTTCAGGAACGCCTACGAGCTGCTCGTCGCCACGATCCTCTCCGCGCAGTGCACAGACGAGCGCGTCAACAAGGTCACTCCTGCGCTGTTCAAGCGGTATCCGGACCCGGCCGCACTCGCCCGCGCCTCCACCGCTGAACTCGAGCCGCAGATTCAATCCACGGGGTTCTTTCGTGCCAAGTCGCGATCGCTCGTCGGCATGGCGAGTGAGGTGGTCGAACGCCACGCCGGCAAGGTGCCGAAGACGATGGATGAACTCGTGGAGTTGCCCGGGGTCGGCCGCAAGACCGCGAACGTCGTTCTCGGCCACGCCCTCGGAGTGCCCGGCTTGCCCGTGGATCGGCACGTCCTTCGCGTCGCCAACCGCATCGGCATTGCGAAGTCCGAGGATCCGGAAGTTGTCGAACGTCAGCTCGGGTCGGCGATGCCGCCGGAGCGTTGGACGCAGACGTCAGACACGCTGATCATCCACGGACGCCGCATCTGCAAGCCAAAACCGCTGTGCGCGGAGTGCGCCGTCCGACCGCATTGTCATTACTACAAGACCGTAGTTGCGAGATTTGGCAAGGGATCGGGGCGGAAGGCGGTCCGGAAGTGACGCGGGAGCAATTCACCCGGCTCGTCGAAGAAGCTCTCGAGGAGATCCCCCCGCGCTTTCGTGCGGAGATCAAAAACGTCGCCGTCGTCGTCGAAGACGAGCCGCCACCCGATCTGCTGGAGGAGATGGAGGTCGAAACCGGGGACTCGCTGTTCGGCCTTTACCAGGGCACGCCCCTTCCTGAACGCTCGTGGACCCATGGCAACGCGCTGCCGGATCGCATCTCGATCTACCAGCGGCCGATTGAAGAAGCCTGCGAAGACCACGAAGAGATCATCGAGTGCATCGCGGAAACCGTGATCCACGAGTTCGGCCACTACTTCGGGCTGAGTGAGGAGGAGATCGAGGAGATCGAGGAGAAGTTCTGGAGGGGTGAGGCGATGGAGGACGTGTGAAGAAACTGAACGATGAACGATGAACTATGAATGTCGAACGCTGAATGCGCGCCAAGAAGCGATACGGTCAGCACTTCCTCCAGGGGGCCTGGGCAGACAAAGTCGTCGACGCTATAGCGCCGCGGCCTGACGATCGTTTCGTCGAGATCGGCCCGGGGCCCGGGGCGTTGACGCTCAGGCTGGCGCCGCGGGTGGCGCACGTCACCGCGATCGAGGTGGATCGTGAAATGGTGGCGCTGCTCGCGCCGCGGCTGCCCGCGAATGTGACGCTCGTAGAGCAGGATGTTCTTGAAACAGATCTCGCCGCCCTGATGGGCGGCGGGCCGGTGCGGGTCGCCGGCAATCTTCCGTACAACGTCTCCTCTCCAATTCTCTTCCGCCTTCTGGACGCACATCGGCGATACGGCTGCGTGCCGGACGCGACGTTGATGCTACAGCGCGAAGTCGCCGACCGGATAGAGGCCAAACCCGGGACCAAAGACTACGGCGTGCTGTCGATCTTCGTGCAGCTGCACGCCGACGTCCGGCGGGTGCTCTCACTTCCGCCGGGTGCGTTTCGCCCGGTGCCGAAGGTCCGGTCCGCTGTCAGCCGCTTCACCTTCCGTCCGCCTGCCGTGACGCTGGCCGACGAGGGGGTGTTCAACGAGATGGTCAGGTCGATGTTCACGCAGCGGCGAAAGACACTCTCGAACGCGCTGGCGCCCTTCGCCCGCGGTCTCGGGAGCTCCGCGGACGAGGCGCTGCGCACCGCCGGCATCGACGGCAAGCGCCGAGCCGAAACGCTGCAACTCACAGAACTGGCTCGGCTTGCGGACTATTTCGCTGCTGCCAAAAACCGAGCTGTGCTATAGTGCCATCCGCCTCCGCCCTGCGGGCTATGGCGCGACAAGTCTGCCGCGCCGAAGCCGAAGGCGTAGGCGGGTCCCCGGTGCGCTGTCCCAGCGGCTAGCCGGGAGGACACCCACGAGGCGGCTCCCCGCCGCTCCGCGTCCGGCCTCCGCTCGCCAGAGTGGTCGGCCTTTCGCTGACGTGTCCTTCGACAAACGAAAACAGCCCCATTGGACGAACGCCCTTCGATGGGCAGCCCTAAAGGGCTGGACTCCTGTGCCCCAACATTCGAACTCTTGCGAGCGACCGACTGCGAACGGTGACTGCTGACGAACCACTGACGACGGACATTCCGCCGCTCGAACTGATCCCTCTCGGCGGGCTGGGAGAATTCGGCATGAACATGCTGCTCGTCGCGTGCGGCGAGACGGCGATGCTTGTCGACGCCGGCGTCATGTTCCCGGAACCGGAACTCCTCGGCGTCGATCTGATCATCCCGGATCTGCGGCAGCTCGAGAAGTACCGGATCGCGGCGCTCGTATTGACCCACGGTCACGAGGATCACATCGGCGCTGTTCCGCACGTGCTGCCGTATGTGGAGGGACCGGTGTACGGAACCGCCCTCACGATGGCGCTCGTCGAATCGAAGCTCGAGGACGCGCCTGACGACGTGAAGAAGAAGCTGCACGTCGTGAAGCCGCGCGACCGCGTCGCCATCGGACGTTTCACCGTCGAGTTCCTTCGCGTCACACACAGCATGCCCGACTGTGTGGCGCTCGCGATCACGACGCCGCGCGGCGTCGTCATCCATACCGGTGATTACAAGATCGATCAGACCCCGCTCGACGGGGAGCTGTTCGACTTCCACCGGCTCGCCGAGCTCGGAGCCGCGGGCGTGCTCGTGCTTCTGTCCGACAGCACCAATGTCGACCGGAAGGGATTCACCGGGTCCGAGATCGAAGTGATCGACGCGTTCGAGGAAATTTTCACCAGCGCGTCCGGGAAGATCGTCGTCGCGATGTTCGCGTCGAGCATCTACCGGATGCAGATCATCGTCGATCTGGCGGCGCAATTCGAGCGCCAGATCGCCTTCGTCGGACGCGGGATGATCGACAACGCAGAGATCGCGCAACGTCTGGGACACCTGCGCATCCCGGCCGGCGTTCAGATCCAGGACGGCGACGTCCGCGGCTTCCCGTCCCAGGACGTGGTCTGCATCTGCACCGGCTCGCAGGGAGAGCCCCGGGCTGCCCTGCCGAGGATCGCCATCGACGACCACCGGCACGTCAAGCTGGGCGCCGGCGACACGGTGGTGTTCTCCGCTCGTGAGATCCCAGGCAACGAAAAAGCCATCGGCCGGGTCATGAACCACGTGGCGCGCCGCGGGGCCGACATCATCAATGACGACACGAAACACGTCCACGTCTCGGGCCATGGCAGCGAGGAAGAGCTGAAGCTCGTCCTTTCTCTCGTAAAGCCACAGTTTTTCGTCCCGATACATGGAGAGTACCGGCAGCTCGCCCGCCACGCTCGGATCGCCGGCCGCGTCTCCCGGGGTACCCGGGTCCTGCTCGCGGAAAACGGCGACCTTTTGAGGTTTGACGATGAGGGTGGAAAGCTGGCGGAGAAGACGCCGGCAGGGCGCATCCTGATCGATGGGACGAGAAGCGGAGAGGTGGGAGACGAGGTCCTCAGGGACCGCCGCCACCTCGCCGGCGACGGCGTCGTCGTCGCCGTGGTGGCGATCAATCGGCAGTCAGGCGTGCTCGAGGAGACGCCGGACGTGATTACACGCGGGTTTGTGCTGGACGCCCGGACCGAATCGTTGTTGAGGGAAATCCCTCCGCTGCTGGTCGCGGCGCTCGAGGCCGCAAGTGTCGAGGAGCGCACCGATCCGGGACTGATCAAGGAGAAAATTCGCGTGGACCTGCAACGGTTCTTCAGAAAACGCTCGGGTCTCCGGCCGCTGGTGCTGCCGGTCGTCATGGAGATCTGACGTGTCGGCAGCCACCTTTATCTCCCGGCGCCTCAGTGAGTTTCTTGGCGTGGCCTTCTTCGCCGGCGCGCTGCTCTGGGTGGTGGCGCTCGCGAGCCACAATCCGTCCGATCCCGTCTGGTTCTTCAATACCGGCGCTGACGGCCCACCCCTCAACTTCGCCGGCCATGTCGGCGCGTTCATGGCGGAGCTGTCGTACCAGCTGCTTGGGTATGCCGCGTTCCTGATTCCGATCATCCTCGTCGTCGCCGGCTGGCACTACTTCTGGTGCAAGAAGATGGACGCGGCGTTGACCAAAGCGATCGGCGCTGCCCTGCTCATCTCGTGCGTGTCATCGTTTCTGGCGCTGGCGTCTGGCTACAGTACTGAAGCGAAGCAGTTGCGGGCCGGCGGATATCTCGGCGAGTGGCTCGGTGCCGCTCTCTCGGCGTATCTGAACAGGATGGGCGCGATCATCCTCATTCTCACGCTCCTCTTTCTGGCCATCATCCTGTCGACACAGTTCTCGTTCGGACGACTGTTCGCCGCCATAGGTGAGATGCTGCGCGATCGATGGGCCGCGATGATGGGCGCACTGCGTGCGTCGAGGGAAGAACGGCGCCGCAATCGGCAGCGTCAGGAAGTCTTGAAGAAGCACCTGGACAAGGCGCCTACCGAGGCGCGGGAACGAATCGCGGCGAAGGCCCGAGTCGAGCCGACGATCAAGACACCGGAGCGGCCGGACGATGACGTCCCGGCCCGGCCGTCACGCGCGACTGCCATGGTCAGCGCGGCGGCCGCCGCTCTCAAGGCGGCTTCTTCGAGGCCGACACCACCGGCGATCAAACGCCGTTTGGAACAGCCGGTCCCGGCACCTCTCCCGCTGGCCGAGCCGGACAAGTCGCCGATCGAACGCCGGAAGGGCGCCTATACGCTGCCGCCCCTCGCGCTGCTGGACGCACCCCGAACCGAACGCAAGATCGATGAGCGGCAGTTGATGGAAGGCGCACGGCTCCTCGAGGAGAAGTGCCGCGAGTTCTCGGTTGAAGGGTCGGTCGCCCAGATCCATCCGGGCCCGGTGGTCACGACCTACGAGTTCAAGCCGGACGCCGGGGTCAAGTACAGCAAGATCACCGGCCTCGCCGACGATCTGTGCCTGGCGATGCGAGCCGAATCGGTGCTCATCGACCGCATCCCCGGGAAGAGCACGGTCGGGATCCAGATCCCCAATCCAATTCGCGACGTGATTTCCATGCGCGAGCTCCTCGAAGGGGATGCCTACAAACGGTCCGCTTCGAAGTTGACGCTCGCCCTGGGCAAGACGATCCACGGCGAGCCGTTCGTCAGCGATCTCGCCGCGATGCCGCATCTGCTGATTGCGGGATCTACCGGTACCGGTAAATCGGTGAGCGTGAATGCGATGCTCGCGAGCATCCTCTTCCGCGCGACTCCCGACGATGTCCGGATGATCATGGTCGACCCGAAGCGCCTCGAACTCGGGATGTACGAGGAGATTCCGCACCTGCTCACGCCCGTCGTCGTCGACCCCAAGCTTGCCGCAAATGCGCTCCGCTGGGCTGTTCGGGAGATGGAGGAACGTTACAAGACGCTCGCGGCGGTCGGGGTCAGGAATATCGACCAGTACAACCGCAACCTGCGCGCGATGCAGGCGGAGAAGAAGGGACCGGTTGTCGACGCCAAGGGCAACGAAGTCAGGACACTCCCCTTCATCGTGGTCCTGATCGATGAGCTCGCAGACTTGATGATGGTCGCGGGGAACGAGGTAGAGGAATCGATCTGCCGCCTGGCGCAAATGGCGCGCGCGGTCGGGATCCATCTGATCCTCGCGACGCAGCGCCCCTCGGTCGACGTGATCACCGGCCTCATCAAAGCGAATCTGCCCGCGCGCATCTCGTTCCGGGTGTCGTCGAAGATCGACTCGCGCACGATTCTCGACGGCAATGGTGCGGAGCAGTTGCTCGGCAAGGGAGACATGCTCTACCTGCCGCCGGCCTCCTCGCGGCACGTGCGGCTGCACGGGCCGTACATCTCCGAGCAGGAGTGCGCCCGGCTGGCCAGCTTCCTCCGCAAACAGGGCAAGCCGGTCTACGACAACACGATCACCGACGACGACAAGAAGGCCGGCGGCGATCTGGAGTTTGAAAAGGACGATCTCTACGACGAAGCTTCGCGCATCGTCGTGACCAGCGGCCAGGCATCGATTTCGTATCTGCAGCGCCGGCTGCGCATTGGTTTCAGCCGCGCCGCGAGGCTGGTCGACATGATGGAGGCCGATGGTCTCGTGTCGGGCGCGGCCGGTGGCAAAGCGCGCGAAGTGCTCGTGAAAAAAGACTATTTCGACGAAGTGGACGCCCAGGTCCGATAAGAGGCGATTATGAAATTCAGGACGGCTCCTGTCATTCTGCTCGTCGTAGCGTTCGCGTGCGTCCCCGCGGCCGCCGCGGCGCAATCGTCGCGGACGCTCTACACGCGAGCGCTCGAACGCGAACGCATCCTTCGGGACGGCCGGGAGCCTTCCCTGCAGCAACTCAGGAATGCCGTCGCCTCCTACGAGGCCATTGCCCGACGATTCCCGTCGAGCGGATACACGGACAATTCGCTGTGGCAAGGGGCGAATCTGTCGCTCCTCGCTCACGACCGCTTCGGCCAGGCCGGTGATCTGCAGACCGCACTGCGGCTTCTGGAGCAGCTGACATCGCAGTACCCGTCCAGTTCGCTTGCAGCCCAGGCACGCAGCCTCGTCCGGCAGCGGCAGCCGGCGCCGGCGATGCCTGCGGCGATGCCTGCGGTGCTGCCGATCCCGCCAACTCCGACGCTGACATCGCAGCCGCTCAAGGAGCCAGTCACGGAGACCCGTCCGTCGCGCGCGCCAATGGTCGCGATCCGCGATGTAAAGCGGACGCAACTGCCAGACGGCATCCGCGTCAGTATCGAAATGGATGCAGAGTCGGCATATCACGCCGAGCGGCTGGAGAATCCGCGACGCGTCTTCTTCGACATCAAGGGAGCGCGTCCGTCGCCAGCGCTGCTCGACACGCCGTTGAAGTTCACCGACGACATCGTCCGCGAGATTCGTCTGGGCCGGCATCCCAATACCACCCGCGTCGTGATGGACATGGAGGGAGCCGACAGCTACAGCGTGTTCACCCTGTACGATCCGTTCCGGCTGGTCATCGACTTCAAGCGTTCCGCATCGACGCTGCCCGCGCCTGCGCCGCCGCCAGTGTTGCCGCCGGCGACCGTCCAGACGCCGGCCCAGGCGCTGGATTCGGCAGAGTTGCCGGACACGAAACCGATCCCGACCCGGCCGATTACCGCGGTGCCTCCACCGTCCGCCGCGTCGGCGAATCGCAACGGAAGCTTCTCGCTCTCCCGTCAGCTGGGCCTCGGTATTTCGCGGATCGTGATCGACGCCGGCCACGGCGGTCACGATCCGGGTGCGAGCTCCAACGGAATATCGGAATCAGAGCTGACGCTGGATGTCGCGCTGCGCCTCTCCAAGCTGCTCGAGACTCAGCCCGGCGTCGAAGTGGTCATGACGCGCAACACGGACGTCTTCATTCCACTGGAAGAGCGAACGGCGATTGCCAATCGGGAAGGAGCGGACCTGTTTCTCTCCATCCACGCGAATGCGAGCCGGAACCCGCGCGCTCAAGGTGTCGAGACCTACTTCCTGAACTTCGCGACCAACCCTGACGCAGAAGCCGTCGCCGCTCGTGAGAACGCTGGCTCGGCGCAGTCCATGAACCGGTTACCGGCGATCGTCAAGGCGATCGCGCTGAACAACAAGCTGGATGAATCGCGCGACTTCGCGGAAATGGTGCAGCGATCGATGGTGCAGCGGCTGTCGCAACGGAATCGACAGCTGCGCGACCTCGGCGTGAAGCAGGCCCCTTTCGTCGTGCTGATCGGCGCGTCGATGCCGAGCGTCCTCGCAGAGATCGCGTTCGTCACCAACAGGCAGGAGGGAGCGCTGCTGAAGACCGGCGCGTATCGCCAGCAGACCGCGGAGGCGTTATTTGCGGCGGTCGTCCGCTATCAGCAGTCGCTCAAGAAGATCCGCTCGTCCGCCATGTCGGAGCCGGTGGCGAAATAGCGCGGTGACGCGGGGCGCGGTTCGCGGTGCGCGGTTCGGACAGGTGTTACGTGATGCGAAATGCCTCTGAGTCCGGGATCGGCTCGAGGTTGTAACGGGCGCGGAATTTCTTCACGCCGATCAGCAGGCCACCCAGGGCGGCGCCGAGCAGGACCGCGACGAGGATCAGCACGCCGGTCAGGCCGATCGCGCCGATGAGCACGTCGCCGACCGACGTCGATTTCGCCGGCGTCTCCAGGACCCGGACAATGACGGGCTGGGCTTGCACCGCGAAGAGCATCTTCTACCTTAGACCCATCCAATCCACGCCGGTTCCAGCCGTCACCGCCACTCGCTGCTGGTGAATGCGAGCTCGGCCAGCGTGCGGACGGCGACGCCGGTCGGTCCTTTGGGCTGCCAGGCCTTTGTTTCGTCGGCCCAGGCGGTGCCGGCGATGTCCAGATGCGCCCACGGCAGACCTCCCGCGAACTCCTTCAGGAAGATCGCGGCGGTACAGGCCCCGGCCGGCCGGCCACCGGTGTTGGTCATGTCGGCGATTTCACTCTTCAACTGCTCGGCGTACTCGTCGTAGAGCGGCATCGGCCAGCATCGATCCCCGGCCTTCCGCGCCGACTCGCCGACGATCGAGGTCCACTCGTCCGGCTGGCCGAAGAGGCCGGTCGCGACCTTTCCGAGCGCCACTACGCAGGCGCCGGTCAGAGTTGCGACATCTACCAGGTGCGTGGCGCCAAGCTCCCGCGCGTACCACAGACCGTCGCCAAGTATCAGCCGTCCTTCTGCGTCGGTGTTGATCACCTCGACGGTCTTGCCGCCGGCGCCGCGCAGGATGTCACCAGGCTTCACGGCGCGGCCGCCGGGCATGTTCTCGGTGGTCGGGATGATCCCGACGACCTTGATCGGCGCGCCGAGGAGGGAGATGGCCCGCATCGCGCCGATCACGGCGGCGCCACCGGACATGTCAGTCTTCATCCGCTCCATCCCGTCCGCCGGCTTGATCGAGATGCCGCCGGTGTCGAAGGTGATCCCCTTCCCGACAAGACCGAGGACGGGCATCGCCGGCGCACCCGCCGGTTCGTGCGTCAGTACGATCACGCGCGGCGGTTCCGCACTGCCGCGCGCGACACCAAGCAGCAGGCCCATCCCCAGTCGTTCGATGACGTGCTCGTCGAGGACTTCAACGCGCAGCCCCGTCGCCTTCGCAACCTCGGTCGCGCGGTTGGCGAACTCGATCGGCGTCAGAACGTTGGCCGGCTCGTTCGCCAGCTCCCGCGCGATGTTGCAGGACTCACCCAGGATCTGCCCGCGCCTGGCCGCGGCCTCGATGGTCGCTACCGGAGCGCCCGGCGCCGAGATGACGACCTCCTCGAGGGGCGGCGCTCCACGCTCGCCTCCCTTGTAGCGGTCGCTGCTGAACGCGGCGAGCATTATCCCTTCGGCCGACGCCTGAACCGCGGCAGCAGGGGGTGCGTCGCCGCGGATGACGAGCGCGACGCGGCGGGCGCGGCGCTGCCGGGCGGCAAGCGCCGCGGCCGTGCTGACCTTTCGCAGGCGCTCGGTGTCGAATGAACCCCGGGGTCCGGCTCCAATCAGGAGCACTCGACCAGCTCCCCACTCTGTGACCAGCGGTGTGACGAACACCTCGTAGAGGCGTCCACGGAACTCTCCGCTGTCCAGCGCGCGCTGTATCTGGCCGTCGGTCGCGGCGTCGAGACCTTCGAGGTCCGTCAGCCCATCCGATTCGAAGATCGGCACCAGCAACAGATCTGTCCGGATGCGTGAAGGCGCGTCGGTCGTGGCCGAAACTGCGGAAACGGTAGCTGTCGGAGCCATCTGAGGGGATTATAATGGCGGCTACCCTGCCTCCGGGAGCGTGCCGTATGAGAATACCGACTCCCTTCGCGAACAAATCGCCGGTGTTCGCGTCCGTAGTTGTCTTTCTGACCGTAGCGACTACCTCCGCCGTTGGCGATAAAACCAAGCCCTCGGTCTCCGTCCGCGCGAATCCTTCGACCGGCTTCGCGCCGACGCGGGTCGTGCTGACTGCCGAGCTCAAAGGCGGCGTCAACGATTACCCGGACTACTACTGCCCCTCGATCGAATGGGTGTGGGGCGACGACACGCGTTCCGAATCGAAGATGGACTGCGATCCCTACGAGGCCGGCAAGAGCGAGATCAAGCGGCGGTACCTCTTCGACCGGGTCTTTCTGTCGCCTGGTGAGTTCCGTGTCGAGTTCCGGATGAAGCAGAAAGACAAGGTGGTCGGTCTCGGATCGACGCTCGTCCGGATTCGCCCCGGCCTCCGCGACGGCGGCGGTTCGTAAACCCCTTGCGCTGACGACTGTCGCAGCCCTAAAGGGCTGGACTACGACTGAAGTTCCGCGCGGTTGCGGAAGTGCTCGAGGGCTTCGGGATTGGCCAGCGCCTCGCGGTTCTTCACCTCCCGCCCGTGGACGACGTCACGGACGGCGAGCTCGACGATCTTGCCACTCTTTGTTCGCGGCACCTCGGCCACCTGAACGATCCGTGCGGGCACATGCCGCGGTGTCGCGTGTTCGCGAATGCGTTTGCGCACGCGGTCCTCGAGGGCAGGCGTCAACTGCAGATCGTCGCGGAGGCGCACGAACAGAACAATCCGTTCGTCGTTCTCCCAGTGCTGACCGATGACCAGGCTCTCCAGGATCTCATCGAGCTGTTCCACCTGGCGGTAGATCTCCGCCGTCCCGATGCGCACACCACCGGGATTGAGCACCGCGTCCGAACGCCCGTAAATGATGATGCCGTCGTGCTCGGTGATCTCGGCCCAGTCACCGTGACGCCACACGCCCGGATACGTCTCGAAATAGGCGGCGTGGTATTTTCGCCCGTCGGGATCGTTCCAGAAGCCGATCGGCATCGATGGAAATGGCTTCGTGCAGACCAGCTCCCCTTTCTCACCGACGACTGGCTGCCCGTGCTGGTCGAAAACCTCCACCCTCATGCCGAGCCCGCGCGCCTGAATCTCGCCGCGCCACACCGGCGCAATTGGATTCCCCCCGACGAAGCAACTGATGATGTCGGTCCCGCCAGAGATGGACGCCAGGTGGATGATCGCGTTTGATCTTCGCGTACACGAAATCGAAACTCTCCGGTACCAGCGGCGAGCCCGTAGAGGTCATCGTCCGCAGTGACACCAGGGAGTGTGACTTCATGGGTGCGAGCCCCGCCTTGTTCACCGCATCGATGAACCGGGCCGACGTCCCGAACAGCGTCATCTGCGTGGCGTCGGCGAAATCGAACAGCACACGCCCGTCGGGATGGAACGGAGATCCGTCGTAGAGGAGCAGCGTGGCCTCGGAGGCGAGAGCGGTCACCAGCCAGTTCCACATCATCCAGCCGCAGGTGGTGAAGTAGAACACGCGGTCGCCGCGCTGAATATCGCAATGGAGCTGGTGCTCTTTCAGGTGCTGCAGCAGCGTGCCCCCGGCACCGTGAACGATGCACTTGGGGACGCCAGTCGTGCCCGAGGAGTAAAGGATGTAGAGAGGGTGATCGAACGGCAGCGCCTCCGACTCGCAGTTCGTCGCTCTGACCGTCCAGGTAATCGCTCCACAGCGACGCGTCCCGCAGGCCGTCGAGCGACGGTCGTTCCTCCACGTAGGGGACGAGAACCAGTCGTTCGACCGTCGGCAATTGCTGGAGAACTGATGCGACCTTGCCGCGCAGGTCGTGCGTCTTGCCACCGTAGAAGTAGCCATCGGCGGCGATCAGCACTTTTGGTTCGATCTGACCGAAACGATCCAGAACCCCCTGGACGCCGAAGTCTGGCGAACACGACGACCACACGGCACCGACGGCAGCCGCGCCGAGCGCCGCGATGATGGCCTCCGGCATGTTCGGGATGTACGCGGCCACACGGTCGCCGCTCTGCACGCCGGAGGATCTCAGTGCTGATGCAAAGCGCGCCACTTCGATGCGTAATTCGTCATGACTCACCGTCCGATGCCGGCGACCCTCGCCGTCGAATACCAGCGCCTCGCCGTCCCCGGACTGCCGCAGGACATTGCTCGTGAAGTTCAGCCGCGCTTCGGGAAAAAAGCGCGCGCCGGGCATCTTGTGCAGATCGACGACGACCTGCTCACCCGGCTCTCCGAGAACGCCGCAGAAATCCCAGACGCTCCGCCAGAAGGCATCGGGGCGTTCAATTGAAAAACTGTGGAGCGTCCGATAGTCGGGTACGATCTATGCCCCAGCGCTCCTCGACGTGACGCATGAACGCCGTGATCCGGGCGCGTGCGATGCGGTCGGCAGACGGCGTCCACAGCGGCGCTTCCCGATCCGGGCTCATGAACCCTGACCCCGTTCGAGCGCCTGCTTCCACCGTGCCGCCTCGTCGAAGATGCGCGGAAGAGCGGCGGCGCGGTCGTTGCGCAGTTGCAGCAAGGTTGCGATCAGTTGGTCGAGCGCCGTCTGAACGTGATCGGCATTCGACTCCACGATCTCTCGCCACAGCGACGCGGGGCTGGCGGCGAGACGAGACGAGTCCCGGAGACCTCCCCCGGCAAGGCCGAGGCCCTGGTCACCCACCGCGCTCCCCACCGTCCGCATCAACGCACTCACAGCCAGCTGCGGCAGGTGGCTGACATAGGCGAGGATCCGGTCATGCTCTTCCGCTTCCATCGTCGAGACGACGGCGCCGAGCGATTCGATCAACGCGGTAAGGATGCCGACGTCCTCGGCGCGAGCGGATGCCGCAGGCGTCAGGACCCAGGGGCGTCCCTCGAAAAGATCTCCCCTGGCAGCAGCCACGCCTGCGGTCGCAGCGCCGGCAATCGGATGACCGCCGACGAACCGCAGCCGTTCAGGCAGCATTCCCGCCGCCGCGACCGTCGTCCTTTTCGTACTGCCGGTGTCGGTGATGAGTGCTTCGCCGGGAATGTGAGTAGGAAGAGACTCGAGGATGCGGATGTTCTCTGGAATCGGCGCCGCCAGAAAGATGACCCCAGCGCCAGCCGCCTGGCCGAGGTCATCGCCGCGATCGAGAGTCACGACCTCCGGGGCGGGCCGCAGACGCGCCAGCGCGAGAGCAATCGATCCGCCTATCAGACCGCGCCCGATGATCGCAATCCTCAATCGTCAATCACCAATCCGTCAATCGGCAATCGCCAATCCACAATCGACAGTCGTCAGCGACTCCAGCCTCTCCTCGCCACCGGCTCGACACAGATGCTGCGGCCGATCGCCGGCGCAATGATGCGGAGCTCCGCCATCAGGCGATCGAACTGCGCCGGGAAGAGCGATTGCGCCCCATCGCTGCGCGCGTGATCGGGGTCGCTATGCACTTCGATCAGCAGCCCGTCGCCACCCGCGGCAACGGCGGCGCGCGCCATCGGCGCGACTTTGTCGCGGCGGCCGGTCCCGTGGCTCGGATCGACGATGACCGGCAGATGGCTCAACTGCTTGACGACCGGAATCGCCGAGATGTCGAGCGTGTTGCGCGTATAGCTCTCGAAGGTGCGGATCCCGCGTTCGCAGAGCATCACGTCAGTGTTGCCTCCCGCGAGGACGTATTCTGCCGAGAGCAGCCACTCCTCGATCGTCGCCGAAATGCCGCGTTTCAGCAGAACCGGCATGCGCGCCTTCCCGAGCTCGCGCAGCAGCGAGTAGTTCTGCATGTTGCGCGCGCCAACCTGCAGGATGTGTGCGTACTTCTCGACGGCAGGGAGCTGGCTGACGTCCATGATCTCGGTCACGAGCGCCAGATTGTGGCGATCGGCCGCCGCGCGCAGCAGCCGAAGCCCCTCCTCGCCCAGACCCTGAAAGCTGTAGGGCGAACTTCGCGGCTTGAAGGCTCCGCCGCGTAACACCTTGGCGCCGGCCCGCTTCACCGCCGCCGCGGACGCCTCCACCTGCTCTTCAGTCTCGGCAGAACACGGGCCGGCCATCACGATGACCTCGTCGCCGCCGATGCGCAGGTCGCCGATCGCGATGACGGTGTTCTCCGGCCGGAACGTCCGGCTCGCGAGCTTGTACGGCTCGGTGATGCGCAGCACTTCCTGGACGCCTTCGAGCACTTCGAGCAAGCGTGGATCCCCTTCCCTGCGGCCACCGACGGCGCCGATCACCGTGCGCAGCGCGCCGGTCGAGCGGTGTACGTCGAACCCCATTTCGACGAGCTGGGCGACGACGCGCGTGACCTGTTCGTCGGTCGCGCGCTCCTGCATGATCACAACCATAAGAACTATGAACGATGAACTATGAACGCTGAACCGCCCCGCGAACCGCGCCCCGCGAACCGCGCCCCGCGAACCGCGCCCCGCGAAACCTCTATTCTAAGTCCGCCAACCGTTCCAGCCTTCTCGCCTCGTCAATGACACGCTCGAAGAGCCGCTTCACGGCGCCATCGTCGAGCGGTCCGGTGTTGAGGCGCTGGACGTTGTCGAGCACCTCGCGTTCGCGGGCCGGCTGGTAAATATCCATCCCGGCGGTCTTCTTGAATTGCCCGACCTGGAGTGCGCATTCGGCACGGGCGTTCAGCAGGCGCACGAGCTGCTCGTCGATCCAGTCGATCCGCTGGCGAAGGTCGTCGATATCTTTCACAGCGCGCTCTTCAGCCATCGTACATAGTCGCCGGCCCGCTCGGCGGCGCCCGCTGCCCCGTCCCCCGCAATGACCTGGACGAGCGCGCTGCCGACCACCGCAGCGTCCGCGTGCCGGCAGGCTTCGGCGACATGCTCGGGACGCGAGATGCCGAATCCGAGGGCGATCGGCAGGGCCACCTGTTGTCTGACTCGGGCGAGGAACTCGCCGGTGCCTGCGGCGAGATCATCTCGTGCGCCGGTGACTCCCAGTCGTGAGATCACGTAAAGAAACCCGCGGCCCAGCTGGGCGGATCGCCGGATCCTGTCGTCGGTGGTGGTCGGGCTCACGAGCAGAATCGGATCGAGGCCGGCATCGATGATGACCTGGCGCAGCGGCGCCGCCTCCTCGACCGGATAGTCGAGCACCAGGACGCCATCCGCACCTGCAGCCGCTGCCGCGACCGCGAACACCTCAGCACCCATCCGGAGAATCGGGTTGGCGTAGGTGAAGAGGACGATAGGCGTGTCGATCTGCTCTCGAGCGCGCCGCACGAGATCGAGCGCGCCGCGCAACGTCATCCCGGCCGCGAGGGCGCGTTCGGTCGCACGCTGAATGACCGGCCCGTCGGCCAGCGGATCCGAGAAAGGCACACCGACTTCGATAATGTCGGCGCCCGCGCCGGCAATCGCAACCAAAACGTCCAGCGACGTCCGTGGATTCGGATCGCCGGCGGTGACGTAGGCGATCAGGCCACCCCGCCCGTCTGCCTCGAGCCGCTCGAAGGTGGTGTCAATGCGTGACATCGATCCCTTCGAGCGCCTTCTGCACGCTCTGGACGTCCTTGTCTCCCCTTCCGGACAGGTTCACGACCAGAATCGATTCCGGAGCCATCTCGGGGGCGAGCCGCATGACGTGCGCGATTGCGTGGGACGATTCGAGCGCCGGCAGGATCCCTTCCTCGCGCCCGAGGTGTCCGAACGCATCAAGAGCCGCCTGGTCATCCACCCAGGTGTATTCGGCACGGCCGCCGTCGTGCAGCGCGGCGTGCTCCGGGCCAATCGCCGCGTAGTCGAGCCCGGCGGAGATCGAATGCGTGCGGTCGATGTTGCCATCGGCGTCCTGCAGTACGTAACTCCGGGTCCCCTGTAGAACACCCGCACTGCCGCCGGCGAACCGTGCCGCGTGTTGCCCCGCGATGATGCCGCGCCCTCCCGCTTCCACTCCGATCAGACGGACTGCGCGGTCCTCTATGAACGCATCGAAAATTCCCATGGCGTTGCTGCCTCCCCCGATGCAGGCAACGACGGCGTCAGGCAGCCGTCCTTCAGAGGCGAGGAGCTGCGCGCGCGCCTCCTGCCCGATGACCGACTGAAACTCGCGAACCATCAGCGGATAGGGATGAGGACCGAGAACGGAGCCGAGAAGGTAGTAACTGTCGGCAACGGTGGCAACCCAATCGCGCATGGCTTCATTGATCGCGTCCTTCAGCGTGCGACTCCCGGCGTCGACGCTGCGGACCTCCGCGCCAAGCAGGCGCATACGGAACACGTTGAGCGATTGCCGCTCCATGTCTTCGGCGCCCATATAGACGACGCATTGCAGGCCGAGGAGGGCGCAGACCGTGGCGGTTGCGACACCATGCTGCCCCGCACCAGTCTCCGCGACGACGCGGCGCTTTCCCATCCGCTTCGCCAGTAACGCCTGCCCGAGCGCGTTGTTGATCTTGTGCGCGCCGGTGTGGGCCAGGTCCTCGCGCTTCAGGAAAATCCGCGCGCGACCGAGCGATGCCGAGAGTCGCCGCGCCTCGTACAGCGGCGTCGGCCGCCCGACGAAGTCACGCAGCAGACGCATCAACTCACCGCCGGAAGCCGTCGTCCGCGCGCGCGGCAAAGTAGGCTGCCTCGAGCTCTTGAACCGGCGCGACGAGTGTCTCCGGAACAAAGCGGCCGCCGAACTCGCCGTAGTAGCCACGCGAGTCCGGATCACGACGTCCGAAGGACGGGCCCATGTCAGTCATTCGAAATCGATCCGGCTTTGAGTTCGCTCAGCGCCTTGAAGAACGCGGTCATCTTCTGCGGATCCTTGATGCCGGGAGCAATCTCGACGCCGGAGGAGACGTCCACCGCATACGGATCCACCAGGGCGACCGCCGCAGTGACGTTCTCCGGCGTCAACCCTCCGGCGAGAACGATAGGCCTTCGCCGTGCGGCGAGCCCCGCGCGCTGCCAGTTGATCGTTCGTCCTGTGCCGCCGTGGCGCGCAGGATCGTGCGCGTCGAGGAGCACGGTCAGACTGGACGGCAGGTCGTCGATCGACGCGGGATCGAAGCCGTCGTCGACCGGAACAGCCTTGATCACTGGGGTCATCAAGCCTTCCGCGAAGGCCACCGACTCGTGACCGTGAAGCTGGACGGCCCCCAGCGGAACCGCTTCTGACGCGTGGCGCAGGTAGTCCACATCCTGATCGACGAACACACCAACGCAGACAACTGCCGGAGGCAATGCGGCCACGATCTTCTGGGCGTCGTCGGGTTCGATGAACCGCGGACTGCCGGGCCAGAACACGAAGCCGATCGCCGACGCACCCAGGTCGGCAGCGAGGAGCGCGTCCTCGATCCGCGTGATCCCGCACACTTTTACTCGCGGGCTCACAAGCTCCTCAGCTCTCTGAGCGCGGCGCCGGGATCAGGCTGCGCGATCAGCCCTTCACCGACCAGGAACGCGTCGTAGCCGGCAGCCGTGAGCCGGTGCATGTCATCAGCCGACCTGATGCCGCTTTCGGCGACCTTGATTGCATCGTCGGGCATTCCGCCGAGAAGGCGTAGCTGGACATCCTGATCCACCGCCAGTGTCTTGAGATTGCGACTGTTGACGCCGATCATTTCCGCTCCAGCATCGACGGCGCGGGTTAGTTCCGTTCCGTCGTGCACTTCGACCAGCGCGGCGAGCCGACGCCCGCGGGCAATGAAGAGGAGCTCTCGGAGAGACCGATCGTTCAGCGCCGCGACGATCAGGAGAATCGCGTCCGCCCCAAGCCAGGCGGCTTCGTGAATCTGATACTCGGAGACGATGAAGTCCTTCCGCAACAGCGGAAGGCCGACGGCTGCTCGCACGGCACGCAGGTCTTGCGGTGAGCCATCGAAAAATGTCGGCTCGGTCAGCACCGAAATCGCCGCGGCTCCGCTGTCCTCGTAGGATCGGGCGTGAGCAGCAGGATCGTAATCGGCCCGCAGGATGCCTCTCGACGGCGAACGCCGCTTGCACTCCGCAATCACGCGTGGCGCCGGCGATCCCCGAAGAGCGTCGACAAACGCGCGTCCGTTCGGCTGCCGCCCTTGCGGACGTTCCAGCTCCGCGAGTGGACGCGAGCTCCTTTCGGACTTCGACACCCCGTCGCGTAGCAGCGACGATGGTGGCCAGCAGATCGGGGGTATGGGCTGCAGTCGATCATGCGCCGGTGTTCGTTGTCTGATGCGAGGCGGTCACCAGCCGACCGAGCACACCCGCGGCGCTCCCATCGTCGAGAGCTGCCGCGGCGCGCGCTATCCCATCGGACACACTCTGCACGCTGCCGGCGATCAACAACGACACTCCGGCATTGAGCAGAACGATGTCGCGCGGCGGACCTTTGTCGCCAGCGAGAATTCGGCGGGCGATCGACGCATTCTCGGCGGCATCTCCTCCTTTGAGGCTTTCCGGCAGCGCCTTCGGCAAGTGAAAGTCCGACGGGTGCACGTAGAAGGTATTCACCGCTCCGCCGCGGCATTCGGAGACTTTGGTATAGCCGGTGGTGGAGATCTCGTCCAGGCCGTCGGCCCCATGGACGACCCAGGCGCGCTCAGAGCCCAGCAGCGCCAGTGACCGGGCGACGAGCTCGGTCAGCTCGGGTCGCGGAACACCCACCAGCTGACGTGCGGCTCCGGCTGGATTGGTCAATGGACCGAGCAAGTTGAACGCCGTCCGGATGCCGAGCTCCTTGCGGGCTGCTGCGGCGTGACGCATCGAGGGATGAAACGTCGGTGCAAAGAAGAACGCGATGCCGGCCTCGTCCAGGCATCGCTCGACGGTCTCGGGCGTGGCCGTGATGTTTACGCCAAGCGCCTCGAAGAGATCGGCGCTGCCACAGCGGCTCGAGACCGAACGGTTGCCGTGTTTGGCGACGCGGACGCCACACGCCGCGACGACGAGAGCGGCGACGGTTGAGACGTTGAAGGTGTGCGCGCGATCTCCGCCGGTTCCGCACGTGTCGAATACCGGTGCGTAATGGCGGGACAACTTCGTGGCACGATCGCGCATCGTGCGGGCGAGCCCGACGATCTCGGCCGGACGTTCTCCCTTCATTCCAAGCGCCACCAGGAACCCGGCGATCTGCGCCGGCTGTGCGCGCCCTTCCATGATTTCCCCCATCGCCGCGGCCGCTTCATCGACCCCGAGGTCCTGCCGCCGGTGCAATTTTTCGAGCAGCGCAGCAAACATCACAGCTCCAGGAAGTTCTTCAGTAGTTGATGGCCCTCACCCGTCAGCACAGACTCCGGATGAAACTGCACGCCGTGGATCGGAAACGTGCGGTGACGCACGCCCATGATCGTGCCGTCGTCGGTGTGAGCACTCACTTCGAGATCGGATGGCGGCGGGTCGGCGATCACCAGCGAGTGATACCGGCCGGCTGTGAACGGTTGCGAGACGCCGCGAAAAACTCCCCTGCCGTCGTGCATCACTGACGATGTCTTGCCATGCATCAGCTGCGGAGCACGCACCACCGCGCCACCGAACGCCATCCCGATCCCCTGGTGCCCGAGGCAGACACCGAGCAGCGGAGTGGTCGCACCGAACCGGCGGATCACTTCGATCGAGATGCCGGCGCTCTCAGGTCGTCCGGGTCCTGGTGAAATAACGATCCGCTCAGGACGCATCGCGCTCACTTCGTCGACCGTGATCTCGTCATTCCGCCGAACGAGCGGAGGCGCGCCGAGCTCGCCGAAATACTGGGCGAGGTTCCAGGTGAACGAGTCGTAGTTGTCGATCAGCAAGATCATCGTCGGTCAGTTCAGAGCCCGGCCTCGGCCATTGCCAGCGCCTGGAGAAGCGCACGCGCTTTGTCGAGCGTCTCTTCGTACTCCGCCGACGGATTCGAGTCGGCAACGATCCCCGCGCCCGCCTGGACGCGCGCGCACCCGTCGCGGATGGTGATCGTTCGAATCGCAATGCAGAAATCGAGATTCCCCGCAAAATCGATGTAGCCGACGGCGCCGGCGTACAGGTCGCGCCGTGTCGGCTCGAGCTCTGCGAGCAATTGCATGGCGCGGATCTTGGGCGCGCCCGATACAGTGCCCGCCGGGAAGCACGCGACGAGCGCATCGAGCCGATCGTGCTCACTCGACAGCCGTCCTTCGACCGTGGAGACGAGATGCATGACGTGCGAGTAGCGCTCGATGGCCATGTACTGCGGCACCTTGACGGTGCCGAACTCACAGACGCGGCCGAGGTCGTTTCGCCCGAGGTCCACGAGCATCACGTGCTCGGCACGTTCCTTCTCGTTCCGTTTCAACTCCTCGGCGAGACGCCGGTCGTCCTCTTCGCTGACCCCTCGGGGTCGTGTGCCGGCGATGGGATGAGTTTCGACGTGGTGCCCTTCAACCCGCACCAGCATCTCCGGGCTGGCTCCGACGATGGCCAGCTTACCCATGCGCATGAAGTACATGTAGGGAGACGGGTTGACGTGCCGCACGGCGCGGTAGACGGTGAACGGGTCGGCAGCCACGTCGGCTTCGAAACGTTGTGACAGGACGGCCTGATAGATGTCACCCGCCGCGATGTGCTCCTTGATCCTCTGCACGCCGGCCTCGAAGACCTCTCGCGTCTGGTTCGAGCGAACGTCCGGCTGCGTCCCCGCGCGCTGCTCCGATTGCGACAGCCCGCGTTCGAGCTCGCGTTCGAGGAAGTCGATCTTGGCGCACGCGAACTGGTAAAGCGCCGCGAGGTCCTCGGCGGCGGTCACGCGCGCGTTCGCGATGATCAGGATCCGATGCTTGACATGGTCGAAGGCGAGCACGGTGTCGAACAGCATGAAACCGGCTTCGTCCTCCACCGCAGGTCCCTGTTCGTTCCACCGCGCGCGCTCCCAGGCGTCGTGCAGGGCTGGCTCCAAGGCTGGGGACGAGTCGTAGCCCATGAAGCCGACGGCACCTCCCGTGAATCGTGGCAACCCTGGCACCGCCGGTGATTGAAACTCCGCCATCAGCCGCCGCAGGACGACCACAAACGCCTCGTCGGTCCTGGTGGTGACGCCCGAGCGGTCCATCTCGGTTCCGCCGGCCCGGGCGCGAAGGACGAGAAAGGGATCCTTGCCGAGGAAGGAATACCTGGCGACCTGCTCTCCCCCTTCAACGCTTTCGAAAAGAAAAGCGTAGTCGGAGTGTTCGGCGATCTTCAGGAACGCCGAGACCGGCGTCAGCAGGTCCGCCATGATCTCGCGCACCACCGGCACGAACGTGCCGCGGCCGGCGAGGGCGGTGAACTCTTCGAACGTCGTTTGTTTCACGAACGCACTCCCGACTTCCAGCCCGAGGCCGCTTCGACCGATTCGCGGAACAGTCCCGATGGCGGCGCGTGGCCGGTCCACGTTTCGAATTGACGCTCCGCCTGACCGATCAGCATTTCGATGCCGCCGATCGTCCAGCACCCGGCGTCGCGTGCCTGGCGGATGAGAGCCGTCTCTGACGGCGAGTAGACCAGGTCGAAGACGATCTCACCATCGAGCGGGATTCCTTCCATCGGGCTCGGGTCGTCCTGGCGGGTGCCTGCCGACGTGGCGTTGACGAGAACGTCCCAGGTACCCGGTGCCGGCGGATACGTACCCGCCTTGACTCCGACCCGGACGGCAGCCAGGCGGGCTTCATGGCTGCGTCGCGCGCTGAGCGTGACCGCCGCGCCTTCGCGTTTGAGCGCCACCGCAACGGCCCGCGCCGCCCCCCCGGCGCCGAGGACGGCCGCACGTGTCCCCTTCAGCGCCATCCGACCTTTGAGCGGCGTGACGAATCCGGCCACGTCGGTGTTGGAGCCGAGCCACCGGTCGCCTTTCACGCTGAGGGTGTTGATTGCCCCGGTTTCCGTGGCGAGCGCATCACAGGTGTCCACCCGGCTCAACATGTCGACCTTGAACGGAGCGGTGATGCTCGCGCCCTGCAGTTTCAGCGCGCGGGCGAATTCCACGAAGTCGTCGGCGTCCTTCGCCTCGAGCGACAGATACGCGGCATTCAGTCCCAGATGATCGAAGCCGGCGTTGTGCATCGCCGGCGAGAGCGAATGCGCGACCGGGTTGCCGACGACCGCGTAGAGTGCGGCGTCGGGCCGGATTCGCCGATAGTGGAATTCGCCGAGAAGGCGGGATGCCGGCAGTTGTCCCGGAGCGACGGCTGCTCCCGCGTAGGTCCACCTGTTACCCAGGCGCGCGGCGAGTACGCGGGTCGCGACGCCAGGCTGACCCATGGCGATGAGCACGCGGCTCTGTTGTCCGTTGTGGAAATCGGCATCAGCGGCGATGTCGTAGAGCGGCAGCGTGTCGACGAGCGAGTTCGCTGTGCAGGCCAGTTTGACGACCTCGGCGCCTGTGGAAAGCAGCGCGCGAAGGGCCTCCCGCACGTCCGGCATCGGGTCGCCGAACCAGTGTTGTGATAGCACCACGCCCCGGCCTCGCCGCAGCCGTACGAGCTCCTGTGTGAACTCCGCGCGCATTTCCAGATCCACGAATTCGGCACCGCCGGTGATCGCGTCGTGCAGCACTTGCCGCCGTTCCTCTTCGCTTCCTTCGAACGCCCCGCCTTCCCACTTCGGGCGGCAGGTGACGATCACCGGTCGAAGGCGTCCTTCGAGAGCACCAGCGGCGTCAGGCCGGTCGACGCCATCCAGGCGCACCTCCACCAGGTCGGCGCCGGTGGCCGCGTCACGCGCGCGGCGCAGCTCCTCCATCGACCGTCCGGTGACCGTTACGCAGAGGGCTGGGGTCAGATCTTGTTCCTTGCACGAGTGTCCTACGACGTAGACGTGGTCAGATCAGGACACTCGTGCAAGGAACAAGATCTGACCCCGAGAAACAAAAAAGCCTCCACAGCAGCGGCTGGGAGGCTCGAAGTCGGTTGCCCGCGGTGGTTCGCGGGCTAGCAGACAGCCTCCCCGGCGACGTACCACCACCAGTACGACTGGTGCACGCGGTGCGGCTGGCCGAGGAAGTTCTGCGTCAAAACGATTGTGACCATAACAAAGGCACGCGAGCGGTGTCAATGAGGGCGTCGTCCCGGGCTTCAGAGCGCAGCCTCAGCGAGCCGGACTACAGGCTGTTTCTCCTTGACCTGTAAGCAGTTAGCCCGTATAACTGAATCGATACATCATGAATTTCCGACATCTTGCCGCAGCGTCCGCGGTGGCTGCGTTGTGCTGGGTTTCCACTCCGGCATCCACGACGATCATGCCGCTGAGCGAAGTGAAGCCGGGGATGGTTGGCGTCGGCCGCACGGTCTTCGAAGGGACCGAGTTGCGGGACTTCAAAGTCACCATCATTGGCGTGCTGAAGAACGTCCAGGGGCCGCGCCGCGATCTCATCATTGCCAAGCTCGAAGGGGGGCCGCTGGCTGAGACCGGTGTCGCCGCCGGGATGAGCGGCAGCCCGGTTTACATCGACGGTCGTCTCATCGGCGCGGTGGGCTACTCCATTGGCTCGTTCCCGAAGATCGCGATCGCCGGCATCACACCGATCGAGGAGATGAAGGACGCGACGCAGGTCTCAGCGCGCCGGTCGGCGCAAAACGGGCCGCTCGAGCTGCCGTTCACCACCGAGACATTTGCCGCGGCGCTTCGGGCATCCTACGCCCCGCTGATGCCTGCCAACGCGACCGGTTCCGTTCAAGGTATCGGGCTGTCGAATGCGGAAGCAACGCAGCTCGCCTCGAGCCTGCGGCCCATCGCGACGCCGCTGGTGATGAGCGGGTTCGGTCCGGACGCTTTTCAGCTCGTCTCGCGGATGCTCGGCGATGCCGGATTCTCCCCGGTGCTGTCGGGTGCTGGCGGCGGCGCCTCCGCCGAGGTCCTGGCCGCGATGAACGGGCCACTCCGCGAAGGGGACGCGCTCGGTGTCGCTCTCGCCTCGGGCGACCTGGAGATGGGCGCGACCGGTACCATCACGCATATCGACGGCGACCGGGTTTACGGTTTCGGACATCCTTTCTTCAATCTCGGCCCGGCACAATTGCCGCTCACGCGCGCCTACGTCCACGCGATGCTGCCGAGCCTGATGTCGTCGTTCAAGATCACCAGCATGGGCGCAGTGATCGGCACGATCGAGCAGGACCGTGCTACGGCCATCGCCGGCACCCTCGGCAGGATGCCCACAACCATCCCGATGACGATCACCCTGCGCTCGACGCGGGACGGCGTTGTCGTGCCGCGGACGTTCAAGTTCCAGATCGCGAACGACCAGACCTTTACGCCCCTGATCTCCTACGTCACTCTGTACAACGCGCTCGTCAGTTACGAGCGACAGTTCGGTTCCGCCACGTTTGCATTGAAGGGGCGCGCCGGCGTCAAAGGGCATGCAGACGTCGCGTTCGAGGACGTCTTCGCCGGAGAAGCCCCTGCACTCGCCACCGCGACTTCGATTGCCGGGCCACTATCGATGGTCCTTGGCAACGATCGGGAGCCGGTGATGTTCGACAAGCTCGAGTTCACGATCGACGCCACGGAAACGCCACGCACCGCCACCATCGAGCGGGTGTGGATCGACGAGCTTCGTCCACGCGCCGGGCGCACGGTTCCGCTGAAGATCCTCACTCGCGGCTATCGCGGCGAGGAGAAAATCTCGACCGTCGCGCTGAACATCCCCGCCCATGCGACCGGCAGCCTGTCGATCATGGTGACCGATGGCAAGCAGCTGAACGCGTACGAACAGCGCGAGCTTCGCCGCACGTTCCAGCCGCAGAGCGTCGAACAGATGATCCGCGTGCTCAATACCACCCGTCGCAACAACCGCGTTTACGTCCGCCTGCTCACCGGCGCGCCCGGCGCTGTCGTCAACGGTGAAGCGATGGCGGCGCTCCCGCCCTCGGTGCTCGCCGTCCTCGAAGCAGACCGCAACGGTGGCAGCTTCAGTCCCATCCGAAGCGCCACACTCGGCGAATACGAGATTCCGCTGGACATGGCCGTGGTCGGCTCACGCACGCTGACGATCGAAGTCGAGTCGCGGTAAATATCCTTTTGCAGCCTGTGAACCGACGCTTCGGACTCTGGCTCGCCGCGGGCGCCGTCAGCATCGCATCGTTCGCCGTGGCTCTTGGTGCGGCGACGCCGACCTTCTGGACGGTGTCGTCACAGGGGGACTTTCTCAAGGGGGACGTCGAAGACCTTTCGATCGACAGCGACGGACGCGTCGTGCTGGGACCCACGGCCGCACGGGTCGCCGAAACGTCCGCGCCGTTCATCTGGATCGCCTTGCCGACGCCCGACGGTGGGTTCTTCGCGGGCACGGGGAACGAAGGCAAGGTCCTGCGCGTCGCGAAGGACGGCCGCGTCACCACGTTCTTCGATGCCGGCGAGCTCGAAGTGCACGCGCTCGCGAACGCGCCGAACGGCGGACTGTATGTGGGCACGTCGCCAGACGGCCGCATCTACCACGTCGCCGCCGATGGCGCTTCCAAGCCGTTCTTCGATCCGGAAGACAAGTACATCTGGTCGCTTGCGGTCGATAAGGCCGGGACCGTGTTCGCTGCCACGGGCGATAAAGGGGTCATCTACAAGATCCCGCCCGATGGTCGGGGCACGACCTTCTACAAGACGAACGCAACCAACGTCGTGACGCTCACCTTCGACCGTGCGGGCGACTTGCTTGCCGGCACCGCCTCCCCTGGACGCCTGTTCCGCATCGATTCAGCCGGCAAGGCGTTCGTGCTCCTCGATTCTCCGTACCGTGAGATTCACGCGCTCCGCCTCGCGCCCGACGGCACGATCTACGCTGCCGCGGTGAATGCACCGCAGAGTTCCGATCGGCCGGCTTCGCCCGAGCCGCCGGTAACCGAGTCGCCCCGCCCGCCAGTTGGTACCGTTTCCGCGGAGATCACCGGCGTGTCGGTCATCGAAGGCGGCGTTGGGCCGGGTGCATCGCCCTCGCCGCCCCGCTCATCACGGCGCTCCGGCCGGGGTGGCATCTACCGGATTCAGACTGACGGGCTCTGGGATCTCGTCTGGGATTCCGGAGAGGACCATCCTTACGACCTCATCGTCGAGCCGGCCGGAAGTCTTCTCGTCGGCACCGGCACGGAGGGCAAGATCTTTCGTATCGCCGGTGAGCCGGCCCGCGCGACGCTCCTCGCGCGCGCCGGGGCACGCCAGGTCACGTCACTGATGCGCGAATCGAGCGGTCGCATCGTCGGGACGACGAGCAATCCGGGAAAGTTGTTCTCGATCGGCGCACAGCCAGCGCGCCGCGGCAGCTACGACTCTGATGTACGGGATGCCGGCACCGTTGCGACCTGGGGCGTCATCCGGTGGCGCGCGGCAACCTCCGGCGGTCAGGTCGAACTGTTCACACGCAGCGGCAACACCGCGACGCCGGATCAGACCTGGAGCGCATGGTCCAAAGCGTATACAACCGCGGCCGGCGAACAGATCCAGAGTCCGAACGCCCGCTACCTGCAGTGGCGGGCGGTGCTGACGGCAGGCACCGCAAGCCCCGTGCTCACGTCGGTGACAGCAGCATATCTGCCCCGTAACCTGCGGCCCGCGATTGCCTCGATCACCGTCCATCCGCCAGGCACGGTGTTTCAGCGGCCGTTCTCGACCGGCGACCCGGAGATCGCCGGTTATCAGGACAACTCGCCGGACGGCCGGCCGGGATCACCCGGTCAGAGCCAGACCAGTTGCGCCGGCGCTCGGGCGCCGCCAGTATCAGAAGGGGCTCCAGACGTTCGTCTGGAAGGCTGAGGACGGTAACGAGGATCGGCTGGACTACGACGTGTCCTATCGGCGCGAGGGTGAATCAGGCTGGCGTGTGCTGCAGCGCGCGCTTAGCGATCCGATCTTCGTGTGGGACACGACCTCGGTTCCCGACGGAACGTATTTCGTAAAGGTGACCGCCAGCGATGCGCCGTCCAACTCGCCAGGCACCGCGCTCATCGGCGAGCTGGAGAGCACCAGCTTCGACATCGACAACACTCCTCCACGCGTGGAGGTGCAGCCCTCGGCGAAAGCCGGCAACCGGACGAGCATCACCTTCTTCGTGCGCGACGAGCAGTCTCCCGTTCAGCGCGTCGAGTACTCGCTCGACGCCAGCCGCTGGCGCATCGTCCATCCGAAAGACGGCATCCCGGATTCGCGGCGCGAGGAGTTCGAGGTTCTGCTGGAGGAAAGCGAAACCGGCCGCAGCGTAATCATCCGCGCTACCGACGCCATGGATAACGTGGCAACTGCCGTTGCCGAGATCAGGAAGTGAGATCAGGAGAGAGATAACAGGAGATAAAGAGATCAGGAGCAACTAATTATTTAGGAAAACTAAAGTGCTCCTGCTCTCCTTGTCTCCTGTTACCTTTCTCTTGATCTCCTGATCTCCTGTTATCCACTCAGGTCTTGGGCTTGACCGTCATGTGGGCGACGACCCAGACCAGGTTGACGGCGATCGGGTCACCCGCGAAGAGCGCCGGTTCGAATCGTCCGCGCGAGAGCGCGTCCACCAGCGCCTGCACTTTCTGACCGTCCACACTGCTCGACAGCGTTCTCAAGGACAGGTGGCCTTCGCGCGTGACGTTGGCGGCGAGCGGCACCATCATGTCTTCGGTGATCAACGAGTTCTCGAGGGTCGCGAAGACCACGCCGTTCTGCGGGACCGTTGGCACCTGCGGCCGCATTGGGCCGCTGTTCATGTTGCGGCCGTCGAGCAGCGCCGGGTTCTCGTTCGAACCGGGTTCGGCGCCCATGACGCTGATCACACCAGCGAGGGAGTCGTTGCGTTCGGGGGCCGCGAAGTGCAGGAGGCTCAGTACCGTCGCGGCACATGCGACCGTCGCGGCAGCCGCTGCCAGCCCGATCCACACCAGGTGCACATCGTCGAGCGCGCGGCGCGCACGCGCGGTCCACGATTCGTGCGCTTCGGCGCGCATCCGGCTGATCACGCCTGGCTGGAGCCCGGTCCAGTCGTCGGCAGGCCCAGGGCTCGCCGCCAGCCTCAGCGCGTCCCCGACCGATTGAACCGCGCGGAGCTCGCGCGTGCAGGGAGGACATTCACAGATGTGATGTTCGACTGCGATCGTCTCGGCGATCGCAAGCTCGCGATCGTGAAACGCCTGGAGACGACGCTGGACTGCGGCGCAGGTCAGAAGCGTCATGCGTCCCTCAGCTCCGCCCGGAGCGCTTCCCGCGCCCGTGCGAGTCGTGACTTCACCGTGCCGACCGCGACGCCGAGCGAAAATCCGATCTCTTCGTAGCTCAATCCATCGATCTCGCGGAGCACCAGCGCGGTCTTCTGATCGAACGGCAGCAGTTCGAGTGCCGTGCGTATCCGCTCGGCCAGCTGTTTCTGCCCGAGGACGCGGTCTGGAGAACCGCCATTACCCGCTTCGGGCAGCTCGCCGTGATTGCGGATGTGGTCGTCAAGAGAGACCTGCTGCGCCCGGTGCCGCCGTCTCCACCATCGCTGCCGGTTGCGCGCCTGATTGATGACGATGCGGTAGATCCAGGTGCGGAGGGCGGCGTGGCCGCGGAACGTGTGAATGGTTCGGAAGACGCGCAGGAACACTTCCTGCGACAGGTCGAGCGCCTCGTTATGGTCACCGAGCAGGTTCAGCGAAAGCTGGTAGACCATCCGCTGGTGTTCGCTCACAAGCTCCGAGCAGGCGTCCTCGTTGCGGGCGGCACACCGCTGGATCAGCGAGGCTTCACGCCCTCCGACTTCCGCCCAGGTAATGGAAGGAACTGGCTTCACGGACAAACCCTGAGCCATTTTACACCCCGCGCTCGATGGCTGGCGTCCACTCTGAAGGATTAGAACCCGTTTCCGGCCACTTGTTCCCGCCTTCGCGGCGCTTGCAGGCAGGCGCCGCTTCGGCGGGCGAGCCCGCCTTGCGTTACGATTTCACGCTAGTGAAGCGGATCGTTGGCACCTCCCTTCTCGTGATCCTCGTCGTGGCGGGCTTGTATGGCTACGTCGTGACGCGGCAGGAGTCTCGGTATCTCGACCTGATCGAGGAGGGGGACGCCGCGCTGGCCAGGGACGACAGTCTGGCGGCCATAGAGGCCTTTACCGTCGCCATCGCGATCAAGGCGGACTCCATGGCGGGTCACCTGAAACGGGGAGAAGCCTACCGGCGGCGCAAGGAGTACGAATCCGCTCTGAAGGACTTGAGGCGCGCGGCGGACCTCGATCCGCTGGCTCCACATCCGCGGGAAATTCTCGGGGACGTGAGCGCCGCAATGGGTCACGACTCGGACGCGGTGGACCGGTATCGCGAGTACCTCGCTCTGGACGATCGCGCGCCGCGGGTGTTGTACAAACTCGCCGTCGCGCAACTGGAGAGCGGTCAGGCGGCCGCCGCCGAAGCATCGCTGCGTCGCGCGCTGGACCTGGACGATCGCTTTGCCGAGGCGCATTACCTGCTGGGTGTTTCGCTTCATGAGCTGCAGCGGCCGGGGCAGGCCGTTGAGCCGCTCAGGAAAGCCCTTGATCTGAATCCCGGACTTCACCAGGCGCGTGAAGAGCTGGCGGCGGTGTACGGCCGGTTGAATCGGCGTGATCTCCAGAACCGCCAGCTCGAAGCGCTCGCCGGACTCGATCAGCGCGTGTCGCGCGAGGTCGCACTCGCACTGGGTTATGCGCGTGAGGGCCAGGTGGATCGCGCGCTGATGCGGCTTCGAGGTGCGGAGCGGAACTTCCCCGACGACAAGCAGGCCTCCGTCACGATCGGCCGTCTCTGGCTCGAGCGGATCGAACATGGCGGCGACGCCGAATTGAAGAAAGCGCTCCAGGCCCTCGAGGTGGCGATCGCGGAGAATCCCACCAGCGAGGCCCTGACGCTGTATGCCCGGGCACTCGTTGCCGGCGGTCATCTGGTGCGTGCACAGACCGTGCTGACACAGGCGGCAAACCGCTTCCCGGTCGACCCCCTCGCCTACTACTACCTCGCGGACGTCGCCGAGCGTCGCGGCCAAACACGCGTCGCGCACCGTGCGCTCATCGAATATGCCGCCCTGGAAGGTCTGGCATCGCCACGTCTGACCGCGGACGTCCTGGCGCGAATTGCCGACGCACAGCTGAAAAACGGAAACATCGCAGCCGCCAGGCAGGCTGTGGACCGCGCGTTGAAGAAGGATCCCGCAAGCGCAAGCGCTCTGGCACTCAAGGAGAAGCTGCGATAAACGTCGTAGTCCAGCCCAGGGCTGCTCCGTGCCCTCCGTCTAAGGCCGAAGGCTGGACGACTCGATCTGCAGCCGCCGCATCATCTTCGACAGACCCTGACGACTGACTCCGAGCGCGCGCGCCGCGCGCGACATCCGCCCGTCGGCACCAGCCAATGCGGCCCGGACGAACCGCCGCTCGAACTCCTCACGCGCGGCGGCGAAGCTGCGAGCCGACGACGCGGCGGACTGGGCGAGGTGTGCGGGAAGTGCCGATGGACCGATCCGTCCCCGCCGCGGTGAGTGGACGGCCATCCACGCGATCACATTCTGCAGCTCGCGAACGTTGCCCGGCCAGTCGTACCGCGCGAGCGCGGCGAGGGTGTCGCCGGTCAGCGTCGCGCGCGAGTCGACCCGCTGGGACGCATCATTCCAGAACTGCGTGGCCAGCACCGGCACGTCTCCCGGACGGTCGCGCAGCGGCGGGACGACGATGCGGACGACGTCGAGGCGGAAGCGGAGATCCGCCCGGAACCGTCCGGCCCGGACTTCCTCTTCGAGCTGGCGGTTCGTTGCGGCTACGATGCGCGCATCGACGCGCCGTGCGAAATTCTCGCCGACCCGCCGAACCTCACATTCCTGCAGCACGCGGAGCAGCTTCGCCTGCGCCCGCGCAGACAGCTCCGCCACCTCGTCGAGAAACAGCGTGCCGCCGTCTGCCTCTTCAAAGAGGCCGGCTCGCTCGGTGGCCGCGCCAGTGAACGCGCCGCGTGCGTGACCGAACAGCTCCGCCTCCACCAGTTCGTCGGTCAGTGCGGCGCAGTTGACGGCGCAGCATCGGCGGTCTCGCCGAGTGCTCAAGCGGTGAATCGCCCGCGCGACCAGCTCCTTGCCGCAGCCGCTCTCCCCTTCAATCAGAACGGGAAACGGTGCACGCGCGGCTCGGGTCACGGCGTCACGCAGCGAGAGCGCGGCCGGACTGTTGCCGAGGAGGTCACCCCACGACCCGGCCGGCGCCTGCGGAGGCGCGCAGTCGAGCAGCGTGCGAACCGGTATGGCCGCTGCGAGAGCTGCGGCACGCAGCACCACGGCGGCCGACGCGTCATCGGCAGGAGTGCCTGCGGTCCAGCGGCAAGCGACCGCGGCGATCACCTCGTTGCCGTGTCGGACTGGTTCGGCGGCCTCGCGCGGCTCGACTCCGGTGTCTGACGTGCACGGCTGTCCGGTGGCGAAGGTCTGGCCGACGATCGTGGTTGGCGAACTCCACGGCCGGCCGCCATTGGCGAGCACCCGGCGGTCCTCCCGGGCGATCAGCATCACCGTCGAGGCTCTGAGGCGCTCGATCGACGCCGTGCAGATGGCCGAGAGGGCCGCGCGGTCGTCCGGCGCGGCATGGCAGGCGCGGAGCAGCGCTTCCAGCGCATCGGCGGACTCGCTTCGAGTATCGACGCGGCCGTCACGAGAGAGAGCGAGGGCGGATCCGGGCCTCTCGGCTGCGGCAAGTGCCAAATCGACTCGTTTCAGATACCCACGCGGAAGTTGCAGTCGACGCATAGTGCGGAGCCGACGCACGCAAGCGGTGCGTGAGGGGCCACTGTGCTCCGACTCCAGGAGGTCGGCTGCGATTGTGCCAAGCGGCAGACGCGCCTCGCGGGCCTGTGCCCGCACGTCTCGGAGCGTGTCGGCCATGCCGATCGCGTCTCCCCCGTACGCGAGGGCTTCGGCGACGGCCAGGCCGGCGGTGACGCGGGCGGATCCTGTCGTCCCGGCCGCAAGGGCCTCCGCTCGACGCGCCAGGCGGACTGCGGCGGCCGTGCGGCCGAGCGCGCAATGCGCATGCGCGAGCCCCGCGAGCATGATCACCGAGGCTGGATCCTCGTCGTGCCAGTCGAGTGCGGCAGCAACGGCGATCGCCTCGGAGGGGCGTTCCTGCAGGTTCAGGCACTGGACCAGGGCTGCGGTGGCTGAGACGCATGCGGTGCGGTCTGGCAGCGCGTCAGCGGCCGCAATAGTGCCGCGCAGAAGTGCTTCGGCTTCGATGAGCCGCAGATCAGCAATCCATGCTTCTGCCAAATGAGTCGCCGCCCGGAGTGCGGTTGGACCCCCACCCGACAACGCACGCGCCTGTTCGAACAGCGTTCCAGCTTCGGCGGTCCGGCCACGATCGAACGCCAGACGGCCAGCCGCGACCAGGCAGGACGCAGCGTCCTCGCTCCGGCCACGTCCGGCAAGTACTCGGGACGCTCGAAGCAGCAGCCGTCCCGCTGCTGCATGCCGGCCGCTCGCCGCCAGCGCCACAGCACGACTGGTTGCCCGCAGGGCACTGCCAATCGTCCGTCGCTCCGGTTGCGCCGCGCTCGCAGTCCTGGGCGGTTCGGGAGTGACGAGATAATCCGCTGCGGTTTCGTGCACGACAACCGACGATGAGGTCTGCGGACCGCCGGCCGCCATCAGATGCGCGACAAAGGCGCCGGGCCGCCCTTCTGAGAGCCGCGCCGCGTCGAAGAGCTCCTGTGCGGTGGGCCTGATGCCCGGCTCGGCAAAGACCATCCCCATGAGTGTGCGGACGCTGAGCGGATCCAGATTGATTGCGCCGCGCGCGCCGCGCAGTCGCCGGAAGCGCACGACGATGTGTCGTCGCGCACTCGCGGCCGCAAGGCGGACCAGCGCTCCAGCGAACTCCCTCGTGCCGAACGACTCGTCGTCCAGTACGCAGAAATGGCGCTCGACGTCAGCCGAGTCACTGAAGTGTTTCACCAGAACCGCGGGGCAGACAGGAATGAAGCCCGCGAGGCGCGCCGATCGCGCGACAAACGTTCGTACGGTGCGAAGGCCAGCCGCGGTTGGCCCGACAACCGTCGTTACCGTCGACGCTTCGACCGGGCCTTCGAGTACTTCCTGAACTGCGTCCAGCGCACGACGCGGCTGCAGCGTAACTCCCACCGCCCGCGACCACGATCCGCGCTGGCTTGTCACCTCGCGCATCGCAAAGGCAGCGCGGCGACCCTCCATTGCGATGCCGGCGCTGCGCAGAAAACGCGCGGCGTGTTCCTGTCCCGCCCGGTGTGAACGGCCACCCGGCAGCGCTGGAAGGCGTGCGTACGCCTCGAACCGCTGGCCCTGGGCAACCGGGCCGTAGTCCAGAAGCGGATTCAGTGCGGGATGCCGCCCTCTCGAGAGGCGTGCGCACTGTTCTTCCCAGTCCAGAGCATCCACGTCCGACGCTGGTTCGAGAAGAATCCGCACGTGCGCGCCGGATGCCGCATCAACCCACGTGCCATTCGATCTGAAGAAGCGATCCGCCAGCCACTCCATGCCCACCTCGCAACCGTAGCGGTTGCAAGGCAGGGCCCGAGTGGCGTTCATGCGCGTTTTACTCGCGGATCCGAGGATGCGTGTCTCGGCGGTCGCAGTTTCTACGCCTACGTTCGCGGGGGATTGCGGCGATTCTTGACAGCCCGCGACTTCCACGCACCCTCGGGCGGCGACGGCGGTGCATCAAAGGAAGAGCTGCCTCTTCGCTTACAATCGAGCCCGAGCCCGATGCTGCGTTTCCTCACAGCCGGTGAATCGCACGGCCGTGCGCTGATCGTCATCGTCGATGGCGTCCCTGCCGGGCTCACCATCGACATCGATGCGATCGCGCGTGAGCTGCGCCGCCGCCAGGGAGGCTACGGACGTGGACGCCGCATGGCGATCGAGTCGGACCGCGCGGAAATCCTCTCAGGTGTCCGTCACGGCGAGACCATTGGCGGTCCGATCGCGCTGATGATCGAGAACCGCGACTGGACGAACTGGCGCCACACGATGAGCGTCCAGGCAGATCCGCCCGACGATGCAGGAGGCGCTCGGCGGTCCCCGGTGACACGCCCACGCCCCGGCCATGCGGATCTTGCCGGCGTTGCCAAATACGGCCGCGGGGACGTCAGGGATGTTCTCGAGCGTGCGAGCGCGCGTGAGACGGCCGCGCGTGTCGCGGCCGGCGCTGTCGCAAAGCAGCTCCTCGGTGTTGCTGGCGTCCGTATGGCAAGCCATGTATTTCGCATCGGCGAGGCCGCCCTCCCGGCCGCGCGTGTCGTCACATTCGACGAAGCCGCTGCCCTTCCGCACGACTCCCCGGTCCGCTGCGTGGACGCGGAAATCGAGCGAAGCATGATTGCTGAAATCGATGCGGCGCGTGAAGCTGGCGATACTCGTGGCGGGGCTTTCGAAGTAATCGCGACAGGTGTGCCCGCTGGCCTCGGGAGCTACGCGCAATGGGACCGAAAGCTCGACGGACGCCTGGCGCAGGCGCTGATGTCGATACCCGCGATCAAGGGCGTCGGCATCGGCATCGGTCCGGACGCGGCGCGGCGGCCCGGCTCGCGCATGCACGACGAGATCGTCGTCGATCCGGCAGGTGCGCGCCCCACCAATGTCTCGCGCCCGACCAACAACGCCGGCGGCCTCGAAGGCGGCGTCACCAACGGCGAGGACGTCCGTGCAACGGCGTGGATGAAGCCGATCTCAACGCTCATGAAGCCGCTGCGATCGGTGGATCTCACGACGATGACGCCAGCGTCAGCGGCAATCGAACGCAGCGATGTCTGCGCCGTGCCGGCCGCGGCCGTCGTCGGAGAGGCGATGGTGGCGCTGGTGCTTGCCGACGCGTTGCTTGAAAAGTTTGGCGGGGATTCGATCACCGAACTGACTCGCGCGATCGACGCAGCGGCGGCCGCCACGCGCGACCGTTTCCGCGGTGTCGCCGGCGCGGAGCGGCCGGCGGAGCGGCAGCGAGTAAGGCGCAATAAATGATCCGGCCAATCCTCAAATACGGGGATGCTGGCCTGTCCGCGCGTGCCAAACCGGTCGAGGCGTTCGACGATCGGCTGCGACAGTTGATCGATGACATGGTTGAAACCATGTACGCGGCGCCGGGCATCGGTCTCGCGGCCACGCAGCTCGGCATTCCCCTTCGCGTCCTCGTCGTCGATGCGACCGCCGGCAAGGCGGGAGGACAGCTGATCACGCTGGTGAATCCGGAAGTCGTCGAGTGTGTCGGCACGCAGCTCGAAGAGGAAGGATGCCTGAGCGTGCCGGGGTTCAACGCGACCGTTGTGCGGCCATCACGAGTGGTATTGAAGGGGTACGACCGCGATGGCGCTGAGCGCGTCGTCGAGGGCAAGGACATCCTCGCGCGTGCCTTCCAGCATGAGATGGACCATCTCGACGGGACATTGTTCGTCGACCGCCTGAGAGGGATCCGGCGTGACTTGATCGTGCGCAAGATCCAGAGGCTGCAGCGCTCGGGCAGGTGGTGAGTTGAGGATCGTCTATTTCGGCACGCCGCAGTTCGCCGTTCCGGGGCTGCAGGCGCTGCTCGATTCTTCGCACCAGGTGGTGGCGCTCGTCTCGCAGCCCGATCGACCGAAAGGTCGCGGACTCAAGTTCCAGCCAACGCCGACCAAGGTAGTGGCCCAGACACGAGGTGTAGCGGTCCTGCAGCCGACGCGGATGAAGGACGAGGGATTCCTCTCCGCGCTGGCGGATCTCACCCCCGACCTCGGTGTGGTCGCGGCGTACGGCCGCATTCTGCCGGACGCACTTCTTGCGATTCCGCGTCTCGGCATGATCAACATCCATGCTTCGCTCCTGCCGAAGTACCGCGGCGCGGCGCCGGTTCATCGTGCGGTCATCAACGGCGATCCGGTCACCGGCGTCAGCATCATGAGAATCGTCACGGAGCTGGATGCCGGACCCGTCTTTCGCACCGCGTCGATAGCGATCGGGCCGGATCAAACGACACCGGAGGTCGAAACGGCGCTGGCCGACCTCGGCGCGAGGCTGATCACTGAGGTGATCGACAACCTGGCGGCCGACAGGGCCGTCCCCGTCACGCAGGAACACACGCTGGCAACCCACGCCAACAAGATTGAGAAGCAGGAAGGGGCGATCGACTGGAACCTGCCGGCGCGCTCGCATTCACAATCTCGTACGGGGTCTGCAACCGTGGCCGCTTGTCTCGGGCGTCCTCGACGGTGCGCGATACCAGATACATCGAACCGCGCTGACGGATCGGCGGACGTCTGAGCCGGGTGGAACCATCGTCGATGCTGAAAAGGGAGACCTTCTCATCGCGGCCGGCGACGGAGCGGTCCTTCGGATCCTGATGATCCAGCCGGAAGGCAAGCGCCCTATGAGCGCGCGGGACTTTCTGGCCGGCCACCGGATTGCCTCGGGGAGCGACGATCTGCGACTGCGGAGCGAAAGCGGTGAGGTCGCCGGCGAGGCCCCGCCGATAAATAAATGATTGCACCCGCGAGACTCGCGGCCTACGAAGTGTTGCGGAGTGTCGCCAGCGGCCGTGTCGATCTCGGTACCGCGCTGGCTGCCGCGCGGCGGCGCCTCCCCGACGAGCGCGACCGCGCCCTTGCCGGAGAGATCGCCACTGGCACACTGCGATGGCAGGGCGCATTCGATCATGTGATCAAGGCATTCGCGAACCGTCCCTTCACCAAGCTGGATCCCGAGGTCGTCGACATTCTGCGGCTGACGATGTTTCAGCTGCTGCACCTCGATCGGATCCCGGCGTCGGCGGCGGTCAAGGACGCGGTGGATCTCACAGGAAAGATCGGCAAGCGGAGCGCGTCCGGGCTCGTGAATGCCGTGCTGCGACGGGTCAGCCGTGACCGGGAGCGGCTTCCGCTTGCCCTCGCCTCCTGCGAACCGCGACGATCGTCCGGCCGCGATCGCGTACCTGGCTGCAACCTTGTCGCATCCCGAGTGGCTGGTGAGCCGGTGGCTGGAACGATACGGCTTTCACGACACCGAAGCGTCCGAGCGGTTCAACAACTCCCCTGCTCCGCTGACGCTGCGGGCGAACACCCTGAAAACGACCCGCGACGACTTCCGGCGGACGCTGTCAGCGCACGGGGTCGAAGCGGACGCGGCGGCGCACGCACCCGACGGCCTCATCGTGAGATCCGGCAACCCGCTGGCGACACACCTGGACGAGGGGGGGCTGTTCGTCGTCCAGGACGAAGCGTCGCAGCTCGTCGCGCTCTATGCCGGCGCACGCCCCGGCGAGCGGGTGCTCGATGCGTGCGCCTCACCGGGCGGCAAGGCTACGGCCATGGCGGCAGCGATGGATGGCCGAGGTGTTCTGGTCGCCTGCGATGTCCGCCCGCGCCGGGTTGATCTGCTCGCGCGGACGGTGCAACGATCGGGCGCCGCTCGAGTTCGGATCGTCCGCGCCGACGCGACAGCGGCGCCACCATTCGTGGTGGCCTTCGATCGCGTGCTGCTCGACGCTCCGTGTTCCGGCCTGGGAACAGTCAGACGGGATCCAGACATCAAGTGGCGCAGAACGGCGGACGAATTGGCGGTGCTCGCCGACGCGCAATTGGCGATGCTGCGACCAGGCTGCCTCCGTGGTGGTTCCCGGAGGGACGCTGATTTACGCCACCTGTTCCAGCGAGCCCGAAGAGAACGATGAGGTCGTGGACCGCTTTCTGACGCTGGACGCAAGTTTCCGGATGGCGCGGCCGGTCCCGCTCCACCCCGCGCTCGAGCCATTCGTCGGCGCTGACGGCACATTCCGAACGCTGCCCCATCGTCACGGCCTGGAGGCGTTCTTTGCCGCCATGCTGGTGAGAGATAAGGACTTGCGCTAAACTTTCGGGGTCCATGCCTTTCAAGACGCGCGTCTGGAGCGCAGGCAAGCTGCTGCTCCTCGGCGGCGCTCTGCTCCTCACGTATGTGCTGTTTGCCGCCGCCGCAATGCGTTTTGCGCTGAAAACGCGGGAGGTCAGCGTGCCGGATGTTGCCGGCAAGACCGTGAACGAGGCACGTACGGTGCTCGCGGAGGCCGGCTTGAATCTCCGTGTGGAGGAAGGGCGAAGGATCGACCCGAAGGTACCTGCCGGCCAGGTGCTGGCGCAGGAGCCGCGGCCCGGCGTCCGGACCCGCGGGGAGCGCAGCATCAAGGTCTGGATCAGCGCAGGCCCGCGCGCGATGATCATTCCAGCGCTCATTGGAGAGTCCGAGCGGACGGCGCAGCTGCGGCTGCAGCAGGAAGGGCTGGAGCTGACCGCAGTCTCTGAGATCCGGTCGGCGGACTACTCCGCCGCGGTCGTGGCGCAAACGCCTCCGCCGAAAACCAGCGCGGTCCAGATCACGCTGCTGGTCAATCGTGGCGAAAGCGGCGCGACCTTCGTCATGCCGGATCTGATCGGCATCAACGGCGATCGTTCCGCCGATCTGTTGCGCGCGCGTGGATTTCGCGTGGCCGTCGTCGGCGATCATCCATATCCCGGTGTTCCGGCCGGGGTCGTGCTCAGGCAGAACCCGCAGGCAGGTTTTCAGATCTCCCCCGGCGAGCCGATTTCCCTCGAAGTGTCACGGTGAGACGTGCTGATCGCCCCTTCAATACTTGCCGCGGATTTCGCCGCGCTCGGCAAAGCGATCGCGGACGCAGAAGCGGGAGGCGCGGATCTGATCCACGTCGACGTCATGGACGGGCACTTCGTCCCGAATCTCACCGTCGGTCCGCCGGTCGTGCGATCACTCAAGAAAGTGACGAAGGTGCCGCTCGACGTGCACCTGATGATCGAGGATCCCGACCGGTTCGCCGAGGAGTTCGTCCGGGCCGGCGCCGCGATGCTGTCGGTACACGTCGAGGTCCTGCCGCACCTGCACCGCTCGATCCAGTACATCAAGTCGCTTGGTGCCAAGGCCGGCGTCGCGATCAACCCGTCCACGCCGGTCTCGGCGCTCGAGGAGATTGCCGGAGATGTCGATCATGTCCTGGTCATGTCGGTGAACCCCGGGTTTGGCGGGCAGACCTTCATCCCCCGAAGCGAGTCTAAGATTCAGGCGATTCGGGCGCTGCTGGACGCCGCCGGCAATCCGGCACCGATCGAGGTGGACGGCGGGGTGGACGCGTCGAATGCGGCGCGTCTGGTCGCCGCCGGGGCCACGATCCTGGTGGCGGGGAACGCGATTTTTGGCACCCCTGATCCGGCAGCTGCCACGCGCGCTATCCGGGCGGCGGCAGGCCTGTCCCGCCAAAGCCAGGAGCGAAGCCCAAGGCGACGGCGGACCCGCTGACCGTGCCGAACTCGGTCACACACCTGCGCGTGCGGTACGCTGAGACTGACAAGATGGGCGTGGTCTATTACGCCAATTACCTTGTCTGGTTCGAGGTGGCGCGAGCAGACCTGTTGCGGTCGCTCGGATGGAGTTACCGTGAAATGGAAGGAGCCGGTGTGATCCTGCCGGTGATCGAGGCGCACTGTGAGTACCAGCGCCCGGCGCGATACGACGACGAGATCGAGGTGAGGACGGAAGGATTGATGCTGTCGCCAGTTCGGATGCAGTTCAACTACACGGTGGTTCGGCACGCCGACGGCGTCATCGCGGCCGCGGGCCGCACGGTCCACGCCTCGGTCAGTCCGGAGGGACGCCCCTGCCGGCTGCCGGATCGTATCCGCGAGGTGTTCGCGTGAAGGCGCTCGTCACTGGCGTTGCGGGATTCATTGGGTCGCACCTCGCCGAGACGCTGCTCGCCGGGGGCTGGGAAGTCACTGGCGTCGACGCGTTCACCGATTACTACCCGCGGGCGATCAAAGAGGCGAACCTGGCCGGCCTCAGAGGTCGGCCCCGATTTCAGTTTCATGAGACGAGCCTGCAGCAGGCCGATCTCGGCCGCCTTCTCGATGGCAGAACGCACGTCTTTCATCTTGCGGCACAGGCGGGCGTTCGCAAGAGTTGGGGGCGGGACTTCCGGACCTACACCGACAACAACGTCGATGCGACACAGAGACTGCTCGAAGCGTGTCTCGGGCGACCGCTCGAGCGGTTCGTCTATGCATCGAGCTCCTCGCTGTATGGCGACAACGTGTCGTTGCCGATGCGCGAGGACGCGCTGCCGCAGCCGGTTTCTCCGTACGGCGTGACGAAACTGGCGGCCGAGCAACTCTGTTATCTGTATTTCGTGAATCACGCGCTGCCGACCGCTGCGTTGCGCTATTTCACGGTGTATGGCCCTCGCCAGCGACCCGACATGGCGTTCCACCGGTTCATTCGGGCCTCACTCGACGGCGAACCGGTGACGCTCTACGGCGATGGCGAGCAGACGCGCGACTTCACCTACGTCGCGGACGCTGTGGCCGCAACCATTGCCGCCGGCGAGCGTGGTGTGCCGGGCCGCGCCTACAACGTTGGCGGCGGCTCCCGTGTCTCGATGAACCGGGTCATCGAGATCATCGGGCAAGTGGCCGGCAAGCCCCTCGAGGTCCGGCGTGAGCCGGCGCAAAAGGGCGATATGCGCGACACCTATGCCGATACGTCGCTGGCGCGCTCGGATCTTGGATTTACCCCGAGCGTGACGCTCGAACAGGGAATTGAAGCGGAGTATCGATGGCTCTCGTCCGTGCCTGCCCGCGCGTGATTCTGGCGCGGCTGTGTGTGTTTGTTGCGCTGGTCGCTCTGGCGGCGTGCTCGGGTGCGCCCAAGACGCCCTCCCTCCGGGGCGCTGGAGCCAGACAAGTTCCTGTTCGAGAACGGCACGTCCGCCCTCAACGACAAGCGCTGGCTCGCCGCGCGCGAATACTTCCGCCAGCTCGTCGACAGCTATCCGCAGAGTCCGTACCGGGCGGACGCGAAGCTCGGCATCGCCGACACCTTCCTCGGCGAACGCACGGCTGAATCGAACGTTCTGGCGCTGAACGAATTCCGTGAGTTTCTGTCGTTCTACCCGACGCATGAACGGGCCGACTACGCGCAGTACAAGCTGGCGATGACGCACTTCTATCAGATGCGGGGACCGGAACGCGACCAGACCGAGACGAACGAGGCGATTGTCGAGCTGACGACCTTCATCCAGCGATATCCCAACAGCCAGCTGCTTCCGGAGGTGCGCGCCCGTCTCCGCGAGGCGCGGGACCGCTTCAGCATGCACGAGTACCGCGTCGGCGTCTTCTACTACCGTACCCAGAAGTGGTATCCCGGCGCGCTGGACCGGTTCCAGTCGCTACTGAAAAGCGACCCCGAGTTCACCTACCGGGACGGGGTCTACTTCTATATGGCCCAGATCTTCCTCAAGGCCGAGCGCCCCGCTGAAGCGCTCCCGTATCTCGACCGGCTGGTGAAAGAGTTCGAGAAGAGCGAATTCCTGGAAGAGGCAGCGAGACAGATCGAGGCGATCAAGAACGGCACGATCAAAGAAGTGAAGAAAGACAAGAGTTAACTTCTAACTCCTAACTTCTAACTCCTAACTGCCAAGTCCAATCAGCGCAGCTTAGCAGCCCGTGGCAAAACACTGAGTTCGGTGACACCACGGGGGCGATCTCTTCGGATACTCCAGCCCCCGCCCGTCGGCTCCGTTGAGTCTTCGTTCAAGATCGGGTAACGGCGCGATTCACGTCGGACTCAGGAGTGGGATTCCCACGGACATTATCCGGACGGCTGCGACAACCAGCACGGCGATCGCGGTATCCTGCCACCGCAGTCGCAGGTCTGCTCTCTCGTGGGCTGACGGAGGGGCGGCGGTGAAGGCCCCGGCCGCAGCAAACAGCCAGAATGCACTCTCGCCTACACGGGCCATCGCGAACCCCGCAATCGGAACGGGCTGGTTCACCAGGACGATCACGGCCGTTCCGATCAGCACAGGCAGCACCACTGCCGTGAGCGCCGTCGTCGCGTGACTTGCGCGCGGTGGTGTCCATCGCGCCAGCTCGCGCCCCGCGACGAACATCACCGCCGTTAGGACGATTGCTCCGAGGAGGCTTAGGGCGTAGCGCGCGCTCCCCGGCAGACCGAGCCAGTTCGCCACGTTGGAGAAGTCGCCGATGAAGGCCGCCGACATGAGGTTCCCGAAAAAGTGACTGATCCCGAACGCGGCCAGATACAGCAAGGGCATTGCGGCGGCCGAGCCCTGGAGTCTTCGATTTCGATAGGTGAGCCAGGCTGCGATGCCAAGCAGCAGACTTGCCACCGGACCGGCGACGCCGTACGCCGAACGTCCCGCGATAGTAGCCCTGTTCGCCGGATCGATGTTCACCCAGAAATGGTAGAGCGTCGTTTCGAGACCGAGCGCATACGCGGTCAGCGCATGGGCTGTCTCGTGCACGATGATGACGAGCGTGTACACCGTTGCGAACCAGAGAATGCGTCGGAGCATTGAATCCTTGTCGAGAGTCTCTGGTCGCAGGACCTGCCGCGCAGTGCCGCACATCCGTTCTACACGCGGCTGAATCAGATTCTCGACGACGCGGACTTCGATGGATACGTCGAGTCCCTGTGTCAGCGATTCTACGCTGACGAGATCGGCCGGCCTGGCCTGCCGCCCGGCCGCTACTTCCGTCTGCTGCTGATCGGGTACTTCGAGGGCTTGGACGCTGAACGCGCCATTGCGTGGCGCGCGGCAGACTCGTTTGCGCTCCGCGAGTTTCTCGGGGTGGTGCTGCCGGAAGCGCCGCCCGATCACTCGACAATCTCGCGCACGCGTCGCTTGATCGATCTGGAAACGCACGAGGCCGTCTTCACCTGGATGCTGCAGCGCCTGGCCGACGCCGACCTAGTGAAAGGGAAGACGGTCGGGATTGACGCGACGACGCTGGAGGCGAATGCCGCGCTGCGCAGCATCGTTCGTCGCGACGCCGGGGAGAGCTATCAGGACTTCTTGACCAAGCTGGCGCAGGCCTCGGGCCTCGAGACCCCCACACGCGCCGATCTCGCCCGCATCGACGCCGTCGTGCTCGTCGCCGCGCGAGAAACCGCTTTCACCACGGGCTGTTAGAGGTTAGAAGTTAGAGGTTAGAGGTTAGAGGTTAGAAGTGACTCTGGTCGAGAGCACGCCGTTGAACCGGCGATAGTAGTCGATCGCGGATATCACGGCGGTGATGACGGCGGCCCACAACGCGATCCTGCCGATCACGTAAAACGCCTGAAGGTGATCGTGCCCCAGGATCAGCGCGAGGATCGCGGTGACCTGCGCCGCCATCTTCACCTTGCCGAGCGGCGAGGCCGGGATCACGACGCCGCGGGCCCAGGCCACGGCGCGCAGCACGGTCACCGCAAATTCGCGTCCCAGGATCACCGCGACCATCCACGCCGGGGCCACATCCATCTGCACCAGTGACACGAGGGCTGCCGTCACCAGCAGTTTGTCTGCGACCGGATCGAGGAGTTGCCCGAGCGTCGTCACCTGATGGCGCCGTCGGGCGAGGTAGCCGTCCAGCCAATCGGTGAACGACGCCACGGCGAAGATCAGGGCGCCGACGAGTTCCTTCCGGACCCCCAGGACCAGGCGGCCTTCGAATTTCGTCAGCAGCACGACGACGAGCAGCGGCACCAGGAAGATGCGGGCGAGGCTGAGCGCATTCGGCAGATTCATGCGGCCTGTGTCACTTTACTTCACCTCCGTGGGACGCCATGCTCGGTCGGCGCATTCCGCATTCCGCGTACCGCATTCCGGGGAGTATCATGAAGGGCTGACATGAAGGCCATTCTTCTCGCCGGGGGCAGGGGCACGCGCCTGCGCCCGCTCACCGTCCACACGCCGAAACCGATCGTACCGATTTTCAACCGGCCGTTCCTCCACTATCAGATCGATCAGCTCCGGCAGGTGCCGGAGGTTGACGAGGTCATTCTCAGCCTCAATTACCAGCCGCGAAGGATCGAAGAGATCCTCGGGGAGGGCGAAGGCCTTGGCGTCCGCATTCGCTACGTGGTCGAGCCGATGCCCCTTGGCACCGGCGGCGCGATCCGCTACGCGGGGGATCAGCTCACCGAATCAGTGATCGTCTTCAACGGCGACGTGCTCACCCAGGTGGACGTGAACGCCGTGCTGAAACTGCACCGCGAGCGGAAGGCCAAGGCGACGATCGTTCTCTCGCCCGTCGACAATCCGCGCGCCTACGGCCTGGTCGAAACGGACCCCCGAGGCAACATTCAGCGCTTTCTCGAGAAGCCCGGAGACGACGAGATCACCTGCAACACGATCAACGCCGGCATTTACGTGCTGGAGCCGGATACTTTCGAACGGATCCCGAAGGACATCGCGTGGTCGATCGAGCGCAGCTACTTCCCGTCGCTGATCGAACGCCACGAGACCTTCGTGGCCTACATCGACAACGGATACTGGATCGACATTGGCACGCCGGCGAAATACCTGCAGGTGCATCGCGACATCATGGACGGCCGGTACGCCGCGCCGCCGTTTGCCGGCCTCCCGGCGGGCGGCTCGTGGATCGCGCCTGACGCGAGGATCGAGGACGGAGTCGATCTGCACGGACCCTGCTTCATCGACGAGGGGGTGGTGGTGAAGGCCGGGGCGCGGATCATGCCCTACTCGGTCATCGGCCGCCAGACCCACGTGGAAGAAGGAGCGATCATCGACGGGTCGATCATCTGGCCGAACGGCTGGATCGGCCCGGAGGCCGCCGTGCACGGTTCGATCCTCGGCCGCAACTGCCACCTCGGACGCAGCGTCTCGGTGGTCACGCCGGCAGTGCTCGGCGACAAGACAGTCCTTACCGATTACAGCAAGGTATGAGCATCAATCCCAACATCTTCAAGGCCTACGACATTCGCGGGCTCTATCCATCCGAAATCAACGAGGACGCCGCGCGTCTGATCGGGCGTGGCTTCGTCAGCTATCTTGGGGCGAAGCGAATCGCCGTGTCGCGTGACATGCGGCTATCCTCGCCGTCGCTCGCCGCGGCGTTCATCGACGGAGCGACTGCGCAGGGAGCCGACGTCGTCGACTACGGAATGATGGGCACGGACATGATGTACTTCGCCGTGGCCAGCGACGGTCATGACGGCGGCGTTCAGATCACGGCGTCCCACAACCCGAAGGAGTACAACGGCATCAAGATGGTGCGCCGCGAAGCGTTTCCGTTGAGTGGCGATGCCGGGATCGGCGACATCCGCGACATGATCGCGGCGAACAAGCTACCGCCGCCGGCGCAAAAGCGTGGCAGCGTCACCACCAAGAACGTCGTGGACGATTACATCGCCCGCGTCATGTCGTTCATCGATCCGTCGATCATCAAGCCGTTCAACGTCGTGCTCGACGCCGGCAACGGCATCGCCGGCATGGTGGCGCCGAAGCTCTTCGACCGGTTGCCGTGCAGAACGACGAGGCTGTGCTTCGAGGTGGACGGCACCTTTCCCAATCACGAAGCCAATCCCCTCATCGAGGAAAATCGTCGCGACATCGTCGAGCGCGTGAAGAAAGACAAGGCCGACATCGGGATCGCGTGGGACGGCGATGCCGACCGCTGCTTCTTCATCGACGGCGACGGCGAGTTCGTTGCTGGAGATTTCATCACCGCGCTTCTCGGTGAGTCGGCACTGTTGAAGCATCCGGGGGCGAAGATTGTCTACGACGTTCGCGCCAGCTATGCGGTGAAAGACACGGCGGCGAAGTACGGCGGGACCGCGCTGATGAACCGCGTCGGCCATGCCTTTTTCAAGCAGCGGATGCGTGAAGAGGGGGCGATCTTCGGCGGCGAGGTCACCGGACACTACTACTTCCGCGACTATTTCTACGCCGACAACGGGTTCATCCCGGCGCTGCTGATCCTGGAGCTGATGTCCCGCAAGGGGCAGACGCTCAGCCAGCTGCTCGCGCCCCTTCGTGCCAAGTACTTCATCTCCGGTGAGATCAACACCAAGCTGAGTGACATGAGCCTGATCCCGGCGAAGCTCGATGCGCTGTCGGCGAAATACGTCGACGGCCGCGTCTACTCACTCGACGGAATCTCGGCGGAGTTCCCCGACTGGCACTTCAACGTCCGCGCGTCGAACACCGAGCCGATGCTCCGTCTGAATCTCGAAGCGACAACGCCGGCGTTGATGGAACAGAAACGCGACGAAGTGCTCGCGTTCATTCGTTCGTAGTCCAGCCGTTCGCTGCATCGAGTCCAGCCCTTAGGGCTGCTCGACATGTGTAAAATGACGTGTCTCGTCAGATGCGGGCTTAGCATAGTGGTAATGCTCTGGCTTCCCAAGCCAGCTAGACGGGTTCGATCCCCGTAGCCCGCTCCACTCAACTTCTTCCCTCGCAAGTACTTCCGGTCGCCGGCCGTCTCGCGTGTCCAGAATATCTCCAAAATTCTCGAGCGGTTCGAGGCCGGATTGTCGCCCATCGAGCAACCGGATCGCGTCTTCCGTTGCCGCGGGACTCAGGTGCATGTAGCGCTGCGTCGTCGACAGGTCCGCGTGCCGGCCAACTCCTGGATCGCGCGCGCCGGTGCGCCCTTCATCGCCAGGTGTGAACAGAACGTGTGCCGCAGGATGTGCACGCCCTGCTCGAGACCCGCCACGCGCTGAGCCCCACGCACCGCCTTGATGACACGATCGCGCGTGATCGGCGCGCCGTCTGGCAGGCACAACACCCGCTCCGATCGCAGATGCCGGGAGCCTTCAGGGCGGCGGTCAGTCGCTGCGTCATCGGCAGCTGACGGGACCGTCCACCTTTCGGCACGCGTCACGTGACCTCGCCAATCGGATCGCTGCACGGTGAGCCGTCGCGCGGCCAGGTCGATATCGCGCCATTCGAGCGCGACGATCTCGCCCAGCCGCAGACCCGCATCACCGCCCAACAACACCATCAGGTACGCCTCCGCTCCGCGCTTCCGCGCGCTGCTCAACAACCGCTCGTACTGATCGAAGTCGTGAAACCCCATCGTCTTCTTCGGATTGGGCAACAACTTGATCGCGCACGGCAGCCGCTCGAGCTCGCCCCATTCGACCGCCTTCTTCAGCAACGTGCTCAGCACCGTGAGCACGTTGTTGACGGTTTTCGGGGCGCGCTCAGACAGCGCCAGTTTCAGCCGCTGCACCTGTTCATTCGTGATCGCGTCGAGACGCTTGGGACCGAGCGTCGGAATCAAGTGCCATTTCAAGATCGATTCGACCCCGGCGATCCCGCTCGGTTTGTGACGGTTCGCCCGTGCGTGACCGTCGACGAATCTCGGCGCGAACGCTTCGAGTGTGGGCACCTCCTTGGTCGCCGTCGGCGGACCGTGCTGCAGCAGGTGCCGCTCGCGGTCCTGCGCCCATCGCTGCGCCGCCGATTTCGAGAAGCGGGACGCGCGTTTCCGCTCTCGATATTGACTGCCGTCCGGAAGCCGGATCGTGATGTCCACTTCCCAGCCACCGCTTCGATACGGTCGTAGTGTGATGCTCATCGCCGTTTACTCCTCCGGCGATGGCGCGCGCTTCTGGTGCAGCCAGTGTAGCAGGTCGTCCGAGCGGAACAAGCACGCGTCGACGAATGCGGATGACGCCCGGCAATTGGCGACGTCCGATCATCGCGTAAATCGCGCGCCGTGTCGTTCGCAACAACGCCGCTGCTTCGTCGACGGTCAGCAGGACAGGAAGCGACTCGCGAGCGCGACGCTGAAACGCGCGCCCGTCACCCAAGTTTCCGGCGCCGTTGTCGACAGTGAATTGCACGGCACACCTCCGGTCGAAAACGAATCATGACGCCGGGTCTGGCGCTGTGACCTTGGGCCACAGCGCAAAACCGGATCGTTTGCACGATTCGCGGACGTGTCACCGCGCGAATGAGCCAACCAGGGGATGAGAGGAGAAAAGGATCAAATCGCGACCTGTGATCGGCGACTTGTTCCGGCACGCATCGGGCGATGCGAGTCAGGCTGCAATCAGCAGCCGGTGAAGACGATTCGACAATAGCGCCGTCGAGGGCCCACGTCAAGGGGTTCGCGAGCGCATTTTTCGTGCGCGCCCTTCAACAGGATCGAATGGTCACGTCGGGGGCCGTCGATAAATGCCAAATCAGGTTGGCGTTTTCGCGTCGTCAAGGCCGTCAGCCGCGCTAGGCGCGGGCGGAGCAAAGCGGAGCGCCTTGACGACGTGAAATGCCAACCGCATGATCGCGCATCGACGGCCCCGTGATCAGCGCACCATCACTGCGTCGGATTACCATTTGTTTGTCGTTGCGATTGCCGTCGCGAAAATGCGGCGCCATATGAGGGCGATTCTGGGCGAATCAAACAGCAAGAAACCGCGCGAGTCGGACACAGGTACGCGCGGCTGCACTGGCACCTGCAAGCGTGGCGTGAGCGACCAGCTCTGGTCGCGGACGAGACGGCATCCATCCCAAAAGTGCTGGTCGCTCACGCCACGGTACTGCTATTGACCGCCGCGCCGACGGCATCGAATCATGGCGGGCGGCAAAGAGCGCCGCCCGACGCGCTCGGTGAGCAAGTCGCAGTAGCGATTGAAGTTGGCGCGTAGCGTTGATCGCGCTTCAGGTCATTCGCGCCTGCCGGACCGCGCGCTGAACTCCCGTGCGGGGAGGGGGAACACCCCGCACTGAGCCCTGTTCCCCTCCCTGTTCCCCCTATGACGTCAATGTGGCGCAGCAATTGCGCTTGCGATCGAGTGCCAATTCGCGCCCCATCCCTAAGGCGCCGGCGTGGTTCTGGCGGCTGGAATCTGACCAATGAAACGCAAAAGCCTGGGAGATCCTGGTTGAGCGCCGGAGACTGCGCGATGAGCCGGGCAAACTCCTTCCGATCGTACGGATCGCGTCGAACAACCGATGAATCTGCGTCGGTGTTCACTGTTCCAACTTGAACCTGGTCCCGACGGAATTGGAGCAACTCGTGCCCGTCGGGTTACCGTTGCATCGAAAAGCGCTGATGAACCATCCGTCGTAAACTCGTCGCCACTCTCGCCCAAGACCAGGGTTCCTCCGCCTTCCTGTCTTCCAATGAACACGCCCGTCGTCAGGCTGTAGCGCAGGTGAACGAATTTGAACGAGTAATCGCTCGAACCGTTTTCGCGCTTCCATAGTCCGTGATTGGGACTGCGCGTGATCGTAATCGTTGAATTCTGAAGCCACGCCGACATCGTTCCGTCGTTGTGAAACGTGTACAAGGCTTCAAATGCGGCTGTCGGAATAGGAACGCCTGTCACACAATTGCGCGGTGTCACCGTCACTCGCCAAACACCTTGTAGGTCGGACGGTGGTGGCGGCGGTGTCGGCGTCAATCCAGGAATAGGCATGCCTGGGGGCCACCAACCGCCGTGCGCGCACGTCCAGTCGGGCCCGGGTCGCACCGTCGGACAACTCTCTTGAGCTGCAACTGTCGCTTGCGAGACCGCCAATCCGACGACGAGCGCCGCGATGCAGTTCTTCATAGATACCAGTCTTTTGATTGTCATTGTCTTGTCTCCTGATTCTTGTTAGTTAGTTAACGCCTGATCGCGGGGCTGAGACGCGGAGCCGGGTATCTCCCGGGAGGCCGTAAACTCGACATATCCATTGCCATCCGTCGCTGTGGCCTGGCCGGCGCTGGTGCCGGAGACGAAGGCGATTCTGGCGTCGGATATTGGCACCTGAGACGCGGCAGTAGACTTCCTCCACAACTTGAAGTCCATGACCTTGTCGACGATGATGAAGATGCTCAGTCGGGAGGACTGATACTCGTTTCTCGAAAACCCGATCTCGAATCTGCCTGTTCTGAGGGCGGCCAGCGTGAACACGCCGTTCTGATCGGTTGTGGTTCTCCGGCCGGCGTCCGGCCCATTCAGCACTTCCACCAGCACGTCGGGAATCCTCTCGTTGTTCCTGCCGTCGCTGACCGTGCCGTTCAGCGCGACCCTGTCGTCCGAGGGTGGTCCGGGTTGTGGCGGCATGGCGGCCCCGGCGTATAGAACGCGACTTGGGGCAGTGCCGTCGGAGTACGTAATGCTCGCCTCTGCATGCTGCGCGTAGCCGTATGGCGACTCGTCACTGATCTTCAGCGGCTTGGACGTCAGCGTGCCATGTGCAGCCATTCGATTCTCGTCGCCGATCCAAGCCTCCGGTCCAGAAGCCGTGACCCACCCGCCCCAACCGTCATCGTTGTACAACTCGAGTTTCGTGACAGTGACCGCCACGCCGGCGTGCTCCGTCAGATGGACCTGCATGGTGTACTCGTAGCCACCCGTCGCCGTCAGTCGGGATGTCACGCTGATGGTCCCCTCCATCCTCGCGCCGGCGGGCGGTGGAGGCGGTACGGGTGGTGCGGGCGGCTGCGGGGCCGGCGCGGGTGGCGGAGACACTGGATTGTTTCCGTCCGCGCAACCATTGAGAACAAGGGCGAGAATCATCGCGCCGGCGGCGAGTCGTCGCTTCATGGATGTGCCTCCAATTCGTCTGGACTCCGCCCAGTGACTCAATGGTCCCTATGAAGAGGCGGTGATTCGAGATTTGGCCCCTCCCGGAGTGCGGCAGTACTAGGGAACGCGAGAAGCGGGAGGAAACTTGCTCATGTCGACGAAACCGAGAGACGCTCCCGGGGAGGCTGCCCTATACTGCGGGCAACACATCGTGAACCTGGTCATACCCCCTGGGAGTGGAAGAAGGGCCGTGAAGAGACACGGCTCGTGCGTGGGCGTGCTGGCGATGCTCGCGTGTCTTGCCTTTCCACCCCGCCTGGCCGCACAGTCCACGACCGGCACAATCCAGGGAACTGTCAGCGACGAGCAGGAGGCCGTGGTGCCCGGCGCTACGCGTGACAATCCGGAATGTCGCGACGAACGCAGTCCGACGGGCGGTCAGCGAGAAGAATGGTTTCTATCGGTTCCTCAACGTTCCGGTGGGAGAGTACGAGCTGACGATCGAGAGGGGCGGCTTCTCGAAATACGTGCGTTCCGGGATCACCCTCTCGCTCAATCAGGACGCCGTGGTGGACGTCCAGCTCCAGCGGGCAGGATTGACTGAGAGCATCGAAGTGCGCGCCGACGCCCCCCTGATCAACAGGACGACGCCAGAAGTGGGCGTCCGGTTCGATACGACGAGGGTCGCCGAGCTGCCGGTGCAGGGTGAAACGTTCCGCGACGTGTTCGCCCTCGTGCTTTCCGCCCCTGGCGTCAGCGCGCTCGGCAGCGGCCAGCTACGTTTCGCCTTCGGAACGAACTTTTCCTCGAACGGCATGCGGGTCCGCTCGAACAACTTCACGATCGACGGGCAGGACAGCAACCATCCCGGGAACACCGGACAGCAGCAGCCGATCAACAACACCGACATCATCCAGGAGGTCCGGCTGATCACGAATCAGTTCGCCGCCGAGTTCGGGCGCGCCGCCGGAGCCGTCGTCAGCGCGGTGACCAAGAGCGGCAGCAACAGCTTCAGGGGGTCGGCGTTCTGGTTCCACAACGACCAATCGCTGAACAGTCGGACCAATCTCGACAAGGCCGCGAAGTTCGCCTCCGCTCCCTTCCAGGAAGAGAATCAGTACGGCGGCACCCTCGGTGGACCGGTGTTTCGGGACCGAACGTTCTTCTTCGGGTCGTACCAGCGATGGACGGATCGTCAGCTCGGCTCCGGCTTCACGCTCACCGGCGCGCCGACCGACTCCGGGCGCGCAGTGCTGCAGTCGGTCGCCGCCGGCCGTCCCCAGATCGCGGCGCTGCTCAGGTTCGTCCCGGCCGGAACGTCGAACGGCAAGAGCGCGTCGTTCGAGCTCGGCGGGCAGACCTATACCGTGCCGCTCGGTGACCTCACCGGCTCCTCGTCCATCGTCTTCAACAACGATCAGGCGATCGGCCGGGTGGACCACGTGCTTTCCAGCCGCCATACGATCACCTCGAGGTACCTGCTCGGACGCACACCGGAGAATTCGGGTACCGGACAGGTGACGCCGCCGGGGCTGACGACCGTCAACACGTCGAATGAGCATTCGCTGAACACGTGGATGAACAGCGTGCTCGGCAAGAGCCTCTCGAACGAGTTCCGAGTCGCGTGGTCGCACCGGGGCACGTTCAGGAGCGCGCAGGATCCCGCGTCGGAGGAAATCCCCTCGCTCGAGATCGCCGAGTTGAACATGGTCGGGTTCGCCGCCGCCAACAGCCGGACCGCGATCGGTCTGGCCGCCAACCTGCCGAATTTCGGCGACAACGATCTCTACCAGATCCAGAACAATCTGACCTACCTGCGCGGCGACCATCTGCTGAAGGCCGGCCTGGACATCCGCCACAACTATGTCAAGAGCTCCTTCTTCCCGATGATCCGCGGGCTGCTCAGCTATGACAGCCTTCACAGTTTCGTGCGCGACCACGCCGCGGCCACCACCATCAACAAGCCGCTACCGGGTGGGCAGGAGATCA